>NZ_AKJS01000150.1 GCF_000282215.1 Pseudomonas sp. GM21
AGTACCGATGCCGTTTCGGACTGACCGAGCTTGCCTGCACGACGGAAGTTTTCAGGTAGACCCAGCGCAACGCCAGAACCGCCGGTAACCAGTTTATGGTCCGCTACGGCAGTGCCTATCGCATACAAATCTTCATCATCGATCGCATCGACAATGGCATAACCTCGACCTTGGGCAATGAGGCTATTGAAAGCCGTGGAAATGGCTTGCGCGCCCTTGTTTACGACCGAATGTGCAACAAGACCTACCGGTTTGAGCGTCTGCTGCTGCAACACCCGAACCAGATTGGAATCGGTCATTGGCGTCAATGGATGATTACGCATGCCGGATTCGCTCAACAGCACATCGCCGACGAACAAATGACCGTTAAAAATCGTCCGTTTGTTCTCCGGAAATGCAGGACACGCCACAGCGAACGAGACGTTCAATGCTTCAGCAAGTGCATCGGCGACAGGGCCGATGTTTCCGCGAGAGGTCGAGTCAAACGTCGAGCAATATTTGAAAAAAAACTGTTGGCAGCCTGCCGCACGCAACCATTCCAGCGCTTCAAGCGATTGGGTAACGGCTTCTTCCGGGCTGACGGTACGGCTTTTCAGGGCAATGACGACAGCATCGATGTCGTCAGGCAGTGGCCCTTGCGGCACACCGATCACTTGTAGCGTGCGCATGCCGCCACGTACCAGCGTACTGGCCAAATCCGTACCGCCGGTGAAGTCATCAGCGATGCAACCGAGTAGTAATTGACTCACTGTGGTCTCCTCGTGCCCTCCTCCTTTGGATATCCAAAAGGAGAACAGGCGTTTTCTTGTTATAGATCCGCAACACTCCAGATAACGGGCGACATGCCTGGCATGCCGCCCGTTTCAATCAGCCCAGAATGGCTTTGGCTACCGCTTCGCCGAACGCTTTGGTACCGCTGGAGCCGCCCAGATCAGGCGTGCGTTGCTTAGGATCCTGCAGCACAACATCCACAGCCTTCTCCATTTCCAGGCCGGCCTTGATCAGCGCTTCTTTGTTGTGCTGCTCGCCCATCCACTGCAGCAGCATGCCAACGGACAGAATCATCGAAACCGGGTTGGCCTTGTCCTGACCGGCGATATCCGGCGCAGAGCCGTGCTGGGCCTGGGCGCAGCAATGAGTGTCGCTGGCCATCATGGAACCGGCCAGCCCCAGGCTGCCCGACAGTTCACTGGCAAGATCGCTGATGATGTCGCCGTAGAAGTTGGTCGCGACCAGAACGTCGAAGCGTTCAGGGCTACGTACCAGGTGGGCAGTGGAGGCATCGACCAGCAGATCGTCCAGCTCGACCTCCGGGAAGTCCTTCGCTACATCGCGAACGCACTCGAGGAACAGACCATCAGTCATGTGGAAGCTGTTGGCCTTGTGAATGGCGGTGACCTTCTTGCCACGCTTCATAGCCAGCTCGAATGCACGGCGGGCGATACGCTCGCTGCAATGACGCGTGATTTTACGAGTGGATAAAGCCATATCCGGAGTCGGCATCACTTCGCCCCAACCGCGGCTCATGTTGCGATCTGGATAAAAGCCTTCAGTCGCTTCACGCATGATCACCAGGTCCATCGTCTTGCCTTCCTTCATGTTGGAAGTCAGGAATGGACGGGTACGGGCAGGACGTACGTTGGCGTAGAGATCCAGGCCGATACGGAAACCGGCAGAAACGTTGCGACCGCCTTTTTCAGGCACTGGATAGTCGGCGTGCGACTGGGTGCCGAGAATGATGCCGTCGTAGCCTTTGGCTTTTTCCAGCACTTCATCACGCAAGGTGGTGCCGTATTTATCCAGGCTTGTGAAACCGACATCGTCGTAATCGAAGCTCAAGCCCAGATCGAATTTTGTGTTGGCAGCCTTGAGCACCGACATCGAAGATTCAACGATTTCTGGACCAATACCGTCACCAGGAAGAACCAAAATACGCATCGCATACCCCTTACTTATTGTTTGAGCTGAATTTTTTCGAAGCCTGTGCGTGATGAACCGGCCCCATTTATGTACATCGTAAATACAAAGTACAATATTGGCGAGACGAAGTCCTTAACCTTTTGCTCCCGTTCGTCCTGAGACGTTATGGGGAGCAGTAGCGCTATCGCCCTCGACAGATTGCATTTTATTGCATGAATATTCAGTTTGTGCAACCTTTACGCTCAACGGTCACCCAATTCGCTTTCCCAGGAGATCCTGCATGACAGTTAAAACCTCCGATCTTTGCGATCAATACCCAGACTCAATTCGCGTACTGGCCCCAATTTTTCAGGACTTTGGCGGCAAAAATGATTTCGAGGGACGCGCCTTCACCCTCAAATGTTTCGAGGACAATTCCCGGATCAAGGAAATAAGCAGTCTGCCGGGGCACGGCCGGGTGTTGGTGGTGGACGGAGGCGGCAGTGACCGCTACGCGCTGTTCGGCGATGTGATCGCTGAAGATCTGGTCAAGAACGGCTGGGCCGGTGTGATGATTTACGGTTACATCCGCGACAAAGCGGCATTACGTGACATGCCGATCGCCATCAAGGCACTGGGCACATCACCGCGAAAGACCGTCAAACGAAACGAAGGGCAGATTGGCATAACGGTGGAATTCGCCGGGCACACCATCGCCGATGGCGACCAGCTGTTCGGCGATGATGATGGCGTGGTGTTGTTAAACGAGCTGAGCGCTAGCTGACGACCGATATCTCAAGGCTGCGCTGGTATTCCAGCTCATCCTTGGCCTCTTTATCAGTTTTTTGCCGCCCGACCACATCAAGGTGGTTGCGTAGAAATTCCGCCGCCTCCTCTCGCTGTCCACTTTCGATGAGATCAAGAAGATGGATGTGTTCTTTACATTGGTTGATCAGGCGAGGCCGATCCACGTTGGCCTTGTAGGCCATGAAACGACGCAATTGGTTCTGGCGGCGGATTGCCTCAAGAAAAAAAGCGTTGCCCGAGCAGCGCACCACCAGCTCATGAAGCTGCGAACCGATCTGGAACAGCTGCGATCGCGACAAGGTGAAAATGTCGCCATCGAGCAGTTGCTGCTGGATTTCCCGCGCTTTGGCAAACGCTGGCTTATCCACCTCGTAACCAGGTTCCAATACGGCGGCCGGTTCGATTGCCATGCGAAAACGGTAGCTCTGAATATGGGCTTTGGAGTCATGCAGAAAACTGTTGATCTCCCACCCCTGCCCAGGCTTGCGCTCAATCATTGCCTCATTGGCCAGTCGGGTCAGAACCTTCATGAGCTGCCCTCTGGGCACCTCATATTTGCGCATCAATTCGGCTTCAAAAAAAGTCGTGGGAATGTCACCACGCAAGACGTCGTCAACAACGCGCAAGTAGAAGTCTTCAAAGGGATCGACTTCCAGAGGGAGCTTGCGACTGTCGATTCCTCGCGCGTCAGCCGTCAGGAAATAACCCCGGTTCGGCTCCTTGGTCGCCAGACCCAATTCGGCCAACAACGCAAAACCTCGTCGAATCGGAGACCGGGACACTCCCAACTCCTTGGCAAAAGACTCCTCACGCAAAGGATCACCAGCGCGCATCGACCGGGCCCTGGCCATGTCGATGATCTTGGGTGCCAACTGCTCCGCAAGGTCTTTCTTAATCTTGGGCTTCATTTTGGCTGGTTCGCCCACCAAGGGTTGTTGAAGAGTCGATTCTGCTGAATTCATGGAAACCGGTAATCAGAGGAGTATGACGTGCATAGCCCGGTATGGAGTGATTACACCCGAATCCAAGCTTTAAAGAAAAATAACACACCTGATGCACATCAACACGCCAGTGACAATTCAGGGCTTCACCGTACACCCACTTGACCTACAGTAACGCAGGAAACCGTCATGACCGCCCCACGCATCTATCTGATCCATGCAACGCCAGTAGCCATAGACCCCATCACTGAGGCGTTCACACGACTTTGGCCTGAGGCCAGGCTGGCCAATTTATTGGAGGATTCACTCTCTAGCGATTTGGCCGAGGCCGGTGAGCTGACCCCGGACTTGAGCCAGCGGTTCTTGAAACTCGCGACCTACGCCGCAGAGGCCGGTGCTGATGCGATCCTGTTTACGTGCTCGGCATTTGGTGAGGCGATCGACTTGTGCAAGCGCTCGCTGAGCATTCCGGTGCTTAAACCGAACGAAGCCATGATCGAGGCGGCCCTTCAACGCACAGCAAGAATCACCATCCTTGCGACATTCCAGCCGGCCATTGCATCGATGACCGAGGAATTTTTAGCCCACGCGGGACAACTGGGCGTCGATATCGAGCTCGACACCCTTGTTTGTCCAGAAGCACTCGCCGAACTGCGCAAGGGAAATGCTGAACGCCATGACGCGCTGATCGTCGATTCAGCTCGCTCCCCAACCAATAGCGAATTGTTGTGCTTTGCCCAGTTCTCCATGACCAGCGCAGCACAACAAGTGAGTCAAGTGAGTGGCCTGCCCGTACTGACAACACCCGACAGCGCCGTGTTGAAGCTGCGCGACCTTCTCAAAGCCTGATGCAGATTGAAGATTCAAGGAGTCCCCATGACCAGGTTGAACGCACACATCGGCTTCCAGTTTACAGAATTGCCTTTCCTGGAGCGGTTCTCGGCAGCGGCCAACGCAGGTTTTCGAGCGGTCGAGTTTCCCTCCCCCTACGAATACGAAGCACCGCAAATCGCAGAGCTTCTCTGCGAGCATGAACTGCAGATGGTGCAGTTCGCCGCGCCATCGGGGCCAACCAAAGGCACTACCGGCATTTGCAGTTCAAAAGAAGCATTTCGATCTGATCTGATCAAAGCCGTCGAATATGCAAATGCACTCGATTGCCGAATGGTTCACCTGATGTCAGGAGTGTCGCAGGCTGCACTTGGGGTCATTGCCGATAGCAGCATTTACCGACGCAATCTGAAGTACGCCGTTGAGTTCTTGTCTGGAGAAGGCATCGAGCCTTTGATTGAAGTCATAAGCTCAAATGAAGTCCCAGGTTACCTGATGAGCCGATACGACTTCGCCGAAGAGATGCTTCAGACACTGCCCGGCCTTGGACTGATCCTGGACACTTACCACACCGAGCTTCTAGGCGAGGATTGCTTGCGCAAGCTCAATCAATGGTGGTCGCGGGTGAGTCACATCCAGGTCGCCGACTTTCCCGGCCGCAACGAGCCAGGCACAGGCAACATCGACTTCCCAAAACTGCTCTCCATGCTTGAAGACCGGGCCTATCAGGGCTGGGTGGGTTGCGAGTACCGCCCTCGCACCTCGACTCTCGATGGGCTGGAAGAACTCCGGAGGATCATGAAGCCGCATCCTCACGAGGATGACCGTTGGTAAGAAATCGTTTCTTTTTGAAGAAATTGTACTGCGTAATCTTGCAAAACAATTTCGAGTGGAGTTTATTAGCCCTCAGTAGCCCTCGAAGGTTGCAGGCAATACTCCCAACAAAAAACACAACAGGAGTTTACGCATGAGCAAAAAGATCGCATTTGTTACTGCAGGCATGGGAAACCTGGGGACTGCAGTTTGCCAACGACTGGCACGTGACGGGTTCACCGTCGTCGCAGGATGCGGCCCAGAATCCCCCCTGAAGGACACCTGGCTCGCCCAACAAAAGGAGCTTGGTTTCAACTTCATCGCTTCTGAAGGTAGCGTTGCTGATTGGGAGTCCTGCCAAAAGGCTTTCGATCAAATCAAGAAAAATGTCGGCCCTGTTGACGTTCTGATCAACAATGCCGGTACTGCTCGGAATGTTGTATTCCATGACATGCAGCCCAATGACTGGGCTACCGTCATCGACACCAATCTCAATTCGCTATTCAACGTAACCAAACAGGTTATCGATGGCATGGCCGAACGAGGCTGGGGACGAGTGATCAACATCTCCTCTGTAAATGCTCAACTGGGCCAGGTAGGTCAGGTCAACTACTCCACTGCCAAATCCGCAATTCGAGGCTTCACTCGCGCACTGGCACGAGAAGTCGGCTCCCGTGGGGTCACCGTCAATACCGTCTCTCCTGGATACATCGCCACTGCCAAGCTCAAGTCCGTCACCACGGCGGACGCGATGGATCGCATCATTCAGGACATTCCGACTCGTCGCCTGGGAACACCCGAGGAGATCGCAGCGGTGTGCGCCTGGCTAGCCTCCGATGAAGCCGGTTACGCAAACGGTGCCGACTTCTCGCTCAATGGCGGCCTTCACATGAGTTGATACTCGTGTGAGACTCAGCGGCGACCCGCTGGATCAAACCAAAAATACAGCGGGAACCTTGATGCGCTTTTTGCGCAGATCCCATAAAAACAATTGTACTTTACGTCAAGGTGATACAAATGCTCTCAATACTCGGCTACGGCATGATCGTGACCTTCATGGCACTGATCATGACCAAGCGGTTGTCACCGTTGGTAGCGATGACAACAGTTCCGATCGTTTTCGCACTCATGGCAGGCTTCGGTCCGGACATGGGCAACATGATGATCGATGGCCTGAAAAAGGTAGCGCCAACCGCCGTCATGGTGATGTTCGCGATCCTCTACTTTGGCGTGATGTTCGATACAGGCCTGTTCGATCCGATCATTCGCAAGTTCATCAAACTGATCAACGGCGACCCGATGAAGGCGGTCGTTTTCGCGACCCTGCTGGCAGGCATGGTGTCGCTGGACGGCGACGGTTCGACAACCTACATGATCACCGTCACGGCGATGCTGCCTCTGTTCAAGCGACTCAGACTCGAACCCTTGTCACTGACCTGTGTAGTCATTCTGGCGGCAAGCGTGACAAACCTGTTGCCATGGGGCGGCCCACTTGCACGCGCCGCAGCTTCCCTGCAGGTCGATACGTCCGAGCTGTTCATCCCGCTTATTCCCGTTATGGTAGTGGGCTTCCTCGGCGTGCTGGCGCTGGCTTACTTCATCGGTATTCGCGAGCGTCAACGTCTCGGAAGACTGCGCCTGTCAGTGGGTGCTGCTGCCACCGTTTTTGACGATGAGACTGACGAAGGTCTGCCATCGATGTCAGACGAAAATGCCGAACTGCGTCGTCCAAAACTGTTTTGGTTGAACGCGGGTCTGACGATTGCTTTGATGGCTGGCCTGGTGGTGGAAATATTGCCACTTTCCATTTTGTTCATGGTCGCGTTCTCCGTCGCATTGGTGATCAACTACCCACACATGAACGATCAGCGTCGTCGTATTTCCGCGCACGCTCCAACAGCCCTGAACCAGATTGCGATCTTCCTGGCAGCCGGCATCCTCGCGGGCATTCTCTCCGGGACGGGCATGGTCAACGCGATGTCCGCCAGCTTCCTGGCAATGCTTCCTGCAACCTGGGGCCCGTACATGGCTCCGATCACCGCGCTGGCGAGTATTCCGGGCACGTTCTTCATGTCCAATGACGCCTTCTACTATGGTGTGCTTCCAGTGCTCGCCAAGGCTGCCGAGGTCTATGGCATTACCCACGCTGAAATTGGCCGGGCCTCGCTGGTAGGTCAGCCTGTTCACCTCCTAAGTCCTCTTGTGGCCTCGACCTACTTGCTTTGCGGTCTGGCTGGTGTGGAGTTCAGCGACCACCAGAAATACACCATGAAATGGGCGTTTGCGCTTAGTTTCCTGATCCTGCTCGCTTGCTTGCTACTAGGCTTGTTCCCTCTGGCAGCTAGTGTCTAAGGGAAAGTGAGGAACAACTAGCATCACCGCTGCAAACCAATAAAAAATCCCGGAAACAGAAATGTTTTCGGGATTTTTTCTGTTCGCTCAATCAAATTTCACTTCGGAGCCCGAATGCCAAGTCAAAAGGACATCGCCGCTGAAAGCGCCGCACCGATGATCCCTGAACAGCGTCGTGAATCGATGCTGCGACAGTTGCGCAAGCATCAGGTGCTGAGCGTTCATCAATTGATGGAAATGTTCGACTGTTCGCACATGACCATACGCCGCGACATCGCGCTGCTGGAGCAAGAAGGTCGTGCTTATTCGGTAACGGGTGGGGTACGAATTGCCAGTCAGCTCCACAGTGAACCCAGCCATGAGCTCAAGGCAGTGTTCGAGTTGCCGCAGAAGCAGGCCATGGCCAGGCTCGCCGCCCGGCTATTGCATGCCGACATGACGATTTACCTGGATGCAGGCACCAGCACGCTGGAAATCGTCCCCTACATCAAGGCGCTGTCCGGCGTGACCGTGGTGACCAACGACTTCGGCATTGTCCAGGCACTGATCGAATCGCCCCATGTCACCGTGATTCATACCGGTGGGCAACTGGATCACTCCAATCAATCGTGTGTTGGCGGACTAGCGGTGGCCACATTGCGTCAGGTCGTCACCGATGTCGCATTCATATCCACCAGTTCATGGGATTTGCGTCGCGGCCTCACCGCATCTTCGGCCCTGAAGGTGGAGGTCAAGCAAGCCGCGATGCAATCGGCCTCGCAAGTGGTGCTGGTGGCCAGCAGCTCGAAATACGGCACCTTCAGTATGTACAGGATCGCCGGGCTCGAGCAGTTCGACATCATACTCAGCGATGACGTGTTGTCCCCTGCCGCGGCCGATGGCATCCGTAAGCTGGGTGTCGAATTGTTAATTCCATCGGACAATACTGTGTCCTGAAGCGAAGGGCTCCCGCACTCGGAAACGAAAAAGGTATGGGTTTATTTCCGGAAATTAATATGGGGATGCCCTTTCAATGCACCTCGAAATAAGCAGGGAGGCCAGGGATAGTCGGCCTTGGCTTGATGGCGTCAGACCTAGTGAGGCACGGTTTTCCATTGAGTCTGCGGGCAATGTCGCTAGCCTGATGCTGGATAACCTGTAACAGGCGAGTGCCTATGAACGACTGCTTTTGGCTGTGGATGGGCTTTCATTAAGGGCAGTTTTTGGTCGCTCAGAGTTCCGAGAATAGAACCAAAGAAAGCTTTTCTGTCCGCTGCGAGTTCTTCATCCGACAGCTTTCTGGCTGCTTGATACACCTTTTAATTCATCCACTCGTTGTAGGTCGCCATTAGGCAGATATGACTGGTGCGGCTCTTCGCCTTTACTCTTTGACCACTTCAGAGGACAACCCCGCTCATCCCGAGGTTGTCAGTATGTCGTAGCGCTACCAATCCATGGCTACCAAATCAAACAACCCGGGAGATCTGAGTTACTTTGCTGAGATATCGTTCGATCCGCGCCACAGCTTCTGCCAGTCGTTCGATGCTGGTGGTGTATGAAAAGCGGACGTAGCGCTCCGGCTCATTCGCACCAAAATCCAGGCCTGGTGCAATCGCTACCGACGCGTGCTCAAGTAAGGTCATTGCGAAATCAAAGCTGTTGTCCGTGAATGCGGAACAGTCAGCGTAGATGTAGAACGCGCCTTCAGGCTTGGCCACGATCTGAAATCCTATCCTTGTCAGTTCGGCCGACAGGTAGTCCCGACGGCGCTTGAACTCCATCCGCCGCGTCTCGACTATATCCAGGGTTGCGTGCTCAAAAGCCGCCAGCGCGGCGTACTGAGCTGGTGCGGAGGGAGAAAGAAACAGGTTTTGGGCAAGCTTTTCAATATGCCGGGTGAATTCTTCCGGCACCACAAGCCAACCCAAACGCCAGCCTGTCATCTGAAAGTACTTGGAGAAGCTTTGTACGATCCATACATCGTCACAGCATTGCAGCGCGGTGGACGTCTCAACGTCGTAGGTCAACCCCTGGTAAATCTCGTCGAGTATGAAATGCCCGCCTTTCTCACGGATACAATCTGCGAACGTTTTGATCTGATCCAGACTGAGCATTGTGCCTGTCGGATTGGCCGGAGAAGCAAGTAGCACCCCGGCAGTGGCTTCGCTCCAGTTTTTTTCGATATCCCCAAGCGTCGGCTGGAAATTGCTTTCTTCGCCTACAGGGATCGACTTCGGTACGCCCTCAAAGATACGAACAAAATTGCGATTGCAAGGATAGCCAGGATCCGTCAACAGCCATTCTTTGCCCGGTTCTGCCAGGCAGGCCAATGCGAGCAGCAATCCGCCCGAGGCTCCAGCCGTCACAATAACGCGCGACGCAGGGACTGTTACGCCATATCGACTCTGGTAGTAATCAGCAATCGCCTCTCGCAGTTCAGGGATACCAAGTGCGGGAGTGTACGTAGTTTTGCCATTGGCAATGGCAGCCTGGGCGGCGGCGATGATAGCTGGCGGCGTAGGAAAGTCAGGCTCACCGACTTCCATGTGCACTATATCCCGCCCTTCGGCTTCGAGTCGTTTCGCTCGCGTCAGGATGTCAATGACGTGAAAGGGAGCGACATCGTTCATGCGCGTAGCAACGGACTGTTGATCGATAGTTGTTTTCACACTTTATCCTCCACTGAGATAGATAGGGCGCAAGGCAGACCCTTCAGTCTGAGCCTGCGCCCATTGGTCTCGCCCTCCACTTTCACCCAGCACGTTCTGCTCACCGACTTGGTGGTCACCAAGCGTCAGCAGGCCCATCAGGAAAAAGTAGAAATAGCAGCATCGCGACGTCGAGTCTTCAAGCCACTTTTTTCAGTGCGATCACACGGCCTCGCATGACATCCAACAACACAGCTTCGCGTTGTGTCGCCAGCTCCATGGCCTTGGCCCTGACATGGCCGTATCCGCGGATCTGCTCAGGTAACGAAGCAAGTTCGACCATCGTGTCGTAATGAGAGGAACTCCTGCCCTCTTCCAGCACCGAAAGGATTTCCGCAATAACCGCTTCGTAACGCTGAATCAAAGCGCGTTCCTGGCGGCGCTCAGCGGTGTAACCGAATACATCCAGCGGCGTACCTCGCAACATCCGCAGTTTGGCAAGCACGCGGAAAACAGGAACAATCCATGGTCCAAATTCAGTTTTCTTCGGAAGGCCAGTGTCGGGGTCGCGCCGGGCCAGGAGCGGCGGTGCAAGGTTGAACACCAGCTTGTAGTCACCTTCAAACTGCTGGGAGACACGATCAAGGAAGCCGCTTTCGACATGCAGACGGGCGACCTCATACTCGTCTTTGATCGCCAACAATTTGAAGTAGTACTTGGCCACTGCTTGTGTCAGGTCAGTACGCCCCGCAAACAGCTTCTGCTCAATCTTGCGTACACGCTCCAACAAGTCGGTGTAGCGTTGCGCATAGGCGGTGTTTTGGTACTCCACCAGAAACCTGCGCCGTGTTTCGATCACTTCGTCATTGGACTTTACGGGGGCGGGCGAAACACCTGCGCGCTGCGTAGTTTCTTTTGTGGCGAGCAATTGCTCCACCGCTTTTGGATTCACAGCAGCCTGACGTCCCCAGCGGAACGCTTCCGTGTTCATCTGTTTGGCCGCACCATTAAGATCAATCGCTGATTCAATGGAGGTCGCGGAAAGCGGTATCAGTCCACGCTGATAGGCAAAGCCCAGCATGAACATGTTGGCCGCGATGCTGTCACCGAGTAAAGCGGTGGCAATACGCCCTGCATCGACAAACTCGGTGTGCTCCTGCCCTACCGCGTCGACGATATTGCGGCGAAGATCCTCTGCGGGGTATTCGAGATCTGCGTTGCGAGTAAACGCCCCAGGCATTGTTTCCTGTGTGTTGGCCAGGATGAAAGTACTGCCATGACGCGTCGCGCCCAGGGTTTTGGAGTTGCCCGCAACAATCAGGTCACAACCCAGAACCAGATCGGCGCCACCTGCCGCAATGCGAATGGTCTTGATCGATTGTGGATCAGGGCCGAAGCGCAAATGGCTCCATACCGAGCCCCCCTTCTGCGCCAGTCCGGCCATGTCGAGCAAACCGCAACCTCGACCCTCGAGGTGAGCCGCCATTCCCAGAATGGCACCAATGGTGACGACACCGGTGCCACCCATGCCAGCCACCAGAATGCTGTAGACGCGATCGTCGATGCTTGGGCGAACCGGTTCCGGCAGCAACGGTGCCGTCTGACCTTGCGTTGCGCGCTCGGGCTTGCTCAGGCTCCCCCCGACTACGCTGACAAAGCTGGGGCAGAAACCGTTGACGCATGAAAAGTCTTTGTTGCAGGAAGATTGGTCGATCGTCCGTTTGCGACCGAACTCCGTCTCCAGCGGCTGCACCGATACGCAATTGGACTTCACGCCGCAATCTCCGCACCCTTCGCACACCAGATCATTGATGACGATGCGCTTGGCTGGATCAGGAAAGGTTCCGCGCTTACGCCGGCGCCGTTTCTCAGCGGCGCAGGTTTGGTCGTAGATCAGAACCGAAGTCCCTTCCACTTCTCGTATTTCGCGCTGGACCTTGTCCAATGTATCCCTGTGATGGAACGTCACACCCGCCGGCCAGGCAGTGTCCAGGGGATACTTGTGTGGCTCATCGCTCACCACAACAATCCGCTTCACGCCCTCAGCACTCACCTGGTGGGCAATGGCTGGAACATTCAGCGTACCGTCATGCTTTTGCCCTCCGGTCATCGCGACAGCATCGTTGAACAATATTTTGAAAGTAATGTTTGTGCCGGCTGCCACCGCGGCCCGAATGCCTAGATAACCCGAATGGAAATAGGTGCCATCACCGATGTTCTGGAACATGTGTTTGCGCTTGGAGAAAGGCGCCTCCCCTACCCAAACCATTCCTTCGCCGCCCATGTGGGTATAACCCAACGTTGAGCGCTCCATAGACTGCGCCATCCAATGGCATCCGATGCCTGCGTACCCCTTGCTGCCCTCTGGTAGCACGGTAGAGGAGCTATGAGGGCAACCACTGCAAAAATAATAGCTACGCGCCAGAAGTGCGGTATCACCCTTGACCACCTGGTAAGAGCGCAACTCTTCAATACGATTGCGCAGACTGACATTGTCCCCCAGCTCAAGGAGGCGCTCGCCTAACGCAATGCCTATTTGGTTCGAATCCAGCGCCATTTCCGACTGGAACATCGTTTGGCCTACTTCGTCATGTTTACCGACAATGACCGGAGCATTGGCACGACCGTAAAACTGCTCTTTCAGCTGGAACTCGATCAGACTCCTTTTTTCCTCCACCACCAGAATCTTGTCGAGTCCCTCTGAAAAATGTGCTGCACCTTCAGGTTCGAGTGGCCAAACCATCCCGACTTTGTAGATACGCAAGCCCATCTCAGCGGCGGCTTTTTCGCTGAGGTTGAGATCATCCAAAGCCTGCAATACATCCAGATAGCTCTTGCCATGGGTAATGATCCCCAACTTGGCAGCCGGTGCACCAAGGACAATTCGATCAAGTGCGTTGTGACGGGCGAAAGCGCGAACCGCATTCAATTTGTAGCGGTGTAAACGGGCTTCTTGTGCGTGCGGGGTATCAGGCTGACGAATGCTGAGCCCATCTGGCGGCAGTGCGAAATCCTGAGGAATCTGAATTTTCACGCGATTGATGTCGACATCAATGGTGGCCGTAGCCTCCACCGTGTCCTTGACACACTTCATCCCGACCCAGCAGCCACTGTAACGAGACAATGCCCATCCGATCAGGCCAAAGTCGAGAATTTCCTGGACGCCCGCTGGGCTGAGCACCGGAATCATGGCGTCCACCATTGCGAACTCGCTTTGGTGACATGTGCTTGAGGACTCGCAGGTATGGTCATCGCCCATCAACACGAGAACCCCACCGAGATTTGCCGTACCGGCGAGATTGGCATGCCGAAACGCGTCACCGGTGCGATCAACGCCAGGACCTTTGCCGTACCACATGCCGAAAACGCCGTCGTATTTACCTTCGCCGCTCAGGTGCGCTTGTTGTGCGCCCCAGATAGTGGTCGCTGCGAGGTCTTCATTGACGCCAGGAACAAAAAGGGTGTGATGCTGCTCGAGGTGTTTTTTGGCTTTACCAAGCTGGTCATCAAGTCCGCCAAGGGGCGATCCGCGATAACCGGATATGTAGCCCGCGGTGTTGTGGCCAAGTTGTTGATCTCTCTGCCGCTGCGTCATGGACAGGCGGACAAGGGCTTGAGTCCCGGTAATGAAAATACGCCCTTGAGTGAGGGTGTATTTGTCGTCGAGCTGGACGGTCTTCAGGTTCATCATTCACTCCGCCCCTGTGGTGGGGATTTATTGTTCTACTTCTAAGCGGACTTACCCGTTATGAAAATTACACTCTGTCAAGAGTGTTATTACGCAGCTTTATTAACGCGTAATCAGGCCATTCATTCGGATTATCAATTCAAGTAACTTTTAAAGCGTGGGAGGCGAATGCACTACGCGCTTTTTTACGACTCATTCAAGTCAAGGGCGGACGGCAGAAACTTCTATTTCCACGAGAAACCCAGGGTTCGCCAGACCAGACACCTGGAAGACCGATCGGGTCGGCAGATTTTTTTGAGCTCCCGCACCGAAAAACTGTGTGTAGCCTTTCATGAAACCTGCATAGTCCATCTCGCCGTCATTACTTGCTGTGCCAACCAAATACACTTGCATCTTCACTACGTCGCCGAGTGAAAGACCTAGCCTTTTCAAAGTATTCTCGATACTTCTGAGCGTGCTGACAGTCTGTGCCTCGGTATCACCGTAGGCAGCAATGCTTTTTGGATCGGCCTTACTGTCAATTATGGATGGAACGGCTCCACTGAGATTAACAAGTGTCGCGCTAGCAGGAATTTCGACAGCCAAGGAAATAGGGAAGTCGGAGTTTGGAATTTTGTGGCGAATTACCGAGTCAGCGCTCGCATGGGTGGACAACAGCCCACTCAGCATCGAGACAAGGAATATAGTGCGTGCGTTTATTGTCGACATCAAATGATCCTTTTGCGTGTAAACAATTGGGGCGGCGTAGCACACCCTCACTATGATCAGCGTTGGCTTACAGTTCGGACATCTTCAACCGTGACGGTGTCAGAATAGTTATTTCCAAAGTGAGTGCGTACATAGTCGACCACCCATGCTATTTGTTGGTCAGACATGTATTTTTTGAATCCTGGCATGCCGCCCTGCCCAGACGTCACCATGTAAATGGGGTATATCTTTGCTCCCAGCTTTACGTTTGATGCTAAAGCGGGATAAGCCCCTGCCCCGTGCGAACCCTGGGCTTCGGACATATGGCAGCCCTGACAAACTTGTTGAAACAGCGCTTCACCACTTGTCTGATCAAACGAACCTGAAGTTGAGACCTGAATGGTGTCAGCGGCCAAAGCGGATGCACTGGCCAGCAAGCTCAGCAACAAGCCCGTTGCAAGAAAGTTGTGCATGATGAACTCCGGTCTCAAGCAGCCTTCGGGCTGGCGACAATGTGGGTGTGCAGGCGTTTGATGGCATCCAGCGACGATAGGATTGCACCCTCCATCCACGCCGGGATGTAGGAGGCATGCTCGCCGGCCAGGACAATTCGGCCGTCAATCTGGCAGAGGTTTTTGTAGTGCTGCTGACGAGACTCCTCAGTCCACAAACCATAGCAGCCGTTGGTCCAGGGCACCCGGTGCCAACCAACTGCAATGCCATTCTCGAATTCGCTGGTGTACTGGGGGTGGACTTGGGCGCCGTACTCGACGGCTTTCTGCACGCGCATTTCCGGTTTCATCGCGGTGAATTCATAGGCATTCGGTCCGAACAGGTATCCTCCCAACAAAACACCCTTCCCCGGCTTGCCGTAGTCGGTACTTGGGTAGCTGATCCTACCGATAGGGGTATCGGTGTAGCTAATGCCACCATAGATATGCTCGTCCTGCTCCCAGAAGCGCCGCTTGAACTGGAGTCCAACTTTCACAGAGGCTTCGTAAGGCACAGCACGGATAGCGTTCATCATGGGTGGGCTGACATCGATCGGCAGTTGACCGAGGATCGACAAAGGTAGTGTACAGACGCACCAGTCCGCGGTTTCCTGTAACGGACCGCCAGTGCCATCAGTATTCTGATAAGTCACTGTGACCCCTTTGTCACCCTGCTGAATTCGAGTGATTTTGGCGTTGTAACGAATGAGATCGCCTACCTGCTTTTCGAAGGCTCGAGCGATCATGTCCATCCCTCCCACAGGCTGGAAGATGCTGGTCTGAAATTCGTATTCCTGACCCGTTGCAATGCTTTTCCAGAGATTGGAATCGAGCAGGGCCTTACGATCCAGTGGCTCTGATGGCACCGCTTCAGGCATCAATCCGCCGCCTACGTCTACTGCGAATCCTCGACGCAGACTCGTCTCGAGCGACTTGCGATAGCTGCTGTTAGCGTCCAGTGCACCCCAACTACGCATAACCTCCAGCAAGCGCTCTCGATCTTCTCGAGTCAGGGCCTGATCCAGAGCATTCTGATTGACCGCCTTGCTCAGCAACTCAGCCACATGGCCTTGAAAGTCTGCCTGCACTTCACGATAACGTTGTGGTTTACCGCCGAACGCTTTAGTGGAGTGAACCATGGCGTTGTAGTTGACTTGAACAAATGGCTCAAGAGCGACACCGAACTGATGGCAGTAATCAAGCACTGCGTGGTGGTGGTAGGGAATTCGCCATGGGCCAGGGTTCAGGTATAACCCTTTATCAAACTGGCAATGCTGAGTAGCCCCTCCCAACTCAGTGAATCGATCGCCTCCACGCAATGTCCAGCAACGACCACCAGGCTTTGCATTAAATTCAAGAACCTTGACTTTGTAACCCGCTTTACGAAGCTCGAAAGCTGCGGTCATTCCTGCAAGTCCTGCACCTAGAACCAACACACTGGTCCCCATAGGTGCACCGCTTAATGCAAATGTGCGGTCGTAGTTTGACTCTGCTGCGAAACTCAGCGAATTCATTGCCTGATACATGGCCGCAGCGCCTGCGGTTACACCGATCCAGTTCAGTACTTGGCGTCGAGTTAAAGCCATTCCGTGTTCTTGCATATCAATGCCTCATCAGGATAAAAACCAATGGCAATCGAAAATTTCGGCAATTAACGGGCATCGACGTTTTCTGTTTAATCTCCTTCAGCAGAAGTGGAAACGTCGTGCCAACACCGAGACTTTTGAAGACGAATGGCAGAGTGACCGCTTCTTGGGTGACCAAGTTGACAAGCGGACACTGGAATTTATTTTTATTATCAGAAGGCGCTAACTTTTCCTCTTGCTCATATAGTTGAGCACGTAGCGCCTTCGTTATAGTCTTTTTTATTTAGAATGCTTATGTGATTTCAAGCCGGCGATCGCCACATGTAGTACAACACCATTGTTGAAAAAAAGCCGAAGGCCACGCCAGTTGCAAGCGAGATTTTGTTCCCCATGACGCAACCGAAAGCACCACCTACAACAATGGATAAAAGTAAAAACAGTGTATCGCCACCCTTAAAATCAGGACGAACAACCAAGCTCGAAAAACGATGCACAAAAGCCTCCTACATCAGTGACAATCAGGTAAAGATGTTCAGATGTAAGCTGACTGTATCGCTTGCCCTATCTGTTGGATTGTACGTTTGTAGGTGATGGTGTTTTTAATCAAATATCGGTGTACGTCGTGCGATTAGATCGGTGCGTTGCCCGGGCGCCTATACGCCCCTGGTGTACTGCCTGTCCAGCCACGAAACGCACGGTGAAACACGGCGTTGGAGTCAAAGCCTAAACCCAAGGCGATATGGCTGATAGAGAGGTCGGTGTGTATGAGCTGCTGCACGGCGATATCCCGACGCAACGCATCCTTGACCATCTGGTAACTAGTGCCCTCCTCCTTGAGTCGGCGCGTTAACGTGCGGGTGGAGAGCAACAATGCATTGGCTGCGCTTTGGATGCTGTCGTCACGCTTGAGGTTTGTGAGCAAATACTGACGAACCTGCTGCGCCACCAGACGTTCCTTCAAGGTGGTGAACAGCCAGTAGCGCGGAGCTACCTGCAGGAACGGCAGCAGCTCCGCCTTGCTGCGGCGAAACTGCGTATCTGCCCACTCCACACCAAAGCACAACGCCGTGCAGGGCTGATCAAAGCTGATCGGCGCGGGAAATATATGCATATATTCCGCGGCGTACACAGGCTTGGCAAAGGAGAACATCACACTGTGAAGCGGAATTTCCTGGCCGGCCAGCCACGACGCGACTCCGTGGGCCAGTTTCATCATCAGCTCATGCCCCCAGCGTTGTGCGTTGGCTGTGGAGTCGCGCGCCTCCAGGGAAATCACCACCTGACCCGACTTTTCTCTGTAGTCGAGCTGATAGTCATCGAGCAGCAAGTTCCAGAATCGAGTGAAGCGGTACATGGCTTTGCCCAAGGAGCTTGCATCAAGCAGGCTCGAGCATAGGTATTTGAGGGTGCCGCTACGAATACGACGGGAGAATTGCCCCATCACCTCGTCATCCGTACCCAATGCCACCTGCTGATACAAGCGCACGAATTGATCGTAAGTCACCCGTGCACCTGGCGCCTCCAGTAAGTGGGTTGCAATGCCCGCTGCACTGACGAAGGTCTGAATGTCAGCGGCACTGCTGATGTTCAACGCCCCTTGTAAAAGCCCCTGAACGAAGGTCATGGGCAACGTGTTGTCCACTGGATGATCCACCTGCTTCGCTCCTCTGAGCACAACTGAACTGGCGTGATATGCAAACTAATCGGCGGATCGGGTTATTTCAAGCCCGATGGTGCGCTGGCTAAGCTAGGCCCATATCGCGAATCAAAGCAACCTTGATCGAAAAACGGCTTGAACTAACCCTCAAAAAAAGTGGCCGTTAATGCAAATCAATGGAGGCCGCAGCGCCTTTGTTCAGCCTTCGTTAGATCAAGAAAAGTCCTCAGATTTTGCCACCAACCAAGGACCGGCAAACCGATCATCCCACCTGATAACAAGGGCCTCATCGCCCCGGAAGAAAAAACAATGGCTGACAATAGCGTCCCAACCGTAAAGCTGCTGATCAACGGCAAGCTGGTCGAATCCAAAACCACTCAATGGCGTGATGTGGTCAATCCGGCTACCCAGGAAGTGTTGGCCCGAGTGCCCTTTGCCACCACCGACGAAATGAACGCCGCCGTTTCCAGCGCTAAGGAAGCCTTCAAGACTTGGCGCAAAACGCCAATAGGCGTCCGCTCCCGAGTATTCCTCAAGTATCAGCAGTTGATCCGCGAAAACATGAAGGAACTGGCGGCGATTCTCACGGCCGAACAAGGCAAAACACTGCCGGATGCAGAGGGGGATGTGTTCCGCGGCCTGGAAGTGGTCGAGCATGCCGCCAGCATCGGCAACTTGCAGCTGGGTGAACTGGCCAATAACGTGGCCGGTGGTGTGGACACCTACACCTTGCTGCAACCGTTGGGTGTCTGCGCTGGTATTACCCCATTCAACTTCCCCGCGATGATCCCGCTGTGGATGTTTCCAATGGCCATTGCTACCGGCAATACCTTCATCCTTAAGCCCTCCGAGCAGGACCCGATGGTCACGATGCGCCTGGCAGAACTGGCGATGGAAGCCGGCGTTCCACCAGGCGTACTCAACGTGATTCACGGTGGTGTGGAAGCAGTCAACTTGATCTGCGATCACCCCGATATCAAGGCCGTTTCCTTTGTCGGTTCGACCAAGGTCGGTACACACGTTTACAACCGCGCCACGTTCAACGGCAAACGTGCACAGTGCATGATGGGCGCGAAGAACCATGCAATCGTCCTGCCCGATGCGAACAAGCAGCAGACGCTGAACAATTTGCTTGGCGCTGCATTCGGTGCGGCCGGCCAACGCTGCATGGCCCTGCCTGTTGTGATCCTGGTCGGCGAAGCGCAGAGCTGGCTGCCAGACCTCATCGAAAAAACCAAAGGCCTGAAGATCAGCGGCGGCGCCGAGCCTGGCACCGATATTGGCCCGGTGGTGTCCTGTTCGGCACTGGATCGAATCAGCAGCCTCATCGCCACTGGCGTTGAGCAGGGCGCAACGCTTGTGCTGGATGGCCGCAATCCAGAGATTGCGGGCTATGCCCAAGGCAACTTTATCGGGCCGACCATCTTTTCCGACGTCACCACAGAAATGGCCATCTACCGAGAGGAAATCTTCGGTCCGGTGCTCTGTGTATTGCATGCCGATACCCTGAATGATGCCATCGAGCTGATCAATGCCAACCCAAATGGTAACGGCACTGCCCTCTTCACCCGCTCAGGCGCGGCTGCCCGACACTTCCAAGAGGAAATTGATGTCGGTCAGGTCGGGATCAACGTGCCGATCCCGGTCCCAGTCCCACTGTTTTCCTTCAGTGGCTCACGCGCGTCCAAGCTCGGCGACTTGGGTCCGTACGGCAAGCAAGTGGTGCAGTTCTATACCCAGACCAAGACCATCACCGAACGCTGGTTCGATGAAGACGAGGTCAGCGGCCCAGTCAACACCACCATCACTCTGAAATGAAGCAACAGGCCGGCGCCATTTGCGCGCCGGCCTGATCTGGGAGTCTGCGTCATGCAATTTGAAACTCTGCTGTTGGAAATCCACGAACGCGTTGGCCTGATCACCCTGAATCGGCCGAAGTCACTTAATGCCATCAATAGTCAGGTGATCGCAGAGCTGAACCAAGCCTTGGACCACCTGGAAAAAGACCCGGCAATTGGCTGCATGGTCATCACCGGGTCCACAAAAGCCTTCGCCGCGGGTGCGGATATTAAAGAGATGGTGGAGTTCACCTATCCCCAAGTGTTCCTCGATGATTTCTTCTCTGCTGCCGACCGTATCGCCAGCCGACGCAAGCCGTTGATCGCTGCTGTTGCCGGCTATGCCTTGGGGGGCGGTTGCGAACTGGCACTGATGTGCGACTTCATCTATGCCGCCGACAACGTCCGCTTCGGTCTGCCGGAAATCACATTGGGTGTGCTTCCAGGAATCGGTGGCACACAACGTCTTGCCCGCGCAGTGGGTAAGGCCAAAGCCATGGAAATGTGCATGAGCGGTCGCCAAATGGACGCCGAAGAGGCCGAGCGGTCTGGCCTAGTCGCCCGCATTTTACCGGTCGACAGCCTGCTGGACGAAACGCTCAAGACCGCCAGGGCGATTGCTGAGCGGTCGCTGCCGGCGACCATGCTGGTGAAGGAAAGCGTCAACCGGGCCTTCGAGTCCAGCTTGAGCGAAGGCGTGCGCTTCGAACGTCGGGTATTCCACTCAATCTTCGCCACAGCAGATCAGAAGGAAGGCATGGCAGCCTTCGTCGAAAAGCGTCCAGCACAGTTCAAGCACTGCTGACACCCGCCCATTAACAAGGAATCACCATGAAAATTGGCTTCGTAGGACTCGGCAACATGGGTGGGCCAATGGCCCTGAACCTGATCAAAGCTGGCCATGTAGTAACCGTATTCGACTTGTCGGCAGCCTCACTGGCGCGTCTGGTTGAGGCAGGGGCCGCGGCCGCGGAATCTCCAGCTGCCATCGCCCAAGGCGACGTAGAGCTGATCATCACCATGCTGCCCGCTGCTGCACATGTGAAATCCGTTTACCTGGGCGCCGAAGGCATTTTGGCTCACGTCCGCCCCGGGGTTTTTCTGATCGATTGTTCGACTATTGATCCACGCACTGCTCGTGAAGTGGCCAAGCAGGCGTTCGGAAATGGTAATCCAATGCTCGACGCTCCCGTCTCCGGCGGAACCGGTGGCGCAAGTGCCGGGACCTTGACCTTTATGGTGGGTGGTTCAAGCGCTGACTTCGACCGTACTTGGCCGATTTTGGCGGCGATGGGCAAGAACATCGTGCACTGCGGCGATTCCGGCAACGGCCAAGTCGCCAAGGTTGCCAACAACATGCTGCTCGGTGTCTCGATGATTGCAGTTTCCGAGGCCATGGCGCTTGGCGTTTCTCTGGGGATGGACGCTGGTGTGTTGGCCAGCATCATCAATACTTCCAGCGGTCGCTGCTGGAGTTCGGACACCTACAACCCCTTCCCTGGCGTACTTGAAAACGCGCCTGCGGCTCGTGGATACACCGGCGGCTTTGGCACCGACCTGATGCTCAAAGACTTGGGACTTGCCAGCGAAGCGGCCCAACAGATCGGCCAACCGGTCCTCCTTGGTGCGTTTGCCCAGCAGCTCTATCAAAGCTTCAGCGCACAAGGCAATGGCAGCCTGGATTTCTCCGCCATCATTAACATGTATCGCAAGGGCGCCTGAACATGAGTGATGTCGAAGCGTCTGTTCTGGCTGCAGTACGCAACCGCATCGGCCACCTGACACTGAATCGTCCGGGCGGTCTCAATGCGTTGACGCTGCCTATGGTCCGTCTGCTCCAGCAGCACCTGCGAACCTGGGAGCAGGACCCGAACGTAGTTGCCGTGGTATTACGCGCAGCGGGAGAGAAAGCATTTTGCGCTGGCGGAGACATCCGCATGCTTTACGAAAGCCATATGTCAGGTAACGGTCTGCATGAGCTTTTTCTCGAAGAAGAATATGCGCTCGACGAATACATCCATAACTACTCAAAGCCCCTTCTAGCCTTAATCGATGGTTTGGTTCTCGGAGGGGGCATGGGGTTGGTGCAGGGGGCAACCCTGCGGGTTATCACCGAACGCACGCGCATGGGCATGCCCGAGGTGGGTATTGGATTTTTCCCCGACGTCGCTGCCAGCTATTTTCTGCCACGTTTGCCTGGCGAGTTGGGGATTTATCTGGGGGTCACCGGAATCCAGATACGCGCCGCAGATGCCCTTTATGCAGGCCTGGCCGACTGGTGTATCACCAGTTCCCAGATCCCCGAACTGGATCATTGTCTCAACAACATGAGTTGGACAGACCAGCCACTATCGGCCTTGCAAGCGCTACTCGCCACACTGGGCGTCAACAAGTTCCCAGGTTCGGAGCTCAAGGCGATGCAGCCCGCCATAGACCGGCACTTCGCTGAACCTGATCTTGCCTCGATTCGTGCGGCACTCCTGGCAGAGCCCTCTCCCCAGTTCCAAGACTGGGCAGAAGAAACCGTTGATGTACTGGACAGCCGCTCTCCGCTGGCAATGGCCGTCACTCTGGAATTATTACGCCGTGGTCGGAATTTGTCCCTGAGCGAATGTTTTGCCCAGGAACTGCATCTGGATTACCAGTGGTTCGACAAAGGCGATCTGATGGAAGGCGTACGTGCCCTGATCATCGACAAGGACAAGAACCCGGCCTGGAATCCACCGACCTTGGCTGAGCTTGACCCGGCACGGGTAGAAGCATTTTTCAGTGATTTCAAGTCCACCACCTGCGCGCCACAGCGGCTTGTCACTGTTTGACCCCTTGATAAGAGAGATACCCGATGCACGACCTCGAATTGACTGAAGAGCAGCGAATGATTCGCGACATGTCCCGCGACTTTGCTCGTCGTGAGATCGCGCCGAAAGCCGAACACATGGAAAAAGCCGGCTGGATCGACGACGTCCTGGTGAAGCAGATGGGCGAACTTGGTCTGCTGGGAATGGTGGTTCCTGAAGAATGGGGTGGCACTTACATCGACTACGTCGCCTATGCCCTGGCCGTGGAGGAAATTTCGGCCGGTGATGGTGCCGTCGGTGCACTGATGAGTATTCACAACTCCGTCGGTTGTGGTCCGATTCTGAAGTTCGGCACGCAGGCACAAAAGGATTTCTGGCTAGCAGATCTGGCTAGCGGGCAAGCAATCGGCTGCTTCTGTCTGACCGAACCGCAAGCAGGATCAGAAGCGCACAACCTGCGAACACGTGCAGAACTGCGCGACAGCCAATGGGTGCTTAACGGTGCAAAGCAATTCGTGAGCAACGGTAAACGCGCCAAGCTGGCCATCGTGTTTGCCGTGACCGATCCGGAGCTCGGCAAGAAAGGTTTGTCGGCGTTTCTGGTGCCCACCGATACACCAGGTTTTACGGTCGACCGAAGTGAACACAAGATGGGGATTCGCGCATCAGATACCTGCGCGGTCACCTTAAACGATTGTCGAATTCCCGAAGCCAACTTGTTGGGGCTGCGTGGAAAAGGCCTGTCGATCGCCCTGTCCAACCTGGAAGGTGGACGCATCGGGATCGCCGCTCAGGCGCTCGGTATTGCTCGCGCTGCGTTTGAAGCAGCACTGAATTATTCACGTGACCGTATCCAGTTTGGCAAGCCGATCAGCGAGCACCAAAGCATCGCCAACATGTTGGCTGACATGCACGTGCAGCTTAACGCTGCCCGCCTCATGATCCTGCATGCAGCACGACTGAAAAGCGCCGGCCACCCCTGCTTGTCGGAAGCCTCGCAGGCAAAGTTGTTCGCGTCAGAAATGGCTGAGCGTGTGTGCTCAAAAGCCGTACAGATTCATGGTGGTTACGGGTACCTGGAGGACTATCCAGTAGAGCGCTATTACCGGGATGCCCGCATTACCCAGATTTATGAAGGCTCCAGTGAAATTCAACGTCTGTTGATTGCCCGGGAACTGGCGCACTACACAATTTAAACATCTCGATGAGCGCTAGGTCCGACGGTTGGGCTCGCTCGAAACTTCATCTATCAAGAATGGAGCCCACAATGGCCCTAGCAGAAGTTTTTTTCGTCGGTACGGCACGGACTGCCATCGGTAGTTTCGGCGGAGCCTTAAAGGATATTCCCCTAGGCGATCTGGCCACCGCAG
Source organism: Pseudomonas sp. GM21 (assembly GCF_000282215.1). Lineage (GTDB taxonomy): Bacteria > Pseudomonadota > Gammaproteobacteria > Pseudomonadales > Pseudomonadaceae > Aquipseudomonas. The sequence goes on from NZ_AKJS01000150.1 coordinate 24,386, forward strand.
CAGTCAAAGGTGCCCTCACCCACGCAGGCATCGACGGCCAACAGGTTGATCATGTGGTGATGGGGAATGTGATCCCAACCGCGCCACGGGACGCCTACCTGTCAAGGGTTGCAGCAATCGGGGCAGGTATTCCCAAGGAAACGCCAGCGTTCAATGTTAACCGCTTGTGCGGCTCCGGCTTGCAAGCAATCGTTTCCGCCGCGCAGGGTATCCTGCTTGGCGATTTTGGGGTTGCTGTAGCGGGTGGTGCAGAGTCCATGAGTCGCGGCCCCTACCTCATCCCCAGCCTGCGCTGGGGGAGTCGGCTGGGTGACAGTCAGGCCGTGGATTACATGAATGGGATTCTTCACGATCCTTGGAAAAGATCCCATATGGGGATTACTGCTGAAAACATTGCCGAACGATATGGCATTTCACGTGAAATGCAGGATCAGTTGGCACTTCAGAGCCAACATCGGGCTGCACACGCCATCGCAGAGGGCCGCTTCAAGACGCAAATCGTGCCGGTGGAAGTGCAGGTGAAGAGAAGGACCGTGCTGTTTGATACAGACGAAAACGTACGCCCCGACATCGACATCGAACAACTGGCCAGGATGCAGCCAGTCTTCCAACAGGGTGGTACTGTGACCGCCGGCAACGCATCCAGCCTCAACGACGGAGCGGCGGCCCTCGTTCTGGCTGATGCTAATGCAATCAAGCAACACAACCTTAAGCCAATTGCCCGTCTTGTGGCCTATGCGCATGCCGGCGTTGAACCGGATTACATGGGCATTGGCCCCGTTCCTGCCACTCGCATGGTACTGAAGCGTGCTGGGCTGGGCATTCAAGACATTGATGTCATCGAGTCAAACGAGGCTTTTGCAGCGCAGGCTTGTGCCGTGGCCCAACAACTGGAATTCGACCCGGCGAAGGTCAACCCCAATGGTTCCGGGATTTCACTCGGACATCCGGTTGGTGCCACGGGGGCAATCATAACGATCAAGGCTATTCATGAGCTGCACCGCACACGCGGACGGTATGCGCTGATAACGATGTGCATTGGCGGCGGACAAGGCATTGCAGCCATTATTGAACGGGTTTAAGTCGACCACGAACCAATAATTTTCTGCAAGGGGCGTGACCGGAAGCCACCGGTCCGCTCCTCCAACTAAAATCGACGCCCCCCTAATTTACAATCCGCCAACCACAAACGTACAAGCCATGCACAACCCCGTTTGCTTATGCTCTGACTAACCTCCACAGGCGACGTATCGAAACGAAGGCGGCGCTGCAAAACATCGCATGAGACCCTTCTTACAGCACTAATTTTCGGGCGTCCCCTAGGCCCAGTTATTGCCGAAATCGACCATGCTATCCTGAATCGCGTTTTATATTGCAATCGCACCGGTGCGCCACTATGCAAGACGACCAATCGAAACGGGACTGGGTGATACATGCGCCTCTGACCTCGAAGGTCGAGCGGTTTGAGGCGTTCTTTGGCTCACACGCCTTCGACCCACATCGACATGATACGTATGCCATCGGGCGTACGATTTCCGGTGTACACCGGTTTCATTACCGCGGCGAATCGAAGCTGTGCTTGCCCGGTGAAACCATGATCATTCACCCGGATGAAGCACATGACGGTTGCGCCGGTTCCGAAGCAGGATTCCGGTATCGCGGCGTGTATGTTCCACCGTCCCTGGTCCAGGACATTGTGAAGGGCGCTCCCCTACCTTTTCTTGCCGCCGGCATTACACGTGACCCTCGCTTGGCCGCTGCCGCTGATGTGCTGCTCAATACCTTGGACGCCGATCTGGACTCGTTGGCGGAGGACGATGCTCTTTACACCTTCGTCAGTACTTTGGCAGAGGTCGCCGGGCATCCCATGACCAAAGCCTCCCATCATTTTGCGGCTGCCGCTCTCGCCCGCGAATACATTGATGACAACCTCGACCAGCCGATCACGCTCGACGACCTTGCTGACTGCGCGGGGCGAGATCGCTGGAATCTATCGAATGATTTTCGCGCGTTCTTCGGAACCAGCCCACACCGGTACCTCACACTTCGGCGCCTGGATCGTGTGAAAGCGCTCGTTCTGGCGGGGCAAGCGTTGTCGGACGCCTCGATAGAAGCGGGATTCTTTGATCAAAGTCACATGACCAGGCATTTCAAAAAGGCATTCGGACTTTCGCCTTCGCGCTGGTGCAATCCTCGAAAGGATTAGTTAATCACTGACTCCGTCACAAGCTCACCCTTGAAGCTCATGCCCACGCAAGTTTCGCTGAGGGGCCCTGCCCGCTCGTAACCGAAACGTACTCCCGCCTACTCCCGCGGAACACTGTCACAAGGACTTTTTCAATGCCTGATATCACTCTCACCACTCTGCATGGGCTCAAAGCTCGCGGCGAAAAAATTGCCATGCTGACCTGCTACGACGCCACCTTCGCCCAAGCGGCAAGCTCCGCCGGTGTGGAAATGCTCTTAGTAGGTGACACGTTGGGCATGATTTTGCACGGACACGACAGCACGCTACCGGTGCAGGTAGAAGACGTTGCCTACCATACCGAATGCGTCAGGCGCGGCAACGTCGGCGCCTTCATCGTCGCGGATCTTCCATTCATGAGTTACGCCACCGTTGAGCAGGCTCTGCAGAGCGCTGGTCGCCTGATGAAGGCCGGCGCACACATGGTCAAGCTGGAAGGAGATCGATGGTTGGCCGAATCGGTCAAACGACTGACCCAAAACGGTGTGCCGGTATGCGCACACCTCGGCCTGACGCCGCAATCAGTCAACGTTCTCGGCGGCTTCAAGGTCCAGGGGCGAGACCCGGTTCGGGCGCGTCAGTTGATAGAAGACGCGATCACATTGGAAGAAGCTGGCGCTGCAATGTTGTTAGTCGAATGTCTACCTAGCCCATTAGCCGAGCAACTCAGTCAAGCCGTAAGGATCCCGGTAATTGGCATCGGCGCGGGCGCCGGTACTGATGGCCAAGTGCTGGTACTTCACGACATGCTTGGTCTGTCCCTGACCGGACGCACCCCAAAATTCGTGCGCAATTTCTTGACGGGACAGAACAGTATCCAGTCCGCGTTGCAGTCCTACGTAGCGGCAGTTAAAAGCCGCGAGTTTCCTGGCGCAGAGCACGGATATGCAATGTGATGACGTTGTTCTCGAGCACCGTAAAAATTAGTGGGGGACGCAGAGCGCGTGCGGGCTGGTTCTCATTACGGGAGTGGCGTGTTTTGCAAATTAATCGGCGGATCGGGTTATTTCAAGGCTAACGGGTCACTGGCTAAGCTAGTCCCAAGATCTAGTTAGCCTGATTGGTACACCTTTTTGGTAAACAACGCGCATTGGCCGCTAATGCAAATAATCTGAGGATTGCAAAATCGGTAACCAGCCGCCAAGTGAGCGGTCAACCTAGAACAATAAAGGGAATCGCTGCATAGCTAGACCCGGTAACGCGGCATCCTCATTTCCATCTATCAACTTGAAGCTACATTCACGCACCACTTCAGTTGCCACGAGGTAATCAAGACCGGACACGACGTCCATAGCACCTGAGAGAGTTGGTTCATCGCGCAGTTTGCTGCGCACTTGAACTCTCTCGGGTTGCCCTGCAGCACCTGCCATTCAAGAGCATGGCAGCCCCATAACAAAAAAACTCCAGCCAATAACAATTAAAGTTTAAGGAGCTCAAATATGTCATCGCACCCCGTCTATCAGGCCCTGCGGAGTCATCCACAGTATCAAACACTGGTTCAACGCCGTAGTCGTCTCGCCTTTACCCTCAGTGCCATCGTGTTAGGACTTTACTCACTGTTTGTCGCTGCGGTCTCGTGGCATCCGCAACTACTGCTGCATGTGCCTCTGGGAGGTGGTCTCACCACCGGCATATGGTCCGCACTCATCCTTATCATCGGCTCCTGGTTACTGACCGGGCTGTATGTTTTTCGGGCAAATAATCAGTTCGACAAATTGACCCAGGCGCTGTTGTCGGAGGTGAAAGCATGAAATCGCTCACACGACTGTTATTGGTACCATTGCTCTGCTTCACCAGCATTGCGGCCATTGCACAGACAGTCCAACCCGGCACGCACGGGCCAAACATGACAGCGATCGCGATTTTCCTGGCGTTCGTGATCACAACCATCGGCATTACTTATTGGGCGGCCGGCCGAACACGTTCTGCCTCGGATTTCTACACCGCGGGTGGCGGTATCAGTGGTGTGCAAAACGGCTTTGCCATCGCTGGCGACTACATGTCGGCAGCCGTATTGCTTGGCGTTTCCAGCATGGTATTCGCCACAGGATTCGATGGAATGATCTATTCGGTCAGCGCTATTCTCGGATGGCCGCTGATTATGTTCTTGATGGCCGAACGCCTACGAAACCTTGGACGCTACACCCTCGCCGATATCATTGCCTATCGTCTCGACCCAGTGGGCACCCGCCTGTTTTCGGCCTTCAGCTCTTTTGTCATCGTGTGTTTCTACTTAATTGTGCAAATGGTTGGCGCCGGGCAGTTAATCAACCTTCTGTTCGGGATTGACTACGAAATTGCTGTTATTTGTGTCGGCGTATTGATGGTGGTCTACGTAACGTTTGGAGGCATGGTCGCTACTACCTGGGTGCAAATCATCAAGGCAGTATTACTGCTCAGCGGGGGGATTCTGTTAACGCTGCTAGCCTTTGAGCACTTTGGCTTTAGCATCGAGCACATGATCGACAGTGCCGTAGCCAGCCACCAGAGTGGCAAGCAAATTCTTGGCCCCCTGAAAATCGCCACCGACCCGCTCTCGATGATTTCGCTGTCTCTCGGCCTGGTCTTCGGTATCGCCGGTCTGCCACATATCATGATGCGCTTCTTTACCGTGCCTGATGCCAAGGCCGCCCGTAAGTCTGTGCTCGTTGCCTACGGCCTAATTGGATTGTTCTTCATTCTGGTCTGCATTCTAGGCACCGCTGCGATCAGCATCGTCGGTCAAGATCCACAGTACTTTGAACAAGGCGTCATTGGCGGCCCGCTTCTTGGCGGCGTCAACATGGCAATCATGCACTTGGCCCAAGCCTTGGGCGGCGATCTGATGTTCGGATTCCTTGCCGCTGTTGCATTCGCCACCATTCTCGCCGTGGTCTCGGGTCTGGCCCTGGCCGGCGCGTCCGCCATCTCCCATGACCTGTATGCCAATGTGCTGTGCAAAGGCAAACCCGACAGCAAAAGTGAAATGCGAGTTAGTCGCTGGGCAACCATCGGCCTAGGAGTCGTTGCCGTCGCTCTGGGGATTCTCTTCAAAGGACAAAACGTCGCGTTCCTGGTAGCACTGGCATTCGGGATTGCCGCCTCTTCCAACTTCCCGATCCTGCTGTTGGCCATGTATTGGAAAGGACTGACAAGTCGCGGCGCCATTTGGGGCGGGTTGAGCGGGCTGGTCAGCTCCTTGGCGTTGGTCTTGCTGTCTCCGGGTGTTTGGGTCAAAGTCCTGCATCACCCCGAGGCACTTTTCCCCTACGACTACCCTGCGTTGTTCTCGATGCCATTGGCATTCGTTATTGCCTGGGCGGTCTCATGCCTTGACCACAGTCCGAGTGCCAATGCTGAGCGTGACGCTTTCGAGCAACAAAGCGTACGCGCCGAAACTGGATGGGGCGCTGAAAAAGCCGCGCAACACTAAATGGCTTGAAGTAGTTTAAGACTAGGGTGTGGTAATGGCCTTCACCACGCCCATCCCGCAACGGTGTGAAAGGACAACACCGTTGTCTGATATGAGGATCATCAATGCAGGTTTCCATTACTCAGAAAGATCATTGGGTTAATACACCTTACGGACAGGTGTTCGCCCGCAGCTGGCATCCCCACAATGAGGAGCCAGCGCAAAACAAAGCCCCTATCATCCTCTTCCATGACTCACTCGGCTGCGTTGAGCTATGGCGCGACTTCCCTACCCGTTTGGCGAAAGCAACCAGAAGATGCGTGGTTGCCTATGACCGATTGGGGTTTGGTCAGTCAGATCCTCATCCGGGCGATTGGTCCTATCACTTCATTCGTGAAGAGGCGCAGCGTTACTTTCCCTTCGTACGTTCCAGTCTCGGCATCGATTGCTTTATCGCCTTCGGCCACAGCGTGGGGGGTGCCATGGCGACAAATTGCGCTGCGTTGTTTCCCGAGCAATGCCTGGCTTTGGTTACCGAGTCCGCCCAAGCCTTTGTTGAGGAGAGAACAGTCTCGGGGGTGCGCAGTGCAAAAGAACAGTTTCAAAAACCGGGTCAAATCGAGCGCTTGCAGAAGTACCACGGTGACAAGGCCCAATGGGTTTTGAACGCTTGGACCCAAACCTGGCTTTCGCCCTCTTACGCAGACTGGTCCATAGAGAAGGGGTTGCCGACGATTCAGTGTCCGCTGCTGGTTATCCATGGCGCAGAAGACGAGTTTGGCTCAACACTGCACCCTCAACGATTCGCCAACCTTGCCCGCAAGGAAGTGGAGCTGCTCATACTTAGCGATTGCCAACACGTGCCCCACAGGGAAAAAACGGAAAGTGTTATTGACGCGGTTGGACGCCTGTTATGAAGGCATGAGAGCAAGGTTGGTGTCGGCAGACGCCCGTTAGCCGCAACTGGTTCACAAGGGCAGTGAACGATCTTGAATGACACGCTTCATCACCAGGGTTGTGGTCAACCGCTGAACATTGGGTAGCGTCGACAAGCAATCATCATATAGCTGATGGAACGACGGTAGATCACGTGTAATGACATGAAGTAGGTAATCAGGCTCGCCAAACAGCCGTTGAGCCTCGACGATCTCTGGTACTCCCAATAGTGCACTTTCAAACGCTTCAACCGCTTGATGATCCCCTTCGCGCAGCGTCGCAAAAACCATTGCTGAAAAATTCAAACCTAACGCGCTAGGCGAAAGTTGAGCGCGATAGCCCTCGATCACCCCGGACTCCTCAAGCGCACGCACCCTACGATGGCAAGGGGACAGGCTCAGACCGACCCGCTCGGCCAGTTCTGTGACCGACAATCGCCCGTCAGTTTGAAGCTCGGCAAGTATCTTTCGATCAGTGCTATCCATATAGAAGAATCTACCTTAATTCAGTCATCAACCTGGAATAATAGGGAAAACATTTTAACCGTTTTCAATTATTCTTTTTCAAACTTTGTTACCACCTGTCATCCGTATTTGTCCGATTCAGGACTGATATCGGTTGTATGTCTGCGAGAGTGAAAAATGCACCCCGTCATCACTAGCAATCAATTCAACAAGGCGGAAGCTGTCATACGCGGCTCTCGCCAACCAATCACAACATCGTCCATCAATGCGAGGTTGGTATGAGTCTTAGTATTTTCGCCGCGTTCTGGGCTGTGTCTTTTTTATTCGTGATTACCCCTGGAGCAGATTGGGCGTACGCGATTTCGGCGGGGTTGTTTGGTCGCGTCGTGATGCCCGCGGTGGCTGGTTTGTTGATTGGCCATGTGTTGGCGACGCTGGTTGTAGCTGCAGGCGTTGGTGGCCTGGTTGCTAGCAACCCCGTCGCCCTTTCGGTGCTCACTATTGGAGGCGCGGCTTACCTGATCTGGCTCGGAATCAACATGCTTTTACGCCCTTCGGTACCACAAGCCGGCGAGACGCAAGCCACAGGCTCCTGGGCACGCTGGACTCTTAAGGGGGCCTGCGTGAGCGGCCTCAATCCCAAAGTTTTTTTGCTTTTTCTGGCTTTGTTGCCGCAGTTCACTGATCCAACGGCCGTATGGCCGGTGCCATTTCAGATCGTCGCGCTGGGCCTGCTTCACGCCTTCAGTTGCGGCGTGATTTACCTGGCTGTGGGTTTTGGCTCTCGAGCGGTGCTGCAGGCTCGTCCGGTGGCAGCCAAAGCGGTTAGCCGTCTCTCGGGGGCTATCATGATCATTATCGCCGTGCTTCTGTTGATTGATCAGATTCTGCGCTAACTACCATCTGCTTCAGAAATAGGCGAAGGGTAAACCTATGTTGAGAAGCTCTGCAGGGATGTTCCGTTAGCTTCGTAAAGCTTTCGAGTGACTGCTTCGACCACTTATTGCCCGTCACTGATACCAGCTTTCGCGGGTAGGCAAGCTGACGAAGCTTTTAACCGCCACTCTTGAATGAGATGAAAAAAAGGGGCCTCGAAGGTCCCTTTTGTACCCAAACCAAAATCATTTGGTCAGCCAAGATTCAACGGTCGTGGAGCCGTGTTCTGCTTTCCATTCTTTCAGTGTTTTGTGATTGCCGCCTTTGGTTTCGACGACTTCGCCGGTGTGAGGATTCTTGTAAACCTTCACTTGGCGTGGCTTACGGATGCCAGCTTTAGAATCGACAGCAAGAGCGCGACGGCTCGCTTGCGGATCTAGCAGGTTGACTACGTTCGGTAGGCTGTAGCCGTACTCAGCCAGCAGTGCACGCAGTTTGGTCTCGAACTCGATTTCTTTCTTGAGGCCAACGTCCCCTTTCAGGGCTTCGAGAGCTTGGAGCTGTTCAGCCAAGTGCTTTTCAAGCTGACGAAATTCTGCGAGTTTTGACATGTTAATTCCCCATGTAGTTAGTCACCTAACAATATACCAAAAACCACAATTTGAACCTAGGGTCAGGGAGCCCCGTGTCTGTGAGTCCAGGTTCGCGGCTTCAGTGAGCTGGCGATTGGTTGATGTGTCGGGTTCGATTGCTCTTACCATCAGGGGAAGATCCGGAGAGCATTGGGTGTGGCGCGTGGAGGTATGCCCCAGACTGAAGTGAGCCATTTCGGCGCCACATCTGACTAGCGTTCACGATAGGGAGCGCCATGGAATGGAAACTGCGCAGATTGCCTCGTAGCGCACGAAAAAACTAAAAATAGTTAGATTAGGTAAGTATCTGATTTATGGGCGATAAAAAGCAGATAACAGTTAGTAAGGCTCCAGAAGCCGTGATAAAACACCAGGTCCCCGGCAAACAGCACGCCGGTTCGCTGGTCGAGAATAGCCAGATCCGCTGCCGTATGCCCACCCAGGCCCAGCACGCGTAAATCGTGATTCCCAAAACTGTGTACGCCTGGTGTCACGACCTGATTGGGCAGCACCACTTCGGTGCCGCGCATCCAGTCGCCCACCATTCGATACATATTCTCGGCCATCGCATCACCTTGTTGATGCAACAGCTCGGTGGTCGCCGCCAGTGCGCCGATGGGCACATCGGCAAACGCCTGATTGCCCAGCACATGGTCCGGGTGATGGTGGGTCAGAAATACCTGAATCACCGGTTTATCCGTGATCGCCGCAATCGTCTTGCGCATGGCCTCGCCGTAACGCTTCGACGGCCCGGTGTCGATGACCACCACCCCTTGCTCGGTGACAATGAACGCGGTGTTGACGATATTGCCGCCGTTGGCCTTGTTGAAATTATCCGTGCTGCCTTCCAGCAGCCAGGTGTCTTCGGCGATCTGCCGGGGCTTGAGCGAATACTCAAGCTCGGCCATGGCCGGCAGGCTGACGCTCAATACAAGCAGCAGTATCCAGCGCATGACACGCTCCTTTGGGTCAGGGGATTGAAGCATCAAATTCATTGCCGCTGGTGTCCCGAATGAACAGGCGCGTCTGCCCTGCCCCTTCAATGTCAAAGGCAAGGTTGGGGTTTTCACTGACAGCGGGAAACAGCTCCAGCCGCGCCAACAGCTGATCGTTCAGATCCTTCAGTTCCGCATGGTTGATGAAGAATTCCGGAATACCGCTGACCATGCCGTTGTCCATCGGGTGCGCCACTTGCACGCGCAATCGGTTGAACTTACTGCGCGGATAGCGACCGCCCAACACTTCGCCGATGTGCTCCTCCCAGCCAGGCTGGGTGCGCACGACGCTCGGCGCGGTGCAGCCGCCACCTGCGGCATCAATCAAGGTCGAACCGACATGCCACAACCCATCGCGGGTCAAAACCGCAGCGCGCAAGGGGGTGGCCTGTTCGATCCGGATACGGATCGACAGCCACGGCAATACACGGTCCAGCGGCTGGAAATCGACGATCCTCGGCAGCGGATTGAGTTCGGCCCAGGCGAGGATTTTCACCACCTCGCCCTTGAACGCTCGTGCATCGATTTCCAATGGCACTTGCCGGGCGTCTTCGGCAAACGGCGGCGCCAGCAGCTTGACCCGATCATCAAAGACAAAGGGTGCATCGCCGAGCATTTGCTTGTGATAGAACGCCCACATCACCGAGGGCACCGGGTCTTTACCCGGATCGATGCTCGTAGCGTGCGCAGCCAAGGGTAACCAACAGGCCAACAGACACGTCATTCGCCAGCTCATCACCCGCTCCTATTGATACATCTGCGGCACGTCATAGCGCAGGCCGTAATGGCTGTAGATCGTCTTCACCGCACCCTCGCGGATCAGGCCTTCCAATGCCTCTTCCACGGCATAGGCCAGTTGCCGATTACTTTCGTGCACGGCCATGCCGATTTCCCAGAGCTGCTTGCCCATGCTCGGGTAGGCGTTTTGCGCCAGTGCCACCTGCGGGTCGGCCGCTTCATGCACCTGCCAGTCAATTTCGCCCCGCATGGCCATGACGGCGTCGACCTCACCGGCCTTCATCGCGGCAAATGCCTGTGGCACGCCCGGATAGTGGTGGGTCTTGCCGGCGAGCATGCCGTTGAACACCGAAGTCAGGTAAAACGACGGCACGCTGTCGACCTCGACGCCAATCGGGTGATGCTCGAACACGGCCACGCTGCCGACTTTTTCCAGCCGACGTTGATCGTATGCCACCTGCCATTGTTCGGTCTGATAGGGGCCGAACATCACCACATGACCGTTTTCCATTTCGCCGAATTCGTTGCGCTTTTGGGCGAAGTCGCGGTCATAGGGCACACGCATCATCAGGTCGGCCAGTTGCTGGTTGTGCAAGGCACTGGCGCGCCAAATGTAATCCCGCAAATCGTCATCGAGTTTTTCCCCGGCAGGCGCCCAGATCAGCGTCAGGCGTACACCGAGCGCCTTGGCCAGGGCCTCGGCGAGCTCGACATCAACACCTCGGGGCTGGCCGGCCTGTTCAAAACTGTAGGGGGGGAAGTCCTTGTAGACCGCCACTTTCAGCTCCCCGGCGGCGATCATTTCGTCATAGGTGCGAACCTGCGCCTGCACTGTCTGGCAGCACAGCCACAGTGCACTGATCAGCACCGCGATCAGACGCATGGGATCACTCCTCGACGTGAACGCTGTCGAGGTAAGTGCGCACCGCCCACAAGGCTTCCTGGCTCAAATAGTCGGCCATTTTGGGCATGTAGACCCGACCGTCACGCACCGCGCCATGACGCACGCGCTCGACAAACCACTCGTCTCCTGACTCTCCGACATCAAGCATGCGCAAGTCGGGGGCAATCCCACCGGACTTGGCCTCCAGGCCATGACAGGCCGCACAGTTCTGGTTGTAGGCCGACGAACCGATTTCCAGCGCCTTATCTCGCTCCGGGGAGGCGCGATAGGGGTTGGCCGCCGCCCAGCCATCCGCATCGACCGGAACACCGGCGTCCTTGATCGGGGTCAGACCCTGGGTTTCCACGGCTTGAGGTACCACGTTGCCGTGAGCCCACACGGAACCTGCACTGATAAAGCCGGCCAGCAGCCCGGTCATGAGCAAAGCGTTGCGTATTGTTGTCATTGTTATGCCCTCAGGATTGCACGCAAAACCTCTTGGCAGAGGCTATGGCACCCATCTTAGAAACAGCATTGCAATCACCCCATGCTGCTTTGGTGGTCGCCTTCTAGTCCCTTGGTAGTAAGGCGATGGAGGCAGCCGACAGGCGTAACGCGATCCGTAGCAGCTGGCGAAGCCTGCGTTCGGCTGCGCAGCAGTCGTGAAATCAGGCGATGCGGTGGTTCAGGAAGACCGCAGTTTCAGGTTTTACGACTGCTGCGC
>NZ_AKJS01000151.1 GCF_000282215.1 Pseudomonas sp. GM21
GCGAGGCTGCGTCCGGCGGCGAAGCCGTCGTAAAACCATACAATTCGAAATTCCAGACAAACCGCGTGCGCAGGATTGGCGAGGACTTCGGTCGAGCGCGACCCCGGCCCGGACACAGCCTCGCGGGGCTCGACCGCTGCTACAGGGATGTTCCATTGTTTCAGCCATTCGTGCCTAAAGCCGCCGGGCGGACTGCCGTTTCCAGCCGTTTGCCGTTATACTCGCCGGCTTTCAAAAGTTCGCCAACGAGTGCTGCCCGCCATGGAAATCAACCCGATCCTTAACAGTATCAAGGACCTGTCCGAGCGCTCCGAAACTATTCGGGGGTATCTTTGACTACGATCAAAAGCATGAGCGTCTGACCGAAGTCAATCGCGAGCTTGAAGATCCGTCTGTCTGGAACAACCCGGCGTACGCTCAGGAACTGGGCCGCGAGCGGTCGCTGCTGGCACAGATCGTCGAAACCCTCGACGAGATGCACTCCGGCCTGGCTGATGCCAAAGACCTGCTGCTGATGTCCGCCGAAGAAGAAGACCAGGCCGCCGTCGATGACGTCGCCGCCGAAGTCGAGCGCCTGCGCGAGTCGCTGGAAAAACTCGAATTCCGTCGCATGTTCAGCGGTGAAATGGACGCCAATAACGCCTACCTGGACATCCAGGCCGGCTCCGGTGGCACCGAGGCCCAAGACTGGGCCAACATCCTGCTGCGCATGTACCTGCGCTGGGCTGACAAACGCGGTTTCGACGCGACCATCATGGAGCTGTCGGCCGGTGAAGTGGCCGGGATCAAGGGCGCTACCGTTCACATCAAGGGCGAATACGCCTTTGGCTGGTTGCGTACCGAGATCGGCGTGCACCGTCTTGTGCGCAAGAGCCCGTTCGACTCCGGCAACCGTCGTCACACCTCGTTCTCGGCGGTGTTCGTGTCGCCGGAAATCGATGACAACATCGAAATCGACATCAACCCGTCGGACCTGCGCATCGACACCTACCGCTCCTCCGGTGCCGGTGGTCAGCACGTAAACACCACCGACTCGGCCGTGCGTATCACCCACGTACCGTCCAATACCGTGGTCAGCTGCCAGAACGAACGCTCCCAGCACGCCAACAAAGACACCGCGATGAAAATGTTGCGGGCGCGCTTGTACGAGCAGGAAGTGCAGAAACGCAACGCCGCTTCCCAGGCCCTGGAAGACACCAAGTCCGACATCGGCTGGGGTCACCAGATCCGCTCGTATGTACTCGATGCGTCGCGAATCAAGGATTTGCGCACTAACATCGAACGCAGCGACTGCGACAAGGTGCTCGACGGCGACATCGACGAATACCTGGTGGCCAGCCTGAAACAAGGCCTGTAAGCGATGCAATGCCGGATCGCCTGACTACGCGCGATCCCTGTGGTAGCGGCGGTGCGGCGATCCGACTTGCCCGCGATCCCCAGCCGCAGGCTGGGGACAACGAACCTGATGGAATATTTAAAGACATGAGCGACCTAGATCTCGACCCGCAAGCCCTGCAACAGGAAGAAAACTCCCTGATCGCCCTGCGCAAGGAAAAGCTTGCTGCCGAGCGCGCCAAGGGCAATGCCTTCCCGAACGACTTCCGCCGCGACAACTACTGCAATGACTTGCAGAAACAGTACGCGGACAAGACCAAGGAAGAGCTGGCAGAGGCTGCAATCCCGGTCAAGGTTGCCGGTCGCATCATGCTCAACCGTGGCTCGTTCATGGTGATCCAGGACATGACCGGTCGCATCCAGGTTTACGTCAACCGTAAAACCCTGTCCGAAGATACCCTGGCCGCGGTGAAAACCTGGGACATGGGCGACATCATTGCCGCCGAAGGCACCCTGGCGCGTTCCGGCAAGGGCGATCTTTACGTCGAAATGACCAGCGTGCGCCTGCTGACCAAGTCGCTGCGCCCGCTGCCGGACAAGCACCATGGCCTGACCGACACCGAGCAGCGCTACCGTCAGCGTTACGTTGACCTGATCGTCAACGAAGACGTGCGTCAGACTTTCCGCGTGCGTTCGCAAGTGATTGCGCACATCCGCACCTTCCTGATGCAGCGCGACTTCCTGGAAGTCGAAACGCCGATGCTGCAAACCATCCCGGGTGGTGCAGCGGCCAAGCCGTTCGAGACTCACCACAACGCGCTGGACATGGGCATGTTCCTGCGTATCGCGCCTGAGTTGTACCTCAAGCGCCTCGTTGTTGGCGGTTTCGAGAAAGTGTTCGAGATCAACCGCAACTTCCGTAACGAGGGCGTTTCGACTCGTCACAACCCTGAATTCACCATGTTGGAGTTCTACCAGGCGTACGCCGACTACGAAGACAACATGGACCTGACCGAAGAGCTGTTCCGTGAACTGGCGCAGCTGGTTCTGGGCAGCACCGACGTGCCTTACGGCGACAAAGTGTTCCACTTCGGTGAACCGTTCGTGCGTCTGTCGGTATTCGACTCGATCCTCAAGTACAACCCGGAGCTGACCGCTGCCGACCTGCAAGACATCGACACGGCTCGCGCCATCGCCAAAAAGTCCGGCGCCAAGGTGCTGGGCTTCGAAGGTCTGGGCAAGCTGCAAGTGATGATTTTCGAAGAACTGGTGGAGCACAAGCTGGAGCAGCCGCACTTCATCACCGAGTATCCGTTCGAAGTGTCGCCGCTGGCCCGTCGCAACGATGACAACCCGAACGTCACCGACCGTTTTGAACTGTTCATCGGCGGCCGTGAAATCGCCAACGCCTACTCCGAGTTGAACGACGCGGAAGACCAGGCCGAGCGTTTCATGGCTCAGGTCGCCGACAAGGACGCGGGCGACGACGAAGCCATGCACTACGACGCCGACTTCGTTCGCGCGCTGGAATATGGCATGCCGCCAACGGCCGGTGAAGGCATCGGCATCGACCGTCTGGTGATGCTGCTGACCAACTCACCGTCGATCCGCGACGTGATCCTGTTCCCGCACATGCGGCCGCAAGCGTAAGTGTTTCAATAAAAAAGCCGCCTTTTCAGGCGGCTTTTTATTGCCTGTCTGGTACAAACGTATCAATTTGTTGCTTTCACCTGAAAGGAAAGACCTGTCGTGAATCATGCAATGGCTCAAGAAGGTGCAGCGGATATCGCCACTGCGGTCGCTGAAAGTGTTCAGTACCAAGGCCGCAAGGCCAGCCGACAGGGCAGCGAACAGCGTCGACAGGTCATTCTCGATGCGGCGATGCGCATTGTCGTGCGCGATGGCGTGCGGGCCGTGCGTCACCGCGCGGTGGCCGCCGAAGCTGGGGTGCCGCTGTCAGCGACCACCTACTATTTCAAGGATATCGATGACTTGCTCACCGATACCTTCGCTCAGTACGTGGAACGCAGTGCCGCGTTCATGGCCAAACTGTGGGTAAACAATGAAGGCCTGCTGCGCGAGATGGTGCTCAGTGGCGACGGCACCCCGCAGGCGCGTTCGAAACTGGCGGACGATATTGCACGGTTGATGACGGACTATGTGCACCGCCAACTGATCAACCGTCGTGAGCACCTGATGGCTGAACAGGCGTTCCGCCAAGAGGCTTTGTTGAACCCGCGTCTGGCGGAGTTGGTGCGCGCGCATCAGCAGATTCTTCTCCAGGGTACGCGCCAGCTTTTCGAGGTATTGGGTTCGCGTGAGCCACAAGAGGATGCCAAAGTGTTGACGGCGATTATCGGACGGATGGAATATCAGGGCCTGCTCAACGACGCCGAGCCTGTAGGTGAAGTAGAAATGCTCGGTATCCTCAATCGTTACATGCACTTGGTACTCGCGTCGGTATGAGCTTAGCTCGGTCCCTGTAGCAGCTGCCGCAGGCTGCGTCCGGCGACGAAGTCGTCGTAAACCTGCCACCGTGTTCCTTCAGTTGATTCGGGATTCAGATTTTACGACTGCTTCGCAGCCGAACGCAGCCTTCGGCAGCTGCTACAGGACTGCGTGTGTTCATAGGGAGTGTTGAATGAAAGCCTGGCGCGTCGTGGTAATCGCCTTGTCGTTCCTGCTGCTCAGTGGCTGCCTGGTGACCTTCAAGGAGCCTCTGCCCGCAAGCGACCCCGCGCCCAAAGGTTTGCTCGGCAAATGGACCAGCACCAACGCGTGGGGCGAGCCGATGAATCTGGAGCTGACGCGCATTGGCGACAATCGCTATCAGGCCGTCAGCTACTTCAAGGCCAAACCCGGTGAACGTGAAGCGTATCCCTTCACCGTCTCGCGTCATGGCAGCCGCTGGTATCTGTCGGCGAAAGTGCCCGCCAGATTCGGCGGCCATTTCACCATTGCCGGTTTCGAGATCACGGACAAAAAAGAACTGGTGGTCTACAACCTCGATGTCGAGCAGATCAACCAGGCCCGCGGACAGGAAATCTTGAGCGGCGAAGGCTTCCAGACCGACGATGGCGACGGGGTCTTGGTCAACAACGCGATGGATCAGGTCTTCAGCTACCTTGACGATCCGGCCAATTCCGATGTTTTCGTCGAAGCCGTGCGTTATCAGCGCCTGGCCAAAAGCAAATAAACCCAGCACATAACGGTTTTACTACAGGAGTTACGGGTGGACGAATACCAGCAGACGATACGCATTTTGTCCGATCGCATTGTGCTGGCACAGACGCCGATTCGCGTCCTTGATGCGGTCAAGTGGGACGACAGCATCCGCCAAGGGTTCCTCAAGGCCAAGGGCAAGGAAATGCCTGCCATTGACCGCGATTACTACCTCAATCGGCCGCTGTCGTTTGACTCCAGCAAAGTGAAGCTGGAATTCCAGAACATCGAACGCGACATCACCCGTCAGCTCGGCCAGTTCAACCCGGTCGGCCAGATCATGCGCCGCATGTGCAAGGAATACCGGATGGTGGTGCGCATGCTTGAAGCGCGTGGTACCGAGGATTTCGGCCTGATTTCCCAGGAACTGTACGGCGCCGCCTCCGACGCGTTTCACGCCGGCGACCCGACCCTGGCCGATCTTGGGTTGATGCTTTCCGATTACCTGAACAACATCGACGGCCGTGGCGATCTCAAGGATGAGCCAAAAGTCCTCACGGCCAAGGAAGCCGTGCACTTGTTGCAAACCCGATTGAACAAGGTGTTTGGCGAGGCCGAAGAAACCATTCGGGTGTTCGAGTCCGACGGGATCGTCGCCGATGCGGCGGCCGGCGCCGACTACATCAAGATCCGCACCGATGCGATGTTCAACGACCGCGACGTGCTTGCCCTGGAAGTGCACGAAGGCCTGGTGCATGTCGGCACCACGCTCAACGGCTTGAACCAGCCGATCTGCACTTTCCTGTCCAAAGGCCCGCCATCGTCGACGGTGACGCAGGAAGGCCTGGCGATCCTGATGGAAATCATCACCTTTGCTTCCTACCCGAGTCGCTTGCGCAAACTGACCAACCGCACCCGCGCCATTCACATGGTGGAGGAGGGGGCCGACTTCCTGCAGATCTTCGACTTCTTCCGCGAACAAGGCTTCGAAATGGCGGAAAGCTACGGTAACGCGAGCCGGGTGTTCCGTGGATCGGTGCCCAACGGCCTGCCATTTACCAAAGACTTGTCCTATCTCAAGGGCTTTATCATGGTTTACAACTACATTCAGTTGGCCGTGCGTAAAGGCAAGCTTGAGCAGATCCCGCTGTTGTTTTGCGGCAAGACCACCCTGGAAGACATGCGCACCATGCGCCAGTTGGTGGATGAAGGGTTGGTGGTGCCGCCGAAATATCTGCCGGATCAGTTCCGCGACCTGAACGCGCTGTCGGCGTGGATGTGCTTCTCCAACTTCCTCAATCACCTGAGCCTGGACCGGATCGAAGCGGATTACTCAAACATCCTGTAGCGATCATTAGATCCCCTGTGAGAGCGAGCCTGCTCGCGAATGCGATTCACCATTCAACATGGATGTTGACTGACACACCGCTTTCGCGAGCAGGCTCGCTCCCACAGTGGGGATGTATTCCAACCCATTTCTGCGAGGTTTCAACGGATGCGATTCCTCGGCATTTTTTGCCTGCTTCTGACCTTGAGCGGTTGCAGCTCCCTGTTGTTCTATCCCGAGCCCGGTCAGCTGTTCACCCCGCAAAAAGCTCATCTGGACTACCGCGAAGTCACCCTTGTCACCGCAGATGGCCTCAAGCTGAACGCTTGGTGGTTGCCGGCCAAAAAAGGGGTCGAGGTCAAAGGCACGGTGCTGCACTTGCACGGTAACGGCGGCAATTTGCCGATGCACCTGGGTGGGAGCTATTGGTTGCCCAAGCACGGCTATCAAGTGCTGATGATCGACTATCGCGGCTACGGGTTATCCGAAGGGAAGCCGAGCCTGCCGGCGATCTATCAGGACATTGACGCCGCGTTCAAATGGCTCGATCAGGCACCTGAGGTCAAAGGCAAACCTTTGATCCTGCTCGGCCAAAGCCTCGGTGGTTCGATGGCCGTGCACTATCTGGTTCAACACCCCGAGCGCCAGAAACAACTCAACGCCATGGTTCTTGACGGGGTGCCCGGCAGCTATCGCAGTGTCGGCCAATTTGTCTTGAGTACCTCATGGCTGACCTGGCCGTTCCAGGTGCCGTTATCCTGGCTGGTGCCGGACGGTGACAGCGCAATCAACTCGATAGCGCAGCTCAAAGGTGTGCCGATACTGTTCTACTACAGTATCGACGATCCGATCGTGCCCCTTTCCAACGGCATCCGTCTGTATCAAGCTGCGCCGCCGCCACGCGTGCTGCAATTGACCCGAGGCGGTCATGTGCAGACGTTGACCAACCCGGTCTGGCAAAAAGTCATGCTGCGTTATCTCGACGACCCGCAGCATTTCAACGGCCTGCGCCGCTTGGGTGAAATCCCCAATTACCCGGCACCCCCGATTTCAGAAGATGAACCATCAGAGAGCCCGCAATGAGTGAAGAACGAAACGCCATCCCGCTGATCATCACCGGTATCTGCAGCATCCTCGGCACCGTTGGCGCCTTGTGGTTCTACGGCTACCTGCATTTCGCCAAGCCTGAGGATGCGTTGCTGCTCAGCGACTTCACCATGCTCAAGACCTTGCCGGGTGAAGACTACAAAGTCTCCCTGGAGCCGGCCGCGCAAGTCGCCCAATGCATCGATGGCGTGCTGGTGCTGTTCGACACCGAGCAAAAAGGCCTGACCGGTGTGTTGGTCAACAACAAGAAAAAAGCCGTGCGTTGCATGGGGCAGGAAACGCCGCAGAAGCTGGAGCAGTAACCCGGATTTGAGATAATCAAAGTCCCACAGGGTTTTGAGTGATCTGCAAAGATAATAAAAGCCCCGGCAGATCGACTCAGCCGGGGCTTTTGTGTTTCAGCAGCTTTTGCTTAGTTCGCACTCACCGCCGAACGCGGGATCACCGGCTGGTTGTCATTGGAGATGGTCACCTCCACCCGACGGTTCATCGCCCGGCCCGACGCGCTGGAGTTCTCCGCGACCGGGTATTCCTTGCCGTAACCCTGAGCGACGATTCGCGCCGGATCAACGCCCATTTTCACCAGCGCCGTGCGCACAGAACCGGCGCGACGCTCCGACAATGACTGGTTGTGGCTCTCGGTGCCGGTGCTGTCGGTATAACCCTCGACAATCGCTTTACGATCCGGGTTTTCCGCGAGGAATTGCGCCAGTTTGTTGATGTTCACCAGACCATTGGATTTCAGGTCAGCCCGGTCCGTGGCAAACAACACATCACCAAAGGTCACCAAGGTGCCGCGGTCGGTTTGCTTGGCGTTCAGGCTGTTCTGCAACTGCTGGATCTGTGCATCTCGTGCATCAAGACGCGCCTGGGCACGTTGTGCCGACGCGTTTTTCAGGTTGGCTTCAGCGGTGCGCAGGGCGATGGTCTGCTTGGCCACTTCAACGCGCGAATTGGTCAGGTAGGCCAGTTGGTCGACCGTGGCCTGGTCTTCCTTGTCCTGATAGGCCTTGTCGGCTTTGTCCAGGTAATCACTGGCTTCCTTGGTTTCCAGTGCCGCGACCTTGCTGGCTTGCGGGTTGGTTTGCAGGCCGCTGTAGTTGGTACGCGCCTGTTCCAGGTTCGCGTTGGGCGGGGTGGAGCAGGCGGCCAGGGCAACACTTGCGGCGAGGAGAGCGGGGATCATCAATTGGGTACGCATAGTCGTTCGTCCTTTCTATCTGTAAGAGCTTCAGGTCTGGGGTCTGGATGCGCGCTTATTGCACGGTGCGCTGACTTTCCTGACGCAGTTCCTGAACACCTTGCTGAGAGTCCTTGAGCGTCTGTTGGGCTTTCATTGCCTGAGCCTTGCGTTCGGCGACGCGAGCGTCCCACTCGGCTTGTTCGGCCAGCAGTCTGGCCTCATCGTATTTTTTGTCGTGCATGGCGATTTCGGCTTGTTTGAACTTGTCTTGCGCGGACTTCATCTCCACGGCCGCGAACTCGGTGCCACCGGCACTCACTGCGTCGTTGACGGC
Source organism: Pseudomonas sp. GM21 (assembly GCF_000282215.1). Classification (GTDB taxonomy): domain Bacteria; phylum Pseudomonadota; class Gammaproteobacteria; order Pseudomonadales; family Pseudomonadaceae; genus Aquipseudomonas. The sequence continues at coordinate 8,449 of NZ_AKJS01000151.1, forward strand.
GGATTGGGTGACGGCGTATTGCTCGGTCGGCGGGTTGCCTGCGCAACCGGCCAGGATGAAACTGCTGCCGATGGCCAGGGCCGCCAGTTTCAGGCCGCGCAAGTGAGTGAATGAGGTGTTGGCAGTTCGGGTTTTCATGGTCTTCAACTCCATTGGAATAACTCCTGAAAAACTTGAATGTCCATCCTGGTCTGGAGCCGTAGCCGACATACTTGATGCGCGAAATGAAACGACCGTACCAGGCGTGGTTACTGGGTACGACCGGTGGCATTTTTTAAAAGTTCAGAGAAATTGATCCTGCATGGAAGAAAGCAGGCAAGGCTCTAAGTCGGGAACGTTGGTGATGAGAGGCGGTATCCCCGAGCTTTTTAACGCTCGGGAGTACGCCATTTTTGAAGGGGATTACAACCCCTGTGGGAGCGAGCTTGCTCGCGATAGCGGAGTGTCAGACAACAAAAATGTTGAATGTCAGACCGCAATCGCGAGCAAGCTCGCTCCCACCGTTTTAAACCGGCTGGATCAGTGTTTTTGCTTGTCGCTACCGGCCGATAAATCGTGCAAATGACGCCGGGACAATGCAAGAAAACGCGGTGTGGGACCGACGTCTTCGTACAGCGGATCACCTTCTTCGTCAGTGGCCACAACGGTCGAGCCTTTCACGTAGGGAAAGCTTTTTTCGAGCTCCTCCAGGGCGGCGCCGATCAGTTCGCCCAAAAGCTCTTCGGGTTGGCGTTTGGGGTACATGTCGGTAATGGCCGCCAGCCGTGCGGCGGCTTCCACGTCCAGATGAATGGTGTAGCCCGTTTCAGTCAGGCGACCCTTGGCGTTTTCTTCCCAATGCTGGGCAAGCTCGCGAATTTTCATAGTGACCTCAGTGCGTTCCTGCTCGTGGCAGGCCGTGTCAGTGACCGGCATTGGCCGGCGAAAGCCGTCGTGTGGCTTTCCCTTCAGACTAGCTTCTACGCACGGAGTTTAAAGTCGCTTCGTCGTTTGCTTGTAAGAACGGCTTTACGGCGGCACTCTTGGGGCCAAAGCATGATGTTCATGGCCGCCCGGATTTTTGCTGGAGAACTGCTGATGACCGATATTGATGCACGCTTGCGCGAAGACGTTCACTTGCTGGGTGAGCTGCTGGGCAACACCATTCGTGAACAGTACGGGGACGGTTTTCTCGACAAGATCGAGCAAATCCGCAAGGGCGCCAAGGCCGACCGTCGCGGTTCCATGGACGCCGAACTGAGCGCCAGCCTCAACCAATTGAGCGAAGATGAGTTGCTGCCGGTGGCGCGGGCGTTCAACCAGTTTCTCAACCTGGCCAACATTGCCGAGCAATATCAGCTGATTCACCGCCGCGAAGCCTCGCAGCCTGCACCGTTCGAGGCGCGCGTATTGCCGGAACTGCTCGCCCGCTTGCGCACCGAAGGCCACAGCGCCGACGCCTTGGCCCGGCAGTTGGGGCGACTGGAAATCGAACTGGTGTTGACCGCGCACCCAACCGAAGTCGCGCGCCGCACGCTGATCCAGAAGTACGACGCGATTGCCGCGCAACTGGCTGCGCAAGACCACCGTGACCTTATCCCGGCTGAACGCGAGCAGATCCAGGCGAAATTGCAGCGCTTGATCGCCGAAGCCTGGCACACCGAGGAAATCCGTCGCACCCGCCCGACGCCGGTAGACGAAGCCAAGTGGGGCTTCGCGGTGATCGAACATTCGCTGTGGCAGGCGATCCCCAATTACCTGCGCAAGGCCGACAAAGCCCTGTATGACGCCACCGGCCTGCACTTGCCACTGCAGGCCGCACCGATTCGTTTCGCCTCGTGGATGGGCGGCGACCGTGACGGCAATCCCAACGTGACCGCTAGCGTCACCCGCGAAGTATTGCTGCTGGCGCGCTGGATGGCCGCTGATTTGTACGTGCGAGATGTCGATCAGCTGGCGGCAGAGTTGTCGATGCAACAGGCCAGCGAGGCATTAATAGCCAAGGCCGGGGACAGCGCTGAACCGTATCGTGCCGTGCTCAAACAGTTGCGCGAACGCCTGCGGGCGACGCGTAACTGGGCGCATGCAGCCTTGACGACAACCACCCCGGCACCGGCCGATGTGCTGCAAAACAACCGCGACCTGCTTGATCCGCTGGAGCTGTGCTACCACTCGTTGCATGAGTGCGGCATGGGCGTGATCGCCGACGGCCCGTTGCTCGATTGCCTGCGGCGGGCGGTGACCTTCGGCCTGTTTCTGGTGCGCCTCGATGTGCGTCAGGATTCGTCGCGGCATACCGCGGCCATGACCGAAATCACCGATTACCTGGGCCTGGGTCGCTACGAAGACTGGAGCGAGGACGAGCGCATTGCCTTCCTGATGCGCGAGCTGAACAGCCGTCGACCCTTGTTGCCGACGTATTTCAAGCCCTCCGCCGACACCGCCGAAGTGCTCGCAACTTGTCGGGAAATCGCCGCCGCGCCAGCAGCTTCGCTCGGTTCGTATGTGATCTCCATGGCCGGTGCCGCCTCCGACGTGCTCGCCGTGCAACTGCTGCTCAAAGAAGCTGGCGTGCTGCGGCCGATGCGCGTGGTGCCGCTGTTCGAAACCCTCGCGGACCTCGACAACGCCGGTCCGGTGATCGAAAAGCTATTGCTGCTGCCAGGCTATCGCTCGCGCTTACAAGGCCCGCAGGAAGTGATGATTGGCTACTCCGACTCGGCCAAGGATGCCGGTACGACGGCGGCGGCCTGGGCGCAGTATCGGGCGCAGGAACGCTTGGTCGACATCTGTCGCGAGCAACAAGTGGAGCTGCTGTTGTTCCACGGTCGCGGTGGCACCGTGGGACGTGGTGGCGGTCCGGCGCACGCGGCAATTTTGTCGCAGCCGCCGGGTTCGGTCGCCGGGCGTTTCCGCACCACCGAGCAAGGGGAAATGATTCGTTTCAAATTCGGCCTGCCGGACATCGCCGAGCAAAACCTCAATCTGTATCTGGCTGCGGTATTGGAAGCGACCTTGCTGCCACCGCCACCACCGGAGCCGGCCTGGCGCCATTTGATGGATGAATTGGCCGCCGATGGCGTGAAGGCGTACCGCGCTGTTGTGCGTGAGAACCCGCAGTTTGTCGAGTATTTCCGCCAGTCGACGCCGGAACAGGAGCTGGGGCGCCTGCCGCTGGGCAGTCGCCCGGCCAAACGCCGCGCCGGCGGTATCGAAAGCCTGCGCGCCATTCCGTGGATCTTCGGCTGGACCCAGACACGCCTGATGTTGCCGGCCTGGTTGGGCTGGGAGGCCGCGTTGAGCAAGGCGCTGGAGCGCGGTGAAGGCGAGTTGTTGGGGCAGATGCGCGAGCAATGGCCGTTCTTCCGCACCCGCATCGACATGCTGGAGATGGTCCTGGCCAAAGCGGACGCGGATATCGCCCGATCCTACGATGAGCGCTTGGTCGAGCCGGATTTGCTTCCTTTAGGTGTGCATTTACGCGACCTATTGTCGCAGGCGTGTGCTGTGGTCCTGGGGTTGACCGGTCAGTCGCAGCTACTGGCACATAGCCCAGACACCCTGGAATTCATCCGCTTGCGCAACACCTACCTCGACCCGCTTCATCTATTGCAGGCGGAGTTGCTGGCCCGTTCCAGGCAACAGGACATGGCCCAAGGCAGCCCGGTAGAACAGGCGTTGCTGGTGTCTGTGGCGGGGATTGCCGCCGGTTTGCGCAATACCGGCTAAGGTTTTTTGGCGTGGGAAGAGGCACTCGGCGCAGGCGTTCAGTGCCTGTGGGCGAGTGCCTGAAAAGGTCGAACACGCGACAGTTAATGATGGGGTTGCGACTTGGTGCACTGCATCGAAACGCCACATAAGGCGGTGGTTTCTCCGACTTTCGGCGGCTTGTGTGGGCAGGAACTGCTGTGTATCTTGATCAGCCTTTGGCCGTTTGGGCGGCCACGACCCTATTTTGAGATTGGCCCCACGAGGCGAATCTGACGTTATCCATATAAAAATTGAGGAGCACATCGATGCGCGTCATTCTGCTGGGAGCTCCCGGGGCCGGTAAAGGTACTCAGGCACAGTTCATCACCGAGAAATTCGGCATTCCGCAAATCTCCACCGGCGACATGTTGCGTGCAGCGGTCAAGGCCGGCACCGAGCTGGGCCTGATCGCCAAGAGCGTCATGGACAGCGGTGGCCTGGTCTCCGATGACCTGATCATCAACCTGGTCAAGGAACGCATCAGCCAGGCTGATTGCGCCAACGGTTTCCTGTTCGACGGTTTTCCGCGCACCATTCCTCAGGCTGAAGCCCTGGTGAAGGCCGGCGTCGAGCTGGACCACGTATTGGAAATCGACGTTAAAGACGAAGATATCGTCCAGCGTATCGCTGGCCGTCGTGTTCACGAGGCCAGCGGTCGCGTGTACCACATCGTCTACAACCCGCCGAAAATTGCCGGTAAAGACGACATCACCGGTGATGATCTGGTACAGCGCAAAGACGACACCGAAGAAACCGTGCGTCATCGCCTGTCGGTCTACCACGCCCAGACCGAGCCTCTGGTGAAGTTTTACCAGGAGCTGTCCGCCGCTCAAGGCAAGCCGAAGTACAGCCACGTCGAAGGTGTTGGCTCGGTTGAAGAAATCACCGGCAAGGTGCTTGAAGCACTGAGCTAAAAAAACGCTTCATCTTCTACGGCCCGCTTGCGGGCCGTAGTTGTTTATACTGGCGCACTTTTTCTGACCTCTCTTACGGAAACATCGATGAGCACCTTGCTGGCCCTGGACACCGCGACTGAAGCTTGCTCCGTTGCCTTGCTGCATGACGGCAAAGTCACGAGCCATTACGAGGTGATCCCGCGCCTGCATGCGCAGAAGCTGTTACCGATGATTCAGCAATTGCTCGCCGATGCCGGGACCACCCTGCAAGCGGTCGATGCCATTGCCTTCGGGCGCGGGCCGGGCGCGTTTACCGGTGTGCGGATCGCTATCGGTGTGGTGCAAGGCTTGGCGTTTGCGCTGGATCGCCCGGTGTTGCCGGTGTCGAACCTGGCGGTGCTGGCGCAACGGGCGTATCGCGAACACGGTGTAAGCCAGGTCGCGGCCGCCATCGATGCACGGATGGATGAAGTGTATTGGGGCTGCTACCGCGAGACGGCAGGGGAGATGCGCCTGGTGGGCAAGGAAGCGGTGTTGCCACCAGAAGTGGCGGCGTTGCCGGTGGATGCCAACGGCGAGTGGTTTGGCGCGGGCACGGGGTGGGGGTATGCCGAGCGCATTGCCGTGAACCTGACCGGGCACGACGCGGGCATGTTGCCGCATGCCGAAGACCTGCTCACACTCGCGCGTTTTGCCTGGGAACGCGGTGAGGCGATTGTCGCGGATGAGGCGCAGCCGGTTTACCTGCGCGATAAAGTGGCGACGCCTAAGGCTCGTTGATTTTTCGCTACCGAGTGGGTCCCATCGCGAGCAGGCTCGCTCCCACAGGTTCTACACTGACATCTGTGGGAGCGAGCCTGCTCGCGATGGGGGTATATCAGCCAGCGCCAATCTTCAGTTTATTGCTCCGGCTTTTAAACCTTTTCCATTTTCTGTGTTCTAGTTATCACCGAGCGGTTTGCGAAGTGGGTAATGCGCCACTAGACTGCCATCATTGATACCGGACATGTACTCATGCGTATAGACGGCGTTTCCTCTCAGTCCTATCCCATCAATCGCAAGCCTCGCAAAGGCCCTGTGACGGAAGACGATTACGTCGATATCGACGGTGAGCTGGAAATCCCCTCCGAGGAGCAAATGGCTGCCCGTGCTGCCAAAGCCTCTGCGCAACGCCTGAGCAATCTCCCTGCTCGCCAGCAAGACATGATCTACCAGCGCGCCATGAGCAAAAACGTGGCCACGGCACTCGCCAGCTACCTGAGCACGGCCAGTTTTGTCGATTGGGATACGGATGTGCTGGGCCTTGACCTGTATATCTGATGTTGCTGCCTTACTACCTCGGCTGCCCGTCCTGGAGTGAAAACGCCTGGCGCGATTATCTCTATCCGCCTGATGCAAAACCCGCCGAATTTCTAAATCTCTATGCCCAAATATTCAACGCCGTAGAAGGCAATACGACCTTCTACGCGAGCCCGGCTGCCACCACGGTGCAGCGTTGGAACGAGGCCATGCCCGAACACTTTCGTTTCACGGCCAAGTTCCCCGGCGACATCAGCCACGGCGGTGACCTGCGCGAGCAACTGACTGCCGCCGAAACCTTCGTGCAATTGCTCAGCCCCTTGGGTGAGAGGGTTTCACCGTTGTGGCTGCAATTGTCGAAAAGCTTCACGCCGCAACGATTGCCCGAACTGGCCGCTTTCATTGATGCGCTGGAACGGCCACTGGCCGTCGAGGTGCGCCACGATGCGTTCTTTGCCAAGGGAGATGCCGAGCGAATGCTCAATCGCCTGCTGCTGGATCGCGGCGTCGAGCGCATCTGCCTCGATCCGCGCGCGCTGTTCAGTTGCACGTCGACCGATCCCTCGGTGCTCCACGCTCAATCGAAAAAGCCCAAAGTGCCGCCGCGTCCGGCGGCATTCACCCAGTTCCCGCAAGTGCGTTTCATCGGCCATCCCCAGTTGGAAGCCAACGATCCGTTTCTGCTGCCGTGGGTCGAAAAAATCGCCGCGTGGATCGAAGAGGGCCGCACGCCTTACATCTTCCTGCATACCGCCGACAACCTCTTGGCCGCCAAACTGGCGCAACGTTTTCACGCACAGTTGATGCTGCGATTGCCTGGCCTGCCGCCGCTGCCTGAGCTATACAGAGAGCCCGCAGTGGAGCAACTTGGCTTGCTCTGAGGCGGATTCGTCCCCTTTACAGGAGCCTGCCAATGGATGCGCAAACACTTCGAGCCCAAGCGTTCAAAGCCCTGCACGAACGCGCTGGCGCTTTTGTCATTCCCAATCCGTGGGACGCAGGCTCGGCGAAGATGCTCGCCAGCCTGGGGTTCGAGGCGCTGGCGACCACCAGCGCCGGTTACGCCTTTTCCAATGCGCGCCCCGACGGCGCGATGACCCTGGACGATACGCTGGCGAATGTTCGGGCGATTGTCGCGGCGACGGATCTGCCGGTGGCGGTGGATCTGGAAAACGGTTTTGCCGACGACCCCGCCGAGTGCGCGCAAAGCATTTTGCGCGCAGCCGAGGCCGGTGCTGTCGGCGGCTCGATCGAAGATGCCACGGGCCGTGAAGCGGCGCCCATCTACTGCTTCGAACATGCCGTGGCGCGCGTTGAAGCAGCGGTGGCGGCGGCGCGCAGCTTGCCGTTCCCCTTCATGCTGACCGCACGGGCGGAGAACTATCTGCATGGCAATCCCGATCTTGCCGACACCATTCGCCGGTTGCAGGCGTTCGCCGAGGCGGGGGCCGACGTGCTTTATGCACCGGGGCTGCGCAGTGCTGAAGAAGTGTTGGCGGTGGTCCGTGCCGTGGGGCCCAAACCGGTCAATGTGTTGATGTCCGGCGGGCTCAAGCTCACGGTCGAGCAGTTGAGCGAAATGGGCGTCAAACGCATCAGTGTCGGTTCAGCACTGGCCCTGGCGGCGTATGGCGAGTTTTTCCGTGCGGCCGAAGAGATCAAGACCTCGGGCACCTTCGGGTTTACCTCGAGGTCCATGCCTTACGCGCAGGCTAATCAACTGTTTAAAGGCTGACGATGCGGGTTCGGTGGGGGCTGTTGTTGGTGCTGTTGATCATTGGCGCATTGGGCGTGAGTGTCTGGCGCGGCTGGATCTCCCTGCCACCACAGTGGAACCCTTGGGCGCCGCTGGATGTGAAAGCAGAACCGAACGTGCTGACCCGCTTCAAGTTGATGCGTTTGCGTGATGACCCACAGTTGTGTGATCTGGCCTTGAGCAGTTCCGGATTGCGCGTGACCCGTCAGGCCGACAGTCCCGACGCTGCGTGCCCGTTGATCAACACCTTGCGGGTGCAGGGGGGGGAGATAGCCCTGAGCAGCAACTTTCTCGCCAGTTGCCGTCTCGCAGTGTCGTTCGCGCTGTTTGATCGACATGTCCTGCAACCCACGGCGCAGGCGGTGTATGGGCAGGCGATAACGCGGGTCGACCATCTCGGCAGCTTTGCCTGTCGTAATGTTTATAACCGCGAAAACGGCAGACTCAGTCAGCATGCGTCGGCCAATGCCTTGGACATTGCCGGTTTCCGTCTGGCGGACGACCGAACCGTCAGCGTGCTCAAGGACTGGTCCAAGGACAATCAGGACTCACGGTTTCTACGCCAGGTCCGCGACGGTGCGTGTCAGATGTTCAGTGTGGTGTTGAGCCCGGATTACAACGCCGCCCATCACAATCATTTTCATGTGGATGTCGGGCCGTGGTGGGTGTGTCGCTAAGGACCTGTTATTGAAGGTCAGGCGGCGATGCGCAGGTTTTGCAGAACGATCGGGCGCGCCCAGCCGTTATCGAAGTCGAGTTGTTTCTGTTGTTCCACCAGCTCTTGGGCAGGGAACGGCGGGAAGGGTTTGTCCAGCAGATCCATTTCGAATTCGGCGATCGGCAGGTGCAACGGACGCGGTTGCGACGCCGGGCCGGCTGCTGGCACGGGTTGACCGGCAGTGAGCACGATCGGGCGGACCCAGCCGCTTTCGAAGTCCTGTTGTTTTTGCTGAGCGACGATTTCTTCCGCCGGGAACGGTGGGGCCTGTTTGTCGGCCAGGTCCATTTCGAACTCGGCAATCGGCAAAAACAGCGGCTCGGGAGGGCGAACCACGTTTTCGGTCACGTTGCATTCGCGCTGGGAGACGATGTGCGCCAACAACTCGCTGCCAACCGTGGGTTCGACCGGGCTTTCCAGATCAACCGGTGGAAACTTGAGCGACTCCGGCACCCCATCACCCGGCTGATCGGCCAGCGCCCGGGCAAAAAAATCTTGCCACAGGTGACTGACACCGCCTAGCGCCTGGGTGTTTCGCAGGTTGTAATCGCCATAGGGCGAGATAAAACCTGTGATTGTGGGTTGAAAGTCTGACATTTCTCTCGGTCGACGCTCAGCTCTGGCAAAATGCCCGTTAGTTTTGTTATCGGCCGTTTTTGCTGATCATTAATTTTTTGAGCGTGTTTTCCGATGATTGATCAACCGGCGGTTTGCCGCATCCATGTCGAGGCCCTGGGCACGACCTTTCAGCCACAAGCCGAGCAATGGGCCGAGCGCCTGGGCTTGCCGTTGCAGGTGGATGACGGCGAGTTTGCCTTGCAGGTCGGCGAGCAGGGGTTGCAGCTGCAACAGCTCGGGGCGGATGCGCCGGGGCCGGTGCGGGTGGACTTCGTTGAAGGTGGAGCGGCGCATCGGCGGTTGTTCGGAGGCGGTACGGGTCAGATGATCGCCAAGGCCGTTGGCATCGCGCAGGGCGTGCGTCCGCGTGTTCTGGATGCCACGGCGGGGCTAGGCAAGGATGCGTTCGTGCTGGCGAGCCTGGGCTGCGAGATGAGCCTGATCGAGCGTCAGCCGCTGATTGGTGCCTTGCTCGAGGATGGCCTGGCGCGCGGCGCGGAAGATTTCGACGTGGCGCCTATCGTGGCGCGGATGAAATTACTCAAGGGCAACTCAATCGAGGTGATGCGCAATTGGGAAGGCGAGCCGCCGCAGGTGATCTACCTCGACCCGATGTTTCCCCATCGCGAGAAAACCGCGCTGGTGAAGAAGGAAATGCGCCTGTTCCGGCCCTTGGTGGGGGATGACCCGGATGCGCCAGCATTGCTCGAAGCCGCGTTGGCGTTGGCCAGCCACCGGGTAGTGGTCAAGCGCCCGCGCAAGGCACCGTGTATTGCGGGGCCCAAGCCGAGTCATGCACTGGATGGCAAATCCAGCCGGTATGACATTTACCCCAAGAAAGCACTCAAGCCCTGACTCGACGCTGATCGTGCTGATCGTTCCCACGCTCTGCGTGGGAATGCAGCCCGGGACGCTCCGCGTCCCTTCAAAGCCGAACGCGGAGCGTCCGTTGAGGCATTCCCACGCGGACGGTTCGACGCCTCGACGTGGGAACGATCCTGTCAGGCTGTCTGTGGTCGATAAGCCCGCATAAACAACTCCACCACTTCCCGCACGTGCTCCTCGGCCGCATCCCCGGTCACCGGCTCGCCGCAGCCATACAACAAGCGAAAATTCCCCGCGCCCTTGAGCAGGCAAAAGAAATGCTCGGCCGCATTGCGCGGTTTATCGATGCTCAGCACACCGCTTTGATCAATCTTGGCCAGCAACCGCTCCATGCCATGCAGCATGCGTTGCGGCCCGGCTTCGAAGAAGATCAATGAGAGTTTCGGGTCCTGGCTGCCCAGGGTCATCATCAATCGGTGCAGGTTCACCGATTCGTCACTGTTGATCAGTTGATGAAACCCGCGCGCGATGTTCAGCAGCACCGTTTCTACGGCAATGCCTTCCGGTAATTCGAAAAACAGCGGCGGCAGTTGCTCCTCACATTTGGCCACAACGGCGGCGGAGAACAGCGTCTCCTTGTCGTTGAAGTGGCTGTAGACCGTCAGCTTTGAGACCCCGGCCTCCGCTGCGACGGCATCCATGCTGGTGTTGGCGTAACCCTTACTCAGAAACAGCACTTTCGCCGCATCGAGAATGGCCTGGCGCTTGGCCAGATCCTTGGGCCTGCCTGGACCAATGGGTGCTGAAAGATTGTTCGACATATTCGTTTTTATTACTGGACTGGTGAGTTTGCTATTAATAACATACTCGTCAGTATAATTATTCCAAGCACCATTAGCGAAAGGTCCTTCACCATGTTCCGCTATGCCTTGCCCCTCGCGTTGCCAGTTTCCCTGGCTTTTTTTCTGTCTGCGTGTGGTCACGAAGAGGCGCCTCAAGTCACCATTCGCCCGGCCATGGTGGTGCAGCCAGAGCCTTCGGGGCAGGCGATGGAGAGCTATCCCGGTGAAGTGCGGGCGCGTTATGAGCCGGATCTGGCGTTTCGCATTGGCGGCAAAGTCAGCCGACGACTGGTCGAGGAAGGACAACGCGTCAAGGCCGACCAACCTCTGGCCGAACTCGATCCACAAGACGTACGCCTGCAACTGGATGCCGCCCGCGCCCAAGTCGCCGCCGCCGAGGCCAATCTGAGCCTGGTCCGCGCCGAGCGGGATCGCTACAAGACGCTGATGGACCGGCAGATGGTCAGCCGTTCGCAGTACGACAACACCGAAAACCTTTACCGCTCCGGTGAGGCACGCCTCAAGCAAATCAAAGCCGAATTCAATGTCTCGACCAATCAGGCGAGTTATGCGGTGCTGCGCGCGCCTCAGGATGGCGTGGTGGCCAAGCGGGCCGTGGAAGTCGGGCAAGTGGTGGCTGCCGGGCAAACTGTGTTCACCATAGCTACTGATGGTGAACGTGAAGTGTTGATCAGCCTGCCGGAACAAAGCTTTGGCCGCTTCAAGATCGGTCAGCCGGTGTTGGTAGAACTCTGGACCCAACCGGATCAGCGCTTTGCCGGACGCATCCGCGAACTGTCGCCCGCCGCCGATCCAAAATCGCGCACCTTCGCTGCTCGCATCGCGTTCACCGCCGGCAAAGTCCCGGCGGAACTTGGCCAAAGTGCCCGGGTGTTCATCCAGACCGCAGAAGCCATCGCGCTGTCGGTGCCTTTATCGGCCGTCACGGCAGAAAACGGTGCGACCTACGTTTGGGTGCTCGGTGCCAACAACACCTTGAAAAAAGCCCCGGTCCGCGTCGGCGCCTTCGGCGAGAAAACCGTGCCGGTGCTCGAAGGCCTGAACGCCAGCGACTGGGTCGTGGCCGCCGGTGTTCATGTACTGCATGACGGGCAGCAAGTGCGCCCGGTGGATCGCTCCAACCGCGTGGTCAATCTGGCGGACAAGGAGTAATTCCCGATGGGTTTCAATCTTTCCGAATGGGCGTTGCGTAATCGTCAGATCGTACTGTTCCTGATGCTCCTGCTGGCCGTAGTCGGCGCACTTTCCTACACCAAACTCGGTCAAAGCGAAGACCCGCCGTTTACCTTCAAGGCAATGGTGATTCGTACCAACTGGCCGGGCGCCACGGCTCAGGAAGTGTCGCGTCAGGTCACCGAGCGCATCGAGAAGAAGTTGATGGAAACCGGCGAGTACGAGCGCATCGTCTCGTTCTCGCGTCCGGGTGAGTCTCAGGTGACGTTTATCGCGCGCGATGCCATGCACTCGGTGGACATTCCCGAGCTCTGGTATCAGGTCCGCAAGAAGGTCAACGACATCCGTCACACCTTGCCACCGGGGATTCAGGGGCCGTTTTTCAACGATGAATTCGGCACCACGTTCGGCAACATCTATGCCCTGACCGGCGACGGTTTTGATTACGCGGTGTTGAAGGATTACGCCGACCGCATCCAGATCCAGCTGCAACGGGTCAAGGATGTGGGCAAGGTCGACCTGCTCGGGTTACAGGACGAGAAGATCTGGATCGAGCTGTCCAACGTCAAGCTCGCCACCCTTGGCTTGCCGTTGGCCGCCGTGCAGCAAGCGCTTGAAGAACAGAACGCGGTGTCGACGGCCGGGTTTTTCGAAACCACCAGTGAGCGATTGCAGCTACGGGTTTCGGGGAATTTTCAGACCGTCGATCAGATCGAGAACTTCCCGATCCGCGTCGGTGATCGCACCTTCCGCATTTCCGATGTGGCTGACGTTCGCCGTGGCTTCAACGATCCGCCCGCGCCGCGCATGCGCTTCATGGCCGAAAACGCCATCGGTCTGGCCGTGGCGATGAAGGACGGCGGCGACATTCTGGTCCTGGGCAAGGCACTGGAAATCGAGTTCGACCGTATCCAGAACAACCTCCCGGCCGGCATGCAACTGCGCAAGGTTTCGGACCAGCCAGCCGCAGTGAAAACCGGGGTCGGCGAGTTCATACAGGTGCTGGTGGAAGCCTTGGCAATTGTGTTGCTGGTGAGCTTCTTCTCACTCGGCGTACGCACCGGCATGGTGGTGGCGCTGGCGATTCCGCTGGTCTTGGCCATGACCTTTGCCAGCATGTATTACCTGGGGATCGGCCTGCACAAGATTTCCCTTGGTGCGCTGGTATTGGCGCTGGGCTTGCTGGTGGACGACGCGATCATCGCCGTGGAAATGATGGCGATCAAAATGGAGCAGGGTTTCGACCGCGTGAAGGCAGCGAGCTACGCCTGGACCAGCACGGCGTTCCCTATGCTCACCGGTACACTGATCACGGCCGCCGGGTTCCTGCCAATTGCCACCGCGCAATCGAGCACCGGCGAATACACTCGCTCGATCTTCCAGGTGGTGACCATCGCGTTGCTGGCCTCGTGGGTGGCGGCGGTGGTTTTTGTGCCGTATCTGGGGGAGAAACTCCTGCCGGATCTGGCGAAGATTCATGCCGCCAAACATGGCGCGGGTCAGCCCGACCCATATGGCACACCGTTCTATCAACGTGTCAGGCGTCTGGTGGAGTGGTGCGTGCGGCGACGCAAAACGGTGATTGTGCTGACGATCCTGATGTTTATTGCCTCGGTGGCGCTGTTCCGTTTCGTGCCGCAGCAATTCTTCCCTGCGTCGGGCCGGCTGGAGTTGATGATCGATTTGAAACTGGCCGAAGGCGCCTCCCTGAGCAACACCGCCGATGAAGTCAAACGCCTGGAAGCCTTGCTGAAGGATCGCGCCGGTATCGACAATTACGTGGCCTATGTCGGCACCGGCTCACCGCGCTTTTACCTGCCGCTCGATCAGCAATTGCCGGCAGCGAGCTTCGCGCAGGTGGTGGTTCTGGCCAAGAGCATCGAAGATCGAGAAACCCTGCGCACCTGGCTGATCGAAACGCTCAACGAACAATTCCCGGCCTTGCGTGGGCGGGTCACACGCCTGGAAAACGGGCCGCCGGTGGGCTATCCGGTGCAGTTCCGGGTGACCGGAGAGCACATCGACGAAGTCCGCGCACTGGCCCGTAAAGTGGCGGCCAAGGTGCGCGAGAATCCGCACGTGGTCAACGTGCACCTGGATTGGGAAGAGCCCAGCAAAGTGGTGTACCTGAACGTCGATCAGGACCGCGCCCGAGCACTTGGCGTGAGCACGGCGAACCTGTCGAAGTTCCTGCAAAGCTCACTGACCGGTTCCAGCGTCAGCCAGTACCGTGAAGACAACGAGTTGATCGAAATCCTGCTGCGCGGCACCTTGCACGAACGCACCGAACTGTCGTTGCTGCCAAGCCTCGCCGTGCCGACCGACAACGGCCGCAGCGTTGCGCTGTCGCAGATTGCGACGCTGGAATACGGCTTTGAAGAAGGCATCATCTGGCACCGTAATCGCCTGCCGAACGTGACCATCCGCGCCGACATTTATGGCAAGGAACAACCGGCAACGCTGGTGAAACAGATCATGCCGACGCTCGATCCGGTTCGCGCCGAATTGCCGGACGGTTACTTGCTGGACGTCGGCGGCACGGTCGAAGATTCCGCCCGCGGGCAGAACTCGGTGAAGGCCGGCGTGCCGCTGTTCATCGTGGTGGTGCTGACGCTATTGATGCTACAACTGCGCAGTTTCTCGCGCACGGTGATGGTGTTCCTGACCGCGCCACTGGGGCTGATTGGCGTCACGTTGTTCCTGATCGTGTTCCGTCAGCCATTCGGTTTTGTCGCCATGCTCGGGACCATCGCGCTGTCCGGGATGATCATGCGCAACTCGGTAATCCTGGTGGACCAGATCGAGCAGGACATCGCCGCCGGCCTCAAGCCCTGGCAGGCGATTATCGAGGCAACCGTGCGCCGCTTCCGGCCAATCGTATTGACCGCGCTCGCGGCGGTGCTGGCCATGATTCCGTTGTCGCGCAGCGTGTTCTTCGGACCGATGGCGGTGGCGATCATGGGCGGGCTGATTGTGGCGACGGCGCTGACTTTGCTGTTCTTGCCGGCGCTGTATGCGGCGTGGTTCAGGGTCGAGAAAGAGCCGGTCTGACTTCCTACATGTATTTCAGATCCCTCTGATATTGAGTCAGGGGAATCTGAATGCTGTACTCAAGCCTCAGTTTCACGAGTTTTTGAGACAGCAGTCATGAAGAAGCCACCAGCTTTAACGGGGAGGGCCGATCCGGTCTTCGACCTGTTGATGAAATCGCCCCACAAGGAACGCCTCCCGGACTACCTGGCTCTGCTGAAGCCTCTGGATGATCAGGGGCGTTACCTTCCATTTGATGAATTGCGTTATCGCTGGGCGCCGGGGCTGGATTCCAGGTTGTGCTGGGCCTTGGTCAAAAAGGCCCGGACAGCTCAGTACTCCTGCCTGCTCCCCTTGGGTGATCCGGTCCAGTGGGGCAACTTCATGCTGACGCCGCTGGCGCAGAAAGCCATTTCGGCGGTCGATCGGCAAGCCACCACCGCCGCGCTGGAATACATGACCAGCCAGATCGGTGAGCGCGCACATTTCAGCTATCTGCTCAATGACCTGATCGAAGACGAGGCCATCAGCAGCAGCCAGCTCGAAGGCGCCGCAACCACCACACGAGTGGCCAAGGACATGCTCAAGCGTCATCGCCTGCCGCGTACACCCGATGAGCGAATGGTCATTGGCAACTACCGAATGATGAACTTTGCCTGGGAACGGCGTTATGAACCGCTGAGCGTGGAGCTCATCACTGCGATGCACCGCGTGGGTGTCGAGGGCATTGATGATGTGCAGTATTCGCCCGGGGAATTGCGTGGCAACGATGATGTGGTGGTGCAGGACGGCGAGGGCAACACCGTGCATACACCACCGCCCGCAGCAGGACTGGTGTCACGATTGCAGCTGCTATCGAAGTGGATCAATCAGTCCCACAACGATATCAACCGTGGGGACTACCTCCATCCACTGGTCAAAGGGATCGCCCTGCATTTTGCCTTGGGTTACGAGCATCCTTTTCGCGATGGCAATGGTCGTGTCGCTCGGGCGCTGTTTTACTGGTTCATGTTCAAAAATGACTATTCGGCGTTTCGCTATATTGCGATCAGTGTTTTGCTGCGCAACGCGCCGGTGAAATACGGGCGCTCGTATTTGAATACCGAGGCCGATGAACTGGACCTGACTTACTTCATCGATTTCCAGTGTTCGGTGATCCTGCGGGCTGTCAGTGGTTTTACCGAGGGCTATCGGAACAGACTGGCCCAGGCCGCACCCGTTGCCTTATCCATCATGGAAGCCGTTTAAATGAAAAAGCCCGCTGAACCTGTAAAGGTCAGCGGGCTTTCTGTCGTGTGGTGGTCGCTAAAAGCTACAACGTCCCAAACACTTTCTTCGCCAGACTGGTCGCTGCCGCCGCAGGGTTCTGGCGGATGGTCTCTTCCTGTTTGCCTATCATCTCGAACAATCCGTTCAGGGCCTGCTCGGTGACGTAGTTTTCGACGTTGGCGTTCTTGGCATCCAGCACACCCATGGTCGCCGCCTGACCCGCGAAGGTGTTGTATTGTTTGGCCAGGCCTACCTGGTCGGTGGCTTGTTTCACAATCGGCAGGAACTTCGCGCGGATCTGCTCGCGGCTGGTTTTGTTCAAGAATTGAGTGGCCGAGTCGTTGCCGCCGCTCAAGATGCCTTTGGCATCGTCCACGCTCATCTTCTTCACTGCGTCCACGAGGATTGGCTGGGCTTGGGTCACGGCGATTTCAGCCGCTTTGTTCATGCTGGTTTCCAGTTCGTCGACCTGATCGCCCATGCCGAACTGCTTCATTTTGCTGGCGACCTTGCCGAGTTTGCCTGGCAAACCGATTTTCACGTCCGGGTTGTTGCTGAAACCACCCGGTGTGCCAAGTTGTTTGACCGCCAGTTGTGTGCCTTGGGTCAGGGCATCCTTGAGGCCGCCAGTGGCATCTGTTTGCGACAGGTCGTTGAGCGTCAGTGCCAGCGCACTGGCGGAGATCATCAAGCCTGCGCAGAGGCCGGAAAAGCGAAGGGTAGGGCGGAGCATGGCAACTTCCTTGTTCGGAAAGAGGAGATTAGGTGACAGTGTCGACGTCGATAAGGGTCAGTCGGCCTGTGGCGCAGGCACGAGTTGATCCGCCGCATCTTCACTGCGATGCAATGCCACCTGACGGATCGACAAGCGAATCTCTGCCGGCAACACCCGTTTGGCCGCACCTTCGGCCAGTTCGCCGAGCAATTCGCGATAGCTCAACTTGCCGGCTTCATCGCGCTTGAGTACGTCGAGGTCCAACATGGTCTGGATGAAGTGACGGAACAGGCTCTTGTCGAAGAACTCCGGGGCGTTCAGGCCATGCAGGATCGACAGGCGCTGGGCCATGACCGTGCACAGGTCTTCGAGTTCTTCGGCGCTGATGCTGTTCTGGCCGCTGTTGAGCAGTAAAGAGACAGTCATGTAGAAGCGCTGCAACGTCTGGGCGATGCTCTTCGACAACAAGGTCAGCAACACGAAATGCCGCGAACTTGGCGCCGGGCGCAGGTAGACATTGTTTTCGAACCGCAGCAGGCCTTGTTCGACAAACGCTTCCAGCCATTGGTCAATCACGGCGTCCAGCTCATCCATGGACCAGCGAATGAACAGTTCCGATTGCAGGTACGGATACAGCGCGCGGGTGTAGCGCAGGATCTGTTCGCGGCTCATGCGCGAGGCGCTCTGGAAGAAACTCGCCAGCAGCGCCGGCAACGCAAAGATGTGCAGCACGTTGTTGCGGTAGTAGGTCATCAAGACGGCGTTTTGCTCGTCCAGATACAAGATCTTGCCCAGGGCATCGCTCTGCTCGGACAGCAAATCCATGTCCTTCACGTGCTCGATCAGCGCGCGACCGTCACCCTCCGGCAACGTGGTGTGCGGCGAGTAAGGCACCTTGCGCAACAGCGCCAGATACAAATCGAGCACCCGTGCCATGGCGCGATCATCCAGCGCCAGACGGCTGGTGGAGAGCAACGCCAAGGCCACCAGGTTGACCGGGTTGATCGCTGCCGCTTCGTTCAGATGTTGCGCGACTTTCTCGCCGAGACGGTTAGTCGTTTCGTTGAGCCAGGCCGGTTTGAATTGCGGGCCGAGGGCCTGTTGGCGCCAGTCCGGCTGCTCGCTGTCAAGGAATTCCGCCAGTTTGATCGGTTCGCCGAAGTTTACCGCCACCTGGCCGAAGCGCTGTTTGAGCGCGCCGATGACTTTGAAAATATCGAAGATCGATTCTTTCTTTTTGGTCGCGCCACGCAGTTCGCCGAGGTAAGTCCGGCCTTCGAGCACGCGTTCGTAACCGATATAAACCGGCACGAACACGATGGGCATGCGCGACGAACGCAGGAAGCTGCGCAGGGTAATCGCCAGCATCCCGGTTTTCGGTTGCAGCATGCGACCGGTGCGCGAACGGCCGCCTTCGACGAAGTACTCGACCGGGAAGCCTTTGGTGAAGAGGGTGTGCAGGTACTCGTTGAACACCGAGGTGTACAGCGGGTTGCCCTTGAAGGTACGGCGCATGAAGAACGCACCGCCGCGACGCAGCAGGCCGCCGATCCCTGGCATGTTGAGGTTGATCCCGGCGGCGATGTGCGGCGGGGTCAGGCCATTGCGAAATAGCAAATAGGACAGCAGCAGGTAGTCGATGTGGCTGCGGTGGCAGGGTACGTAGATCACTTCGTAACCCGGGGCGACCTTTTGCACGCCTTCGATGTTGTTGACCTTGATGCCGTCGTAGATCTTGTTCCAGAACCAGCTCAGCACCACTTCCATGAAGCGGATCGCGGTGTAGGTGTAGTCCGAGGCGATCTCGTTGCCGTAGCGCAGGGCCTGGGCCTTGGCTTTTTCCGGGGAAATATTCTCGCGCTCGGCTTCGTCGAGGATCGCTTGCTTGACCAGTGGTTGATTGAGCAAGCCTTTGACCAGATTACGGCGGTGGGAAATGTCCGGACCGATGACGGCGGCTTTGAGGTTGCGAAAGTGCACCCGCAGGATCCGCTGGGCCATGCGCACGGTGCGCTCGTGTCCCTTGTTTTGATCGATCAGCTCACGCAGATGGATCGGCGCGGAGAACTGCACGCGGGTCTTGCGCCCCAGCACAATGATGCTCAGCAAGCGGCGTAGACGTCCGGTGACGGCCCAGCTGTCAGCGAAGAGCAGTTTCCACGGGCTCGATTCGCTGTCCGGTGACTGACCCCAGAACACGCTGACCGGAATGATCTGCGCATCTTCGGCGGCATTCTGGCTCAGGGCACTGACCAGTCGGGTCAGGGCTGGCGGCGCGCCGCGTTTGTCCTGGCGACCGAGCCAGTCGGGGTCTGGAGTCAGGTAAAAGAATGCGGCAGGTTCCACCAACGTACCCACCGATACCGGCAACACCGGGCGGGGCAGGCCAGCCTTGCGGCATTCGGTATCGACCACGGCGAGGTCGGTCAGCGAAGGGTTTTGCAGGACGTAGAACACCGGGCGACTGCGGTCGAGGTCAAGGGTGAACGACGACTGGTTGATCGTCTCCGAGCGAACCCAGAGATACAACAGTCGGCGCAAGGTGCCAAACACAAGACGGCGGAACGGGGAGCGGGTCATACGGCTTCTGCGTGAGTGAAATAAAACCGAGCAGTTGCTCGGGGGGCTCACAGTGTGCCGGATTCATGGAAAATCGGCAAAAAAGCACTTAAGTAAACTCCGTTTGAGAGTTTTAGCGCCTGACATATACTCGGCGAGCCGACACTGGCTAAATAGTGGCATCTATCAGTGCAAGCAATGTTCCCGAGGCTTTCCTGCGAAAAGCCCGATCAATAATAAAAAAGGAGTATGAACAGATGGCAACACGTGAAACCGGCAACGTGAAGTGGTTCAACGACGCCAAGGGCTACGGCTTTATTCAACGCGAGGATGGCATGGACGTGTTCGTGCACTACCGCGCGATTCGCGGCGAAGGGCACCGTTCGCTGGCTGAAGGTCAGCCGGTTGAATATGCCGTGGTGACGGGTGAGAAGGGGTTGCAGGCGGAAGACGTTGTAGGCCTGTAAACCTGAACTACAGATCACCAAAAACCACTAATGTGGGAGCGGGCTTTCCCTAATGCCAGTCAGTTAAGCGATAACACGAACCGTAGCAGCTGGCGAAGCCTGCGTTCGGCTGCGCAGCAG
>NZ_AKJS01000152.1 GCF_000282215.1 Pseudomonas sp. GM21
CGTGAGGGTTGCGGCTGCCCCAGCCATAGCACACGCCATCCGGTGCGGCGCTGTCCTGCATGGAAATGTCGAGCATGGTGGTCCCTTGTTGTGCTTGAAAGTCCTCTGCGATTAAAACGCTGGAAGCAGGGGAAGTCCATTGCACCATTCGGTAATGCCGATCAGCCATAACACGATCCGTAGCAGCTGGCGAAGCCTGCGTCCGGCTGCGCAGCAGTCGTTAAATCAGGCGATGCGGTGTTTCAGAAAGACCGCAAACTCAGGTATTACGACTGCTGCGCAGCCGGACGCAGGCTTCGCCAGCTGCTACGGATCGCGTTGTGGCTTAACTGATCGGCATAAGTCCATCCGGGTAATTTTTTCATTACCGGTGCAGTTCACGGCAGAGTAAATTCTTGCTCAGATGGCTTGAAACCCGTCATGCCACGTTTCCGGACAGCCGCCATGCTCAACATCGCACTTGTCCAGCTGAAGTTGGCCGTTACCGCTGAACCGCAAGCACTGTGATCAGGTAAACGTGCGCAACAAAAAAGGCACCTTCATCGCCCGATGAAGGTGCCTTTTTCTTTTTCATGGCAGGCGTTTCTACAGCTCCTGACCCAAAAAGATCAACGTATTGCCATGCGCCTCAGCCGCTGCGCGCTGGTTGTAGCTGTCGCGGTGCGAGCAGTTGAAGCCATGTTCGGCTTCTGGGTACACGACAATTTCTACATTATCGTTGGTGTCGAAACGCTCGGCGATTTTCTCCACGGCTTCCAGCGGAATGTGGCTGTCCTGTTCACCGAAGTGCATCAGCAAAGGCACTTCAATGTCATCGGCGCGGTCCAGGTGATTCTGGATGCCGCCGCCGTAGTAGGCGATGGCCACTTCCACCAGCCCGTTGGCGGCAGTGAGGTACGAGAGCAGGCCGCCGAAGCAATAGCCGATGGACGCGATGCCGCCATCGAGCCCTGGCTGGTCATCGAGCGCGTCGATGGCCAGTTTTATATCGGCTTGCGCCTTGGTGATGTCCGTGGCGTTCATCAACTCGACGGCGCGTTTCCAGCCGGATTCGTCATAGGTCAGTTCGATGTGGTGGCCGCTGCGCCAGAACAGGTCCGGCACAATCACCAGATACCCATCGGCGGCGTATTGCTCAGCGACCGAGCGGATGTGCTCGTTGACACCGAAAATCTCCTGGATCAGTACGATCCCCGGGCCGCGTTGGGTATGAGGAATGGCCAGGTAAGCGCCGAACGTACCTTCGTCGCTGTCGATGTCGATCCATTGGGTGGTCACGCTCATGGTGGCTCCTGTCTACGCAAGTGAGGTGAAGAGTGAAGCTTGTCACGGTAGCATCTCAACGATTGTGACGGCGCCAGAAAAATCGCGCCAGCAGCGTATCGAGACTCAGCTTGCCGGCACCCGAGAGCAACAACGGCATCAGGGCGGCGAGGTAGATCAGCGGCAGTTTGAAGTTGCCATGACCCTTGTTGCTGATGGCGTAACCCTGGGCAAGCTCACTTAATGTAGACCAATCGGCCGGCCAGTGAACGGCAGCGGTGGCGACCACAGTGATCACCATCAGACTGATTGCCGATACCCGCGTGCCGAAGCCCACCAGAATGGCGAGGGCGCCAATCAGCTCGGCCCACATCGACAGTTCCCAGTTCAGCGTGGCCGGCAGTTGGTCGAACGGAAACGGAAAACGGTCCTGGATGTCGGCAAACCAGTTGTCGCCGTTCCATTTCTCCAGGCCCGACTCGAAAAATTCCCAGGCGATGAACAGCCGCAAGGTCAGGGGCGCGAGCCAGCTACCGGCACGGTCGAGGTTCAGGTGCAGGCCTTTCACGGCCGATGAGAGCGAAGTGTTCATAGGCTGATCTCCGTAGCTTGAGTGAGTTGAGCGCTTTGATCGGCTTGGCCAATCGACTGGCGTAGTTCATCAAGCAGGTGTATCTGCGATGTGTCGTTGCGGGCGGGATTTATGGGCCGGGTGTGTCAGGAACAGGTCTGTACACACACTGATACAAGCCCTGCGCACACCCCCTGTAGGAGAGTAATGCTGTTCATTTAAGGAGCGACCCAATTTTGTAGCAGCTGGCGCAGCCTGCAGCCGGACGCAGGCTGCGCCAGCTGCTACAAGGTTCGCGTTGGCTTAAGTGAACAGCATGTAAGAGTGGTGAATGACGCTCCGGGAAATTTCCTATACATTTTCCGGCCGCCCCCTGCATGGTGAAACCGCTTCATGTCTCTTGCGCTCGAACGTCTAGTCGCTGGCACGCCGATTCCTTTTGCCGGTAATCGTGTCACGGTGGTCAGCCCCGAGCTGGCCGCACGCTTTCAGCCCGGAGACCATCTGCTGGTGGAGCAGGTCAGCGGCGAATTGTTGCTGATTCCGGTGGCTGATCAGCACGCGGCAAGCGTAGCGATCGAGCGTGCGGCAGCGGCGTTCAGCGCGATGTCGGCGGTGTCGGATCAAGCGATCAGCACCTTTTTCGACCTGTTTGCCCAGCGCCTGGAAACCCCGGCGTGCTGGGACTTGATCGCGGCCGCCAACCTCAACGACATCGAACGCGCCAAGGCTCGTGGGCGCTCTACGACGCGTTTGCTGGCCGATGAACGTATGCGTGGTGACATGATCGCCGGCCTCCGGGCCTGGCGCGATGCACCCGCTTCGCGGGGCAAGGTGCTTAGTTGCGTCGAGCACGATGGCTGGAAGGTTGAACAAGTGGTGTCGCCGCTGGGCATCGTCGCGTTTGTCTTTGAAGGCCGACCGAATGTGTTCGCCGATGCGGCTGGCGTCTTGCGCACCGGCAACACCGCCGTGTTGCGCATCGGCAGCGATGCATTGGGCACCGCCCAGGCCATCGTCACCCATGCACTGAATCCGGCACTCAGCGATGCCGGATTGCCGGTCGGCGCGGTGTCGCTGGTCGAAAGCGTCAATCACGCGGCGGGTTGGGCGATGTTCGCCGACCGGCGTCTGTCCCTGGCCGTGGCCCGGGGTTCGGGGCGTGCGGTCAGCCAATTGGGCAGCATCGCCCAACAGGCCGGCACCGCCGTCAGCCTGCACGGTACCGGTGGCGCCTGGCTGATCGCCGACAAGGGCGCCGACGCAACGCGCTTCGCCGCCGTGGTGCGCAATTCTCTGGACCGCAAAGTCTGCAACACCTTGAACGTTTGCCTGATCCAGCGCGACCGCGCCTTTGAACTGGTGCCGCTGTTTCTCGATGCGTTGCAACAGGCCGGCAGCGCCCGGGGCCAGGGCTGCAAGCTGCACATTGTCGACGGCAGCGAGCCGTATTTGCCGGCTCAATGGTTAAGTGCAAACGTCGAGGTATACCGCGCCGAAGGCTACCGGACCGAGGCAATGGCCGAACCGTTGCCAGAGGATCAATTGGGGCGCGAATGGGAGTGGGAAGAAACCCCGGAAGTCAGCCTGATGATCGTCGACGATCTGGACCGCGCTATTACCTTGTTCAATCGATACAGCCCACAGTTCACGGTGTCATTGATCAGTGAGGATGACGCTGCGCATGAGCGTTTCTACAACGCGGTCAACGCCCCGTTTGTCGGCAACGGCATCACTCGCTGGGTCGACGGGCAGTACGCGCTGAACAAGCCGGAGCTGGGACTTTCGAACTGGGAGAGCGGCCGATTGTTCGCGCGCAGCGCGATTCTCTCGGGAGACGGCGTGTTCACCGTGCGTAGTCGCATGACGCAGACGGATTTGTCGGTCAAACGCTAGGGCGCACTATAATTAGGGTGTTTGCTCCTTCGTTCTGAAAGAGGGATACACCATGAAACTTCGTTCCTTCGAGCAGTATTCACATCAACTGGAAGCGGTCGCTCACGACACATGGCTGACGACACGGGTGAAGTCGGCCCTGGCCATGGCCGAGCCCACCCTTGCCATGCACATTCACGTTAAAAGCCATGCGGGCACGGTGGCGTTGAGTGGTCGGGTCAACACCCATCGGCAATGTGAGCAAGTGGTCGCAATCACACGTTCGGTTCAGGGCGTTGTCGACGTCGATGCCAGGGATTTGCTGACTCACGTGTTCATGCCAGGCAGTTATCCCGAACCACCCAACGCCGAAGAAAGCGCTGAACATCGGCCCCAATCGTCAACCAAACCGGATGACAAATGACCAGGACGCACCTGAAAGCAGCGCTTCCGTCAATCGGGAGTGCTGCTCAGAGACGTCTACTGGCCTTCAGCACGTAGAAAAAACGGCGGTGTCATCTGGATGTCACCTAACCCATGGCAGGATCCTCGCAAACCATCTTGAACGCCCAGCGGAACTCCCTCCGCAAGCCGATGAAATTGCCAGGAATCCCCGCCATGAAAGGAGACGCCTCCCTGTTTGCAGCCATTGACCTGGGCTCCAATGCGTTTCGCATGATGATTGGACAGTCGGTCAAGCGGAACCAGAAATGGATGATCCACGAGGTGAAAACCCTGCGTGAACCTGTCCGTCTGTCGGAAGGTTTTCAGGGCGGTGCGCTGGATGAAATGGCGCTGGATCGTGGATGGCAGGCGCTTTCGCGATTCGGCAAAAAATTACGCGGTTTTGAAGCCGGCCGGGTGCGGGCGGTGGCAACCAGTGCCGTTCGCGAAGCTGACAATGCGCAACTGTTTCTGGCCAGCGCCGAGCGCCACCTCGGGTTTCGGATTGACGTGATTTCCGGGCATGAAGAGGCGCAGTTGGTGTACGCCGGTGTGGCCCATACGATCCCCAGCCCGCAAAGCATGCGACTGGTCGTGGACATCGGTGGCGGGTCCACCGAGTTGATTCTGGGACAGGGCGCTCAGCCGCTGCTGACCGAAAGCATTGCCATTGGCAGCGGCACTTTCGGTGCGCGCTATTTTTCCGGTGGGTGCATCACCGCCCCGGCGCTGCTGGAGGCGGAGCGTGTGGCCACGCAGCAATTTGAAACAGTGGCGCGGCGCTACCGTGCCTTGGGTTGGCAGCAGGCCATCGGGTCTTCGGGGACGGCCCGGATGCTCGCCAAAGTGCTCAAGGCCAACGGGATGAACGACGACGGCGAAAGCGGTATTACCTACAGCGGTCTGCTACGCCTGTCGTTGCGCCTGCTGGAAGTGGGGCATGTCCAACAGCTCAAACTGGCCGGACTGCAAAACCATCGCTTGAGCACCTTGCCGGGTGGGCTGGTGGTGATGCTGGCGGCGTTCAAGGTCTTCGGGATCTCGCAGATGACGCCATCGGAGGCGGGGTTGAGGTTCGGGGTCCTGCATGGGCTGATGTCCCGGCATTGAACCCCCGAACGGCTTGGTAGCCACGGCCAGGCCACCCAGTGCGAAGTCCGGTTTGATCAATGATTCAGGGTCGCGATCAATTCTGGGGTGGTCACAATTGGCCGTTTCCTCCATGTGGCGATCGTTGAAAAAAGCGTTCCCACACCGCAGTCGGGAACGCAGGGAAAACCAAAGGCTTCAGCTCAGATTGCCGCAGAAAATGTTCTGGTGACCATCGGCCGGATTTTGCTGCACCACCAAGACATAGCCGCCGGCTCGAAGTGTCTCGACAGGCACCGGCGCGCTTTTCCAGAAGTACTGCAGCGATGTCGATGAATAGAACCGCGCATTGGGTCCGTCGTTCATGTCATAGGCCGGTTTTGCACCCAGACTGGCACAGTTTCCGGGGTAGATGTAAGCCATCAAACGACCGGGTAATGCACTGCCCATGGTTTCACCGCTGACGGCAAACCAGAACTCGGTCGTATTGCCATTGGGCATCATGATGGGCCGGGCGATATTCCCGACATTGACGGGCGTAGCGTGCAGAGGAACGTTGGTGATCTGGTTGTCAGGCACCGTCGAACACCCGGAGAGCCACCCGACCGCCACCACCAACGCCAGCGAAGATACGATTTTCATCGTGATACTCCCGCTTGAAAGGACGCGTTGAAGTGATCCCCCTGTCAATTTTAGCTGTCAGGGGAGGGCGGACATTTCTTCGGACAGTCGGTCCTGGCGTACGGTACTTGTATCGCAACGTATCCCCGGTGCCGACAGCCAACTTCGCATACAAAACCATGGGTCATGCGACACAAGCGGGATACACCGCACCCTTCAAATGAGCTCACCGCATCGACGGTCATCATTGGAGAATTGCGATGTCCCGTATCACTTCCCGCAACACCCGGTTCGGCATTGCGCTCGCCGCTGTCACACTGGTTACTTTCGCGAGTTTTTCGCAGGCTGCCGAGGCAGGCCCTGAAGCGCAGCCTGGAAAAAACTGGCAGTCAGGGCTCCACCGTACAGACCTGGTGCGTCAGGACCTGGACGTCGCCGAACGTGAGGTGATTCAGGTGCGTGTCGATTTCGATGCCGGTGTGGTCTCACCCAAGCATTCACATCCGGGCGTGGAAGTCGCTTACGTCATCGACGGTACGTTTGAGTATCAACTGGAGGGTCGGCCACCGGTCACGCTCAAGGCCGGCGATTCGCTGTACATCCCCGCAGGCACGGCGCATGTGGCGAAGAATGTGGGTGGCGCAAAAGCCTCAGAGCTGGCGACGTACATTGTGAAGAAAGGCACGCCGCTGCTGGTACTGGAGGAGTAAGCAGTGTGGGAGCGGGCTCAATCCCCCAGTGTGAACACCAGCGCTTTCAACCCGCATTCAGCATCGGCATCCGGGAACTCCGGTGGGTTCTCCAGTCGCTGTTCAAAGCGCAGGCTCGGTGCTTCGCGCGTGACGCCGTCGATGAGGAAGTCGGGACCGAACGCCGGGTCGTTCATGCAGGCCAGGACTGTGCCCTGTGGGCTGAGCAGTTCCGGCAACCGACGCAGCACGCGCTGGTAGTCCTTGGTCAGCAAAAAACTGCCTTTCTGAAAGGATGGCGGGTCGATGATCACCAAGTCATAAGGCCCCTTGCCAATCACCTTGCCCCAGGATTTGAACAGGTCGTGGCCGAGAAAACTCACCTGGCTCAAGTCGTGCCCGTTGAGTCGATGATTGTCGCGACCCCGGCTCAGGGCCGGGCTGGACATGTCCAGATTGACCACGTGCTCGGCGCCACCTTCGATGGCGGCGACCGAAAAACCGCAGGTGTAGGCAAACAGGTTCAACACTCGCTTGCCCTGGGCATGGGCCCGCACCCAGTCGCGGCCGTAACGCATGTCGAGAAACAGGCCGGTGTTCTGCTTGCGGCCCAGGTCCACGCGATAGTGCAAGCCGCCCTCGGTGATGGTCATTTCATCGATCACCTCGCCCAGCAGCCATTCGGTGGTGCTTTGCAGCAGGTAGCGATGTTGCAGCAATAAGGTATGTGCACCGGATTGGGCCCACTCGGGTGACTGGGTGATTTGCATCAACAGTCGTTTCAAATCTTCCAGCTGCGACGGTTCCGGCTCTTTGAACAGCGCAACCAGCACCACGCCCTGCAGCCAGTCGACGGTCAACTGCTCCAGCCCCGGCCAGCAGCGGCCACGGCCGTGAAACAGCCGACGGGTTTCTGCGGGGGCCGTTGCCAGGGCCATCAGCAGGTGGGCGTGGAGGGTGGAAAGCGCGTCTGAGTTCATCGGGCAGGGTCGGCAGTTTGAGGGGGCGGCATTTTAACCACAATTAAGTAGCCCCGCGCGGTACCAGCGTCCAAACGCCGAGAATGATTCGTAGCCTCTGCATATCAAAAATGAATTTCCGCCAAGACTGCTGCTCATACTTGATAGACAGCGGTTTTAGAGCGCGAAAATCTTAGGTGTAATCAAGGAGTGGCAAAATCATGGGGCCAGTATCGACGGTAGGCACGAACGTTTCTGGCGGGTTGATTCTGGTGGTCGAAGACGACCCGCTGATCCTGGAGTTTCTCTGCGAAATTCTCCAGGACGAAGGGTTCGTGGTTCAACCACAGATTAGTGCGGATGCCGCTTCAGCCTACCTGGAGCAGAACGCGGACAATGTCCGTTTGTTGCTCACCGACATCACTATGCCGGGCACGCTCAACGGCGCAGACCTGGCCAATCAGTTTGGCGACCGCTGGCCAGACAAGCCGATCATGATCATGTCCGGTTTCGAAACACCGCAAAGCGCCGGTGTCAGGCATTCAGTCTCGTTTATCAAAAAGCCTTGGGCACTTGGCCAATTGCTGGACTGCGTCGAAGGCGCCTTGAAGTCCAAGCCCGTCAGTTGAAACGTTATTGCACCGTTTGAGCCCCTCTCGCGGGTAAATGCTACATTGCCAGGCATGCCTGCCTGGCCTTTGCGAGAGGAAGCTGATCCTTGTCTGCTCAACCATCCGTTTTCAATACAGCCTATCGCGCCTTCCTGTTCGATATGGACGGCACCGTGCTCAATTCCATCGCCGCCGCCGAGCGGATCTGGACGATCTGGGCCTTGCGCCACGGGGTGGATGTCGCGTCCTTCCTGCCGACCATTCACGGTGCCCGCGCCATCGACACGGTCAATCGCCAGGGTTTGCCGGGGGTAGATGCCGAGGCAGAGGCAGCGTGGATAACCCAGGCGGAAATCGAGGATGTGGAAGGGATTGTCGAGGTTCGTGGTGCGAAGGCTTTCCTTCAGTCGTTGCCGACAGGCCAATGGGCAATTGTCACTTCCGCACCAAGGGCACTGGCCTTGCGCCGGATGGCGGCGGCGGGGATTCCAGAGCCTGAAGTCATGGTGACAGCCGAAGATGTCAGCGAGGGTAAACCGGATCCTGCGGGGTATCGGCTGGCGGCGAAACGGCTGGGTGTTGAGGTGACGCAATGTTTGATCTTTGAAGATGCCGCCGTAGGCATTCAGGCGGCGGAAGCGGCGGGGGCGGATCTGGTGATCATCACCGAGACGCATGAACATCCGATTCAGACGGCGCATGCCACATTGGCCGGATATCAGTCGGTGACCACATCTGTGAATCCCGACCACCATCTGCGCCTCAAACAATTCTAACTGTGGGAGCGAGCCTGCTCGCGATAGCGGTGGATCAGGCGCAATTGATGTGACTGAACCACGGCTATCGCGAGCCGGCTCGCTCCCACAATGGTTCTTTGTACTCGTTAATAGAGTCCGGGTATCAGCCGCCAGGTGTTGGCGCAATACTCGTCATATTCACCACCAAACTGCGCCCTCAACAGCGCTTCTTCAGCGCGAATCCGCGCAATCAACGGGATCACCATCAACGCGGTCAGCAACAGTCCGACACCTGAACGAAACGCCAGCGCCCATCCCACCGCAATCACCAGCATCCCCAGGTAGCTGGGATTGCGCAGGTGCCGATAAATCCCGTCGGTGACCAGCCTGTGCCCCGGCTGAATCGCCACCAACCCGCTGAACCGCTTGCCCAACACGAACACGGGCCACAAGCGCAGCGCGCCGCCTACGATGAACAGCAATGCGCCGATCCAGCGCAGGCCTTCACCACCGAAGGTCCAGAAGTCGATCCGGTCGGTGTAGGCTGGCAGGAACCCGCTGAGCAACCCGATCACGCCGAACGCCGGAAGCACCCAACGATTGGCCCGGTCTTCGCGCTCGCCGGAACTCAAGTTGACCTCGGTGAACAGCGAAGCCACAGTCATCACCAGTGTTGCCAAGGCAACTGCCACCAGCGACGCATGCGCAAAATACGCCGCAAACCCGCCCATCCCCCACACCGCCAGGCCCAGGTAGGCGAGGGTGCCGACGATGGCGAAAATCGCCAGTCCGGGGGAGATTTTCATGAGCACCTCGTCATAAAAATGGTCCTGTTCAGTTTAGATAACCGATGCTGCTCATGCGTTCAACTCGGTAACGGTGGCCGGAGTGCAGGGTGAACTAAGCTTGGATAAGAGCCGTTCACCTTTTGGACACTCGCGATGCTGCACATCAAAACGCCGTTGATTCTGCATTGGGGCCTTTCGACGCCGACCCGGCGGATCTGGCTCAAGATGGAAAACCTGCAACCCAGTGGTTCGTTCAAGCTGCGTGGCATGGGGCTTCTGTGCAGTCAGGCCAAGGCGCAGGGAAAACACCGGGTTGTTTGCCCATCAGGCGGCAATGCCGGTTTTGCCACTGCGATTGCCGCCGCCAGCCTGGGGCTGAGCGCCTGCATTGTGGTGCCGCACACGACCCCTGAGACGACCCGCGCCAGGATCCGCAAAACCGGCGCTGAAGTCATTGTTCACGGCAAGGTCTGGGACGAAGCCAATCAACGGGCAAGACAACTCTCGCAAGACGCGGACACCGAATACGTGCCGGCCTTCGATCATCCGGTGTTGTGGGAAGGGCACAGCACGCTGGTGGATGAAGTCCTGGAGGTGTGTCCTCAGTTCGATGTGATGGTGACATCGGTGGGCGGCGGCGGTTTGCTCGCGGGAATCCTCACCGGGTTGATTCGCCATGGGCGCACGGACTGCCGGATCATCGCCTGCGAAACCGAGGGCGCCGCATCTTTTGCCGCTGCCGTGGACGCCGGGCATCCCGTCAGGTTGCCGCGCATCGACACCGTGGCAACCTCGCTTGGTGCCGCGCAAGTCGCGGCCTGGCCGGTGCAGCACATCAAGGAGTTTGCTTACCAGTGCGTGGTGCTCAGCGATGAGGACGCAATCATGGGCGTTGTTCGTTTCGCTAGAGACATGCGCCAACTGGTGGAACCGGCGTGCGGAGTTTCATTGGCGGTCGCGTATCTGGACCATCGAGCCATCGCCGATGCACACGACGTGGTGATCGTGGTCTGTGGCGGGGTAAGTGTCAGTGCGCAATTAGTCGCCGGATGGGCGCGCCTATCCGGTAAGCGAGCGAAGTAGGGCTGGAAACGCTAGTCCTGTGTCACAAGCCCCACCGCTATTTTTCAGCCTTCATTGGCCGGTAGCATTGCCTTCCTGAATCAGGATGGCTCGGGCCAGGTCTTCATCGCTGGCATTGAGACCGGGATTGTCCTGACGGATTTTTTTCAGTACCGACTCCAGATAAACCCCGCGAATCTCACCGCCACTGGCAACAAAGCTCGAGGCGTCATCCCGGGCGGGAATCATCAGTTTGTCATCCTTGAACGTCGAATACAGCGAAGCTGAAACCCCGGCTGAAGTGGCAACATCTTCCGCATCCACTTTGGCCATCGCTGAACCGAAGGGTAAACACAGCATCAGGGAGGAGATAATAATCAGTCGGCGCATGACGGTGTCCTCTGAAAGCGTGCAGCAAAAAGGAAGTACCTCTTAGCTTAGGATGCGTGGCTGTCGCCAGGAGTTCCTTATCGCCGCAATTTCGTTATAACCACAGTGTGCTGTAGCGACTGCCGAGCCTGCGCGGCTGCGTTCGGCTCGGTCTGCGCACCCGCTCTGTTAAAGCAACGGAATGCTGTAGCTCACAATCAAGCGGTTCTGGTCCTGGTCGCGGGCCGCCTCGCTGTTGGACTTGCCGTTGCGCCAT
This sequence comes from Pseudomonas sp. GM21, assembly GCF_000282215.1. Taxonomy (GTDB): domain Bacteria; phylum Pseudomonadota; class Gammaproteobacteria; order Pseudomonadales; family Pseudomonadaceae; genus Aquipseudomonas. Next base: position 11,356 of record NZ_AKJS01000152.1, read on the forward strand.
CCGAATCCGACACTTTTGAACGTGCCGGACTGAATCACGTAGTCCAGCGCAATGTCCCGCTCCCACTCCTTTTGGGTATCGCCGGAGGTCGTCTTGATATCGTCGCCGCTGAGGTACATGACGGACGCTTTCAAGCCGGGCACTCCCAGGGCGGCGAAGTCATAGGCGTACTGGCCGAAGGCAGTGCGTTCGCCCGCGCGGGTGAAGGTTTGAATCAGGCGGTCGGTGTACAAGTAAACACTGGCACCGCCGGCCCCCTTGTTGACCAGGCTTCCCTGATTGAGCTGCGTGAAGTTGCTGCCGCTCGACACGCTTTGATAGCCCGCGGTGATGCCATGGCCACCCCGGGTGTAAATCAGCGCGGCGCTCCAGGTCTTGTTGTCGATCTCGCCATCATTGCCTTGGGTGTAGCCACTGATTTTGTAGCCTGGAGTGCCCGAGCTGTTTGCACCAGATGAATCGGTCTTGAAGTAACGCAAATCGGTCTTCAGCGATTGACCGTCCGAGATCGCCAGTGTGTGGATCAAACCCAAAAACTGCTGGGTGTAGTAGTTGTCCAGGTGGGCATAGTAATACTGGGCGGTCAGGTCCTTGGTGATTTTCCAGTCGCCGCCGGCGAAGTCGAATGCATTGCTTTCACGGGTGCCGCCGGTAGCGGCCAGACCCGTCTGATCGGTTGAGCCTCGGCCGGTGGCGTGTTCGATTCGTCCTCCGGTGAAGGTCAGATCCTGCAACTCGCCCGAGGTTATCTGGCCACCTTCAAAGGTTTGTGGCAGCAGGCGTCCGTCGTTGGACACCAGGATGGGCAGCTTCGGCAGCAGCGTACCCAGGCGCAATTCGGTTTTCGAGACCTTGACCTTGCCGATCAACCCGAGCCGGCTCCACTCGTCGACAGCACGGTTATCCGTGTCGGAAGGAATCATGGAGCTGCCGACATGCCGACCTTTGCCACTGTCCAGCGTGATCCCCAACAGTCCCAAGGCATCGACACCAACACCGATCATGCCGTCGGTGTAGCCCGACTTGTAATCGAGCATGAAACCCTGCGCCCACTCTTCGGTTTTCGAAGGCGGGGCTGTGCCGTCGCGATTGTCGTTGTTGAAGTAGTAATTTCTCAGGCCCAAGGTGGCTTTGCTGTCACTCAGGAAATCAGCGTGTGCCTGGGTGCTCAGTGCAATGGCGCCCAGTGCAACCGTGACAGCCGTTTTTTTGCTGCTCATGTAAATCGCCCCGTTTTATTGTCGTTTGGAATTGGGAGCGGACGTGTCCGCGCATGCTGTCGATCAGATTCAAGGGAGGCACGAAACGGCTCCCGCAGGGTTTGCGGGAGCTCGATTCTCTTGGGTCAGATCCCCAGCACATTGGCGCCGATGCACGGGTCGATCCCGCGTTCCAGACGACGCGGGTGAACGATCACGGTAATTTCCATCGAGCCCGTGGTGACTTCAAAGTCGAGAATGTGGCCGCCGTAGGCTTGAAAGGTGGCGTCTCCGGCAACACCGTGCATGTGGATTGAGGGTTGATCGTTTTTCCAGGCCACAGAACCGGTAAGACTGGCCATCTCGACACTGTTGAAGGTCCTGGCATCGAATTCCTTTTTGTCCTTGTTCCAGAAGCCGAATTTCACGTTTCCGAAACCGATCCCGCTGATGGACGCGCTCGGGATTTTTTCGGCGATGGCCAGTTTGGTCAGTTCCTTGAACGCGTTGTCGCCCATGCGCAGCACCATGAGGTAGCCGGTCGCGGTTTTGGTGTAGCGCGGGGTGGCTTCGGTGGCACATTGCATGGGTGTTATCGTCACGGTTGGCTGGGTTTCGGCAATGGCCGCGCTGTTGAGCATCACGACGGTGGTCACCGCCAACATCAATTTGGACAGGCAGTGTTTCGGGTGAAGTTGAACGTGCATGGGACTTCCTATGTTTTTTGTTGTTGTGGGTTACAGCGTTTTTGGGGACGAGCGGGCCCGGCGCCTATCTGTTGATAGGCGACAGAGTTGTTGTTAACAGTGGGTGTTAGTTACAGCGCGTCACGACTGCTGACACCGTCAATCAGTCGGTTAATGCCCAATGGATTGCCGTTCTTGAGTGCTTGCGGCAACAAACTATCGGGGCAATTCTGGTAGCACACGGGGCGCAGGAAACGATCGATCGCCAGCGTCCCCACTGAGGTGCCGCGCGCATCCGATGTGGCCGGGTAAGGCCCGCCGTGAACCATCGCGTCGCAGACTTCGACGCCGGTGGGATAGCCGTTGAACAGCACGCGTCCGACTTTCTGTTCCAGCAGCGCCAGAACCTCGGCCAGGGTGTCGAGTTCTTTGTCTTCGGCAATCAGCGTGGCGGTGAGCTGGCCGCGCAAACCGTGCAATGCCTGGAGCAGTTGTGCGTGATCGGCGACTTCGACGACGATGGTGGCCGGTCCGAAAACCTCTTCCTGAAGCAATTCGTCGCCGTTGATCAGCAGGCTGGAATCGGCTTTGAACACTTGCGGCTGCGCCTGATTGCCGGTTTGTGCTGCGCCTGCCAAGTGGGTCATGCCGGGATTGGCGTGAAGGCTTTCCAGACCGTGACAGTAGCTTTTCAACGCGCCGGCATTGAGCATGGTTTGCGCCGGTTGTTCGCCCATCAGCGCGACAAAGCGTTCGAGGAATGCGCTGAATTCAGGCGAACGAATGCCCACGACCAGGCCGGGGTTGGTGCAGAACTGGCCCGCACCCAGCACCACGGAGGCGCTCAGTTCGGCAGCGATCTTGTCACCGCGCACCATGAGGGCTTCGGGCATCAACAGCACCGGGTTGATGCTGCTCATCTCGGCAAACACCGGGATCGGCTGAGGTCGCGCCGCAGCCATGTCGCACAAGGCCCGGCCACCGCGCAAGGAACCGGTGAAGCCGACGGCCTGAATCGACGGGTGTTTGACCAGGGCTTCACCGACGCTGCCGTAAAGCAGGCTGAACACGCCATCGGGCATGCCGGTTGTTTTCGCCGCGCGGGTGATTGCATCGGCAACGTAATCGGCGGTGGCCATGTGGCCGCTGTGGGCCTTGAACACCACCGGGCAGCCCGCAGCGAACGCTGATGCGGTGTCGCCACCGGCAGTGGAAAACGCCAGCGGGAAGTTGCTGGCGCCAAACACGGCAACCGGACCGAGGCCGGTGCGGTACTGGCGCAGGTCGGGGCGGGGCAGGGGTTGGCGATCCGGCAGGGCACGGTCGATGCGAGCGCCATAGAAATCGCCGCGGCGCAGCATTGTGGCGAACAGGCGCATCTGGCCGCTGGTGCGGGCTCGCTCCCCTTGAATGCGCCCGGTGGGCAGCGCGGTTTCCCGGCATACGAGGGCAATGAAGTCGTCGTTCAGCGCCTCAAGTTCGCTGGCGATAGCGTCCAGGAACTGCGCGCGTCGGGATGCGGACAGATTGCGAAAAGTCGGGTAAGCGCTGGCGGCAGCGACTGCGGCGCCATCCACTTCATCCAGCGTCGCTTGATGAAACAGGTAGGGCAATGCTTCGCCGGTGCTGGCGTCATGGCTTTGCAGCGTATTCGCGCCTTTTGCCGAGCGTACGCCGGCGATGTAGTTGTGGCCTGAAACTTCAAACATGGTTGACTCCTGTTGAACGGTTCAAATTGGATCAAGTGAGCCGGTAGATTCGTCGGGCGTTGTCATGAAACAAGGCCAACCGATCGGCGCGGGAGCGGTCGCGAACGATGGTTTTGAAACCGTCGAACACTTCGCTCAGGCTGTTCACCACGCCATCGACCGGGTAATTGCTGGCAAACATGCAGCGGCTGGCCTCGAAGATCGAAATCGCGTCGTTCACCACCCGCCGGTTTGCCTCGACGGGCCAAGCCTGACCGGGGATGCAAATACCGGAAATCTTCAGGGCGACGTTCGGCTCCCGTGCCAGTAGCGCGAGTCTTTCGCGCCAGCCGGCCAGACCGTCCTCCGAGCGATCGGCCGGTAAGCCGGTGTGATTGACCACTAGGAGCACGTCGGGAAAGTCCCTGGCCAGCTCGGCGGCTTCCGACAGATGCCACCAGGGCGCTTGCAATTCGAAATGCAGGCCGTTTTCAGCCAGTTGTGCGTACCCCTCACGCCAGCGCGGATCGCGCATCGAGCCCGGCGCGGAAAAATCTTCCTGCCATGCCTTACGAGTGGTCACCACCGGTTTGTGGCGCACACCGCGAACCAGTGGATGCGTGGCGTACTGCTGTAACAGGATTGAAGCGTCGTCACGATCCAGCCAGGCCTGCGCCACCATGGCGGCCAGCGTCGGTTCGTGTTGTGCCAGGGTTTCGACAAAATCCACTTCGTCGGCCGGCGTTGCCGGGTCCCATTCACCCTCGATGACCACCGTTTGCACAATGCGATGGCTGCCCGTCAGCCGACGATAATCATGGGGCAGGAAGTTGCGGCAGATCGACGAGTAATCGCCGTATCGAAAGGGCCGCAACGGGCGATCGTTCAGCCATGGGTAGTAATGCTGTTCGATATCGAAATAATGCTGGTGGGCGTCGACAATGGGTAAATCCGCGTCTTCGCCGCTGGCCAGAAAGCGTGCACGCCAATCGATGGCATTTGCGTTATCCATGGGGTTGGTCCAGGCGATAGAAACGTTGTGCATTGCCCGCAAACACGGCTTCCTGCACCGCCCGGCCGTGTGGCGCCAGCATCGCGGCGACGCCATCGGCAATCGTGTCGTAGGACGCACGCAAGCCGGCGACGGGGAAGTTGCTGGCGAACATGCAGCGCTCGGGGCCGAAGATCTCCAATGCGCTCACCACCACGATCCGGTTGTCGTCGTAGTTCCAAGGCGAGTCTTTCAGGCCAAACTCCGAGAGTTTGATGTGCACGTTGGGTTGCATGGCCAGGGCTTCCAAGCCCTTGCGCCAGCGGATCATGCCCTGCGGGCTGCGATCCCAGGCGAAACCGGTGTGGTTGAGCGCGATCTGCACCTGCGGAAACATGGCCGCGACGTCAGCGGCCTCGACCAGGTGCCACGGTGGCACGCGCAGGTCCCACGACAGGCCATGTCTGGCCAGGCACGAAAAGCCTTCCAGCCATTTCGGGTCCTGCATGGTGCCCTTGGCGCCGGCTATCGAAACCTCCGGCGAGGCCGAGGTCACCGGTTTGGAGCGTATGCCTTTGACCAGCGGCCGGGCAGCCTGAGCCGCGAGAATTTCCGCGCTGTCCTCACGATCGAACCAGGCATGGGCAACGATGGCATTAGGGAAGCCGTAACGGGCATTCACCTGCTCCAGCCAGCGTGTTTCGGCAACCTGCTCATCGCGAGCACGTTCTGCCTCGACATGCACGGTGCCCACTAATCGTTGATTTTCGCTCAGGGCGAGAAAGTTTTCCGGCAAGAAGTCATGGCAAAGGCTGCGATAGTCACCGAGGAAAAAATCCTCGTGATACTCGTCCTGCAGCCAGGGATAGCGACCATTGTCCAAGTCCCACAAATGGTGGTGAGCATCGACAATCGGCAGCGCATTCTCGGCAGCCAGGTTGGGCAAGCCGTTGCGTTCGTGCAGCGTGATCATGACGGCGTCCCTGCTCAGCGCGACGCGGCGAATTGGGAAGGGTTGAGTGCGCCGTCTTCGACTTCTCCGGCGACGGCAGCCTCGGCTTTGGCCTGAACGCGGGTGCGCAGTTTGGCGACGTTCACCACGACCCGGGTATGTGCCGCCGTTGCCACTAGCTCGACGTCATCGCGCACTTCGACATTGAAGGTAACGCTGCGACCCTCAATCCGGGTGACGGTGGCGACAATGCTCACCGACATGCCCAGCAACGTGGCACCCACGTGGCGGATATCCACCGCCGCCCCTACGGTGTTTTCACCGTCATCAAGGTAGGTCAGCAAGTAATCGAGGCAGGTCTGCTCGATGTCGTCCACCAGCCGGGGCGTGGCGTAGATGCGCAAGTCCTCTCCCAGAAAGGAAATGGTGCGTTCCTTGTCGACGATCAGTTGGCGTTCGGTGGCGTTGCCTGCTTCCAGTGTCGAGAAATTCATAACAGCCTCGTGTTTGAGTGTGTAGAGAGCCGCAGCGGCGACTCTGCGCTGGAATAACAAAGGGTGATTAGCGAGTCGGCAGGAATCCAATGGAGACCCAAGGCACGGCGATCAGCACCGCCAAGGCCACAACCAGTGCGCCGAGATACGGCCAGACCCGACGCATGGCGCCGCTGGGGTCGACCTTGGCGATTGCGCATGCCGCATAGAAACCCACGCCAAACGGCGGTGCGAACAGCCCCAGACCCATGGAGAAGATCGCCACCATCGCGTAGTGCACGTCGTTGATGCCCATGGTCTTGGCAATCGGAAACAGCAGCGGCCCGAACAACACGATGGCCGGGATGCCTTCCAGAAAACTGCCCAGGAGAATGAACGCCACGGCGGAGATGATCAGGAAGCCCATCGCGCCACCCGGCACTGTCGACATCACTTGCGCCAATTGATGGGAGAAGCCGGACTGGGTCAGTGCCCAGGCCATGGCGGTCGCGCTGCCGATGATGATCAGGATCGCGCCGGACAACGAAGCGGTGCTGACCAAAATCGGGTACAGACGTCGCCAGTCAAAGCAGCGGTAGCACAACAAACCGACGATGAAGGTGTACGCCACGCCGATGGCGGCGACTTCGGTGGCGGTCGCGACACCTTCAACCACGGCGGTGCGGATCACGAATGGCAGGGCCAGTGCGGGAAGCGCGACCAGCAATGAGTGGCCGATTTCCTTGCCGGTGGCGCGTTGACCGGTGGAGGCGTCACGCTTGCGGTTTTTCCACCAGACCACGGCCGCCATGGCAATTGCCCCGACGACTGCCGGCATGAACCCACCGGTAAACAACGCGGAGATGGACACGCCGGTCACCGAACCGATGGTGATCAGTACCAGGCTGGGCGGAATGGTTTCCGACATCGCACCGGACGCATTGAGCATGGCGACCAGTTCGTGTTCATCCTCACCGCGTTTCTTCATTTCCGGAAACAGCGCTGGGGCGATGGCCGCCATGTCGGCAGCCTTGGAGCCGGAAATACCGGAAATCAGGTAAATGGCACCGATCAGTACATAGGACAGACCGCCACGCACATGGCCGATCAATGAGCACAGAAAGCGGATCATCGCGCGGGCCATACCCATGGCTTCGATCAATGCGCCCAAAAACACGAACAACGGAATGGCCAGCAGAATCAGGCTCGCCATGCCTTCGTCCATCCGCCCGACGACCAGGGTCATCGGTGTGCTGGTCATGGTTGACAGGTAGGCCACCGTCGCGAGGCCGAACGCGACCATGATTGGCACGCCAATGACGATCATCGCCATCACGCCGATCATGAAAAAGATCACCAGATTCCAGTTGCCCATCAGCAGCATCCAGCTTTCAGCCACCCACAACAGCGCGGCCAGTGAGGCCAGCATCGCCACCGACACCGAAAAGTCGATCAACCGGGCACTGGTCAACAGCCGAGCGACACAGGTCATCAGCATCAGGCTCAGACCGACCGCGATGGCCGACACACGAAAGGCGTTGGGGATTTCGAGGGCGGCCGTCGTGATGATCCACTCGTCGCTGACGTACTCCCAGGCCGGCGTGAACAACAGCCCGATGAACGTGACCACAATCACCGCGCCCAAGGTGTCGATAAAGGCGCGTTTTTCCGCCGGCAGGTGCCCGATGAATGAGGTCAGGCGCATGTGCTCGCCCCGACGCATCGCCACCACGGAGCCGAGCATCGCCAGCCACAGAAACAGCAACGAGGCGAGTTCATCACCCCAGACAATGGGCTGATTAAGCACATATCGGGAGAACACGTTGCAAAACAGCAACGTGACTTCGATGACCACCAGCAACGCCGCGCTGCCTTCGGTCAACCAGCGCAGCCCCGTGTCCAAAACACGACCGAGACGAAACGAGGCTTGATGGGGGCTGAGTCCTTCAGCGGGAGAAACATCCGTCATTGGTAGTTCGCTTTTCATGACCTTGTCTCCGACTTAGGACAGTTGACCTGCGTACTGCTCGAGCAAGCTCCAGGCTTCGGCGCCGTATTTTTCCTTCCACTGGGTGTAGAAGCCCTTGGATTGGAGATCAGCCCTGAACAATGAACGATCGACTTTGTTGAAGCTGATGCCGTGGGCGGTCAGGGATGGTTCCAGGCTGGAGTTGAGGTCTATGACCTGCTGACGCTGGACCAGCGCGGCGGCGTTGATTTGTCGGGAAACGATTTCCTGCACGTCCGCTGGCAGTTTTGGAAAGGTCTTGCCCGACGCGACGATCCAGAAGCCACCCCAAATGTGGTCGGTCATGGAGCAGTATTTCTGCACTTCATAGAAGCGTGCGGACTCGACCACCACCAATGGGTTCTCCTGGCCGTCGACGACTTTGGTCTGCAAGGCCGAGTAGGTTTCGTTGATGCTGATGCCGGTCGGGGAGGCGCCGAGGGCGCTGAACATGGAGGTCCATAGCGGGCTGACCAATACACGCAGTTTGAAGCCGGCCAAGTCTTGTGGGGTGTGGATCGGTCGCGTCGAGCTGGTGATCTGGCGGAAGCCGTTGTTCCAGACTTTCTCCATCGGGATCAGGCCCACTTTCTCGGTCTTGGCGCGCACGTGTTCGCCGAGCTTGCCGTCCAGCGCAGCCCAGACACTGTCGTAGTCCTTGAACGCGAACGGCATGCTTTCAATGGACATGGCCGGGACCAGCGTGGAGAGAATCGCGCCTGGCAACGGAATAAAATCAATGGCCCCGGCGCGTACCTGGGACAGCATGTCGGTATCGCCGCCCATGGCGCCGTTGGCGTATATCTGAAGATCCACCGCACCGTTGGTTTCGGCCTTGATGGCTTCGGAAGCGGCCTTCATCTGTTTATTCAGCGGATGGGTGTCGGGCAGGCTGCTGGTATAGCGCAGCACAATGGGTTTGTTTGCGGCGAAGACGCGCGAAGGCAGCAGGTTGGCGGCGACAGCGCCGCCCACGGTAACGCCGGCAGACACTAAAAATGATCGGCGGCTGACGGACTCGGTCAAGATACGGCTCATGATGTTTACCTTCTTGTTTTTGTTTTAATAAGTGGATTCAGGCTTTGGAGCAGGTCAGGACGCCAGCGCCACCACCGCCTGGGAGCGAATCAATTCGTCGATTTCATCGTCCGCATAACCACTTTCTTTCAGTACTTCGCGGGTGTGTTCGCCCAGCAGGGGAGCCGGGCGGCTGGTGGAGGGCGCGGCGTTGTCCATGTCGGAGAAGTGAATTGGCAGCCCCATGCCGCGCACCCGGCCTTCGGTGGGGTGTTCGGTTTCCACGACCATGCCGCGTGCCTTGGTTTGCGGATGATCCAGCGCTGCCGCGACATCGAGTACCGGCCCGGCAGGCAGGCCGAGGTTGTCGAATAGCACCATCCATTCATCGGTGGTGCGCGCGACCAGCACTTCATTGAGGATTTCCACCAGAGCCAGACGGTGCTCCATGCGCAGCGCGTTGCTGGCGAAGCGTGGGTCGGCTTTGAGTTGTGGGACGGCGAGCGCCTCCACCAGTCGTTCGTAGTTGGCCTGGTTGGCGGCTCCGATATTGATCCAGCCATCCGCCGTGCGGAATACCTGATACGGCGCACTGGTGGAATTGGCCGAACCCATTTTTGGCAGGAGAGTGCCGTCGGCGAAATACGCCGCCGCCGGCCAGTACATTTGTTGCAAGCCGGCTTCGAACAGCGAGGTGTCAACCATCTGCCCGAGACCGGTTTTCTGCTTGGCGGCGTAGGCTGCGCAAATGCCGAGTGCGGCGAGGATGCCGGAATTGATGTCGGCCACCGGCGAACCAGCCTTGACCGGCTCACGCCCGGCTTCACCGGTCATGCTCATCATGCCACTCATGCCCTGGGCGATCAGGTCGAAGCCGCCTTTGTCGCCGAACGGCCCGCTACGTCCGAATCCGGAAATCGCGCAGTAAATCAGCCCTGGATTGAGGGTTTTCAGGGTTTCATAACCCAGGCCGAATTTCTCCATGGTGCCGGCGCGGTAGTTTTCCGTGACCACGTCGGCGTCCATCAACAGGCGACGCAACACGTCGCGTCCACCCTCGGTCTTGAGGTTCAGGCCGATGCCGCGCTTGTTGCGATTAACCACCATGAACGAGGCGGATTCGCCACTGGCCATGATCGGCGAGAAGCGGCGCGAATCATCGCCGTCCGGGACTTTCTCGACCTTCACCACGTCGGCGCCCATATCAGCCAGCATCATGCCGCACACCGGCCCGGACATGATGTGGGCCAGTTCTACCACGCGCATTCCTGTCAGCGGTCCCATGTCATTTCCCCTTGAATTGTGGTTTGGCTTTCTCGATGAAAGCGTTCAGACCGATCTGGAAATCGTCTGTGTCGTAGCAGAAGTAGCTGGTGTCGACCTGATCGGCGGTGGGTGCCATGCCGGTCTCAAGCTGACGTGCGGCCTGGCGATGCCAGCGGGCAACGAGGGGCGCGCCGTTGATGATGCGTTTGGCGGTGGCGAGGGTTTCGGACTCGACTTCTGCATCAGGCACGACGCGGGTGACGAGGTTTTTCACGTAGGCATCGTTGGCGTCGAGAATGCGGCCTTCGAGGAGGATTTCCAGGGTGGTCGAGCGTCCAGCCAGCGCCACCAGCCCGGCCATTTCGTCATACGACATGACCAGCCCGAGCTTGCCGACCGGTGCGCCGAAGCGGCTGGAGGTGCCGCAGATGCGCAGGTCGCAGAGCGCCGCGATTTCCAGGCCACCACCGACGCACACGCCGTGGATCATCGCGATTACCGGGTGTGGGCAGTCGGCAACCGCCCGCATCGCCGCCGAGGTGACCTCGGCATAGCCTCGGGCTTGCGCCTGATTGGCGCGCACGTTTGCAAATTCGCCGACATCGGCGCCGGCGGCAAACGCCTGTTCACCTGCGCCGCGCAACACCACGCAACGTACGCTGAGATCGGCGGACAACTCGGTCATGACATCACCCAGGTCCCGCCACATGGACAGTGTCAGGGCGTTCATTTTCCCCGGGTGGCTGAGTGTGACGATGGCAATGGCATCTTGCCGTTCGATAAGGACGGTGGGCTTCATGATTGTTCCGCAAGCGTCGGCTTGGCCGACGACGCGGATACCTCCTGATTTATTGTTGTTGGATAGTGGTTGCTTACAGCGATTGTTCGAGCATCGACAGGTAATCCGCAGAAGAGGCTTCGCGGGGGTTGGTCTTGTGGCTGTGATCGTGCAATGCACCTTCAACGATGCCGGCGAACAGGCTTTCGTCGACGCCGATCTCGCTCAGGCGGGTCGGCAAGCCCAGGCGTCGGGTCATGTCTTCGATGGCGGCACCGATATTGGCCCCGGCTTCGAGGCCCATGGCGTGCCGCAAGCGTTCCAGCTTGCGTTCATCGCGAACGGTGGGTGCATTGGCGTTGAAGTCCACGACGGCAGGTAGAAAGATCGCGTTCAAGGTGCCGTGGTGCAGCCTCGGATTAATGCCGCCCAAGGCATGGGACAAGCTGTGTACGCAGCCCAGTCCTTTCTGGAAGGCCAGCGCTCCCTGCATCGATGCGCTCATCATGTTCATGCGGGCTTCCCGGTCACCGGGTTCGGTTGTGGCGCGCTCGATGTGTTCCCAGGCGCGCCACAAGCCATCAAGGGCAATGCCATCGGCTGCAGGATTGAAGGCCGGCGCCATGAATGTCTCGATGCAATGGGCAATAGCGTCCATGCCGGTTGCGGCGGTCAGCATCGGTGGCAAGCCGAGGGTCAGTTCCGGGTCGCAGATGGCAACGCGAGGCACTACGAATGGTGAGATGACACCCACCTTGCGACCATCGTCGAGGATCAGGATGGCGCCTCGGCCGACTTCACTGCCGGTGCCCGCGGTGGTGGGAATGGCAATCAGCGGCGCGGTGGCAGTCGTGATGCGATCCAGCCCGCCTTCGATCACTGCAAAGCTTTGCAGGGGACCCTCGTGAGTGGCGCAAACCGCGACGCCTTTGGCCAGATCGATCGAAGATCCGCCGCCGACCGCGATGATGCCGTTGCACTCGCCGAGGTGATACTGCGCAACGGCTTCACGCACGGCGTGTTCGTTCGGGTTGGGCGGCGTGGAATCGAAAATCGTTGGCATACGTGCAGCGCCGAGGGCCGCGACGACCTTGTCGACGATGCCAGCGTTGCGCACGCCGATGTCAGTCACAATCAATGGCCGGGTAATACCCGCGCGCTCGGCTTCAGCGGCCAGATGAGCGAGGCTGTCGTAGCCAAACTGGATTTTTGTGACGTAATTGATGAGGGACATGATTCACCACAAGTTATATAGGATTGTTGTTGTTGCAATCGGTCGGGGGCAGGAGAGCGTTTGCTCTCGGGTCAAACCCATTGCATTGCCTGGTTGTGGGGTGGACTATAGGGGCGTCGCGGCTAGCCTCGATACTGACAACTTTCGATACCTCTATAACTTTTAGTTAATCCAGATGACGCCATCACTGAACTCGATCATGTCCCGCCTGCACATCAAGCAGCTTCGCTTGTTGATCGCCCTTGATGAACACGGCTCGTTGCTGGGGGCAGCCAAACAGGTCGCGCTGACACAGCCTGGTGCGAGCAAGGCGCTGCAGGAAATTGAAACCACCTTTGGTACTTCGTTGTTCACGCGCACTAACCGCGGGCTTGAACCGAACGACGCCGGACGCTCCGTCATCCGCTACGCTCGCTTGATCCAGACCGACCTTGCGCACCTGCGCGAAGAGATCATCGGCATCATGCGCGGGGAGGGTGGGCGCGTGTCGGTGGGCACCATCATGGGCGCCGTACCGTTGTTGACCACCGCGATCAGCCGCGTGATCGCGGACAATCCGAACCTGTCGATCGAGATTGTCGAAGACACCAGCGCCGCACTGCTCAGCCAGCTCGACGCCGGGCGCCTGGATCTTGCGATCTGCCGTACCACCATCAGCAACACCCCCTATTTGTATGAAAGCTCGATTTTCGTTGAAGAAACCCTGGCGGTAATCGCCAGCACCCAGCACCCGTTCGCCTATGCCAGCAAATTGACCCTGAAGGACCTGGTGGACTACCGCTGGGTTGTCTATCGCGCCAACATGCCCATGCGGTTGTTGCTGGAGCGGGAATTTCACGAGGCCGACCTGCGGTTCCCGGTGCACCTGCTGGAAACCACTTCTGCTTTTGCCACCTTGTCGCTGCTCCAGGAAAACCCGACCCTCGTTGCGCTGGTGTCGACCGACGTGGCGAAGTTCTGCTCCGGGTACGGCTTTACCACCACTCTGCCTCTGCCCATCACGTCGCGCAGCGAACCCTATGAGCTGGTATCACGCAAAGGCGTACCTGATTCCCCGGCGGCTCGTCTGTTGCGGCAAGCGTTGTTGAATCCCGCTTGATCCTGTCCGGTGAAGCGGGCGGTCGGAATAGTGGGTCGGGATAGTGCCTGCGTCTGGAGGTGCGCATTCGTGCAATTCAGGCAAATCTGATTTGCGCCAGACGCGGTATTTGAAAAGGGCCGGTTTCGTAATAATTGGCGCAATTTGCCTGCGCAAAAAGGCATTCGTACGGTCAGGAGCATTGTCATGGATTTGGGAATAGCGGGGCGTTGGGCGATTGTCTGCGCGTCCAGCAAAGGTTTGGGGCTGGCACGGCAGTCTCGATTGGCTGGACACAATGTAACGCTCAACAATCTGCTGCCGGGGCCGTTCGAGACCGAGCGCTTGCATAAGACCTTGAGCGCCGCCGCCCAGGCCAATGGCGTTGATGACGAGCAGATCAGCGAACAACGTCGTAAAAACGTACCGGCCCAGCGTTTTGGTCAGCCTGATGAGTTCGGCGGGTACTGCGCATTCATTTGCAGTGCCCAGGCCGGTTTCCTGACCGGGCAGAATCTGTTGTTAGATGGCGGCAGTTATCCCGGTACGTTTTGATGGATCGTCAGGCGTGAAAGGAGCACAGGGCAGGTGAGTGTCGATATCGAATGCGTGGTGGTCGGGGCTGGCGTGGTCGGGCTGGCGGTTGCCAGGGCACTGGCCCGGAGCGGGCGCGAGGTGATACTGATCGAAGCCGGTGAGAGGATCGGCGTGGGCATCAGTTCGCGCAATTCAGAAGTGATCCACGCCGGCATCTATTACCCGAGTGGCAGTCTCAAAGCGCAATCGTGCGTGGAGGGCAAGCAACGCCTCTACGCCTTTTGCGCTGAGCGCGGTGTCGATTATCAGCGCCTGGGCAAGTTGATTGTGGCCACCGATGACCGCCAGTGCACGGCCTTGCAGGCGTTGCTGGAGCAGGGGCGGCGCAATGGCGTCGATGATTTGCAATGGCTGGACGCGGTGCAAGCCCACGCCCTTGAACCGGCACTGTCCTGCGTCGCAGCGCTCTGGTCACCTTCCACCGGAATTGTCGATTCCCATGCCTTGATGCTGGCGCTTCAGGCCGATGCTGAAGCGTCGGGCGCTACGGTTGCGTTTCACACACCGCTGGTGACTGCCCGTTGCAGCGAGCACGGTTTTCAATTGCACACGGGCGGTGCGCAGCCGATGAGCTTGAGCTGCCGCGAGTTGATCAATTGCGCCGGATTGTCCGCGCCTGAGGTGGCGAGCCGGATTGAAGGCTTGCCGTCGCAGCACGTTCCAACGGCCCGGTTATGTAAAGGCAGCTATTTCAGCTTCAGCGGCCAGGCGCCGTTCCGGCATCTGGTGTATCCGGCGCCGGAGAGCGCCGGGCTAGGCGTGCACATGACCCTTGACCTTGGCGGCCAAGCGCGCTTCGGGCCGGACGTCGAATGGGTCGACCATATCGACTACCGCGTCGACCCGCGTCGGGCCGAAGGTTTTTACGAGGCCATTCGACGTTACTGGCCCGGTCTGCCCGATAACAGCCTGCAACCCGCCTACAGCGGCATCCGCCCGAAAATCACTGGCCCGACTGAACCGCCCGCCGACTTCATTATCAGCGGCCCGGCAGAGCATGATGTACCAGGGCTGGTGAACCTGTTCGGTATTGAATCACCGGGCCTGACCAGTTGCCTGGCGCTGGCCGATCGGGTGGTGGAGTGCCTTTCCCCCAAGTCAGTCGACGACACAATCCTGTAGCAGCTGTCGAGCCTGCGAGGCTGCGTTCGGCTCGGTCAGCGCTGAACGCAGCCTCGCGGTGCTCGACAGCTGCTACACGGCGGCGGCTACACAGATCGCATCGCGAAGGTGCCGGTTATCAGCGTTAGTGATGCAACCCCCTGAGCGGGCTATGCTTTGCAGTGCGCCCACCACCATGGGAGATCTCTCATGATCAACGTACGCACTGCCCGCATGCTTGCCGATTACAAAAACTGGGCCGACCAGCGCCTCTTTGACAGCCTGGCCGCATTGCCGGCGGGGGAGGTCGGTAAAGAACGCGTGTCGGTGTTCAAAAACATGATCGGCACCCTGAACCACATCTACGTAGTGGACTGCATCTGGCAAGCTCACCTCGAAGGCCGAGGGCACGGCTTCAAAACCTCCCATGATCTGTTGCATGCCGACCTTGGAGAACTGCGCATGGCGCAACGGGAGATCGATCACTGGTACTGCGATTGGAGCGAGCGGCAAACCGAGGCGTCGCTGGATAAACCCGTCGAGTTCACGTTTGTCTCAGGCGAAAGCGGCACCATGAGTGCCGGCGCGATGCTGATGCACGTGGTCAACCACGCCAGCTATCACCGGGGCTGGGTGGTCCAGATGTACTTCGAAATCCCGGCCATGCCACCGGTCACGGACTTGCCGGTGTACCTGCGCGAGACCCAACCGACAGCGTTCACGTCGCTGCATGTCCCGGCAGCGGAGCCGACATGTGGTGTGCAATTTTCGAACGCAACCAGCGTTCTGCCGGATCGTTATCGTTGACGCCGTTCCAGACCATGGACAGTTCGGACAGCACAATGTCAAACGGCGGGTCGTCGGCACGCAACTGGCTGC
This sequence comes from Pseudomonas sp. GM21, assembly GCF_000282215.1. Taxonomy (GTDB): domain Bacteria; phylum Pseudomonadota; class Gammaproteobacteria; order Pseudomonadales; family Pseudomonadaceae; genus Aquipseudomonas. Next base: position 27,303 of record NZ_AKJS01000152.1, read on the forward strand.
TGCCTTCGATCAACGCACACGCGGCATAATCCGGCACCGAGGCGAGCATATCGGTGCCGGCCAGCAAGGAACGCAAACCGGCGAATTGCGGCACCGCCAAGACCACCCGCCGTGAACGACCGATTCGCGCCAGGTCATTGTCGATGGCCCCGGTCAAGTCCCCGGAAAACGACACCAGTGCATGGGGCCGGTCGCAGAACTCGTCCAGCGTCAGAGGCCCGGGCCGGTCATCGCCGCGCAAAATCTTCACGCTCAAGTCGCGCAACTTCTTGCGCTTGGCGTTGGCCGGCAGCTCCGTGGTGTAGCTGATCCCGACCGAAATCTCGCCGCTGGCGAGCATTGATGACATCAGCAGAAAATTCACCCGCCGCACCACCACCACAACGTTCTGCGCCTCCTCGCGAATCTGCTTGAGCAACGGCGGAAACAGACCGAACTCGGCGTCGTCGGACAGGCCGATGCGAAACACATCACGACTGGTGGCCGGGTCGAAATCCTTGGCCCGGCTGACCGCACCGGAAATAGTGTCCATCGCCGGTTGCAACTCCTTGAGAATCGCCAGCGCACGCGGGGTTGGCTCCAGTGTTCGACCATTGCGCACCAGCAACGCGTCGTCGAACAGATCGCGCAACTTCGCCAGCGAAGCACTGACAGCGGGCTGACCGAGGAACAGCTTCTCCCCGGCGCGGGTGAGGTTTTTCTCGAACATCAATGTTTCGAAAATCACCAACAGGTTCATGTCCACGCGGCGCAGGTCATTGCGGTTCATGGGGATTGCTCGCAGGTTTTTTGGGTCTGTTCAGTAAAGCATCAATCCTGAATTGGTCATTAAACGGTGATGTTTAACACACATCTCCAGATACTCTCTCAGGCTACACATCCTTGCGCCGTTACCTACGACTGCGCCAGAATCCGCCGGCTTGTGCGCCTTGGGCCTGGACTTTATCGTTTCCGGGTCGCTGACAAATCAGCGATCGGGTTTAGCGACCCGAACCTTTGTAGGCGCAGCAGCGCTCCAAACTCTCTTGCAGAATGTTCACGTCTGCGATTGATGTCATGGCGGCTGTGCGCGGGAGACCTTCGGGTCTGCCGGGCGCCTACACCCGGTTCGCTAACCTGCGTGCAGCCGCCACCCTTTCTTGTTTAGCGACAGGTCCAGGTGGCTCCATTAATTGTAGGAGTTTCACTATGTTCAAGATCACACCCAACCCACCCGAAACCGACGACGTTTCCCCCTACGAATCCACCGATGCCAAAAAGCTCAACAACGCCGCCGACCGTGCCCTCGATTACTACCTCAAACCGGTCATTCCCAAAGACACCCCACGCAAACCCAGCACGATTTTCTTCGTCGCCCCCGAGACCGATGACGAAACCTTGTTGGTCAATGCCTGTGAGTCATTGGCGTCAGCGAGTGTCATGTTGAGTGATTTTGCGGGGCAGTTGAGCGGCCCGCAGCGCCATACCGTGCTCGGCATTCAACAGTCCGTCATGTTGGGGGAACTGGCGGTGAACCGGATGCTGGATAACGTCGATCCGCAGAACGCTTGACGCAGTGATCGTTCCCACGCTCTGCGTGGGAATGCAGCCCCGGACGCTCTGCGTCCCGTTCGAAAGCTGGAACGCGGAGCGTCCCTTGAGGCATTCCCACGCGGAGCGTGGGAACGATCATTGAGCCGTCCCGGGCTCCGTCAGTACCTTCCTGAACGTCTCCACCAACGGCCGCAAATTGATCCGGTGCCACGCCGCCCACAATGGCGTGGTAAACGAAATCCACGGTACTTCCCGCAGCACCACGCCCGGTGGTGCATTCCTGCTCAAACCCTTCTGAATCATCGCAATCCCCAACCCCGACGCTACCAGCCCCAACGCCGTGAAGGGTTCGGTGGCTTCCATGCGGATGTCCGGGGTGAATCCGGCGCGGATGCAGGCGCTGACGAAGTCGTCGCGGCTGGTGACGTTTTGCCGGTGTTGCACGCCGATCCATTCCTGATCGGCCAGGTCCGCCGGGGTCAGTGCCGACTGATGGGCGAGGGGATGGTGCTCCGGCAGCGCCAGCAACATCGGGTCGTCCAGTACTTGAAAGCCCAGCAAATCCGGGTCCTCGGCGACGGGTGGTTCGCTGACCAGGGCGATATCCAGACTACGCTGGCGAAGGCCTTCGAGTTGTTCGGCGGAGCTCAGGTTGTACAGCGCGACATGCACGTTCGGCCGGTCGACGCGCAGCACGCGCAAGGCATTCGGCAGCACGCCGGCGTGCATGGCGTTCTCGATGTAGCCGATGCACAAGCCGCCTTCTTCGCCGCGACCGAGGCGTTTGCCGAGGGATTCAAGGCGATTGGCGTGGGTCAGCAGGGCGCGGGTTTCGGCGAGGAAGGTCTGGCCGTCGCGGGTCAGGCGGATGCGTTGCTGGCTGCGTTCGAACAGGGTCAGGCCCAGGCGTTCTTCGAGCTGGGCGATCTGCCGGCTCAGGGGCGACTGGGAAATGTGCAGGCGTTCGGCGGCGCGACCGACGTGTTCCTCTTCGGCGACGGCGACGAAGTAGCGCAATTGGCGGATGTCGATCATGTAAGACCTATAGGGACTTAAGTGCTGCACATTATGTCTTGGACGGTCCGACCGTCGCAATCTAGGATCTGCTCAACGGTCAGGCAACTGGCCAATGAAACTGACGAGGATTGAATCATGAGCTTGAAAGACAAACTGCCCGGCGCGCTGGGTTTCGGCACCGCGCCCTTGGGCAACATGTTCCGCGCCATCCCTGAAGAAGAGGCGCTGGCCACTGTGCACGCCGCTTGGGATGCCGGCGTACGTTACTTCGACACCGCACCGTTTTACGGTTCGGGTCTGTCGGAAATCCGCTTGGGTAACGCACTGGCGAAGTACAACCGCGATGACTATGTGCTGAGCAGCAAGGTCGGCCGGGTCATTCTTGATGAAGTCGAAGACGCCGCTGCCCGTGACTTGGGCGAGAAGAGCGGGGTGTTCGAACACGGTCTTGCGAACAAGATCGTCAACGACTACAGCGCCGATGCGACGCTGCGTTCCATTGAAGACAGCCTCAAGCGTCTACAAACCGACCGTCTGGACATCGTCTGGGTGCATGACATCGCGCAGGACTTTTACGGTGATCAATGGCTGGAATATTTCAACCAGGCCCGCACCGGTGCGTTCAAAGTGCTGACCCGTTTGCGCGAAGAAGGCGTCATCAAGGGCTGGGGCCTGGGCGTGAACAAGGTCGAACCGTGCGAGTTGACCCTTGATCTCACCGAAGCGCAGCCGGACGGTTTTCTGCTGGCGGGTCGCTACACTCTTCTGGACCACGACCGTGCCTTGCAGCGTCTGATGGACGCCGCGTTGGCGCAGAACGTCGAGATCGTGGTCGGTGGTCCTTACAGCTCGGGCATTCTGGCTGGGGGCACACACTTCGAATACCAGCAGGCCAGCCCGGCGATCATCAATAAAGTCGAGCACATCAAACGTATCGCCGCCGCACACGGTGTCGATATCAAGGCCGCGGCGTTGCAGTTTTCGTTGGCCAACCCGGCGGTGGCGGCGGTGATTCCAGGGTCCAGCCGTCCAGAGCGGATAGCTGAAGACGTTGCCGCACTGTCGGCGGAAATTCCCCCAGCTTTTTGGCAAGCGATGCGTGACGCAAAACTGGTGTCCGACCGCGCGCCATTGCCAATCACAGGAGTTTGAACATGAAGATCGATCTGAGTGGAAAACTCGCCATTGTCAGCGGCAGCACTGCCGGCATTGGCTTGGGCATCAGCAAGGCACTGGCCGAATCTGGCGCCACGGTGGTGGTGATCGGCCGCGAGACGGCCAAGGTCGAGCAGGCGTTGGCGAGCATTCGTCAAAGCGTGCCGGGTGCGCAATTGCGTGGCCTGACCGCTGACCTGGGCACTGCCGAAGGCGCCGAGGTGCTGTTCGCCGCCGAGCCGCGTGCGGACATCTTGGTGAACAACCTCGGCATCTTTAACGACGTGGATTTTTTCGACACGCCCGACAGCGAGTGGACGCGCTTCTATGAGGTCAACGTGATCTCCGGCGTGCGCCTGTCCCGACATTACGTGCCGGACATGGTCAAGCAGGGTTGGGGCCGGGTGATCTTCGTGTCCTCGGAATCTGGCATCTCGATCCCCGCCGACATGCTCAACTATGGCGTGACCAAAAGCGCTAACCTGGCGGTGTCCCATGGCCTGGCCAAACGCCTGGCGGGCACTGGTGTGACAGTCAATGCGATCCTGCCCGGCCCGACGTTGACCGATGGCCTGGAGCAGATGCTCAAGGACGCCACCGCCGCATCCGGTCGCAGCGTTCGCGAAGAGGCTGATGCGTTTGTGCTCAAGGCGCGGCCGACGTCGATCATCCAGCGCGTGGCGGATGTCGAAGAGGTTGCGAATCTTGTGGCGTACATCGCTTCACCGCTGTCCTCGGCCACTACGGGCGCGGCATTACGCGTCGACGGCGGTGTCGTCGACAGCATGGCGATTTGATTTTTTTTGATTAAGAGAGAGCATTACATGGCAACTGCATCAGCGTTTACCGATATCCCGGCTTCGGCCGATGAAGTGTGGCAATTGATTGGCGGCTTCAACTCGCTGCCGGACTGGCTGCCATTTATTCCGCAAAGCGAATTGAGTGAAGGCGGACGGGTGCGTAGTCTGCAAACGGCAGATGGTGCGGTAGTGGTTGAGCGTCTTGAAGCGTTTGATAACGCAGGCAAAACCTACAGCTACTCGATTCTGCAGGCGCCGTTTCCGGCCACCGCGTATTTGGCGACGATCAACGTTGAAGCGCAGGGGCAGGGGGCTCGGGTGACGTGGTCGGGGCGGTTTGAGCCGGTGGGTGTGAGTGAGGAAGAAGTGGTGGCGTTGTTTAGCGGGATTTATCAGGGTGGGCTGGAGGCATTGCGGGCCAATTACCCAGCCTAGAAATACGAGTTGACCCTGTAGCAGCTGCCGAGCCTGCGAGGCTGCGCTCGGCTGCGAAGCAGTCGTAAAACCAGAGCACGCGGTCTGTCAGATACACCGCGTTGTCTGATTTCACGACTGCTTCGCCCGAGCGCGGACCGAGCCGAACGCAGCCTCGCAGGC
>NZ_AKJS01000153.1 GCF_000282215.1 Pseudomonas sp. GM21
CGCCCCCCGCCGCCGTACCGGCGGCGCTGGTAGCACTACTGGCAAGTTGAGTTGCTACACGTCGACCCAAGGCTTTAAACCGATGTTGCGCATAGGCGTGATTGAGCAGCGAATTCTTGAAGTCACCGGCTCCGTCCGCAACCGATGACAACAGAGCGTTTTGTTTATCCAGGCTGTCGTTCAGCTCCGAAGCTTCAGTCAACTCGCCACCGTCGCTATCGACATACGTCATGGGGGAGTTTGCGACCATTTGATAAACGTTCGGCCCATCAACAAACCCTTTGGGATCAGGATTGAGCCAACGGAACAACCACGGGATGTAATAACGCAGGCCAAAGTAGTAGAGCCCCGTTGCATCCTGCTCCTTTCCCGAATAGCGAACGGTTTTATAGTCGACGTCAATCACATCCGGGCCGGCATACCACGCGGTCTGGCCGAAAGGATAAAAGACTTCCTGGCTGATGATTTGCGCGTCAATGGCCAGTTCCAGGGTGCAGGAGTTCAGGTGATCGACCAGGTTGAACCGATATTGGTCGTTGACCCCTGACCGCGGAACGCTCTCCCAATGCAACACCCGCACAGTGTTGAGCCCGGCCTCCACGGTAATGACTTGCAGCACCTCCCCAGTGCCACTGTCGGTGCGAATTTCCAGCCCCGGCAAGTAACGCACCTGCGCCACTACCGTCCGGGCGCGGATCCGCAACGAGCGAATTTTACGTACCCGCTGACCGGTCCCATCGTAAAAATAGGCCTCCTGGTCATTGACCCCTGAGGCGCGCACAACCGGGCTGACCGACTGCAATTGATTGCGCAGATCCCACGTCAAAAGACGCCCCTGATCGAGCTCCAGTAAATTGCCGTTGGCATCGAACGCGGCAGCGATTTCCGCTTCGGTCGGTGGCACGCTGTTACGCCACGGCAGACAGCGATTGCTGAACTGTGCGGCCTTCAGTTCACGCCCTGGACTTTGCGCGCCACTGTGCGTCAGCTTCAGCAGATTGCCGCCCGTGTCATAGCGATAAGTCTGGCGGTAGTTGCTGAGTGCCGCCGGGTCATTACGACCGACTGACTCCGGGGCCTGAATCGGGCCACCCGCCTCCCAGCCAGATGCCGCGATCAATTGATAAAGACTGTCGTAGATAAATCGACTGACGGGTTCGATGCGTTGATTGTTGAAGTACCGCACCGGCATCGCCTTGTCTTCGATGCTCAGCACATTGCCCATTCGGTCATAACGGTAAATCAGATATTGCAGCAATCCGGCCCCATCGCTGTACGCCCGTCGCTCCAGCAGACGACTGTCTTCAGGCCGGTATTTCAGACTCGTCCGCACCCCGCTGCCCGCGACTTCCCGTTCGACTTGCCCCTCGGCGTTGTACTCAATTCCACTGACGAGCTTTTGCCAGGATGTCTGGTTTGCCAATTTCAACGCGCTGAGGCGCAGCCGCCCATCTTGCGTGTAGTTGAAGGTCTGGTGGTTTTTGCTGGCATCGACCGTTTCCAACACAACACCCTGCGGACCGTAGCGCCACGTGGAGTTCGCGCCCGCGCCGGGTTCCAGTAATCGCTGGCGTTCGGCCTCCGCCTCCGGCCAATCAGGCGCAACAAGGTCCAGTGTGAAGTGACGGATTTGTTCGAGGCATTGACCGATGACCGAAAATGACTCAAACAACACGGTTCCCGCCGGATCATCATGACGAATCAATTGACCGCACAGGTTCCGCAGGTCTTGGTCGGGCCCGCCATACGTCATGCGTTCAACACAACGGCGTGGCTCCGCCCTCCCCTGTTCAAACACCGAAACGGGACGAAGCAAGGCGTCGTAGAAGATTTCGCGTTGGGTATCGCGGCCATCCCATCCGTGCAAAATCTCATGGCCCAGTCCCGGCAGGCTGAGTCGCCATCCGGCATCGACACTGATCGTGCGCAACGCCTCACCGGACAGCGAATGCACGGTGACAAGGTTGGCGGGCGCCAGCGGATCTTGGTCCTGTAGCAACCAAAGCCGTGGGTCCCACTGTTTGGCGCAGTGCCCGGCGGCATTGCGAAGAGTGCGATTGATACGGGCCAGAGTCGGCTCGCCTTCAACCGCGCGCCAATAATCAATTGAACGGATCGGCAGCTCCCGCGGATCGACAACCGACAACCTGGGAGTTTTGTAATGCATGCCGGCGCGCCCCTGTAAGCCAGCGACTATCTAACCGGTTGTCGAAATAACGGGCTACTGTCAGAAATTACAGTACCGACCAATGGCAACCGACCTGATCCATGAATGTCCATTCCCACAGCCCTTCGGTAGGATGGTACTCATGAGTTCAAGGAGCGTACCTACATGTTCATCGGCGTCCTGCTGGTCATCACCTGGTTGATTTTGCTGCTGCGCTACCCGGCAAAGGCGTTTCCCGTCTCTGTGGCGGCCGCGGTCGGTTTGGCGCTGGTGGCCACGTGGGTAATCTGGATGGACAACCGCGAGGTCAAGCAACTCGCACGCCTGGAGTTGCGCATTGCCTACGCGCCCGAGCAGTGCCCGGCGGATCGTCCGTTGCAGCTAAAAATGAACAACGGCAACGACGTCCCGCTGACCGAATTGCGTTGGCGCATCGCGGCGTATGCGCCGGGCGATACCGTGAATCTGGCCGATAACCAATATACCGCCCCGCGTTATCGGGGCCCCGGCGAATTGCAGGCCGGCGCCAACTGGGAGGACTGCTTGCCAATGCCGCCCCTGCGCCCCGGCTATCGCCCACAAACCCTGGAGTTTCGCGCTGAGCGTTTGCAGGGTAGTTTCTCCGACTGATTGCCTATTTCTTTTTGCACAAGGACCGCGCCATGCCCGTTGCGTTGATTACCGGTTGTTCCAGCGGCATTGGCCGCGCCCTCGCCGAGGTGTTCAAAAATGCCGGCTACGAAGTGTGGGCCAGCGCCCGCAAGGTTGAAGACGTCGCCGCGTTAACGGCTGCCGGTTTTACCGCCGTGCAACTGGACGTCAATGATAGCGCGGCACTCGAACAGCTGGCGGAACAGATCAATCAGCAACGAGGCGGCCTCGACGTGCTGATCAACAACGCTGGTTATGGCGCCATGGGGCCGCTGCTCGACGGCGGTGTTGCGGCCATGCAGCGGCAGTTCGAAACCAATGTATTCGCCATCGTCGGTGTTACCCGCGCACTGTTCCCGGTACTGCGTCGAGCCAAAGGATTGGTGGTGAACATCGGTAGCGTTTCAGGGATCCTGGTCACGCCGTTTGCGGGTGCTTATTGCGCTTCGAAAGCCGCCGTTCATGCGTTGAGCGATGCGTTGCGCATGGAACTGGCGCCGTTCGGGATCCGCGTGATGGAAGTCCAGCCGGGGGCCATCGAATCCAGCTTCGCTAAAAATGCCGGGCATGAGGCTGAACAACTGATCACCGAACAATCGCCGTGGTTTCCACTGCGCGAAGGCATTCGCGCGCGAGCCAAGGCTTCGCAGGACAAACCGACACCGGCCAGGGAGTTTGCAGAGGGTTTGCTCAAGGCTGTGCAACAGAGCAAACCACCGCGCCTGATTCGATTGGGCAATGGCAGCCGGGCGTTGCCGTTGTTGGCGGGGTTGTTGCCGAAGGGGTTGTTGGAGGCGGGGTTGATGAGGCGGTTCGGGTTGCGCGGGCAGCTCTGAGACCGAGTCGACGCCATCGCGAGCAGGCTCGCTCCCACAGGGTTCTGCTGGGTGGCATAGATAGCATTCACACCAAAGATCACTGTGGAGCGAGACCGGCTTGCCGGCGATAGTGTCAGAACAGACACCGAAAAATTTCAGGACACACTACCATGACCGACTACACCGACTACTTCGACGAAGTCATCCAGGCCCACGTTGCCATCGAACAATGGCTCGCCGAGGAGCAAGACGATTCCGCGCTTGAACAGCTCCTGAGCCGATTTTCACCGCAGTTTTCCATGCTCTCGCCGTTAGGCCGGGTGCTGGACTTCGAGGCGTTGAGCGAGCTGTTTCAGCTGGCGGGCGGGAAGAAGCTCGGGTTCAGGATTGAGCTCAGCGAGTTGCGCGGTGTTGCGCTGTATGACGGTGGCGCGGTAGTGCGTTATCGCGAGCAGCAGACCGATGCGACCGGGCTGCATTCGGATCGGCGCTCGACCGTGGTGTTTGAGAAAGACGCCGATGGCGGGCTGATCTGGCGGCACTTGCATGAGACGTTTTGCAAAGGCTGATCTATAGCCTTTTTTTTCTGTGAGACCGAGTTGCCCCCTTCGCGAGCAGGCTCGCTCCCACAGGGAAACGCATTCCAATGTGGGAGCGAGTCTGCTCGCGATGGGAACAACTCGGTCCAACGACTAGTTAACCACCACCGTACACGTTATCCCCGCCGCCAACAGCACCCCCTCCGGCACTTCATCAATGTGAATCCGCACCGGCACGCGCTGCGCCAGCCGCACCCAGTTAAACGTCGGGTTCACATCGGCAATCAGCTCGCGACTCTGCGGGTTATCCCGGTCATAGATGCCGCGAGAGATACTCTCCACATGCCCCTTCAGCACTTCGCCGCTCATCAATTGCATGTCGGCCTTGTCACCCACTCGCACGTGCGGCAGTTTGGTTTCTTCAAAGAAGCCATACACCCAAAACGAGTTCATATCGACCACGGCCATTTTCGCTTCGCCAATGCGCGCGTAGTCGCCGCGATGGACGTTGAGGTTGGTCACGTAACCGTCCACCGCCGCCCGCACTTCGGTGCGTTTGAGGTTCAGTTCAGCGGCTTCGAGTTGCGCTTGGGCATGCTGATAATCAGCCAATGCCGAGTCGGCAATGTTGCTGGCGTCGTCGCGGTTTTCCCTGGAAATCACCAGGTTGTCCATGTCGGCGCGGCGGCGTGCGTTGACCTTGCGCATCTCCCAGGTCGACTTGCGTGAGGCCACCAGCGCCTGCGCCTGTTTGACCGCAATGCGGTAGTGCTCGGGGTCGATCTGCATCAGCAAGTCGCCCTTCTTCACCTGCTGGTTATCGCGCACCGGCACGTCCACCACTTCCCCGGTGACGTCAGCGGCGACGTTGATGATGTCGGCGCGCACCCGGCCGTCGCGAGTCCAGGGGGTGTCCATGTAATGCACCCACAGGGTCCGGCCGATCCATAGGGCGAGGGCCAGCACCAACAAGGTGGCGAGCAGGCTGAAAAGCTTTTTCATCAAAATGTTCTCAACGGTAAACAGTCAGCGCCAGCGCGCCGAACAGACAGGTAAACAGGCTCAGGCGCAGCAGCGCCGGATGCCAGAAGAAGCGGTACAGATCGAACCCGGACAGAAACCGGTCCAGCGCCCAGGCCAACGCCGCAGCAATGAAAAACATCAGGGTCATGGTCGGCATGTACACGCCGTGGAAGGCGATTTCACGAGGCATGTTCAAGTCCTTGAGGCTCGGTGTTGGTGCAGGCGGCGAGCGGCGATTGCGGGTCCAGCAATGAGGTGCGAATGAAGTGCAGGTAGCTCTTCACCCGGCGCAAGGCCGAGGTGTCGAAGTGCGGCGCAAAAGGTTCGTCGGTGGCTTGCACACGGCTGATCGCATGGTCAACCGCAATCAGGCTGCGCTCCAGATTGCTCTGGCTCGGTTGCAGGAATAGCCGCACCAGCGAACGCCCCATCACGCGGATGGCCTGACGCCAGAGTTGCGATTCGGCATAGGCCGGATGCACCGGCAGAATCGCCTGTTCCTTGCGCAACTCGATGATCGCGTGGCCGACCTCCAGCACCACGAACATCCAGCGCAACAAGTCCCGTTGCACCTGCGGCTGACCGGCGGCCAACCCATAGGCTTGATGCAACAAGTCCCGCGTGCGGCTTTCAAAACTCGACGCCAACCCCTTGAGTTTGCCGCTGATCGCATACACCACTTGGCCGCGCAGATCCTGCTCCAGCCTGCGCCACAACCAGCGACTGTTCGGCGGCAGAATGATCGCCCCGGCGGCCGCGCACACCAGCATGCCGAGCACCATGGCGATGTAGTCGTTGATGAAGGCGTAAGGGTTGTAGACCGTGAGGTTGTCCGGCACCGAACCGGTGCTGAAAAAGATCAGCAAGCCGAGGCCGACGCCGGCGTATTGCGGCCGCGACGTGAGGAACGAACCGAGCACGATCACCGGCGCGAGCATCACGCACAACAACGGGAAACCGTCGATCCACGGGAAGATGAAAAACATCTCGACGAAGCCGATCAGCGCGCCAAGGAAGGTGCCGCAGGCCATCTGAAACGCCATGCGTTTCGGGTTTGGTGTCGCGGCTGAAAGACCGACGGTGGCGGCGGCAATCAACGTCATCGTCGCCCCGCTCGGCCACGCCGTCGCCACCCAATAGCTGCCGAGCACCACCAGAATGAACGCCGCGCGAATCCCCGACGCCGCCGAGGCCATCCAGTTGGTTTGCGGGGTGAACGGCTCGTCCCATTGCTCACGCGCATGGCTGTGATCGGCGAGCGAGGCGTGGGTCTGTGCATAACTGTGCAAGTCGTCGACGAAGCGATAGAGCAGTTCGTATGCGGTGTGGAAATCCAGTTGCTCGGCGTCGCCGGGATGGCTCTCTTGAAAGGTCGTGCGCAGGCTTCGGACCCGCGCCGGCAAACCTTCTTTGTAAGCGCTCAATTCGACCACCAATCGAGCCGCGTCCGCGTGGGTCAGGGCGCGGCCGCTGAAGCCGTCGAGCACTTGCGCCAGATCCTGCAAACCCGGTTTGATCGCCTTGACCACCTGATCGGCACCACTGCTGTCCAAGCGTTCGAGCAACTGATGCAAGGCGTTGAATCGCGTGGTGATCCCCATGAACTCGCTGTTCAAACGATTGAGCCGACCGTTGCGCCGACGCATGTGCGGGTCTTCGAACACGGTGACACTGCGCAGGCCTTCCAGCCCGACCGCTTCGGCGATGAAGCGCACATTGCCGGCTTCAAAAGCGTCCCGTTTGCTGCAACCGCGCAAGCCGTCGGTAACGAACAACGCGAACACACCGAAGCGTTGGTACAAGGCGTTGCGCATCGCGGCGCTCGCGGTTTGCGGCAGGATCGCCGCACTGACCAGCGTCGAGCAGAGAATGCCGAGGGAGATTTCCAACACGCGCCACACGGCGGCCATGAACGCCCCGTCCGGGTGCGCCAACGCCGGCAAACCGACCATCGCGGCGGTGTACCCGGCCAGCACGAAACCGTAAGCACGAAAGTTGCGATACCGCGCCGCGCCGGCCGAGCAGATACCCACCCATATCGCCAGCGAGCCGAGAAACAGTTCAGTGTTTTGCGCGAACAACGCAATCAGCGCGACCATCACCGCCGACCCGGTCAAGGTGCCCACAAAGCGGTAAAAACTCTTGGCGAACACCTGACCACTTTGCGGCTGCATGACGATGAACACGGTGATCATCGCCGTGCGCGGTTGCGGCAATTCCAGGCGCATCGCCAGCCACAATGTCAGGAATGCGGCGAACAACACCTTGAAGATGTAAACCCAGGTCACGCCGTCGCTGCGTGCCCAGTCGAAGAAACCCCGGCGCCATTCAAGGGAATACAGCCAGCGCAAAGGTGCGGGCAAGGGAGTCATGAAATCCTGCTCATTGGTCGAAGGTTGTGCAGCGAATTGGCCCATGTGGGAGCGAGCCTGCTCGCGAAAGCGGTGTATCAGGCAACATCATCATTGACTGACACGCCCTCTTCGCGAGCAGGCTCGCTCCCACAGGGTTGGTGTTCACTTCGAGATGCTCTGGAGCAAGGCCGGGGTTTTCGGTGCAGCGGTCTGGCTGTCTTTCGGCACGTCATTACCCGCACCAAGCCCCCCACCCAACGCCGTCACCAGTTCAGCATGAGCACTGAGCCGAGCCGCCTGCACCTGCTGCTGAACCTGCTGCTGCTTGAACAACAACGTCTGCGCGTTGAGCACGTTGAGGTAGTCAGTGAGCCCTCGCTGATACGCGATCATCGCGATGTCATACGTCTTCTGCGCGGTGGCCACGGATTCGGCGGCGAAAGTTTGCTGCTTGTCCATGGACTCGCGGCGGATCAACTGGTCGGAGATGCTTTTCAGTGCGTTGACCAGTGTCTGGTTGTACTTGGCCACGGCGATGTCATAGCCCGCCGAGGCTTCGCCCAGTTCGGCGCGCAAACGCCCGCCATCGAAGATCGGCAACGAGATCGCCGGGCCGACGCTGTAGTTGAGTTTCTTGCCGGTCAAAAACTCCAGCGCCCCGCCGCCCGTGGCCATGTAGCCGAGGCTGCCAACCAGATCGACATTGGGATAAAAGCCAGCGTGGGCGACATCAATGCCCCGCGCCTGAGCCGCCACTTGCCAGCGACTGGCAACCACGTCAGGGCGTTGACCGAGCAATTGCGCAGGCAGCGACGACGGCAATTTCAGCGCCGTGCCCAACGACAGCGTTGGCCGCTGCAAGTGTGTGCCCTCCCCCGGCCCCTTGCCTGCCAGGGCCGCGAGCTGGTTGCGACTGAGGGCGATGGCTTCGTCCAGCGCATCGATCTGGCGATGGGTTTCCGGCAACGGCGTCTCGGCCTGACTGACTTCAAAGTGAGTGCCGATGCCACCATCCAGACGCTTCTGGGCGAGGTCGAGAATCTGCTGTTGCTGCTTCAGCGTCGCTTCGACGATGTCGCGCTGGGCGTAATGCAGCGACAGTTCGATGTAGGCGCGCACGATGTTGTTCTGCAATTCGAGCTGCGCCAGACGCGCTTCGGCAGCGCTCATGTGCGCCATGTCCACGGCGCGCTCGGCGGCATTGCTTTCACGGTCCCAGAGGTCCAGCGCATAGCTGAAACCCAAGGCGGCGTTGTTATCCCAGGTCGTGGTGTTGGCCAACTCCCCCGGCCCGTAGAACTGATCGGTCGGCCAGTTGTGACGCTTGAGGGTTGCTTCGCCATTGATCTGCAATGACTCGGCGGATTCGGCGATACCAGCCATGGACTTGGCATGACGCACCCGCGCCGCCGCCATCGCCATGCTCGGGCTGCCTTGTACGGCGAGGTAGATCCAGTGATTCAGTTGCGGGTCGCCATAGGCCTGCCACCACTGAGCGGCGGGCCAGTGCGCGTCCTGTGCAGCGCTTTGAATGGCTTCGTCGGTGGCCAATGAATCAGCCTCAAGCGCCTTGCCCTGCGGGGCAATACCTCCAGTTCCGATGCAGCCGCTGATTGCCAGGGATAAAGCCAAAACACTGAGCGTCTGAAACGCTCTGCTGATGCGACGCGGCACTGCTGCGATTTCCTGAAAGAGGGGAGGTACGAATTCCTGTGGGAGCCGGCTTGTCCTAATGCCGGTCAGTTAAGCCATAACGCGTTCTGTAGCAGCTGGCGAAGCCTGCGTCGGCCGGTCCGCGCTCGGGCGCAGCAG
>NZ_AKJS01000154.1 GCF_000282215.1 Pseudomonas sp. GM21
CTACCTTGAAAAACGCCGGTATTGGCGCTATGTAGATGCAGGCAGCACGCCTTACACCTCTATAAAAGGAACGCTCACAGTGGCTTATTTCGCTGTCGAGCAAAGAATGAAAGGCTCTTTCTTTTGCACTGTGCGTTTCGGAAATGAAATCGACACCATCACTATTACCTATGCGAACTTTGACTTGACTGGCATCACCACTTCCGACCGTGTCCGCACCCGGAAGACGCAAGGCGCATTCAGTGCAACCTTGATAGGCGGCATCAGCCCGGAGTTCATGTCTGACTCCATGAGTGTCAAGCACGACAAGCAGGAGTTGGTACTCACTGCGGACCAGTTTGTTTGGGATCTACTCCCACCCAAGCAGCACCGTATTACCCTCTTTATCAAGGACGGCGTGAAAGCAGGGACGCATATCTTCAGCAAAGATGATGCAAATATCCGCGCTGCTTACGTCACACCCAATCAGGGAGCCGAAGTTTTTAATTCGATCAGCGGCGAGCTTTACCTCGCATCCGACCCTACCTACCAACAACTTGAAGGACGCCTGTCGTTCGAAGCCAAAGGCGTAACCGATCCTGATAAAGAGGTTACGTGAAAGACGGTCAGTTCCATTGGCGTAAAGTGATAGTTTGATTCTAAATAAAAAGCGCAATTTGGCCCCGCACCACCCCGACTTAAGACGCATGAAATACTCGAGTTGTAAACTGTAAAGTATGACAGTTTACAACTTCGCTTAATCTCGCTTTGATAGTGCTATCCGTGGCTCGACTCGGCGTTGAACCACTGGTGCCAATGTGACACTAACTATGGAGTTTATATTCATGAGCGCAGCACGGAAAATTGTCTATTCCCCTAGAAAACACGCCCGAGACAATACGTTCAGCGGTTCGATTGATCAAGAAATCCCATTAAATTTCAAAGCTACTTTCTCGAAAGTCAATTACCCTCAAGAAGGCGAACCTCCTCGCTGGACCATAGAAGCGAACTATCGAAACAGCGTAGACAATCATATTCAGACAATTAGAGTTATTTTTTTTGAAGACCCGAAAGAAACCATGATTCAAAGACTCAGCGAAGGTTTCAAAATCACCTACAACAATACGGCAGAGAATCCACCGTCGGAATACTCAACCACACAGGCCGATATTGCTGTCAAATTCAGCACCGCTGACGGCACGATCATTGGCACACTAAGTGCCAGATTGGCAGACCAACTTGATCCCCCAAAATACCATACCTTTGATCTTGATTTTGATCTGGCAGCGTCAGAATAGCTTCAACGGTTTTCATATCGACTGGCCACGCCGCATAATAAAAAAGGAAGCAAATGCTTCCTTTTTTATTACTTTGAAAATTGATCAGAAACTAAAACTAATCCCTGTGCTTACGTTGTAATCCTGACTAACCGTTTTACTTTGGCTAGTTCCCGCCTCTGCAAACAGTTGAACACCGTGCGGCAAAGCCCAGTTAAGGCCAGCGGCCACTTCCACACTCGTCGTTGAAGCATCATTGTTAAATCGACTGTCGTTAACATCGACTTGATTGTTTTTAATGAATTCATGCCCCAGCGCCAGGCGTAAACGAGGCTGCAGTTTCTGACCATTGCCCAAATCAATTTCACTGCCCACATAGGTTCCGCCCTTTACCGCCAACGAACGCGTCAACTCACTATTAACGTCAAGGCCATTGTCCAGCGTGTAATCTTCACCAGGCACCACTGCGGCGGCAATCTGCGCAAACGGCGCCCAGAAATATCCTCCGCCCAATTCATTCTGCTTACCGACTTCGAGCGAGCCGCTCAGGCCGTAATTATCGTAATCACCCTTGGTACGCACACCATCGCTCATACTGACGTCCAAGCTGTTTTCGAAACGGTTGATTTTTGTCACAGCATCAATGTAGACGCCACTTGGGGTGTCAAACTTTGTCAGGTAAGCGCCTAACGAATAGCTGTCTACGGTCCCCGTGCTACCTGGTCTCAGATCCAGTTTGGTGTTGCTATAGCCAAACATGCCTCCGAGCAACCACTCGCCATTACCCACGTTTGTGTCAGCCCCAACCACTACACCTTTCTGGGTCTGACTGTAGCCGTCGCCATACGCATTTTTAACACCATAACGATTGCCATACGCTCGCGTCCAGACACCCGACTTTGCCCCCGTCATCCGACGATCACCCATTCGCGTATTCAGTAACGTTCTTTCTGCATCAATAATGGTTGGAGCGGTGTTCGCAATCGCCAGCACTGACTGTGTGCTGATACTGGCTTGCGTATCCGGTCGCAAGTACCAACCGTTGTCGTCTTCGAACAATTTATAGGTCCGCGCACCCGCATCGACCGCACCACCGCGAAGCGCAAATTGCGCATCACCGCTGCCCACCTTGACGAGCTGAATCTGCTCCTCATTTACCGGCTTGCTCCCCGTCGCGTTGACGGACACCTCATAGTTCCCCTCTGCGCGGCCTGTGACATTCAGAAAATCTGTTTGACGAGTACCAAAGTCCGTCGACATTGCTAGCGTGCCATTGCCCTCTAACTCCGCAACATCTAACCGATTGAAAATCGCCCCTTGGCCAAAATCGACGGTGCCCCCGTCAACGGCAAGTTTGTGGATTTGGTTATCGCCAGTCATGACCCACGTCGAATGATTGAGGGTAAAGTCTGTAACATTCTCCACATCGCCGTTGAACAGCGATCCGTTGTTGAGCAGCACGCTGGCGCCACGAACAGAATCCCCTTTGAACACACCCGTGAAGATACTTTGTGTGTCGAGCTCCAGGCGAGTGGCATTCTCCACATCGCCATTGAACTTTGATCCGTTGTTGAGTGCCACGATGGCACCGCGGGCCGTATCCCCTTTGAAAATACCCGAGAAGCTACTTTGTCTGTCGAGCTCCAGGCGAGTAGCGTTCTCCACGTCGCCGATGAACTGCGATCCGTTGTTTAGTCCCACACTCGCGCCTCGAATGGCATCCCCTTTGAAAACACCCGAGTAAGTACTATGTGTGTCAAGTTCAAGACGAGAGACATTCTCCAGGTCACCTATCAGTGATGCTTGATTGCGCAAAGTAACGTCTGCCGTGCTTCCGGATTCAACCTTAATGTTTCCCTGCAACGAACTGTTATCTACGGTGAACGCGACAGCCGCGCCACCTGCAACTTTCAGAATCTCATTGATACCGCTCTGGAGCGATGATTTATTCCGCACATCAATCGTCAGAGGCCCCAACGAATTACCGGGAAGATCGACAACTATCGCGACACCACTCTTCCCTTCGACGCTGGAATTATCGATAACGAGCCTGCTGATTTGATTATCAGCGTTGTCAGAGCCGAACGTCACGCCATTAAGCCCGCCGATAATTTTGGAGCCCTCGCTCACAGTAGCCTGCCCGCCGTGCAGAGATAACCCGAAGCTCGAAGCGCCGGTTCCCTCAACAACACTGTTGCGCAAGTTTAATGAACTGTAAGAGGTTGCAACTGCACCCCCTGAGTTCCCGCGAACAGTACTGTCTTGCATATCAACGGTCGAACCGGTCTGGGTATCGACGTCGCGAACGGCTTGTAGGCCATATTCAAGACCGGTAATTGACGTGTTTTTAATGTTCGCCGCGCTATTGATCAACGAGACGCCGACAAATCCACCCGCGCCGATGACTGTTGCGCCGTTGAGGTTTACAGTGGCGCCATTGTTTGCGTCGATCTGCGCGGTGACACCGCCATTTGTATTCAGCGTCCCGCCTTCCATCGTAATGTCCTGCGTCGTCGCGCCGTTCACATTAAGAACCGAATCCACGGCAACCTGCCAACTCTCAACAGGCGACGAAGATGTAATTGTTTCCGTCTCCCCTGAGTTCAGAGTTCTAGCTTGAGCGTAAGGTAAAACCAAAACAGACAGAGCCAGTGATGAATACCACTGACTTTTTTTGAAATGTGAACGTAAGATATTTTTTGTCGACATATGAGCCACCACGATTAAGCGAATTGCCCGGCTTGACTGAAGCTATTGGAATGGTCTTACCGGAAAGGCGGCAAGCCTACCGACTGCTTTTGAATTTGGGTGTAGGAAAAATCGGATATTGCCTCGGATTTTTAACTTTCATACGCAAGACTTTGCACACTGGGTATGCATCCGCCACGCCAGCACAGTGTACTGACGCGACGGCGCATACAGACCCAATAAGTTATTGATCCTCGCAATATTCACCGCGAGCATTTACTAAATACACCTTGCTGTAATATTCCAAGGAAGGATAGCGCGTTCCATTGATATCCAAATCATACCAGATTCTCCACCACCCGTTGTAATCTCCTGGTGGATTAGGAATTGGGTTCGGCGGTGGATTAGGAATATTCCTGATGAACGGAATATAAGGGGTGATAACCAATTCGAATCCATCTGCTGGCTCAGTCCCCCCAATCAAATGGGGTGCGGATTCAAAGTCGGTGCCGTCCGCCAACTCGGTCATCGCTTCATCCCTGTAACCTTGCGCATACAAAATGACACTGCGCCCATCCAAAAAATGATCGATATTACCTGGGACTTTAACTTTCAATCCAAAGCCGGTTTCTCTTAGATCGTCACAATACAGCGTGCCCGGATTCTCTTGCGCTACAACAGGCGGGTCCATTACAACAACGATCGCATTGTTAGTAACCTTCTGGATTGGTGAGGGGTTTTCATTGACTCCACCAATATCGGACACAAAATACTGCAGTGACTTATCTGCACCCAAACCGCCACTAAAAATCAATGCCCACTCAAGTGTTATATCAACAGTCGTCTGCCCGTCCGCTAAAAACTCCGGACCGAATCGTTGGCCCGCATATTCGCCGAATATTTGCTGGCCTGCCTTAACGGGTTTGTCCGCATCGCTCCATAGTTCAATGGTGACCGTATGATCTTTGTTGTAATCCACGGGCTCCAATATGTCGTTCACCGCGGTACTTGTAATATGGGGCGCGTTTAATTCTTGGTTTTCAGGGGCAGGATCTATCGGATTCACACTGCCGGGATAGTAGATGT
Source organism: Pseudomonas sp. GM21 (assembly GCF_000282215.1). Taxonomy (GTDB): domain Bacteria; phylum Pseudomonadota; class Gammaproteobacteria; order Pseudomonadales; family Pseudomonadaceae; genus Aquipseudomonas. Next base: position 5,031 of record NZ_AKJS01000154.1, read on the forward strand.
TTGCCGCCAAATTGGTATTAGACGTGCTGATAACGTCAGTACTGCGCAGCAACTCACACATAACTGTTACCGGCACATCTGTTTCGGTATCCGCGCCATCTTTATAATAATCGTCAAAAATATCGACAAATGTAACCTGAATAATCAATGGATCATGGGTCAAAAATGGAAATTCACCCAGGTTTTTGTTGTTCCACTTGCACCGGACTTCATCGGTAGGTAAAACGTTATCAGGTCTTTTCACTTCGACCGTGACGCCACCCGGCTCACGACAATCCTTGATATCGATTAACTTATCAGTCACCGCTAGTGGAACGATGGGTTCATCAAGTATAGGCAACGGTGTAAAGCGAACCTTTAAGCCCTTTGCCACTGAAAGATTACTGACGTTCCCCACGTCATTGGTTCCAACACCATCGTGAAGTTCGTAAAATGCGTAGTTCGCTCGTGGGTCTATGCCCCTCAAATTTTCCACTGGAATAGTAAAGACCCCCGTTCCCAGAAGCCCTTCATAAAGGGGAGGTGTCGGGTTATTTGACTGGTATCTTTCCGCGATGTTGAAACGGATACGATCAGTCGGTAGTGGGTTTTGATGTGTAATCGCGATGGTGACTTCCATCCCCGTCGGATTTCGCTGAATGAACGCATCATCGATTAAATCGCCAGGTGACAATTGTGGAAGCGTGGCAATAGGCGGGCGAGCCTTTGGGCCACCAGGAGTTGCCTGATGAGGTGCGCGCCGGTCAATGATGATAGTGATTATGTCTGAGTTCCAGGGATTGCCGATAGGGGGCCTGACGGTGTAGCGAACCTCAAAGATTGTGGGTGTAGCGGGAGGGTTGTCCTCGGTCAATAGGTCTGCCGGGATGATTCTTGTAAATTCGGGCGGACGACTGTCAATAGAGCCTGCGGAAAAAGTGTCAGCAGTGGTCCAGGTTGTGACACCCGCTTTCCTGATTTGAACAATTACCGTATCGCCTTCGTCTTGTATCTCCCAAAGTTTTAGAATAATAGGCAGCTTCATCCCCGCCCCGATCTTGTCAACTTTTACCCGCCTGTCCGTATCACTTAAAATATCGGGCACTGTAGGTGGCAACCCGGCCATAATCTCAATCGGTGCATTGCGACGATTCACACGGTCAATTTCGGCAATTTGCTGTTTAGCATCCATTTACTGTTTTCCTTCACTGTATTTTTTTTGCAAGGCTGCCCGCGCAGCCCGGCCCCTACCTGCTGCCCAACTCCAATACCCACTAATGTTTCATTTAGAGCACATCATAAAAATTGAATACAGACACTCTCCATGCGTCACTCGGGGCCACAATAGTTTTCTTCACCCGCTTCTATTCGATCGATCCTAACCAAGCCTTTCTTTGACTCGCCGACAAATTCGCCCGCTCGCCTTATTTTGTATCTTGCGGTACCGGAGCCATACACGACAGGTTCAACAAAAGGTACAAAGACAATGGGTGGCAATTCAAATCCGTTAATATTTTTTGCATCCTCATCACTTAACGTATAGCTAAACTCGCCTTCAGTCCCCGTAATTTCAGTTTTATCCGCTCCATTTAACGACGTGTAGCCTTGCCAAAAAAGAACACACACATCATCTTTCTCAAGATTTTGGTAGGGGATTTTTATATATAGTCCATCCCAAATCGCCCGTTCCGTACCGCAATTCAAATACCCACCACCATTCGCATCGGGAAACGTTGGCTCCAACAATACAGGCAATGGAATAACACTATGATCAATGGTTAGCTTTCTTTCTACAGAAAATAGCCGGTTGCCGGGGATCGGTTTGACCATGTAATAGAGAAATGCAACTCCGTCCCCCAGCAATAGATGTGTTCCTATGGAAATCAAGAACTCCTTCTCGGTAATCGGGCCATTTTTTATTTCTTTATAAATTTCTATGGTCCTTCCATCCCTCCGCCAAAAGACCGTCAGTTCATCCATTTCACCAGGTTGGTCTGCATATATCGGCCAACGAGGAACTCTTGCCTGGCCACCATTGAGCAATACGTTTGCCGGCAAGCGCCCGTCGGGATCGCTGTCGGGCACGTCATCAACACTGGGGGCGTCGGCCAGCAAAATCCCTTTTTTTTTGGGGCGACTCTCTGATGTTGACATGGCGAAGTCCCTGACCTTTTGAGTGCCGACCTTATGGCGGATTAAGAGAAATTAAATGCCTCATAGCTGACTTTTACTACTGTCAGATGTGACAGGTATTGCGACCGCTTGTCGGTTTACATAGAAATCATTGGCTATTCGAACTTGACGAATAATTAGCTTTAGCGCTAACTGAAACCGGTTTCAGAAACACCAGGTTCACTACTAAAAATAAGGTCCGACACCGTGAACGACTTCTCCGCCGCCCAGCGCAGCCGCATCACCATGCTCGACGTCGCCGAACACGCCGGTGTCTCCAAGGCCAGCGTCTCGCGCTTCATCGGCGACGATCGCGCCCTGCTCTCCGATGCCACGGCCCTGCGCATCGAGCAGGCGATTGCCGCACTCGGATACCGCCCCAACCAGATGGCCCGCGGCCTCAAACGCGGACGCACTCGCCTGATCGGCATGCTGGTGGCCGATATCCGCAACCCTTATTCGATTGCCGTGATGCACGGGGTGGAAACCGCTTGCCGTCAACACGGCTACAGCCTGGTGGTGTGCAACACCGATCGCGATGATGAGCAGGAGCGTCAGCACCTGGCGTTGCTGCGCTCGTACAACATCGAAGGTTTGATCGTGAACACCCTGGGTCATCACCGCGACGAACTGCGCGAGCTGCATCGGGAAATGCCGTTGGTGCTGGTGGATCGCAAGGTCGAACAACTTGAGAGCGATCTGGTCGGGCTGGACAACCCGGCGGCGGTAGAAATGGCCCTCGCCCATTTGCAGGAACGCGGCTATCGCGATGTGCTGATGGTCACCGAACCGCTGGACGGCACCAGCGCGCGGATCGAGCGGGTGAGCAGTTTCAAGGCACAGATCGCACAACGCCCGGCCTTCGACGGTGCGGTGATCGAGACTGGCAGCGAGCTGACCACGCAGTTAAAAACATTCTTGAACACTCCCGGCCCGGGCCCGAAAGCGCTGTTCTGTGCCAATGGCATTGCAGCGTTGGCGAGCACTCATTCATTGCGTGAGCTGCACTGCAATCTGTTTGAGGACGTGGGGCTGATCGCATTGGATGACCTGGATTGGTATCCGTTGGTGGGCAGCGGGATTACCGCGCTGGCTCAGCCGACGGAAGAAATTGGCGCGAGTGCGTTTGAGTGTCTGCTCAAGCGGTTGCGTGGGGATGTCGGTGCGGTGCGGACCCTGGATTTTTCGGCGCGGTTGATTGTGCGGGGGTCGACCCTTGGAAATCTTCGGTGAGTGTTATGGCCCCTTCGCGAGCAGGCTCGCTCCCACATTGGAACTATGGCAACCACAAATCCCCTGTGGGAGCGAGCCTGCTCGCGATGGCGCCCTGAAGAACACAACATCATTCAAATAGCCATTTTTTTGAAAAAAAATGAAACCGGTTTCAGAGGTATAAAAACAATGAATAAACCACCCGTCTCCATCAGCCTTTCCAGCTACGGCGCGGACCTTGTACGCCAACGCGGCCAAGGCAGCTTTATCGATATATTGGCCGCCGCCGGCGCCACGCACATTGAATGGCGCGAGGAGTTGCTGACGGATGAAAACCCTCTGCAACTGGCTGACGACAGCCGATCCCAAGGCCTGGAAAGCATTTATTCCTCGCCGATGGAGTTGTGGCTGGCCGGTCAATCGAAGCCCAATCCTCAACTGCTCACCACCCTTGAGCGCGCCGAAACGTTCGGCGCCAATTGGCTGAAAGTATCCCTGGGTTACTTCACCGACAACAATGATCTTCAGGCATTGGGCCGTGTCCTAGCTCAGAGTCCGGTGCAGTTGCTGGTGGAAAACGACCAGACCTTGCACGGCGGCCGCATTGAACCTTTTCAACGCTTCTTCGGCGAGGTCGAGCAGCACCAGTTGCCGATCAAAATGACCTTCGACATCGGCAACTGGCAATGGCAAGACCAGTCGGCCGCCAGCGCCGCGCGGTTGCTCGGTCGGCATGTCGGCTACGTGCACTGCAAAGCCGTGACACGCCGCGCCGACGGCAAACTGGTCGCCATCCCGCCGATGGCCAGCGACGTGCAGTTATGGGAGCAACTGCTGCGGCATATGCCACAAGGCGTTATGCGCGCAGCGGAATACCCGCTGCAAGGCGATGACCTGGTGCAACTGACCCGCGAACACGTCGCCACCCTCGCCCGCCTGGGTCAACCCCGGTTGGAGAAGGCCCATGTCTGAGTTCGATATCCTGTCATTCGGCGAAACCATGGCGATGTTTGTCGCCGAGCAAAGCGGTGATCTGGCCGACGTCGGCCAGTTCCACAAACGTATTGCCGGGGCGGACAACAACGTTGCGATTGGCCTTTCACGGCTCGGATTCAAGGTGGCGTGGTTGAGCCGGGTGGGCGACGATTCATTGGGGCGGTTTGTCGTCGACACGCTGCGCAAAGAAGGCCTGGACTGCAGTCATGTCGCCATCGACTCGGCGCACCCGACCGGGTTTCAACTCAAATCCCGCACCGACGACGGCAGCGATCCGGCGGTGGAGTATTTCCGTCGCGGTTCGGCGGCCAGTCATTTGTCGGTGCAATCCATCGCCCCGCCACTGCTCGGCGCGCGTCACTTGCACGCCACCGGCATTCCGCCGGCACTGTCTGCGTCGGCCCGGGAAATGTCCTTTGAATTGATGACCCGCATGCGCGCTGCCGGGCGCAGCGTGTCCTTCGACCCGAATCTGCGCCCGAGCCTGTGGGCCAGCGCACAACAGATGATTACCGAGATCAACCGCCTTGCGGCCCTCGCCCATTGGGTGCTGCCGGGGTTGAGTGAGGGCCGTTTACTGACCGGATTGGAAGACCCGGCAGATATCGCGGCGTTTTACCTGGATCTGGGCGCCGAAGCGGTGGCGATCAAGCTGGGTCCGCGGGGCGCGTATTTCCGCACGCCGGTTGATCAGGGATTTGTCGCCGGTGTGCCGGTGGCAACCGTGGTCGATACAGTGGGTGCGGGCGATGGTTTTGCCGTCGGCATGATCAGCGCGCTCCTGGAAAACCACAGCGTTGCCGACGCGGTGCGGCGGGCCAACTGGATTGGTAGCCGGGCGGTGCAGAGTCGGGGGGATATGGAAGGTTTGCCGACCCGGCTGGAATTGTCTGCTGAATTTGAGGGCGCCATCGCGGGCAAGCCCGCTCCCACACTGGACCTGATTTCAACCTGACCCCTCTGTGGGAGTGAGCCTGCTTGCGATGAGGCCTACACAGTTACTGAAGATTTACCCCGTTACCTGCTGCGACAAAAACAACAAGCTCAGGAGCATCACTATGAAAACAGCTTCACTCCCCACCCGCCGCTGGTGGTACATCATGCCCATCGTCTTCATCACCTATAGCCTGGCGTATCTGGACCGCGCCAACTACGGGTTCGCTGCTGCCTCGGGCATGGCCGCCGACCTGATGATCACGCCCGGAATGTCGTCGTTGCTCGGCGCGCTGTTCTTTCTCGGCTACTTTTTCTTTCAGGTGCCGGGCGCGATTTACGCGCAGAAGAACAGCGTCAAGAAGTTGATTTTCGTCAGCCTGATCCTCTGGGGCAGCCTCGCGACACTGACCGGGATCGTCTCCAACGCCTATTGGCTGATCGTCATCCGCTTCATGCTCGGGGTAGTCGAAGCCGCCGTCATGCCGGCGATGCTGATCTATCTGTGCCATTGGTTTACCCGTGCCGAACGCTCGCGCGCCAACACTTTCCTGATCCTGGGCAACCCGGTGACCATGCTCTGGATGTCGGTGGTGTCGGGTTATCTGGTGCAGCATTACAGCTGGCGCTGGATGTTCATCATCGAAGGGTTGCCGGCGGTGCTGTGGGCGTTTATCTGGTGGCGTCTGGCCGATGACCGTCCGGCACAAGCCACATGGCTCAGCGATCAGGAGAAGCAGGATCTGGAAAGCGCCCTTGCCGCTGAACAGGTCGGCATCAAAGCGGTGAAAAATTACGCCGAGGCCTTTCGCTCGACGAAAGTGATCATCCTCGCGCTTCAGTTTTTCTGCTGGAGCATTGGCGTTTACGGTTTCGTGTTGTGGCTGCCGTCGATCCTCAAGGCCGGCGCACAAATGAACATGATCGAGGCCGGTTGGCTGTCGGCGCTACCGTATCTGGCCGCCGTGATTGGCATGCTGCTGGTGTCCTGGGGCTCGGACAAATTGCAGAAGCGCAAACGCTTCGTCTGGCCGCCGCTGCTGATCGCCTCCATCGCGTTCTATGGCTCTTACGCGTTGGGCGCGGAACATTTCTGGTGGTCCTACACCCTGCTAGTGATTGCCGGCGCCTGCATGTATGCGCCTTACGGGCCGTTTTTCGCGATCATCCCGGAGATCCTCCCGGCCAACGTCGCCGGAGGCGCCATGGCGCTGATCAACAGCATGGGCGCGCTGGGTTCGTTTGGCGGCTCGTATCTGGTCGGCTACTTGAACAGCAGCACCGGATCGCCAGGGGCTTCGTATTTGTTGATGAGCGGCGCGTTGATGCTGTCGGTGGTGCTGACGATTTTCCTCAAGCCCGGTGCCAGTGACCGGGTCGTGGAGAAGGCGGCTGCGCAACGTCCGGCGACTGCTCACCCTTGAATTGAAATTGAGAACATGATGATGAAAAAGCAGGTTGTTCTGTACAAGAAACTCTCGCCGCTGCTCATGGCTCGCCTGCATGAGCACACCGAGGTGAAGCTGATCGACAACCTCAACCCGGAGGGCCTCGCGCAATTGCGTGAGGCCCTGCCCCGGGCCCACGGATTGCTCGGCGCCAGCCTGAAACTGGATGCCGGGTTATTGGAACTGGCGCCGAACCTCGAAGCCATCGCCAGCGTTTCCGTCGGCGTCGACAACTACGACATCGATTACCTTACCGAGCGCCGCATCCTGCTCAGCAACACGCCGGACGTGCTGACTGAAACCACGGCGGACACCGGTTTCGCGCTGATCCTGGCGACCGCCCGGCGCGTGGTGGAATTGGCGAACATGGTTCGCAACGGCCAGTGGAAGCGCAACATCGGCCCGGTGCATTTCGGCACCGATGTGCATGGCAAGACGTTGGGCATCATCGGCATGGGGCGGATTGGTGAGGCCTTGGCGCAGCGGGGACATTTCGGGTTTGGCATGCCGGTGATCTATCACAGCCATGCGCCGAAACCGGCGGTGGAGCAGCGTTTCAAAGCGCAGTACAGAAGCCTGACGGAGTTGTTGCAGCAGGCTGACTTCATCTGCCTGACCTTGCCGCTGACGGCTGAAACGGAAGGGTTGATTGGCGCTGAAGAGTTCGCCTTGATGCGCCCGCAGAGTATTTTCATCAACATTTCCCGGGGCAAGGTGGTGGACGAAGCGGCGTTGATTCAAGCGCTGCGTTCCGGGCAGATTCGGGGGGCGGGGCTGGATGTGTTTGAGCGTGAGCCGCTCAACACGGATTCGCCGCTGTTGACGTTGAACAACGTGGTGGCGACGCCGCACATGGGGTCGGCGACGCATGAGACTCGGGAGGCGATGGCCGCGTGTGCGGTGGATAATTTGCTGATGGCGTTGGCTGGAGAGCGACCGAAGAATCTGGTGAATACCGGGGCGTGGCAGGGCTGATTAATTCAGCGTTTGTTAGTCCGCTATCGCGAGCAGGCTCGCTCCCACATAGGATCTGTGGCGTTCACAAATCCCCTGTGTGAGCGAGCCTGCTCGCGATGAGGCCAGCACAAGCAACACAAAACCGTCAGGCTCGTCTCGCCTCCAGAAGATCCGCCGCACACAACGCAATCCGCCGACACGCCTCCGCCAGTTGCACCTGATCCACCACCAACCCGATCCGGATATGCCCCGCCGCGCTCGGCCCGAATGCCTCCCCCGCCAGCACTGACACGCCATACCCCTCCAGCAACCGCTCGGCAAACCTCTGGGCGCACAGCCCGGTCTGGCGTACATCCACCATCACAAACATCCCGCCATCCGGTCGCACAGGCCTGATACCGAGGCAACCGCTCAGCCTCGCGCATACCAGGTCACGGCGCTGGCGATATTCCTCGCGCATCAATGCCACTTCCGGCAGGTTCTGATCCAGCGCCAATTGCGCCGCGTTCTGGATGAAATCCGGAATTCCGAACAGCATGCACAACGACAGATTCACCAAATGCTCGGCCATGGGTTTCGGGCCAATCGCCCAGCCGACCCGCCAGCCACTCATGGCGTGGGACTTGGACAGGCTATTGATGGTCACGGTGCGCTCGGCCATGTCCGGCAGACTCGCCGGACTGGTGTGCTCCCCCTCGAACAACAGGTCGCTGTAGACCTCATCGCTGATCAGCCACAGGTCATGGCGCACGCACAAGGCTGCGATTGCTTGCCAAGTGGGCAGCGGCAAACTGGCGCCGGATGGATTGTTCGGACTGTTGAGCAAGATAACCCGGGTTTTCGGGGTAATCAGTGCCGCGACATCCGCCGGGTCGACGCGAAAGCCGTTCTCCGGGCGCACCGCAACCGGCACTACTTTAGCGGCGCAGGCGCCGAACACGCCTTCATAGGTCACGTACATCGGCTCTGCGACGATCACTTCATCGCCCGGATCGAGCAGGCATTGCGCGACCGAATACACCGCGCATTGCGCCCCTGGGAACACGATGACATTGTCCGCGTCCACGCCCTGACCACTGCGCTGGTGATGGCGCCGCGCAATGCTCCTGCGCAGCCCTCGACTGCCGCGCACTTCTGGATAATGGGTGTCGCCGGCCTGCAAACTGTCGATGGCGGCCTGGACAATGGGTTGTGGCGTGTCGAAGTCTGGATCACCAATCGACAGCAGCAGGACATCGACGCCCTGCTCGCGCATTTCCAGCGCTCGGTCATGAATCTGCCAGGCTGCTGCTCCGTCGCCGGCAATTCGTTTGGTCAAGGCTGAATAGCGCATGTGATTCTCCTGTCGCGCGCGGGCTCCTGAACTCAACCCTACCTCAAATCACGAAACGCGCCACCATGGCATTCAAATCCACCGCCAGACGCGACAGTTCATGGGTGGCGGCGCTGGTCTGATTGGCGCCCGCGGAGGACTGGGTGGCCAGGTCGCGGATGTTCACCAGGTTGCGGTCCACTTCGCGCGACACCTGCGCCTGTTCTTCCGAGGCGCTGGCGATCACCAGATTGCGTTCGTTGATCAAGTGAATCGACTGGGTAATCTGCTCCAGCGCCACACCGGCGGCGCGGGCCATTTCCAGTGTGCTTTGGGAGCGCTGGTTGCTTTGCTGCATCGATGAAACCGCCTGGCCGGTGCCGTTCTGAATGCCAGCGACCATTTTTTCGATTTCCTGCGTCGACTGCGCGGTGCGATGGGCCAGTGCCCGCACTTCGTCCGCCACCACGGCAAAACCCCGCCCGGCTTCACCGGCACGGGCGGCTTCGATGGCGGCGTTGAGCGCCAGCAGGTTGGTTTGTTCGGCGATGGCGCGGATCACATCCAGCACTTTGCCGATATCGCGCCCTTGTGCGGCCAGGCCTTCGATCATCAGCGAAGTGTTTTGCACGTCGTGGGTCATGGTCTGGATCGCGTCGACGGTTTCCACCACCCGGTCACGGCCTTCGCGCGCTGCCTGGGTCGACTGGCTGGAGGCCTCGGAGGTCGACACCGCGTTGCGCGCCACTTCTTCCACGGCGGCGGTCATTTCATTGACAGCGGTGGCGGCTTGTTCGATTTCGTTGTTTTGCTGTTGCAGGCTGCGAGAAGCTTCTTCAGTCACGGTGCTGAGTTCTTCAGCGGCGGCGCCCAGTTGCGTGGCGGACCCGGCAATCTGTTCGATGGTTTTGCGCAGGCTGGCTTGCATGGTCGCCAAGGCACCGAGCAAACGGGCCGGCTCGTCCTTGCCATCGATGTCGATGACGTTGGAAAGATTGCCGCCAGCGATAGTTTCGGCGACCTGCACTGCACGGTTCAGCGGTGTGACAATACTGCGGGTCAGCAGCCAGGCCAGCAACACTGTCAGCAATGCCGCCATCACCGCGACCACAAAAATGCCGGTGATGGCGCTGCTGTAGTGTTGACCCGCCTCGGCGGAGGCGGCCTTGGCGTAACCGTTGTTGAGGGCCACCAGCTTGTTCAACTGCTCGCCCATCTGGTCGGTGCCGTCCTTGATTCGGGTATTGATCAGGGTACGCATCTCGTCGAGCTGGTTCTGCCGCGACAGGTCCATCATCTGGTTCTGCGCTTGCATGTAACTGTCCAGCGTTGCAATGAAGGTTTTGTACAGCGCGGCTTCTTCCGGCTGAGCGGGCAAGGCGGCATAACTGGCCTGAGCGCTGCGCAGCTTGTCGATTAGCACGCCGATGCGGGTCTGCGCCTCCTGCAACGCGGCGGGCTCGCGGTTGATCAGTACGCGGAAAGACAGGATCCGCAGGCGCAAGACGTTTTCAGTCATGTTGCCCAGAAAGCCGACGCTGGGCAGCTGCGTGCTTTCCATATCAACGGAGGCCTGACGGATGATCGACATGCGGTCCACGGCAAACACACCCAGCACGATGACGAGCAAGGCAATGAACGAAAAACCCAGGAACGCTCGAGGCGCGATATTCAGATTACGCAGTGACATAGGAGGCATCTCGGAAGAGTGAGGCGGCGAGCATCCGTGCGGTGATCACTGAACGGCACGCATTCAGTTTGGCGCCACTGTCGAATCGGGTGTGTGAGCGTCTATAGGCTGTATCGGCCGGGGATGAGGTTTGTTGCGGGGGGATGGAGAAATATATTTCAAGGGGGTACGAGTGTTTCAACTATGAAAAAAATCACCTGTAGCAGCTGCCGAAGGCTGCGTCCGACTGCGAAGCAGTCGCGCTTTTTAGATCCTGCGACTACCGCGCACTCGAACGCAGCCTCGCAGGCTCGACAGCTGCTACAAAATCTCGCGTCAGGCTTTGGCAATCCGCCAGACCCGCGCGATATCGCTGGCGCGATCACGCAGCAACCGTGGCGCTTCAGCGCACGCCTGTTCCAGCGGCATTGGCCCGCTCGCCAACGAAAACGCGGCATCGATACCGTGTTCATACAACGCCTGATAGCCCTCACCCAAGGTGCCGGCGATCACGATCACCGGCACGCCGTGCTGCCGGGCAATGCGCGCGACACCGAACGGCGTCTTGCCACGCAAGGTCTGGGCATCGAACCGCCCTTCCCCGGTCACCACCAGGTCAGCGCCCTGCACTGCTTCCACCAACCCGACCAGTTCGGCGACCACTTCCACACCGGCCAGAAACTGTGCACCGAGGAATGCCGTAGCGGCAAACCCCAGACCGCCCGCTGCACCGGTGCCCGGTTCGTCCTTGACGTCGCGACCTAATACATCAGCGCACCGTTCAGCAAAGTGTCCGAGCGCGTCATCCAGTTGCTGCACTTGTTCGGGCGATGCGCCTTTTTGTGGGCCGAAAATGACTGAAGCGCCGTGAGGACCGCACAGTGGATTGGTAACATCGGCTGCGATGTCGAAGCGCACTTCAGCCAGACGCGGGTCAATGTCACTCAGATCGATGCGACCCAGTTTTGCCAGCGCCAAACCGCCCGGTACCAGGGTTTGTCCCTGTGCATCCAGCAATCTCACGCCCAGCGCTTGCATCGCTCCGGCCCCGCCATCGTTGGTGGCGCTGCCGCCAATGGCCAGAATCACCCGCTCTGCCCCGGCATCAAGGGCCGCGCGAATCAGTTCGCCGGTGCCGAAGGTGCTACTGAAGCAGGCATCGCGCTTGCCCGGCGGTACCAACTGCAAGCCGCTGGCTTCGGCCATTTCGATGATCGCGGTGTGGTTGTGTGGCAACCAGCCCCAGGCGGCGTCGACCGTTGCACCGAGCGGGCCACGGACCTTCGTGCGACGCAGTTCTCCCTCGCACGCGGCCAGAATCGACTCCACCGTGCCTTCGCCACCGTCGGCCATCGGGCATTTGATCAGTTGCGCTTCAGGCCAGACATCTGCCAGACCCAACGCAATGGCGTCGGCCACACTTTGGGCGCTGAGGCTGTCCTTGAACGAATCGGGGGCGATGACGATTTTCATGCGAATTCTCCAGTTCCAATGCGTTCCATGCTGCCAGTAGCCCCGGACAATAACGCCAGTCCGCTGCACAAGGGGGTGTGGTGATTATTGTTCATTTCCACAAAACCCAGCGGACCTACACACTTGTTGTAGCAGCTGCCGAGCCTGCGAGGCTGCGTTCGGCTGCAAAGC
>NZ_AKJS01000155.1 GCF_000282215.1 Pseudomonas sp. GM21
GAACGCAGGCTTCGCCAGCTGCTACAGATCGCGTTATGGCTTAACTGATCGGCATTAGGGCTTGCCCGCGATGGCGGTATATCAGCCAACATTTATATCGACTGATCCTCCGCTTGCGCTGGCAAGCCAGCTCCCACAGGGGACTGCGCGGTCCGTCAGTCCTCGTCATCCTGACCCTCAATCGGCCGCAGTTTGAACCGGCAGACATTCCCGCCCCGAACCATGCATTCCGTATGGTCGACCTCACCACCGCCCAATGCACCGATCAAGGCCAGGTCCAGCTCGCACACCACCGGATGAGCGGCCGCGAGGCGGTGAAACACGCAATTGTGCGCGACGATTTCCTTGTCGTCCGAGCTGCGAAAGATCACTTCGGCTTCGTATCCGGCCTGATTCATGTGCTGCACGATTTTGCCTTCGTCTACCACGTGCTGTTCGCGGTCCAGCGCCAGTTTGCGACCCATGCTGCGCATCAGCGACGCGAGTGCCTCGGGGCCGATGATGTCAGCCACTTCGTCGATCAGGACGCTGGCCAGCAGTTGATATTGGCGGGGAAACAGCTCCTTCGCATGCTCGGTGAGCCGATACAGTTGCTCCGGACGCCGACCTGTCGGGCGCGTGTCCCCGCGCAGGACCAGGCCGGCCCCCTCGAGCGCCGCCAGGTGCTGGCGAATCGCGGTGCGGGTGACGGCCAACTGCTCAGCCAGTTCGTCAATGCTCATGCCCTTGGCATGGTGTAGCAGCGCATTGAGCAAGTCCTGCTGGGTGCGGCCCAGTCCTTCAAGCATGGCGTGTCCTCGCTCGGTATCAGAATTTGTCCGGAAACTGTTTGACCAGTGCCGCCGTCAGCGCGTCGGCCAACGCCTGTATATGAACGCGCATCATGTGCCAGGTGCTGGCTTCGCCGGCATAGTCATGTGCGGCGATTTGATCGATCTGACTGACATGGTGCCCGCCGTGGGCCGATAGCATTGTGACCAATGTGGCTTCAGGCAAGTTGGGGTTGGCTGTGGCCAGGAAAGCGGCAATTGCCTTGGCGTTACTGGTCAATTCGGCGACGGCGGCTTGCTTGCCTTTCGCATCTTTGGCAACGGTGGCGTCGCTGTAGTGTTTCACTGCAGCCCAGTGACCGGCCAGCAGCTTGAGCAGTTGATCGGCGGCAGGCTGGCCGTAAAGCGGGGCGATGCTATTGGCGATTTGGGTGGCGTTGTTGACGACCTGCTCAGCCGCGACTTTGGCTTGCGCCTTGTCGCCTGCCTGGTTGGCAACCACGTAGTCTCTGATCCAGAAAATATGCTCGGCCCACAGATCGCGCAATTCGAGGCGGGTGGTGAGGGCCGCGCTGTCGGCGGCGGGTGGTGTGGCGGGAGGCGTCTGGCTCCAGACGGGTTGAGCGCACAGCGCCAACAACAATAAAGCCAAGGTTTTGATATTCATCGTTGAAAACCTTTAGATGTTGAACCCGATTAACTGGGTAGAGCCGCTGTAGCAAACAAAAAATCATACAGTTGAAAATTATAATCATCAGAAGGCGAATTTTTAGGATATAGAGTCAGCAGATAACGAACTCTGCAGCTTGTCGGTTTCGACATGAGAGGGAGCGAATTTAGGGGGTGAGAAGTATGACGATGAACCGGTCAGGAAAGGTTGTCCGAAAGTGAAAGTATATCCGAAAGACAATACAGTTTTACTGACGGGCAATACGCGGGGTGGTCAGAGGTAATAGGCCTGATAATCTTTATTTCAATTAGGCGTTTAAGGCCTCCAGAGGTCAGATTAGCCAATAGCCAAGCTTTGTACTGCGGAATATACATTTTTAACTGGTGCTCTATTTCCTTGGCAATACTAGTACTATAAAATTTTTGATTGCCGATGAATAACGGTTTTGTATTGTCTTTAACCTCGAAGCGTCGTCTTAAAATATAGGCGTTAGTGTCAAGTTTGGTGGCGAGTTCATAGTGGGTAAAATGGTCTTTGCGCCATTCCATGAGTAGCTTAAGTGCTGCGTCCGGGTCCGTGAAAGAATTGGTTTTCGCGCTGTATTGTGATGTAAGTTGTGGGATGACATTTGACTGAATAAGCTGAATGACTGTTTTTCTTTTAATGTGTATTAGTGAGGCGAACTCCCAAATGGTGTGTTTTTTTCTCGCGCGTAAGATCTTCAAATCATCGTGGCGAGATTCTATGGATTTTTTTATGTCTGGTGTAATTTGTTCTCGGTAATAAAGATAGGGGAAGTTATCGTGCGGTAATATAATGTTATTTTTAATGAGGATGGATTTGATGGCTTTGCCGGATATTCCAAATTCTCTGGATAACGCCGGGGTGGTGGTGAATTTTTCAGCAAATAATTTAAGACAATCTTTGTGTATAAATTTTGCGCGCGTTTTTCCTCGAGTAATTTTTCCCGGAATAATTTCTCCTGGAATGAATCCATTTGAAACGAGTTCCTCGACTTGGTGTGGCAAAATCCCCCAGTTAGACTGAATTTTATGTATCGATTCATAATCTTTGCGTGTATATCCGGCAGGGGTTTCTCCTCTAGCTCGTTCTTGTTTAAATTTGTTTATAACCTCGCACATTTGATCCTTGTGGTAAAAGATCCTGTTGGCGATGCATATTTTTTGAAAAGAATTGTTTTTTAGAATGGATCTTGTGGTTTTAAGTGCACCGACAGTGCCGAACGAGGATTTTAATTCAGCAAAGGTGAATGCGAGAGATTTACAGCAGTTTAGCACAGCGCAAGTGTGCGAATGGAGTGAGTTGTTTTTCAAGTAATCCAATGCTGTGCTACTGATCCATTGGTCATGACTGTGAATCCATGGAGATAGCAATGTTTGTGTTGGGAAGTTTGGATAAGTGTTGGCTAAATGCGAGAGGTAAGTCTTAAAAAAATTCTTATCTTTTATTCCTATGTTTACCGCTATGCTAATTGCGCAATTAGTGTCGGGATCGGAAAGTAGTTTAAATTGCATGCAATCAAATGCAGCGAATGTTCGAGTAATTGCATTTTGATTAAGGTTCAGAAATAATTCTAATAATCTTATTGTGGCAGTGTCCTGGGTGGGTGTGGCTAACGCGTTGCGTAGGTCAAATTGACATTTGCAAAACGGTCCATTGGTATATGACCATTGATAGAGCCTGTCACATGAGGGGCAGTTGCTCAGGTAAAAGAGATGATGGTAGGGGCATACAGCCACATAGTCGATATCTTGGATAAATCGCCAGTAACCTTCTGTTAAGCAGGCCGGACAAAATCGCGAGTGATGCCGACATTTTCTGAAAGGGATCTCAATTTTTGCTATTATGGTGTTACGTAAGCCTCTCGCTAAAGGAGATGATCGCTTGTAAAATACGCTTTGAGAGGCAAATGGATTTTCATCATTTTTTAAAAAAAAATCGCTAATGACTTCTCCTTCAAACAAGTTTTTAAAGCTTATAAAAGCATCTACTCCAAGTGCGCGCGAAAAGCTCCTGACGTTGGTATATCCATTAAGGAAAGCCGTCCGTGAAACCAGGCTAGACGGACTTTCATGCGGGTAGGGCCTAGGCCAAAAAGCTAATTCATGCATTTTTCAGTTGCTCCATAAGTTTTTGAATTGTTCCAGCAGATACTTCAAAGGGATTTGTGTAGGGTTCGACCCCGTCGTTTAGTAGTCGCGCCGCCGTTGCACAATCCGAAACTGTGACTTCGTCACCTTCACGGGTCAATACGATGTGCATGATTTCATAAAGTAGTGTTCGTAAAGACCGCATATTCCCAAGTGTGTGCAAATAGAACGCACATGAAATTTTGCTATCGGTAATGTGTAACGGTTTAGAGAAGTTTCCGATTCTGCTCATTTCAGTATTCAATTTGAGCAATACAGCCATGAAAATTGAATCGTACTTCAAGTTGCTCAGTCTGGCGCGATATGGATAGCGACCAGCCAGTTCTTCGTGTTCGTCTATCAGTGACTCTGCGCTGGTTTTTCCTGAAAGAATAATCGGGATGGCAGTGCTGTTAGCCACGTGTTTTATCCACTTGCATACATTCTGCCACGTCTTGACAGCACTTGGGTTCAGCAGGTCGTGCACCTCGTCGATAATAATGAGTTTGGTTCCACATGTTTTCAGCAAACGGAAAAGCCGATTTTGTAATGTAGCGAGTTTGGCTACAGGAGGGTCGTCTCCTAGCGCCTTGAGCATTTCGGTGCACAAATCTATGATGGAGTACGTGGCTGGCACAGGACAATCAAAGGCGAGAACTTGTTTGAACTGCCCACTTTCAAGAAAGACTGTGCGCTGTCCACCGACCATATTGATTATCTGCGTACAGGCGGTACTTTTCCCCGTTCCGGGGTCACCCAATAAGAGTGCGCAGCAGGGTTCCTTTCTCAACCGCGTGGCTTCCATGCCGTGAAGCAATTTTTCGATGGCCGCAGCATATTGAGGGTGCATAATGATAGTATTTGAAAACTCGATGATCTTCGATTCCGTGGCAATTGATAGTGTCATAAGATTAACTCCCGATAACGTAGGTAGGCAGATTCTGTAAGGGAAGGCTGGCAAAATCGGTCGGCAACTTGGCAGGCGTGGGTGCGTCGTATTTGCCTGTGGGTCGCGAAGTACGCGACGAAAGCCCGAGTTTTTCCGCGGCCACCAACAGTTTTCTATTTTTCCGCAGATTATGGCGAGACTGAGCTGTTGAGTTGTGTTTTATTTCCCAAAGCTCATTGTAGATTTTTAACAGTGCTTGACGTGCGCGGCTTTCATCGAATTTGATTTTGTTTTTTTTGAGGTCATCCAAAACAAGCTGATGCGCGTACATGGTCAATTTTTTTTGATAGGGGGCTGTCGCAAAGGCATCAACTAATTCAGTGGGTTTATCCGGGTGACAAACCCATACATGTGAGAGGTCGGTTATATCTATGTAGACAATAGCTTTTCTGCTCTTTCCTAGAGCGGCTTCAATCGCGGGCAGGCTAGGGCCGGTCCATGAGAGATGTTTGTGTGTAACCCTTCCACCGTTTAATCTTTTGAATACAACCTGCTGACATATGCCCTTCAGTGCATCTTGGGTGTAACATTCCGGTGGCAGTTGGTCCAATGTTTCTGTCAACCACGCTTGATGCGGTGATGTGTGTATGGATTGGTGGTATTCTTGGTGATAAACTTCTTTTATGTAATAATCAAAAAGTTCATTCAACTTGCTCATCTGTATGCAGGCGCCATCTTCGGCTTTGTAATGTTTGCCAATAATGGGGTTTGATCCCGTGGAGCCTTCCATTGCTTGGATGAGTTGACTGATAAGCGTACCAAAAAAGCGTTCAACAATTGCTTTGGCGTTCGGCGTGAGGGGTGGTGCATAATGAATTTTTATGCAAAGCAGATCACCAGCATTTTTGACCGTTTCATTTGCGGCTTCTGCACCATTATCGACGGTAATTTCCATCGGGCGACCACCGAAGTGTTCGGGGTCTTCACACGAAAGTGCCATCCGGAGCGACTTCAGGAATTTTTCGGCACACGGAGGGGTCAGGGAAAGTTCATATCCGATGACATAGCGCGTGGAGGTTTCAATCAGCAAGTGTAACCATGGTCGCCCAAGCACTCGTCTCTTTTCATCAACCACGATAATATCCATTTCGTGTGAGTCTCCTTCGACGAGTCTTAGCAATAGTCGCGAAATTTTTTGTTTCGTGCTGTAGTTGTTGACCCTTTGGGCCTCCTGTTTTCCGAATTGTTCAACATCTCTATAATATTGATTGATGCGGTTGATCTCTCGAGATACGGTGGAGAGCGAGGGGGTACTGATTTTAATTAAAGAGTAGCTGCTCCGATCCTCGTTTTCGTTATCGATGTGCGCCGTAATTAGCTTGTAAAGGGTTTTGATCGTGGGATGCTTGGGTTGTAAATAGAATTTATAAATAAATGTCGAGATAATGTCGCGTGTTTCATTGTTGAGTTGCTTGCCGCGAGGGAGAGTGCTTTTTCGTTTGATCAGCGAAAATGGATTGAAATTTGACTCGCGGTAAGTTCTGATCCAGGAGTAAACGCTGGTGTAGCAGGGAGCCTTGTCGTCCCCATAACATTTTGATAACCGCTCTACTTCTGCCTCAACGGCATCATGAGGCAGAGAACCTTGAAAGCGCTCCGTAAGCTCTCGACTATAGTATATTTTACGTAAATACTCTTTCTTCTGGGCCTGGGGCATGGTATGTAAAACAGCCTCGTACGATGAATCAATTGTTGCAATTGCGTGCAGGCGCACTTCTCCTTTCAGTAGAAGGCTATTCAGCAAATCCGGCGTAAAGAATAATATTGTTTTGTATTGGACCGAGCGCATTGTAATCCGAGTGTCTTCTGTTGAGACCACTTCGTAAATTTTCCCGTAAATGTTGTATTGGCTGCCGGTCTTGATTGTCTTGATGCTGCCCATAGATTGCAATCCTCAGTTGGGGGAAATACTATAAGCATTGCTTCGAATTATTTTAAACAGTATAAATTTTCACTTAATTTGTCGGCGTAGTTGGCTCTGCAGTATGTTTGGGGTTGTGTGCTCAGTGATTGCTTTCCTGGTGAAGTTATGCAGGCTATGTATGAATGTACTAAGGGAGTGCCCGCCGGCACTGTCAGGCGGACGGTCAACTCTAGTTAATGGCGTATTGGCTTGGAGTTTTGCATTTATCGCCCACCACGGGTAAATCGGCTATGCATAAATTTTTGGGGAGCGGCATTTCTTTAGATGTCGTGAGAAGAAAGCGATTGATTAAAACAAACTAAGCTTGGCCAGCGAGGGTTGTGTTCTACATGTTTTACCTCACCAGAAAGCGGGGTGTGCAAGTTGAGCATGCTAGTGAGATCACAATTCAGTTTTTGTTGAAAAATGGCAGCACACACAGCTCTCATTGAGGGCGCTGGATTGTGCGCGAGCAGTAGAGAGATTGTCAGTGGCCCGTTCCACGTACCAAGGCATTGCATGAGTTGCCGCAACTCAAACGCGGTGACCTGATGAGAGCGCGAATACAGTAGCCCTAGATTGTCTAGAGTTTCGTCAGTAGGAAAGTCGGAAAGGACGAAGACTTCAAATCCGTAACCTAGCGCGCTGGCTGTGGCCGCAAAATTATCTAAAGTGCGCTGGTAGGAACTGGTCTGATCCGAATACCCTCCTTTTATCTCGATAAAATAACTACGGTCGTCGCATTGGATAAAAAAATCGGGTGTATATGTATGAGATTTGTTGCCGTCATTATAAGTGTGGCTGACTGGCTGGATGTAATACTGAGTGACTGCGGGCAGATACTCCAAGATCAAGCACATGTCGGCTTCATTATGACTTTCGCAGATAAGCTGGGTGTGATTTTTTCGCGATGGAAAATAGACTAGCGATTTTCCATAGCGGTTTTTACGCACGTCACGCGCCGGTGAAAAATGTGACGGAACCCAGTTTTTATCCAGCATCATGGTAGCCCTTTAACCTAGCCATCATACGCTAACGCCAATGACGGGCAGCGTATGGGGAGTATGAACTTGATAAGGATTAGGTCGAACTGCTCGACTCGCTTGAATGGTTTTTTGTGAACGTATCTAACTCCTGTGTTGATCGCGGGCATTGTGTGTCTCGGAACGAAACGAGTTCGCGGGTCACATTGATGACCTCATACAGCCCGCCGTCGTCCATCCGGTAGCGTCCGCCGACGCCAGGCGGCGGCACGCTAACCGCCTTCACAGTTCCCCTGCTGGATCAGTGAGCGCCGGTTCCGCGGCTGGCTCAGATCGGTACCCAGCTCGCCCCGAAATGGCCAGTGGTAGATGTCCCGCAAGCTCGGAGGGTAAGCACTGCTGAGCAATTCACCCAGGGTGAAAGACTTTTTGTAGCAGGACAGGGAATCCAGGAGATACGCTTGCTCCAAATCGTTAACGCGGAAGCCGTGAAAGTATAGGTACGGCAGGTTGGTGAAGACATGGGGGGGGATGAGCTGTTGCTTGTCGGCGCGACGCCACTCGATTTGCCATGCCTGACACTGCACCACAAAGCTGTGGAGTTTGAACCGGGTGCGTGTCGTCAATTGCTGGAAGTCCGGTTTGACCTCGGTGAAATGGTTGGCCACTTGCGCGTGCAGCACGTAAAAGTCCGGGGTGTAACGCATCGGCCCGCGTTCCGTTTCCCAGGTGAAGGTGTAGGGTTGCGGGTAATAAGCAATGACATCGTTGTCCCATTCCAGCCACACGCAGTACGCCGCCTCCACCGACCCTTCGCAGAGCACGACTTTGTGGTTTTTCAGGGAAGGGAAAAAGATCGTGTAGTAACCCGGCAACCCGCGATGAATTTCGCGCCCCGGTGCACGATCGCCCGCCAGCCACGCCTGTTCACTCCACATCACGCGCCTCTGCGTCCAGCGCGGAATTGCGCCCGCGCTCAGCTGTGCCTCGTCGTGACCCAGCGCGCTCAACGGCGACGCCACGGACTGGTCTAGAGAGGTCTTCTGCCGGGTATGGCCGTGCGCCCTTGGGTAGCCAAGGCGTCATGCCAAGCAGCGTGATGAAGGTCCACGCGGGCGTCTTCGGGTGACCACCAGCGGGCGCTGTTGCCGCGACCCGGTTTCGGCGCTCGGACGGCCAGCGATCCTTGCTCGGAGGATGGTCCCCGACTGGGGGTAGTTGGAGCATGGCGCGCCCGTTGCCACCGCTTTCCGGGCACAGCTTCAGCGCTTGCGCATCGACTTTAAGCCGTGCCAGCGTTTGCGCCCGAGTCACCGCGTCAGGAGGCTGGTAACGACTGAACTCATCCAGGATGATCAGTCGCACGTATGCCGTCTGGCGATCGACCAGGCGGGCCGAGCGCTCGTGGATCCCCTGTTGTCGCGTAGTACAACGACAGTGACGCTGCTCCGTGCCTCTGCGCAGCGCATCCTCCGCCGCAGCGTGGTTTGGGCTCATGGTGGGCTGCCGGGCAGTCGGCTTCGGCGGATTGACCATTTCTGCCAGCGTTTGAACGCAATGTTGTGACACCGGGGGGCTGACGATGATCAGGTCCTGCTGCACGAGCATCTTAAACGCTTCGTCTTGTGTGAAAGACAAACGGTGCCCGTCCTGCACGTCTTCCAGAAGCACGTGAGGCTGGAAGAGCTCCACCAGACGGTAAAGCCGGCCCCCAACGCTGCACAACGCCTGCGCATAGCGAGTTTTTAACGTGCTCATCGTGTGTCTCCTCTGAATCGCAGAGCGGGTCTGCCTGGGACTGAGACCGACCCGCATCAACTGGGCCAAGTCCGTGGGCAAGATCGCCTTGCTGACGTGGAAATGTAGAGGAAGGAAACGCGCAGCTCCAATGAGGGATGAAAATGCTGCCGTTCGTAAGTATCGAAATCATCCGCGCTGACGGTTTCAGTATCCTCTCCGAAGCTTCTATCCGACAGTACTAATGTTAATATTATTATCTCAATAATGGATCTTAATGTAATGAATTTACACGGATTTTCGTTTAAACAATTGTTTGTTTTTGCGAGGTGTTAATTATGTTAATCGTTGTTGCAGGAATATGTAATGTTTTGGGACTATGCAGAGTCATCAATGGCGGATCGCCGCCGTGGAGATAAACGTGATGGCTGTTTGTGAAGGCAAAATGTGTCGACACTTGAAAATGCAAGTGGCGCTGTTAGAGTTTTGCGAGGAGGCGGGAATTCCCGCGACTGGCAGTGCCTTAGCGCGTGCGTTCGAGGAGATGATGGATAGACCACGGTTAAGTGAAAATAACGAACGCTGGCGGTTAGCCTTACAGGGCTACAGCTACCGCAAAGGCTACCTTCGTGGCATCGCGAACCGGGTGCCTGCGGTGCAGCGGCTTGTGGATCACCCCTTTTGGCGCGTATTGGAACTGAGTGTGGTTGAGGTTCAGGTAAACGCGGACACCTTGCTGAACCGGTATTATCCGGATTTTCTACGCGTGGGCTTAATTAAGCAAAAACAATGGCTGTCACGGTGTAGCAACCTTGATCGCCTGACCCTGTGTCTGTTATTGGTCGCGAGTTATCGTTGGTCAGCAGTGCATCTAGAGTCCATTGCCAGAGTATTAAGTCGTCTTTGCGCCGAGAGCATTTGGTATCCCGCGCGGTATGCACTCGTAGGGCTTGTTCGTTGCTGGCTGGAATATCTTTCCGGGTTTAACCTGCTGCCTCGCATGCTTAGTAATAATGAGGCGCTGAACTTTCGCGTGATGTACTGGCAAGCTCTTCACGAACGCTGCTGGAGAACACCGCTGGTGCAAAACGAACTGCAATGGCGAGCGGTTTGTTATGTGTTGGAGCACGCAGATCAAGCCAGGCAAGAGCAAGTTCTGCAGAGTTTAACGCGGCTGGACGCGGCGGGAGGATCGATTTTTGGCGACGCTACGCTGCATTCGTTGTATCGATGCCGCAGTGGCGTGTTGCGTGGGTGGGGTTGTGAACCTGACGATATTAACTTGGCTTAATATTCTCTGGGCCGGGAGACGGCTTGAGTGACCAACCTTGGAAGTACTCTTGGCTCCGGTCACTCACGCTGATGAGCGAGCCGTCGTTCAGCCACGCCCGAAGCCCTGCCGCGAGCGCTGCAGGCTCGAGCCCGGTGAGTTGAGACAAGCCCGCCGCAGTGACCCAGTCGCCGTCTTGCAGGATCAACTGTCGCGCCTCCGTCAACATGGCCGCCTCCCTGAACAAAATGCGCAGTTTCAGCGTGCTGGGAGCGCTGCGGCTTGAGACTGGCTCCTCTGAATCGGCTGCCTGAGGCAGGGCACCGAGAAACACATGGTTCAAGACGTCGAGGCAATCGAGGTACACGTTTATTGCGTGCCTGTGTTGGCGCCTATGCCGAATTGACCCACATGCTGACGCAAGACTGATCCACCTCCAAATTTGCACAATCTCGCAATGGCAATGGTTCGCGAGGAACAGACTGGGTCAGTGACATCTCGGCAACTGGTGGATTCGACGTCAGCGCCAACAATCAGTTGAGCAAGGGCCGCATCTACCCCTAAAAGACCACCGTGACTCATGCAGCAGACGGGCAGGCGGATGGAAGCATCTGTTTGACAAGAGGGGTATAAGTCTTCGATTTCGTAGGTGTTTAGGTTCTTGGTGATCTTCATCGGCGCCTCTGACAGTCCATCGTTCCGAGTGCTGAACCGCGCTGGAGGCTTGGATACACCCACCCTCCATCATATCGTTCGGTCTGTTCTGAGGGATAGGCTCCATACGAGCAACATGCTACTGCGCGTAGACATTACTCTTTAAAACAAATAGGAGCAGCCTATTAGGCTGAATGGCGTTAAATGGGGGTGAATGGGTGTGTAATTGGGTTTTGAGGTGCTGAAGCTCGTTTCAGATTAATTCGTCAACTTGCAAGAGGTGCGCCTTAGCTTGCCGGCTCGCTGCTCTCGCCTGGGGAAGATTTGTTCCCCACGGCAGGCTCTAAAAGGATGAGGCGGATAGGTGAGTTCGCCGGATGGTTACCATAATCTTATGGTCGAGTGGCGATGACTTGCACGCGTGTGCAAGTTAAATGGGAGGCGATATTTGGCGTAGCAGCATTTGCAGCGTCTCAATTTGGCGTGCCTGCTCGCGTAACTGGCGCCGATCGGCGCGGTGTTGAATCAGGTACGGTTTGACCCGTTCCCGCAACACGGTGTGCTCTGTCATCAATTGTTGCAGTTGTGCAAGCAACGCAGTATGCGCGAGCTGAGTTTCGCGCAAGGTCTGCGCTTGCTGACGCAGGTTCACCTGCTGAACGCGGTGTTCATTTAGCTGGCGTTCCTGAGCGCGATACACGGTGACCAATTCCTCTTGCTTAGTCAGCTGCGCGTTTTGCAGTGAGCGCAATTCCTGGCGTAGCTGCTCGGTTTGCTCGTCGTGCCGGCGCTGTTCCTGCCCGCGCTGGGCCAGTTGTTCCTGGCGATAGTGCTCGAGCCCCTCCCGAGCATGTTGATGTTTTTCCTCTAGTGACTGTACCTGGTGGGCCCGTTCTTCGAGTAACTGTTGCTGGCCTGCTACGAGCTGTCGCAACCGTTGGTGCTCACCCTCACTGTCTTGTAACTGCTCGCGTAATTGTCGTTCGCCTTGACGTTGTTCCTCCCGTTCGTGGGTCAGTTGGGTGATAGTGGCCAGTGATTGTTCTAGACGTTCGCGGAGTTGCGCGTGTTCCTGCGCATAACCGGCCTGCTGGCGACCGACTGCCTCCCGCTCTTCGGCCACAGACGTCTGCGCTTGTTGAATCAAGCGCTCGGCTAGGCTGTTTACCAATGACAGGACTTCCTCATTCACCGGCGGCGGCGACGTGGCGGCGCTGGCGCTGGCGCTGTCGTTAAGTTCCTTTAGATAACGTTGGATGGTGCTTTTCGATCCGGTGTTGCCCAGTTCGACGCGTACCAGGTCAATGCTGGGATTCAGCCCACGCGCCAACAGGGCGTCACGCGCGGCGTGTACCAGGGCTTTGTTGATACCACCACGGGCCATGTCAGGAGCTCCTGTAGGATTCCCGGTAGTGATGAAGTATGGCGCATACCGAATGACTTGCCTGCACTTCAGCGGTGATGGGCACCGTTCAGCGCAGGCCTAGGCACGGCTGAAGTAAGGGAGGAGGGCAGATGTATGACCACGGTCGCAGAGCGTTACCTGCAAGCGGCGCGGCGCGAAAGTACTACGCGGCGCTACCAGCAGGCTTTGGCTCATTACGAGTCCGGCTGGGGCGGTTTTCTCCCAGCCTCCAGTGAAAGCATCGTGCGGTACCTGGCTGAGCACGGCGAAACCCTCTCAATCAGCACCCTACGCGGCCATTTGGCGGCCCTGGCGCGCTGGCATTTGAACCATGGATTTACTGACCCGACCAAAGCCCCGCAGGTGCGTGACGTGTTGCGTGGCATTCAGGCCTTGCACCCGCGGCCAGTCCGCCAGGCCGAACCCTTGCAACTGCGGGAGCTAGAGCAGTGTGTGACGGCTCTGCTGCTGGAGGAGACGTCGCCTAACCCGACGCTACGTTTGCGGGCCTGTCGCGATCGGGCGTTGTTGTTGCTGGGCTTTTGGCGAGCCTTTCGCAGCGACGATCTGTGTCGCCTGCGGATTGAGACCAATCAGTTGGTGGCGGGCGAAGGCTTGACCCTGTTTCTCTCCAGCAGTAAATCCGACCGTGAGCATCAGGGCCGCACCGTCAGCGTGCCGGCCTTAAAACGGTTGTGTCCGGTCCAGGCATATGAAGAGTGGCTGGCGCTCAGTCAACGGCAGGCGGGGCCGGTGTTTTGCAGTATCGATCGCTGGGGCCATCTGGCCCCGAGCGCCTTGCACCCCTACAGCGTGGCCCGGGTGTTGCGTCGGGCGTTGACCCGCAGCAGCGTCGCGGGAGAGCGCTACAGCGGCCATTCGTTACGTCGCGGTTTCGCGACCTGGGCCACGCGCAATCAATGGAGCCCCAAGGCCTTGATGGAATATGTCGGCTGGCGCGATGTGCACAGTGCGCTGCGCTATGTCGATGCCGGTGAGGCTTTTGGTGACTGGCGCCGCGACGCACCAGAGTCAGAATGACTACACTACGGACCATTGCGTACTGCGCTACAGGCCACGTAATTACACCTGTACGTCACGACCATTGATCCGCCGGGGGAACAAATTCTCAGGTTTGAGAATAGAAGGTTCTCAAACCCCAGCGTGTTTTTTGTGCCCTCCGGGCCGCAGGACGGTACGCCAGGCAGGAAATTGGGTTATTTTCGGGCTTGTTCATCCGGCTTCGCGCGGCTTAGGCGGATCGGGAGGAAGCAGCCGCCGTCGTGCGGCGGATGCCTGAACCCTGTGGGTGACAGGTGGTTGTGACTGAAATCGAGCACCGCGATGAAAGGGAAACGCAAAAGCACAACGACGAAGTGGCAGATGGCGGAGCAGTTCAAGGCTGAGGCTCGGGGCGTTTTAAAGGCGCGCTCTGCACGAGCCAGTCGATTCTTGGACGCCGCGGTTTTGGCCGAGGGCGTGCTGGAGCCCATTGGC
>NZ_AKJS01000156.1 GCF_000282215.1 Pseudomonas sp. GM21
CTGGCCGCCGCTCCCGCCGACAGTGGCCCTCTGTTTCGCCGGCTGTACAAGGGCGGTAAGGTCGGCACCCGCGCGTTGTCGGCTGATCAAGTGGCGCGCATCGTTCAGCGTCGGGCGAAATTGGCCGGACTGGAAGGGGATTGGGCAGCACACAGTTTGCGATCCGGCTTTGTCACCGAGGCCGGTCGCCAGGGCGTGCCGCTGGGTGAAGTGATGGCCATGACCGAACACCGCAGCGTGGCCACGGTAATGGGCTATTTCCAGGCTGGATCGCTGCTAACGAGCAAAGCGACCGAACTTTTAACGCTCTCAAATTCGACGAGGAGTGATGATATTCCTGAATAGCGAGGCTAGATCGTATTGCAGTGTTCCGAAGGCACAACCAGCCCCACCCTGACATCTCGCAACCAAAGCGCTAAGACTGGATTACTACAAAACGAATCGCCTTGCCAGAATCCCCTAGCGGAAATCAAGCCAGTTCGAAACACTCGAGCTTAGGGTGAGACAGCTCGCGTAACGCTTGCACGCCTTGACGCTGGCCGACTCCGGCGGCACCGAAACCTGTACGACAAAAACCAAGAGAATCAGTACTAACAAAGGAAAGGTATAGGCATTTTTTATTTTCATTTTGCATTCCCTCTTTGCCTTCAAATCGGACCTGAGTCATGACCATGACTTCAAGGATGGCAGTGCCCTTGGGAGCGCCTTCGAGAGTTATGCGTTTGCCTCTCGAAGGCGCCCTGCTCCTCTATCAGCGCTCGTCGACCGTAATAAACTCGCGACGCTCCGCCATCGACGCGGGCACGTCATCCTCATCGGTGAAAAATTGCTCGTACCACTCGCGTAACTGATAGACCGGGCCGTCTGTTTCTGCGAGCACCGGTTTGTCGATACGGATTTTGTGCTTCCAGATCACCACGTCCTGGTAGAACGAGTCACGGTTTCCTTCGACATAGGCTCTGGCCACTTCCTGGTTCTGCTCTTCAGTCCATCCCGGCACCCGCTTGACCATGCAACCGAAGCGCAAGTCGAAACTATTTGGCGTCACCGGCACGTGGCTGTTGAGCAGAATGGCGTGGATCCGCGCATCACCGAACATCGAACTGATATGGGTGAAGTGAGTGGCTGGCCCGTAATAGGCCGATGGCGCGATCAGGTCACCGCCCAAGCGCTCGGAGTCGCCATGGAAAATCTGATGGCCGATATGCCCTTCGAATATGTTGGCGAAATACTTTGTTGGCGTACCGTGCACCGGCCCGAAGTGCTGAGCGTCCACAAGGTTATCGACTAACTCCCGTGGGTTGGTCTCGATCAGCATGGTGTCGATGTTCCAGTCATGAATCCAGTCTGGGTCGTCCATCTCGGGCAAGTGCGGAATGACTACGCCCTCTTTTGGCGGACGGCCTTCGGGGTTGTTCCAGACGAACAGCAGGTTGTTTTCCTCGCAAGTCAACCAACTGCGAGTCTTGGCCTTGGGTGGAATGCGTTTGCAGTAGGGGATCTCCACGCATTTGCCGCCGGTGTCGTACTTCCAGTGGTGGAACGGGCACACCAGTTTGTCGTTCTCGATGGTGCCTTGGGACAGATCTGCGCCCATGTGCGGGCAATAGGCATCCAGAATGCTGATGGTGCCCTGGCTATCGGCAAAGGCCACCAGGCGGGTGCCGAAGATTTCCAGGGTATGGGGCTTGCCATCACGGTAATCGTTGGCATTGCCCAGGCAGTGCCAGCCGCGCGCGTAGCGGTGGCTACGCTGGGCGTTTTCGATGTTGATTTCAGCGAGTTTCGTCATTGTTATTGTTCCTCGAATGCAGACTTCGGGGCGGGCAATGCCCCAAAAAAACAGGGTGATCCCATGGCGAACATCATTGAGCAGGACGCACAAGGAGATCATCGTTCAGTTGGACTAGATCAAATGGGAGCAACTCTCAAAGGGCGCCCCCTGGGAATAGCGGGCGCCAAACTTCCTGGTCACTGGCCGAAGCGGCGAGCGGCCTCCGGACCGAAGTCCCGGGGACTGAAACCGGGTTTATTCAACAGATAGCCGTTGCGCTGCTCGTTGATCAGATTGAACGCCAGGTAGCTTCCGGCGTTGAGGTCGTAGTACAGGCCGACGCCCGCCTGCTGAGCCTGGCTTTCGTAGGCATAGAAGTAGTTGACCATCGAGGTGCGCCACAACTCGCCACGGTTGTCGTAGTTGTCGGCGAGTATCGGAAACCAGGTGTCTTCGTCGACATACAGCTTGCGTTTGCCATACAGGTGGCGATAGCCAGGCTTGAGGGTGCCTTCCAGCTCCCAGACCCTATGGCGCTCATAACGCATGACATCGGGATTGATATGGCCGGGAGTCAAAAGGTTGGCATATTTGAGTTTGGCGTCGTGCAGACGATAGGTGTTGTAGGGAATGTACATCTCACGCTTACCGACGATTTTCCAGTCGTAGCGCTGACCGGAACCGTTGAACAGGCGAACTTCGTCCACGGTGATCGACCCGCCACTGCCAGGGAACGACATGTCGAAACCATAGCCTGGCGACTGGCGCACACGCCGGGTACCCGGATCGTAACGCCAGGCCTGGCGCGGTTCGGTCTTGTCGTTCCAGAACTCGGTGCCGGTATTGATCTCTCCCTTGTCCCGTTGTGGCAGCAAGGTTTCATTGAGATAGAACGACGAGTTGCCGGTGGTATCGCCAATCTTGCCTGGCTCCAGCGCTGGCGCCAGGTTGCGCGAATGCACGCGGCCCCAGTTGATGTTGCCGTCCTTGAGCACATAGGCGTTGTCGGAGGTGTACTCCTCGGTCCAGGCCCGCAATGTGAAGGTTGAGGCATTCTTCAACAGCTCCAGGCCGCTACGCGGTACCGGGAACGGTGTGCCGCCGGTTTTGCCAACCACCCCTTCGCCGTCATCCACCAGACGCGCCACGCTGGCGTTCTCCTGAGTGGCCCGACAAACCGCGTCATTGACGCGGAAATCCCTGTGCGAGGGATAGACCGGCATTTTGTAGGTGGCCGGGTAGAGCTTGAACAGGGCTTTTTGGCCGTCAGACAGGGAGTCGCTGTATTGCGCGATGTTCTGCGCGGTAATCACGAACAGCGGTTTTTCGTCCGGGTACGGATCCACCGGGTGGTTACCCGTGCCTTTGAAATCAATGTGGGGAGGCACGCCCAACCACTTGCCGCTGAACGCTGGAATGCTACCGTCGGCATTGCCGGCCTTTTCCGCGCCCAGGCACGTCAAGTCTTTGCCAAGGCGCGGGATGTCCTCAGGTGCGGCATTCACCGTGCCGATGGCACAGCATCCCAATAACAACGTCAAGGCCCAGCCAGGGGACTGTTTACTGCCGGTCATTTTTATTCTCCATGGGGTCGACAACGGTTTCCCAGTATCGACACGCCAGGAACCCGACAGCATCGTCCGCACGGACTAACGCATTTTTACTCGGGCCCGCGTCACAGCCGCGACCCTGCCGGCTGCGGCGCGCCCAGAGCTACCACGCTATTGAGCATGATCCGAACCAGCTCGGTCTGGCGCCGCACGCCCGTCTTGGAAAATATCGAACGCAGATGCGCGCGCGCGGTATTGCGTCTGATATTGAGGATTTCCGAGGCTTCCTCCAGCGACAAGCCGTTGGCCAATTCCAGGGCCAGCGCGGTTTCCGCTGGTGTCAGGTTGTACAGTTGCGAAGTCAACACCGTGCTCACCAGCGACTTGCTCACGGCGTCGCGCACATACACAACCACCGTGGGTTTACCGTTGCCTTCGAGCAGTTCCCGGGATGGAATTAACTCCACCACAACGCCCAGGCTGACCTGCCCTGAAGGACGGGAAATCGACGTCGCCTCGGCCACCTGCACACCCTTGCCGACGCCTTGCCTGGTACGCTGAAAGGCATTGCGCACCAAGCGCGACAATTCCCGATTGTCGCTGGGGTAGGTCGCCTCCAAGCGACCGCCAACCACTTTGAGGCCGTCTTGACTGTCGAGGATTTCCCGGGCCACGGGGTTGAGTTGCACCACGCAGCCGTTTTCATCGAGCACGAAGGTCGCCACTGCAAGGCGACTGATCGTCTGCGAATACAGGCTGCCGAGCGACTCGCTGCGGTCGAGTTGCGAATACATGTGCAATGACCGGCGCAAATGTGGCAACAACATGGCGCACATGGCCCGCTCGGTATCACTGAAACGTGGGTGACCCTGCGGTCGATTGATCCGAAAACGCACCGTGCCGCCATCCGGCATGCGGATATCGGCACCGAGCATGTGGTAACAATCGTAGGGTTGGCAGTACAGCAGGTAAAACGCCGAACTCGCCCATTCGGCATCGCTCATCAGCTCATCGATGGTGAACACGGTGTCGGTGGGCAAACCGTCGAACAGTGTGGACTTGGCGTAGTAGGCGTAATGGTTGATACCGCCCTGCCCCAGCACGATATCACCGGCGACCACCATCGGTGACAGCAGCGGCTCATCCTGAACCCGCAGGATCAAGGTCACGAAATTAGCCTTGAACAGCGCGCGTATTTCGCGCAACGAGTCGCTTAAGGAGGCGGGGTTCATCGCTGAATCGTAGATGTTGCCAATGATCCGTTCGTACTCGGCCAATTCCAGGCCCATTTGCGCCAGGACCTGTGCATTGGGCAGACAACTTTGCATATCCATTCCCCAGCAGCGGGCCCGACCTGCGGGCCCCCATGGATTTAATCGAGTGTACGGCGGCGCCCCGCTCGCTTCACGGCAGCTCGAACAGACCGGCGGCGCCCATGCCGCCACCGATGCACATGGCAATCACCACATACCGCGCACCGCGCCGCCGCCCTTCGAGCAAGGCGTGGCCCACCATCCGCGCGCCGGACATACCGAATGGGTGACCGATGGCAATCGCACCGCCATTGACGTTCAGGCGCTCTGCAGGGATCTGCAGCGCATCGCGGCAATGCAACACCTGGCTGGCAAAAGCCTCGTTGATCTCCCACAGACCGATATCCGCCACCCCCAGGCCGAAGCGCTTGAGCAGCTTTGGAATGGCGATCACCGGACCGATGCCCATTTCCTCCGGTGCGCACCCACCCACGGCAATGCCCCGGTAGATGCCCAGTGGCGTCAACCCACGGCGCTTGGCCTCGGTACGACTCATCAACAGGCTGGCCGCGGCACCGTCAGAGAACTGCGAGGCGTTGCCGGCGGTGACGAACTCTCCCTGCTCGATCCATTTTCCGTCTTTCCACACTGGTTTCAGATTTGCCAGGTCCTCAAGGCGCGTGCTAGGCCGATTGCATTCGTCACGCAAGACCTGCACGCGTTCATGACCATTAGGCTGACCATCTGCGGCGAACAGCAGCTTGTCCACGCTCAGGCCGACGATTTCCTCGTCGAAAAGACCGTCCCGTTGAGCGGCAGCAGTGCGCAGCTGGCTTTGCAATGAATACTCATCCTGAGCGGCGCGACTGATGCCATAGCGACGGGACACAATCTCGGCGGTTTCAATCATCGGGATATAGGCGCTGGGCATCACCTGCAGTACGGCTTCGGACTGGGCGCGGAAGCTGTTTTTGTGTTTGGTCTGGGTCAGCGACAGGGACTCCACGCCGCCACCGATGGCGATGCTCATCTCGCCACTCATGATGCCCTTGGCAGCCACGCCGATACTCATCAAACCCGAGGCGCACATGCGGTCCAGAGCCATCCCCGGCACACTATCCGGCAAGCCACCGGTGTAGGCACAGAGCCGACCGATGTTATAGGCCTGGGTGCCCTGCTGAACCGCCGCGCCCATGATCACATCCTCTACGTCAGCAGGCTCGATACCGGCACGTTCGACCACCGCGCGCACCACATGTCCGCCCAGCACCGGGGCCTCGGTATCGTTGAACGATCCACGAAACGATTTGGCCAGCGCGGTACGGGCGGTGGCGACAATGACGACTTCATTCTGGTCCATGGAAACTCACTCGGAAATTGGGTTGAAGGTGTAGCGGCTGATGGTGTCGATCACGCAGCCCGGACGCGCCTGGCCCTCGACCTCCACGGTGATGCGCACCACCAGTTGCACGGCGTCGCCCATTGGCTCGGCACGGATGATCAGGCCGCTTCCGCGTACCCGCGAGTCGACCTTGACCGGAGCCGGGAAGCGCACCCGGTCGCTTCCGTAGTTGACCCCCATGGCCATGTTTGAAAGGGTCAACAACTGCGGCATGAACAGATTGGCCAGGGATTGGGTCAGGTAGCCGTGGGCAATGCAGGTGCCGAACGGACCGCTGGCTGCCCGTATCGGGTCGACATGAATCCACTGGTGATCACCCGTTGCTTCGGCGAACAGATCAATGCGCTGCTGGTTGATGGTCAGCCATTCGGTGTGGCCCAAGTCCAGGCCTTCGGCCGCAAGCAACGCTTTGGCACTGCTGAAAACGTGACTCATGAGCGCGCCCTCAAGCTTGTTGTGAACTGACGGACAACACTTCACCGACCATGTAGGAGGCATAGTCGCTGGCCAGGAACATCATCACGTTGGCCACTTCCCAGACTTCCGCGGCGCGACCGAATGCTTCGCGCCCCGCCAGGCTGGCGAGCAACTCTTCGCTGGAGGCTTTCTTGAGGAAATCGTGCAGGGCAATCGATGGCGATACCGCATTAATACGAACGCCGAACTCGGCGGCTTCCAGTGCGCTGCAGCGAGTCAGCGCCATCACCCCGGCCTTGGCGGCGGCATAATGGGCCTGCTCCTTTTGTGCCCGCCAACCGAGCACCGAGGCGTTGTTGACGATGGCCCCTGCGCCGCGGCGCTGCATGTGCGGCAACATCGCCCGTGTCATTCGGAAGGTGCCGGTCAAGGTCACATCCAGCACCCGCAACCACTCTTCGTCGCTCATCTCAACTACACGCTTCTGACCACCCAGACCCGCGTTGTTGATCAGCACGTCGACCCCGCCCAGTGCCTCTTCGGCCGCCGCCACCAGGGCCTGGACTTCGTCTTCTATCGTGACATTGCACAGCTGGCCATAAATCGCCTGTAAACCGGTCTCGGCCTTGAGGCGCTCCACCGCCTCTTCCAGGCGCCGCGGATGCACGTCGGAAATCATCAGCGCCCGGCAACCTTCCTCGGCACTGCGTCGGGCCGCTGAGTAACCGATACCGGCACCGGCCGCGGCGGTTATCAACACCGACTTGCCGGCCAGCAATTGATGGCCTGGAACATAAGGGGGGGCTTTTTTCACAGCGTCTACCTCCGAAGAAATCAATACGCTGTAGTTGTACGGAGGGGGCGATGCGGGCACATCGTCAAAATGGGGTATGAAGGCGAAGAACGCTGACTAACAGATACACCGCAGCGCCTGGTTTCTGTTGGAGCTGGCTTGCCGGCGAAGAACGATAACGCGGTATGACAGATACACCGCGGCGTCCCGTTCGCGGGCAAGCACTGCTCCCACAAGGGCCCCTCTCAACTCCCCCAGACTTTCTGCGCCTTAGGCGCTTCGGCGAGGATCTTATTCACTGCCACACCGACTTCTTCAACTTTCCACAACGCGCCTTTGTCGCGGGTGACACCCGTGCGCCAGCCGTCAGCCAGGGAAATTCGACCGCCCTGGCTTTCGAAGATCTGACCGCTGACGTGGGCCGACGCCGGGCTGCCGAGCCACACCACCAGCGGCGCGACGTTTTCTGCGGCCCAGGCGTCGAAGCTGCCATCCTCGGGTTTTTTCACCACGTCGGGCATGGCGCTCTCGGTCATCGAGGTCCGTGCGGCTGGTGCCAGCGCGTTGGCGGTGACGCCGTAGCGCGCCAGCTCCGCCGCTTGTACCAGGGTCAACGAAGCGATGCCGCCCTTGGCCGCCGAATAATTGGACTGCCCCACCGAGCCTTGCAGACCGGCGCCGGAGCTGGTGTTGATGATCCGGGCGTCAACCGGCGTGCCGGCCTTGGCCAGGTCGCGCCAGCGGCGGCCGAGGATGTTGGCCAGGCAGTAATGGCCCTTGAGATGGACGCGCATGACCATGTCCCAGTCTTCTTCGCCAAGGCTGATGAACATGCGGTCACGCAATACGCCGGCGTTATTGATCAGCACATGAACTTCACCGAACGCCACCAACGCCGCATCGACAATACGCTGCGCGGTGGCCAGTGTGGTGATGTCGTCGCTGTTGGCAATGGCTTGGCCACCGTTGGCGCGAATTTCACCCGCCACATCTTCTGCGGTATCGGCGCGAATATCGTTGACCACCACATTGGCCCCTTGCGCGGCGAACGCCAGGGCGTAGGCGCGACCGAGTCCGCCACCGGCCCCAGTAATGATCACGGTGCGGTCTGCACAAATAGCCATGTTTGACTCCTCAGGATTTGGGTGGCCGCGCACCCGAAGCGGCGGCCCACATGAAAAAATTACAGGCGTTCGATGATGGTCACGTTGGCCTGGCCACCGCCTTCACACATGGTTTGCAGGCCGTAGCGACCGCCGCTGCATTCCAGTTCATTCAGGAGTGTGGTCATCAGTCTTGCGCCGCTGGCTCCCAACGGATGGCCCAGGGCAATCGCTCCGCCGTTGACGTTGGTGCGTGCGGGGTCGTAATCCAGTTCTTTGGCCCAGGCCATGACCACCGAGGCAAAGGCTTCGTTGATCTCGACCCGGTCGATGTCGGCCATGCTCAGCCCGCTTTTGGCCAAGGCCCGGCGGGTGGCGGCAATCGGTGCGGTGAGGTGCCAGATCGGATCGTCACCGAGCACCGTCAGATGATGAATCCGCGCCCGTGGCGTCAGGTCGTAGCGCTTGAGCGCCGCCTCCGACACCACCAACAGCGCCGCCGAGGCGTCGCAAGTCTGGCTGGACACCGCAGCGGTGATCGAGGGGAACTGAGGGTCCACCGGCTGCAACTCGGCCATCTTCGCCAGACTGCTCTGGCGCGGGGTTTCATCCACCGCCAGCCCTTGGCAGGCGACTATTTCCCGAGCAAATCGCCCACTGGCGATGGCCGCCAGTGCGCGTTCGTGGCTTTGCAGGGCAAAGGCTTCCATTTGCTCGCGACTGATCTGCCAATGATCGGCAATCCGTTGCGCGGCATAGAACTGGTTCACGGGTTGCTGGCCAAAGCGCGCACGCCAGCCAACGCTGCCCGAGAATGGATCGGCAAAGCCCAGTGCCTGGCCGGCCAGCATCGCCGAGGAAATCGGGATTTGGGTCATGGTCTGCACCCCGCCCACCGCGACCACATCCTGAGTACCGCTCATCACCGCCTGCGCGGCGAAATGCAGCGCCTGTTGCGATGAACCGCATTGGCGATCCACGGTGGTGCCGGGGACCGTCAGCGGCAAACCGGCGGCCAGCCAACTGGTGCGAGCGATATCGCCGGCCTGGGAACCGATGGTGTCGACGCAACCGAATATCACGTCGTCGTAGTCTTCGGCGGGGATCACATTGCGCTCCACCAAGGCCTTGAGCACATGGGCGCCCAGGTCAATCGCGTGGATCTCGCTCAATGAGCCCTTGCGCTTGCCCGTGGGGCTGCGCAGTGCATCAACAATGTAAGCCTGTGCCATGACTCATTCCTCGAAAGTGTGTCCCGGCCCGAGGCCGGTAGCGTCGGCGAACAGGTAGTCGCTGACACGGTTTTTGTGAAAGCCGCGCTCGCCCCAGGACGCATCGAGGGCCCAGGCGCGCTTCATGAACATCTGCAAATCGACTTCCCAGGTGTACCCCATTGCGCCGTGCACCTGGATGCCTTTACGGGCGGCGATCCAGCTCGCATCATTCGCCGCCAGGCGGGCCTGCGAAACCCATACGCCAGCGTTGACGTCGCCCCGGGCCGAGGCATGGGCGGCGCGGTACAGCACTGGTTTTGCCTGTTCGATGTAACGGGCGACATCGGCCAGGTGATGCTTGACCGCCTGGAAGCTGCCGATCGGCTTGCCGAACTGTTTGCGCTGGGCCACGTAGTCCACCGACAGGTCCAGCATGCGCTGCGCCAATCCCAGCAGTTGCCCGGCCACCGACAGCGCGCCACGGTCGAGCAGGCGGTCCTGCAAGGCACGACCCTGCTCGCCACTGGCCACACAGGTCGCCGACGACGGGGTCCACGTCACCACACCCAGGCGACGTGAGGCATCAATGCTCGGATGGTTTTCCACGTCAACATGGGAGCGCGGCACCACATGGATGTCATCGCCATCGGTGAGAATCAGCACTTGGGCCAATTGCGCATCGCTGACCAAGGCATTGACCGGGTGACTGATTGCAATGCGCAAGCTGCCATCGGCGATCCGCGGCAACAGGTCGGCGCGGGCCGGATGCCCTGCGGGCAGACCGGCCAGTAAGCCGCTGGCGACATAAGCCGTGTCGGCCAATGAATCGGGAATGGCGTAATAACCCAGCTCCTGGGTCATCAGTGCCCAGGTCACATCATCCATGCCCAAGCCGCCTTCTGCCTCGGGCACCGACAAGGCGGTCAGGCCCTGCTCGGCGATCTTGTTGCGCAGTTCCTGGGAGCGCCCGACATCGGTCTCCCAGATTTCCCGGAGCATCTCCGGGGCGGCTTCGGTCATCAGGAAACGACTGATGGCTTCGCGGAACGCCAACTGGTCATCGTTAAAAGTGAAGTCCATGGCGGTTCCTTATTTCGGCAAGCCGAGCATGCGCTCGGCAATGATGTTGCGCTGGATTTCGTTGGTGCCGGCATAGATCGGCCCTGACTGTGCGAACAGGAAGCCCTCCAGCCAGCCGGCCGCATCACCGGCCTGCGAGTCCTTGCCCACCAACTCGCCCTGGCCGCCGAGAATGCGCATGGCGGTCTCGTGCATCTTTAGATCCAACTCCGACCAGATGATCTTGTTGATGCTCGACTCGGCGCCAATCTGCTCACCCCGGCTCAAGCGCCCCACGGTGTGATAGGCCGACAGCGCGTAGGCTTCAGCGCCCATCCAGGTCTCCAGCACGGCATCGCGCAGGCTCGGGTCGCGGTCGGCGCGGGCGCGGTTCGCCTTGTACAGTTCAACCAGCTTGCGTGCCGTGGCCTGAAAGCGCGCTGGTGAACGCAGCAGCAGGCCACGCTCGAAACCGGCTGTGGCCATCGCCACGTGCCAGCCCTGCCCTTGCTCACCGATGCGGTTGGCCACCGGCACCCGCACGTCGTCGAAAAACACCTCGGCAAAGGCGTCCTTGCCGTTGAGCGCCTTGATCGGACGAATGCTCACTCCCGGCGTATCCAGCGGCACCATGACGAAGGACAAGCCGTGGTGACGTGTCGATCCTGGTTCGCTGCGAAAGAGGCCGAACAGCCAATCCGCGTAGATTGCCCGGGTCGACCAGGTCTTCTGCCCGTTGATTACGTAATGGTCGCCGTCAAGCAGCGCCTTGCTGGTGATTGCCGCCATGTCGGAACCGGCGTTGGGCTCCGACCAGCCTTGCGCCCACATGTCCAGGCTGGCGGCCATGCGCGGCAGGAAGCGCTGCTTCTGCTCCGGGGTGCCGAATTCCATCAGGGTCGAGCCCAGCAACAGTTGGCCGTTCTGATTGACGCGCATCGGTGCTCCGGCACCGTAATACTCTTCCTCGAAGATCAGCCACTCGATCAGGTCGCTACCGCGACCGCCCAGTTCAGCCGGCCACATCACCATCGACCAGCGGCTCTCGAACAACCTGGCCTCCCAGGCGCGGTGCTGTTCAAAACCTTCGCGGGTGTCGTAACTGGCCAGGGGCTCACGTGGCAGGTTGGCCGCCAGCCAAGCCCGTACTTCGGCGCGGAAGGCGTTTTGCTTGGGGGTAAAAGTCAGGTCCATGGCGTTATCTCAGAACTTGGCGTCGCGTTTTTCAACGAAGGCCCGGCGCGTTTCCGCGGAGTCCGGGCTGCTATAGGCCTGCATGGTGAAGCCCTGTTCCCAGCGGTATTTATCTTCCAGGTTGCCGTCTTCGATACCGTTCAACGCTTCCTTGGCGATGCGGATCATGCCCGGGCTCTTTTCGGCGATTTTCGCCGCGATGCCCAAGGCGGTTTCGCGCAACTGATCCTTGCTGACAATCCGCTCGATAAAACCGTATTGCAGCGCCTCGGGAGCGCTGATGCTGTCGCCGGTAAAAAACAGGTAACGGACTTTTTGCACCGGGAACAGGCGCTGCAGGTGCGCACCTCCGCCCATGGCACCCCGGTCGACTTCCGGCAGGGCAAAGGTCGCGCATTCGGAGGCGACGACAATGTCTGCCGCCCCGGTGATGCCAATGCCGCCGCCCAGGACAAAACCATGGACCGCGACAATCACCGGCACCGGGTTGCGGTGCACGGCCTTGAAAGTGGCGTAGTTACCGGCATTGACCTCGACGATCCGTTCCGGGTACTTGTCCAGTTCCTTGATATCGACACCGGCGCAAAAGCCCCGGCCCTCGGCGCGAATCACGATCACCCGCACTTCGGGATTCGCCCCAAGGGCTTCGATCTGTCGCGCCAGGGCATGCCACTCCTGGCTGTCGAGGGCGTTGACCGGTGGTTTGGCGATCACCAGCTCAGCGATCCCCTGATTGAGTTGTGTCGTGAATACCTGGTTCAAAGGGCTTCTCCAATGCTGGCTGGATGGTTCGAGGGGCGGGTCTGGCTGCGTGCCAGGAGCGTGTCCAGGCATTGCTGGGCCTCGCTGGCAATGCCTTCGATGACTTCACGGCAGCTGAGCAACTCGCCGATGGCCGCCGCGACCTGGCCACTGGGCAGGATGCCCTCGTCCGGTGCACCATCGACCATAGAGCGCTGCAACAGCACCGGCTGATTGGCGGCCATCACCACTTGCGACAGCTGCGACGGGTCTTCACGCAACGCCCTGATAAAGACTGAAGCCATGTGCCCCAGGCTCATGCCGGTTTGCTGCTTCCACTGCCACGCACTGCCCAGGGCAATGCGCAGGCGACCGAAGGGGCCCGCCTTTTCGAGGTGATTGATGAAGCGGTTTTCGATCATGCGGTGGCGCATGCCATCCACCGCGGTGGTGACGCGCACCTGCTGCGGATCGTTGACCTTCAAGTAGCGCTCAAGGGTCGCGGCCGGGGTCGGCGATTCGCGGGTCATGAGAAACCGCGTGCCCATGGCGATGCCGGCGCCACCAGCAGCCAACACCGAGGCCAGGCCACGGCCAGTGGCGAACCCTCCGGCCGCGATCACCGGCACCCTGACCGCCGCCAGTACTTGAGGCAGCAGGATTGAACTGGGCACGCCGCCGGTATGGCCACCGCCCTCGCCGCCCTGAATAGTGATCATATCGGCACCCAGCTCCACGGCCTTGAGTGCATGCTTCAGGGCGCCCACGGTGGGAATACACAGCACCTTGGCCGCCTTGAAGCGGGCGATGGTCTGTTTGTCCGGGCCGCGTCCGTAGCTCACGGCGCGCAAGCGGTACTCGATCGCCAGGTCGACACACTGCGCGGCGTTGTCCTGGAACATATGGAAATTGAGCCCGAAATTGCTGCCGCCGGTGGCATCGATCACCTTGCGGATTTCGCCTTCCAGCTCATCGGCCGCGATGGTTGCCCCGGCCAGGAAACCGAAGCCCCCAGCCTGGGTCGTGGCGATCACCAGATTGGCATCGGCGACCCAGCCCATGGCGGTTTGCACAATCGGGTAACGGCAACCGAGGGCCTCAGTCAGTGGCGTATCGAGCCAGCGGTTCATTGGCTGTTGTCCTCGGCCTGCTTATTGGCCCGGGCCATGCCCTTGGCGTCGAAGCCGCCCAGTTTGTCGCCGGACAACAGTTCGTTATGGGCATGGGCAAAGTGGTGCCAGGCGAACACCGCATCCATCGCCGTGCGCTTGCCCTGCAGATCCTCGACGTGGTTGATCGCCTGCTTGGTCAGCGCCAGGCCCATACGCGGCTGGCGGGCGATGCCAGCGGCCAGGGCATAGGTCGCCTGCTCCAGTTCCTCACGCGGCATCAGGCGATTGACCATTCCCACTTGCCAGGCCCGGGTGGCGCTCATGCGGTCACCGGTGAAGAGGAATTCCTTGGCAATACGCGGGTTCATTTCATAGGGATGGGCAAAATATTCCACCCCCGGAATGCCCATGCGCACTACCGGGTCCTGGAAGAATGCGTCGTCGCTGGCGACGATCAAATCGCAGACCCAGGCCAGCATGAGACCGCCCGCTACACACGCGCCATGGACCATGGCGATGGTCGGCTTGGGCAGTTCGCGCCAGCGCCGGCACATGCCCAGGTACACCTCCTGCTCGCGGGCATAGAGCTGCTCACCACCGGGTTTGTTGGTGTGGTCCCACCACAGGTGCGCGCGCTCGAACGGTTTATCGATATCCCGCCCGGGCGTGCCGATATCGTGGCCTGCCGAGAAGTGTTTGCCGTTACCCCGCAGGACGATGACCTTGACGTTGTCGTCGTCCACAGCCTGGCGAAAGCAGGCATCCAGGGCGTAGGTCATCTGCGAGTTTTGCGCGTTGTTGAAGGTCGGCCGGTTCAGCGTCAGCGTGGCGATACCCTCAGCCACGCTGTACAGCACCGGGGTGTCCGTCTCGTAGACGGCGTTGTCCTGGCGGACGATGAATTCACTGTCGCTGCTGTGCATGGTCGCTGTCCTTGTCTCAGACCGTACGGATGCCGGGCGGGTTGCCCTTGATCACTGTGGCGCGGTAATCGTGGGGATCGAGTCGGCGGATCAGGGCCAACTGCTCAGGAGTGGGATGCGTGGTTTCGTGCAACTGCGCGGACTTGAGCACCGGGAAGCCGGTGTTGGCCTGGACTTGTTCGAAACTCACGCCGGGGTGCAGCGAGCGCACCTGCACCGCACGCTGCGGGCCATTGAAATCAAGGACGCACAAATCGCTGACCACGCAATGGATGTCCATCAAGTCGCGGCGCGTACCTTCGGGCCAGCGCTCGGCCTTGAAGCCCACACCGGAGACCATGTCCACTTCGCCGCTGACGAACACCCGGGTGTTATGGCTGGGCACGAAGAACGAGTTGAGGTGGTTGATGCTGTTGCCTGGCAAGCCGCGCACGCCGAGGATCGCCGTCTTGGGCTTTTGATAGTCGCCGACGCAGGACAGGTTGGTCTGGCCCCAGCGGTCGATCTGGGTCGGGCCGATCATTGCGTGGCGGCGTCCGCCCCACACGCATTCGAATACCCGCTCGAACGACATGTAACCGGAGTAGCACGGCACGTAGTCGCCACGCGGGCCCAGCGGGATCGGTTCTTCTACCAGGAACGCCTCGCTGTCGGTCATCAACAGTTCCGGGCTGTGCGTCAGTTTGGCCAGGCTAGCGCCCAGGCGCGGAATCACGCCCAGGCCAGAGGCAATCACCTCGCCATTGCCACGCCAGGCCTCGGAAGCGGCGACGATCATCAGTTCAGCAAGGGTGAAATCACAGGTTGCAGACATAGTCGCTAATCCTCAGAACACGGGAAGGGGCAAGACGCCCATGGAGTCGGCACCGCCGTTCTGTGCCTGATAGGCCTGCTCGCCACCGGCGATATAGGTCTGCACATAGTCCTGCCAGCCGTTTTCCGCCTGGCTACTGGCGACATAGCTCTTGAGGTGTTTGATGTCCCAGCCGTAGTCTGGGGCGCAGAGCGTCGGGTGTGCACCGAGAGGTGCATGCACCACACCGCTCACCAGGTAGCGTTCGAAGGTATTGAAACGGGCCTGCTCGGCGCTCAGCGCAAGGCGTTCTTCCAGGCGCTCGCACGAGACAAAGCACTGCTTGGCGGCGCGGGCGAACAGGTGATCGAAATACGGGTCCGGCCCGGTCACCAGGCAGTTGCCCAGGCGGTCGGCGACGTTGACGTGCAGGAACGCCACGTCGAGGTTGAGCGCCGGCATCGCCAGCAGCACCTCGCCATCGGCATAGGGCGACTGGATGGTCTTGAGCTGCGGGTTCAGGCGCGTCACGTCGGTGGCCAGGCCGCAACGGGTCGGCAGGAACGGAAGGCGCATGCCGGCGGCGCGCAGGCCCCACTGGAACATGCCTTCGTCCAGTTCCATCAACTCCAGCTCGCCCGCTTCACGGGCCTTGCGGTAGTAGGGTTCCAGCGGAATGGCATCGAGGGTGGCGAAGCCGAATACCAGCTTCTTGACCTTACCGGCGGCGCACAGCATGCCCACTTCCGGGCCACCGTAGGCAACCACAGTCAGGTCTTTGACCGGTGAGCGCAGGATCTCGCGCACGATTGCCATTGGCTTGCGCCGTGGGCCCCAGCCGCCGAAACCGATGGTCATGCCATCGCGCAATTGAGCGACCGCATCGGCTGCTGTCAGTTGTTTGTTCATTTTGATCATTCCTTAATGTTGGCCGACCGAAAAGTCGTGCCCCCAAATGCTCACGCGAGTGAACTCGAATGCCGAATGCTCGGCCCAGTCGACTTGCAAACCGCCAAAGCCGTACTCCAGATCGAAACCGGATGGCGTTTTCATGTAGAAACTGGTCATGCGATCGTTCAGGTGCTGACCGAGGGTGGCCGACAGGGGCACCTCATGGGCGTGCAGACGGTCGTGGGCACGGCCGACTTCGGTCATCGAATCGACCTCGACCATCACGTGCACGCAACCTGACGGCACCGGGTACTCGGCCAGTGCCAGGCTGTGATGACGGGCGTTTTGACAATGCAGGAAGTGAATGCGGATCGGCGGCACCGATGGGTCGGGACGAAAATTGAAAATGTCCGACAGCTCGAAACCCAGCACATCCTTGGCGAACGCCAAGGTAGCGTCGAAGTTCGCCGCTGGCAGCACCGCGTGACCCAGACCCATGTCACCGGTTATAAAACGCGGCACACCTTGGGGGGACACAAACGGCAGGCAATCAGAGCGATGCCCCCAGCTCAGCTCATGACAGTTGCCCGACGGATCGGTGACCTTGATCAGTGCCTGTACACCGCGCTGCTCGATCTCGGCGGCAGAGCCCGGCTGCCATTCGATACCGGCGGCGCTCAGGTGCTCAAGTGCGGCCTTGAAGGCCGGTTCGTTGGCCAACTCCCAGCCAGAAGCCAGATAACGCGCCTCGCTGCCTTCGACGATCAGCATGCGAAACGGACGCTCGTCCATTTTTACGTACAAGCCACCACCAGGGGCCGCATGCACTTGCATGCCCAGCACGTCTTCGGCGTAACGCTGCCAATGACTGAGGTTTTCGATCTGCGAGACGAAATAGCTCAAACCGCGAATGTCGATCATGCCTTGGTCCTCGTTGGCTGAATGGGCTTTCGTGGCGAGCATTGTGCAAAGCCCCGCCCGCCGCTTCATCGTCCGTTGAGACTAAGCACAGGCCGGCCAGGGACGATCACGCAGCGGGACAGTTCTAGTCCGTTTTAGTGATTCGAACACCGCCCGCGACACCACAGACTGGCGTATCAATCCGCATTGCAGAGACCGCCCCCCATGGAGTTCGCTTTTACCGAAGAACACCTGATGATTCGCGATAGCGCCGAGCGTTTTCTCGCCCAGGCCAGCGACTCGCATGCCGTGCGCGCCGCCATGAATCGGCCGGACGCTCATGACCCCGAAATCTGGCAACGGATCGGCAAGGAACTGTACTGGCCGGCGCTGATGGTGCCGGAGCGCTTTGGCGGTATGGGCCTGGGTTTTGTTGAACTGGCGATTCTGCTGGAACAAAGCGGTCGCTATCTGTTGGGTTCGCCGCTGTTCGCCACTGCGTGCCTGGCCACCCCGGCCCTGCTGCTGGGGCACAACAAGCTCATACAGGAGCACTGGCTGGGGACGATTGCCGCAGGTGAAACCCGTGCCACCCTGGCCTTCGCCAGTGTTCCAGGGCTGGAGGCTTGCAGTGTGCAAGCCGTGGCCGCACCGTGCCCAGGAGGCTGGACCCTTGACGGCCAATACGCGCAGGTCATCGATGGCGCTTCGGCCGACCTGCTGATAGTCGCCGCTCGCGCCCCCGACACTCAGGGCGAACGGGGCATCAGCCTGTTCGTCTTGCCTGGCAATACGCCGGGCGTGGTGCGTACCCCCCTGGCAACCCTGGACCAGACCCGTCGCCTGGCATGCATTGAACTGCATGACGTGCAGGTCAGCGAGGCACAACAACTTTGCGGCCCCGAGCAGGGCTGGGCAGTGCTACGTGACACCCTGTTGATCGCCACCATCGGACTTGCCGCCGAGCAGACGGGTGGTGCGCAACAGGCCCTGGACCTGACCCTGGCCTACATTGCCGAACGCCGGCAATTCAAACGCACCATCGCCAGCTTTCAGGCGATCAAGCACCGCTGTGCCGACATGATGCTTCAAGTCGAATGTGCCCGATCGGCGGCCTACTACGCCGCCTGTGTAGCCCAGGAACGTCTGGACCCGAAAGGCGATGCCGCCGTAGCCCAGGAGATTGAGCAGGCCGCCGCCACGGCAAAGATTCATGCCAGCGAAGCCTTTTTCCACTGCGCCGCCGAGTCGATCCAACTGCATGGCGGCGTCGGGTTCACTTGGGAATACGATCCACATCTGTACTTCAAACGAGCCCGCGCCAGCGAGCACCTGCTGGGCAGCCCGGCGTTGCACCGCGAGCGCCTGGCCAAGCATCTATTGGGAGAACAACCATGAAAATCGGTTTCAGTCATGCAGATGAAGTGTTCCGCAAAGAAGTCGCCCAGTGGCTGGCCGAGCACCTGAGCGGCGAATTTGCGCCACTGCGCTTTCGCGGCGGCCCGGGTGATGAACACAGCTTTCCTGAGGAGCGCAAAGCCTGGGAGCGCC
Organism: Pseudomonas sp. GM21; assembly: GCF_000282215.1. Lineage (GTDB taxonomy): Bacteria > Pseudomonadota > Gammaproteobacteria > Pseudomonadales > Pseudomonadaceae > Aquipseudomonas. The sequence continues at coordinate 18,671 of NZ_AKJS01000156.1, forward strand.
GGCTTGCCGCAGGTGCCTGGATCGGCGTCGGCTGGGCCAGGGAACACGGCGGACGAGGACTCTCCATCAGTCAGCAGGTAATCTTCCATGAGGAGTATGCCCGCGCCGGTGGCCCCGGGCGCATGGGTCATATCGGCGAAGGCCTGGTCGGCCCGACACTCGCCACCTTCGGCACCCCGGCCCAGCAAAAGCGCCTGTTACCCGGGATCCTCGACGGCAGCCAGTTCTGGTGCCAAGGCTATTCAGAGCCGGGGGCAGGTTCGGACCTTGCCAACGTGCAGACTCGGGCGAAACTGGATGCCACGGGCGAACACTGGTTGATCAGCGGGCAGAAGGTCTGGACCTCCCTGGCGCACGAGGCCGACTGGTGTTTCGTGCTGGCGCGCACCGAGCCTGGAAGCCAGGGACATCACGGCTTGTCGTTCCTGCTGGTGCCGATGGCCCAAGACAGCATCCGCGTGCAACCGATCCAGCAACTGACCGGTACCAGTGAATTCAACGAGGTGTTCTTTGACCAGGCCATTACGAGTGCCGACAACCTGATCGGCCAACCGGGCGATGGCTGGAAGATCGCCATGGCGCTGCTGGGTTTTGAGCGCGGCGTATCCACACTGGGTCAGCAGATGCAGTTCCACAATGAACTCGACGAAATCATCCGCATCGCCCGCACCAACGGTGCCGCGCGCGACCCACTGCTGCGACAGCGCATTGCCCAGGCCTGGAGCGGCCTCAAGGTGTTGCGCTACAACTCTCTGCGCATGCTCTCGGGCCCGCAAGACGGCAGCCTCGGTCGCGAAGCGATGATCTACAAACTGGCCTGGTCCACCTGGCACAGCGACCTGGGCAAACTGGCCATGGACGTGCTGGGCGATGCCGGAGAAATCCTCGACGCCGCGCCCTACCAGCTCAGCCGCCTGCAATCGCTATTCCTGTTCACCCGCTCCGATACCATCTATGGCGGCAGCAATGAGATTCAGCGCAATGTGATTGCCGAACGGGCACTGGGCATGCCGCGTGAACCACGGGTCACCCTTTAAACGGTGTCCCGCCCAGGACAACGATGACGCGGTGTGACAACCACGCCGCAGCGTCGGGTTCGGATTGATCGCTCCCACGATCCTGCCGTGGGAACGATCAGCACTTCAGCGCACGCGAATCTTCGGGTCATCCGCCCCACGGCGCAGCGTTTTCAGAAAGCCTTCCAGCGGTGCCGGCTCGGCGATCTGCGGCAAGGCGTCCTTGTCCGGGCGTTGCGCCCAGAATGCGTCCCAGGATGGAAAGAGTTCGTGGAAGGAGCCGGCGTATGGCTCGCGCCCTGGCCAGCGTACTTTCAAACCGCCGATCGGTGGTTTGTTCAGGTCGGTCGCGTACCAGTAACACGGCAAGCGGCGACGGAAGCACCAGCGCCCGTCGATTCGCTCATAGTCGTCCCAGTACAGCATCTGCATGATGACCCACTCGGGACCGGTCTCATGTTCGTTCTTCGAATAGACCACGCCTGTGGCGTGATCGGCATCGCTGAACTCGATGATGTGTTGCCCCAAGTGGTGGGAGGTGCCGTGAAACTGCTTGCGCATGGTTTCGTCCAGCCACACCTTAAGGTGCGCGCGACCGCTTTTGTCGCGGCCCACACGCACGTCCGGGGCGAAGCAATTGGCCATGGCGTCCATATCACGCATGTCCAGAGCCAGGGCATATTTGCCAGCCAGTTGGCGGACCGCGTCCAGCGACTCCAGTCGATCGATGCGCGCAAGCACTGCGCTCGGGTCCTGGCTCATCAATCGAGCACCGTATACAGGTCCGAACCGCGCCCGCCGTCCACCGCCAGGCTGGCGCCGGTGACATACGAAGCCTCGTCGCTGGCCAGAAACAAAATGGCGTTGGCCAGTTCCACCGGCAGGCCGACCCGTTTCATCGGGATCACTTTTTCAGTGTTGGTACGGGTCTTGTCGTCGCCCAGCATGCCGGCTGTGGCCGGGGTGTCGACCACTCCCGGGATGATCACGTTGCAGCGGATGTTGTGCGGTGCGCCTTCGCTGGCCGCAGCCCGGCTGAAGTTGATCACGGCCGCCTTGGCCGCCGAGTAACCGGCCATCCAGGCTGTGCCGAACAGGCCGCAGATCGAAGCAATATTGACGATCGAACCACCGCCCTGCTCTTTCATCAACTGCATCGCGGTACGGGTGCCCCAGAAGGTGCCGTCCACCGTAGTCGCGAAGTTGGCGTGCCAGTCTGCGGTGGTCATCGTGTCGATACTGCCCCAGGTGTAGGCCATTGCGTTGTTGACCAGAATGTCCAGACGTCCGTGGCGTTGTGCAGTAGCTTGAAGCGCGCCGACGTAGGCCTGTTCATCACTGACATCGGCCACGGCGATCTCGGCCTGACCACCCTGGGTGCGGATTTTTTCCTGCACACCTTGCAGCGGCTCGATGCGTCGGCCGCACAACACCACCGTGGCGCCCTCTTCCGCGAATCGCAGCGCGGTGGCTTCACCGATGCCGGAACCGGCACCGGTAACGAAGGCGATTTTTCCTTGTAAACGCTTGCTCATGGGTGTCTCCCTGATCAGATAAAGGCCATGCCACCGTTGACGGCGATGTTCTGCCCAGTCATGAAACTGGCGTCTTCGCTGGCCAGAAACACCGCGACCCTGGCGATCTCGTCGGTCTCGCACATGCGACCCAGGGGCACGTTTTTCAGCAGCGCTTGCATGTAGTCATCAGGGATGCCGGCCATCATCGGGGTGTTAGTCGGTCCCGGCACCAAGGTGTTGACGCGTATGCCACTGGCCGCCAGTTCACGGGCAATCGAACGGGTCAGGCCCATCACCCCGGCTTTCGAGGCGCAGTAGTGGCTTGGGCCGTCGCCGGTCAGCGCGGCGGTGCTGGAGAGGTTGATGATCGCGCCCTTGCGGCCACCCTTGACCATCAGCCTGGCGCCTTCACGGCAGCACAGAAAGGTGCCACCGAGGTTCACGCCGATCACCCGTGCCCAGCTCTCGTCCGGGGTGTCAAGGAAGCTGTCCAGCGCGCCCACGCCGGCGTTATTGACCAGAATGTCGAGGCCGCCGAAGTGCTGCTCGGCCTGGCCCATGGCATCGGCCACGGACGCACCATCACCGACGTTACAGGCCAGGGCCAGTACCTTGTCACCCAAATCTGCCAGGCTCTCGGCCAGGGCCGCCTGATTCAGGTCGACAGCCACCACCTTGGCGCCTTCGGCGACAAAACCACGCACGATCGCCTGGCCCATACCCTGGGCGGCACCGGTCACAAAGGCCACTTTATTGAGTAACTTCATAGCAATCTCCGAATGTGCAAATACGCTGCGGCCCGCTGCCCTTGCAGTGGAGCCGTCCCGTGCATGATTAGCGGTAAGCGCCTGGGCACACATCGTCCGATGGGACTACCGTCGCGTGGTCTGAACGGACGATGTGACTAACGCGATCAGAGCCCAGCATTCGCATTGCGCACACCACGCCAGTCGCTACGTTTCCCTTCAACTCGCTGCATTCAATCTGCTGCAGTGCCTGGCGCGGCTGTGCTTCATGAATCCGCAGATAATAGAGAACCCCATGAACCAATCCGTAGACTTGCCCCTGCCCGTCGGCCATTACGCGACCCTGCCAAACGGCCTGCATCTGCACTATCTGGATGAGGGCGCAGGCCCCGTGGTGCTGTGGCTGCACGGCAGCGGGCCGGGCGCCAGTGGCTTCAGCAATTTCAAGGGCAACTACCCGCAATTGGTCGCCGCGGGCTATCGCAACATCGTGCTTGACCTCCCGGGTTTCGGCCGCTCGGACAAACCCGAGGACGTCCAGTACAACCTGGATTTCTTCGTCGACTGCGTGGCCGCGTTCCTGGAGTGCATCGGTGTGCGGCGTTGCACGCTGCTGGGTAATTCGTTGGGGGGCGCGATCGCTCTTGGCCTGGCCCTGCGTCTGCCACAACTGCCACAGAGCCTGATCCTGCTGGCTCCGGGTGGTGTCGAGGAACGGGAAACCTACTTCAAGATGGAAGGCATCGTGCGCATGGTCAGCCTGTTCAGCGCTGGCCCCATTGGAATGGAGGAGATGCGCAGCATGATGCGCCTGCAGCTGTTCGATGATTCGATTCTGCCGGAAAACCTGCTGCAAGAACGCGTGGCGGTGGCAGTGACCCAGCCCAAGAACCTGTTCAGCACCATGATGGTACCGAACATGGAAACGCGTCTGGGTGAGATCCAATGCCCGATCCTCGGCTTCTGGGGAGCCAACGATCACTTCAACCCCGTCAGTGGCGCCCAGCGCATCATCGACGGTGCGCCAAATGCGCGGTTCATCGTGCTCAACCGCTGCGGGCATTGGGTCCAGGTGGAACACCGCGAACTGTTCAACCGCAGCTGCATCGACTTCCTGCAACACGGTTGAACCTGTAGGAGCGGGGCAGCGTGGTGTATCTGTAATACCGCATCATCGTTTTTCGCCGGCAAGCCTTAATGCCGGTCAGTTAAGCAATTTCTGCGGTAACGCAATTGTTGTAGCAGGTCACGTTATGGCTTAACTGATCGGCATTACGGCAAGCCTGGTTCCTACAGGGAACCAGGCGCTGCAGTGACCTAACGACCCGCCGCCGGCTGGCGGTTCAATTCGGCGTCGCCAGGTTGGCCAAGTACGCAGGAGGTGCCGCCGGGGGTGTACATCATTGCCACGCAACGGTTACAGGCAGTGCAGATCGAGTCGCGACTGGCTCCGCCGGCGAGCTTGTTGACGTAGTCCTGCTCCGCCAGCAACACCCGCCCCATGGCGACCAGGTCAAAGCCCTCGGCCATGATCTGTTCAATGCTCGCCAGGCTCTTGGCGCCGCCCAAATAAGCCAAGGGCATCTTGACCGCCGCACGCACTTTGCGCGCATGTTCCAACAGATACAGTTCTCGGAATTCTACGGTCGGCTCTTTACGGCGCTGGATGGCCATGGCCAGGGCGATAATCTTGTTTTTCTGCTGCACGCGGTTTTCCTTGGGGAAGGAAGAGCCGAACATGGTGGTGATCGATTCGGCATTCATCCCGGCGCTGAGCACCAACAAATGCGCGCCCTCTTCTTCCAGCATGCGGGCGATCTGTGCCCCGTCTTCGGCACTGTTACCGGCGCGCACGCCTTCGGTGATGCTGTATTTGCAGATCACCGCCATCTCCTGGCCGACCGCATCGAGCACCGCGCGCAGCACCCGCCGCGGAAAGCGCAGGCGGTTTTCCAGGCTGCCGCCGTACTGGTCGCGGCGCTTGTTGTACATCGGCGAAATGAACTGGCTCAACAAGTAGCCGTGACCCATATGGATTTCCACGGCATCGAAACCCGCCTGGCGTGCCAGGCGCGCGCCCTGGGCGAAATCGCGCACCACTTGTTGCATGTCGGCTTCGTTCATCGCCTGCTTGAGGAACATTCCGCTCATCAGGCCAATCTTGTTGAAGCCACCACTGGCCGAAAGCGGACGTTTGGTCGAGCGCTCGCGAATAAAGGTAAAGCAGCCGCCGTGAGTGATCTGCGCGCTGGCCAGGCCACCGCACTGGTGCACGGCGTCGGTCAGGACCTTGAAGTGCGGTACGCTGGATTGAGCAAGGATCAATTGGTTGGGCAAGGTGCGGCCATCGCTGCTCACCGCGCAATAAGCCACGGTGGTCAGGGCGGTTCCGCCAGCGGCCAGGGCCGAGTGCAGCTTGACCAGTTGTTTGGAAGGCACGCCCTGGGCACTCATGCCCTCGTTGGTGGCGGCCTTGATAAAACGGTTTTTCAGGGTCAGTGGGCCGACCTCGACGGAGCTGAACGCAGATGGGGTTGAACGAGGATTCATGACAGGCCTCTCTTTATTTTTATCAGGCTACAAACGAAGGACTGCGTCACCACATCGCGACGCAGCGATGATCTTCAGAAGGTGTATTTAGCGTTCAACGACAGGTAATCGCGATCAGCCAACAACCGGCCCTGGGCGACATCCGGGGAGCTCAAGTAGGCGATATAGGTCATGCCGACCTGAAAGTTGCCCAGGTACTTGAAGTCACCACCCACAGTCAGCCGTTTCTCGTCGCGCCCCAGGCCCTGGTAGGCACTGCCGTCGATGTTCTGCGTCCAGACCACCTTGGTGCTCAAGTCCAGGCCGTTGGCGATGGACGGGTAGTCCATGTAGACACCAACGCCCAGCAGGCTCGAGCCTCGGGTCTGGGTCTTCGACTTGAACTGGTCGAACGTGCCGTCCACGCCAGCCCCGCCTCCGGTGATGGTCAAGCTGTCCACCCCATCGATGTGTTGATGCACCACTTCACCCATGAAGGTGGTCTGCTGGGCGAGCAGGCTCGGGCCGAGGATGTACATTGCGTTGAGGTTGCCTTGCCAGATTTGTCCGGTGGTCGGCGCGCCATTGTTCAGGTAGACCGAGGCGCCATCGCGGTAGCTCAGGTCACCCGCGTACTGCACCGAGTCGCCGACCTTGGAACTGAAGCTGATCCCCGTCAGCTTGACGTCTTCGAAGTAGCCCAGGCGATAGCTCGGCGCGCCTCCAACATGACCAATGCCCTTGAGCGACGAGTATTGGGTTGTGCCACTGAAGTCGAAGAACAATGAGCCGATGCGCTCGTTATAGCGGTAGTGGAACAGCCCCACTTCGGTGTTCTCGGTGATTCGGTAGCGCACGCCCATCCCCCATTGGCCGCCGTCGCTGGCGTCTTTTTCACCGGCATAACTGACCGCCAGGCCGTTGGGCAGGCTGTCGACTACCCCACTGCCCAAACGATAGAACTCGGCACCGGGACCGAAGGTATCGCTGCCGAAGTAATCGCCAACAGGGTTGAGATCGGTTTTTTCCCACTCGTACTGGTAGTAGCCCACCAGAGCCAGGTCTTCATTCAGCGACCACGACCCGGACACCTGCCCCACCGGCAGGTATGAATCCTTGGCCTCGGTACCCGGCACGTTGAATTTGGTGGCGTCCACCGGAGCCTGGCCTTGGCTGATGTTGGCCCAGAACAGGCTCTCGCCCCAGGCGACAAGGTGCCGTCCGGCCTTGAGCGACAGGTACTGGGTTTCGCCGACATCGAAGTTGCCATACACATACGCATCGAGCAGTCGCGCCATGCTGCCGCTGAGGCGACGGGTTTCGTCGCTGAAACCGTCGTTGTGGCCGGTCTTGTTCACCGTCTGCGGCGAGTCGTTGGCGTTTTTCTGGTTGTAGACATCGTCATAGAATTGACTGCCGCGCAGCACCGCACCGAGGTTGTCGTGTTTGAGTTGTAGTTCGCCGAACAGACTCAGGCGGTTGTTGATCAACGAACCGCGCTTGAAGTTTCGCGTGCCGTCGTCGTTGTTCGGGTCATTGAGGTATTGACTGGCCTGCTTGGCCGTACGCATGGATGCGGTGTAGTTGACCGTCAGCGATGAATCCAGGGTGGTGTTTTCCCCCAGCTCGATGGTCGGCGCAGCGCTGGCCGTGGCACTGGCGACTGTGATGGCCGTAGCCAACAGGCAACGCCCATCGATCATTCTCCCCGGACTGCGCGGAACAAAGTTTCGGGTAACCATGCTCATCTCCTTTTTATTGTTTGGGCTTGTGTGGCCACAGCATGAAAAAAACCGCTTTCGCGCACATCGTCCGTTTGGTGAGATGAGCGCTTCTCATGCTTGAGCGCTGCGGGCCACCATTGAGCGCAGTTCGTTCTTCGCGACCTTGCTCGACGGGTTCAGCGGCAAGGCACTGAAAAAACGCACCTGGCGCGGCACCTTGTAATTGGCCATTTGCTCACGGCTCCAGGCGATCAATTGCGCCTCGCCGACTTCTGCCCCTTCGCGCAGCACCACGCAGGCACATCCGACTTCGCCCATGCGCTCATCGGCAATGCCAATCACTGCCACCTGGGCAATCGCCGGATGCCTGATCAGTGCCGCTTCGATTTCCGCCGGGTAGCAGTTGAAGCCGCCGACGATGAACATGTCCTTCAGCCGGTCGGTGATGATCAGGTTGCCCGCCTCATCCAGGCGCCCGACATCGCCGGTGTGCAACCAGCCTTCGCCGTCGATGGCTTCGCGGGTCGCTTCGGGGTCCTGGAAATAGCCCTGCATGATGTGAAAGCCACGCAGGCAGATCTCGCCGGTAAGCCCGGCGTCCAGCGCCTGGTTATGCGGATCGCGGATGCTCACTTCGGTGCCGGCAATCGGCCGCCCGCTGGTGCCGGCGATCACCTGCGCCGAGTCTTGTGGGTCACAGATCGTCGCCAGGCCGCCGCATTCGGTCAGGCCGTAGGCGGTAGTCACCACCGCAAACCCCAGCTCGTTGCGCATGCGTTCGATCAGGCTCGGCGGGATACTCGCCGAACCGGTCACCGCGATGCGCAGGCTCGACAGGTCGGTCTGCTTGAGCCGCGGATGCGCAAGCAGCGACAGGTACAGTGTCGGCGCACCGGGCAAGACGCTGATGCGCTCACGAGCGATGCGCTGGAACACTTGTTCTGCGTCGAACACCGAATGGGGCAGGATGGTCGCTCCGCCGATAAGGCAGGTCAGCCAGCCGGCTTTGTAGCCAAAAGCATGAAAGAACGGGTTTACGATCAGGTAACGGTCACCCGGCACCAGGCCGATGACCTTGACGTATTCAGTGAAGGCTCGCAGGTTCTGTCCATGGCCGCTCATCACACCCTTGGGTTTGCCGGTGGTGCCAGAAGTGAACAACAGGTCGCACATGGCCTCGGGGTCGACCGCTAATGCACGGTGTCTGGCGCTGTCGGCATCGATGGTCGCTGCACCACTCAGAAACTGTGCAAGCGTCAGGTCCGCAGCCGACCCGGGCGTGTCGCCATCGAGTATCACCAGGTGCTGGAGGCTGGCCGGTCGATGGGGAGCGAGCAGTGCCGGGTAATCGACATCGAGAAATCGCTGCGGGACAAACAACAGCCGGCAGCCGCTGCGTTCCAGCACATCGGCGGCCTCAAGACCCTTCATTCGAGTGTTGATTGGTACCAGCACCGCACCGGCGCACTGAATGCCCAGCGCGGCGAGGATCCAGTCACCACTGTTCGGCGCCCAGATACCGACCCGGTCACCGGCCTGGATCCCCAGGGCCATCAAGCCCCGGGCAAAACCCATGACGCGCTCGGGCAGTTGGGCGTAGTCGATGCATTGGCCATTGTCATCGATGGCAGTGCGACCGGCATAACGTTCGGCACTGCTAAAGACCAACTGGGCAAAGTTGACAGGGGCGGCGCTCAGGGGCGCGACTAGGTTCAGGCTCTGATTCATCGTGGGCTCGGGCTTGGCATCATTGAGGGCTTCATGCTGGAAAACGGATACGCAGTTGCGCGCTGGTGGGCACCGCCTGACAGGCAAGAATCCAGCCTTCGGCCAGATCGCCCGCATCCAGTGCATCGTTGTGCAGCAGCTCGACGTCACCACTTTCCAGCGTGCACATGCACGAGGCGCAGCCTCCGACACGGCAGGCGCTGGGAGGTTTGAGACCGGCACGTTCCATGGCGGCCAGCACGGTCTCGCCGCTGTCGCAGGCCAGGTGGTGGTCCTCGCCATCCAGGTGCACTGCCAACTGCGCGGCCACTGCCGCCTCGCTGCTGGCCGCCATTGGCAGTTCGCCTTCGCCGGGCAGCGAGACGAAACGCTCGACATGCACCCGGCGATCCGGAATGCCCAGACCCTTGAGCGCGCTGACGGCCGCATCCATGAACAGGGCCGGACCACAGATGAATGCCTGGGCATCGATAAAGGGCCGCGCCAGCTCGGCAAGTTGCCCGACACTCGGGATGCCCTGCACTGAATCGAGCCAATGGACGACTTGCAGGCGTTGCGGATGAGCGCTGGCCAGGTGTCTGAGTTCATCCTTGAAGATCACCGAGGACTCATCGCGGTTGGCATAGATCAGCAGGATCCGGCCTGTCCCCGCCAGCAACGCCGAACGCAGGATCGACAGCACTGGGGTCACGCCGCTGCCGCCGCCAAACAGAAGCAAGTCGCCGTCGAGACTGCGCGGCACAAACACCCCGGCCGGAGGCAGCACCTCCAGGGTCTGGCCGGCTTGCAATTCGCCGCACAGCCAATTCGAAGCACGTCCCTCATGCACACGTTTGACCGTTACCCGCAATGGCTCATCCAGCAATGGAGTGCTCGACAATGAATAACAACGTGGCAGCCAGCCGTCCTCGAACGGCACTCGCAACGTCAGGAACTGTCCGGGTTGATAGCGGAAGCGTTCACCCAGATGCTCCGGTACGTCGAATACCAGGGAGCGCGCATCCGCGGTTTCCTCGATCACTTGCGCCACGCGCAGGGCAAGATAATTGTTCATAGATCAGCTACTCATGACAACCTGCCCGTGGATCACAGGCAGGTGTAAACCCAAGGAGTCGAAACGGGCGGCAGGCCTCAGACGTAAGGGTCTGGATTGGGCAGGCCCAGCATCACTGCGCCGTAACTGCGCCCGTAAGCCATGTAATTGTTGGCGATGTGCCCGCGTGCCTGGTGCAGGTCGCGGAACAGCCGCGCCACCGGATTGGTGTTGTACAAGCCCGAAGCGGCCATGCTGCGTAGCAGGTCGTTGGCCCGTTCGGCGCAAATGTTGGTCACGTAGGCCGACTGGTAGCGATACAACAGGCGGGTTTCGGTATCCGGGTATTCGCCGACGCGGGCCAGGCTCATCAGGTGCTCGTAATTGCGCTCCAGCACCAGGCGCAGGCTGTCAACGGTGATCATCGCTTCGGCAACGGCGGTTTGCGCCACAGGATCGTCAGCGGTACGGGCGCCGTGCTTGCCGATATGTTTGGCGGCATTGTCGCGGAACTCGTTGATCGCGCCCTGCAGGGCGCCGATGGCCGAGGTGGAGACGGCGCGGGAGAACACTTGGGCGAACGGGATCGCGTAGATCGGGTTGGTGTTGACTCGGCGCCCGGGCGTCGCTTCGAGGGTCCAGTTATTGGTGCGCTGCACGCGATGGGCAGGGACGAAGACATCCTCGACCACGATGTCATGGCTACCGGTGCCGCGCAGTCCCATCACGTCCCAATTGCGTTCGATCTGATAGTCCTTGCGTGGCAATAGGAAGGTGCCGTGCTCGGCTGCCAGTTCACCATCGGGCGGCAGGATCCCGCCCAGAAACACCCATTGGCAGTGCTCGCTGCCGCTGGAAAAACCCCAGCGCCCGCTGATGCGGTAACCGCCCTCGACCACCGTGACCCTGGCCGCTGGCATATAGGTCGAGCAGATCAGTGCGTTGTGGTCATCAGCCCAGACTTCGCGCTGCGCTTCGATCGGGTAACGCGCCAGTTGCCAGGGGTGAACCCCCATCACGCCGTAGATCCAGGCGGTGGACATGCAACCCTCGGCGAGGATGGTCTGGATTTCGAAGAAGGTACGCGGGTCCACTTCATATCCACCAAACGCCTTTGGTTGCAAGGCGCGCAACAAGCCGGCGGACTGCAGCTCGGCGACGCTCTCCTGCGGCACCTTCAAGTCCTTGTCGGCCTGCGCCGTGCGCGCTTTGAGGGCGGGCACCAGGCTCCGCGCACGTTCAATCAGATCACGTTCGTCCTGGGTCTTTTCTCGCATGCTGTGCATCACTCAACTCTCCCGATCTCACTGCGCCACTGCGCGAGTTGAGATGGATCATCGGATCGAGCGAGCAATCATTCATCGTCAAAGCGGACTAGGGGTGGCTGGGGTATTAGGGTTATCGGGTACCTATCCGTTTCTTCGGTAACGGCGGCTTAAAGTTCGGCCCTTACGGCGGGTCACTTTTGGAAGAACCGGAATGCTGGCCCAGCCAAAAGTAACCAAAAGGCTCTTGCCCCACCAGGCTCAGCATACCCTCACTCCTGCATTGCTCAGTGGGTCGCCGCGATGGCCGTCAACGATATCGCGCCCGGTCTGAAGGATCGCGTTATCTGAAACTACATCGCGAGCAGGCTCGCTCCCACAATTGGATCGTAGACAGGTCCCGTAATCAGGTCGGCTGTCAGGCCGCCTCGCTTTTGCTTTGGCTTGTGATCTTCTTGCCCCCTCGAGAGGCCGAGTGGAGGTTCTGCGCAGTGGGCACCGCGGCAGGGATGCCGCGGTCGCCGCCCTCGGCCATGGATGGCCGATGGCGGCGGGCCCACGGAGCAGGACCGGAGCGAGGGCATGCCGAGCC
>NZ_AKJS01000157.1 GCF_000282215.1 Pseudomonas sp. GM21
GCGCCAACACGCCATGGCACCGTTACCTTGTTCACCGCGCTGGATTATCTTCAGGCACGCTTGATCAGTTTCATCGAGCGCCAACACCGGCATCAGGAACGGCTGGAATATCTCAAAAAAATCAATCGCGAAACGCCCAAGCAGCTCCAATTGCATCTGATCGTGGACAACTACGCCACGCACAAACACCCGAAAGTGAAGGCCTGGATTGAAAAGCACAAGCGCTTCCAAATGCATTTCACCCCGACCTCCAGTTCGTGGATGAACATGGTTGAACGCTTCTTTCGCGATATCACGGTGTACCTGCGTGACGGCAGCTTCAGTTCGGTTCGCGAACTGGAAAGCTCGATCACCACGTTTCTGGCACTGCGAAAAGCGCAGCGGACTCGCTACGTCTGGAACGCTAAAGGGGAAGAAATTTTGAACAAAATACAGCGAGCCCGTGAGGCAATGGCCTCACTGGCATGAGGAGCTTTTTTTGTGAGACAGCACACTAGAAGTTGCCAGATGCACGGATGAAAGCGTCATCCAGATTTTCTGCACTAAAGTAATCTATAAACTCCTCGCTGTGAGTAAACTGTTTGAAGCTATAGTTGCTAATCATATAAAATCGATCGCAGTTATACACAATTTCTTCGGTGTGATGGGATGAAACTAACACAGCAACTCCCTCTTTTGCTGCTCCGTGCAAGCACTTCCAAATGTAATGCCGAAACTCAGGGTCAACGCCAGCAGTGGGTTCGTCAAGAATTATGAAGTCGGCACCTAAAGTTAGTAATGCCAGAGTGAAAAACCAACGTTTTTCGCCATAACTGCAAGTTGATGATTTTTTATTCCATATGCGTTTATAGCGTTCGACGATCTCTGGGCACCAGGCTTGAAGTTTTTCAAGTGATTGGTCTTGTAAGTTTTTTTCTGACGAGCAAAGTAGGGTGGTGATGTTGAAGATGTCAAACATTCGAAGTGTGTGTGGTGTGGTGATAGTTTGCGATAGATAAACTTGGTTTTGGAAAGTGTTAGTGATTTCAGGGTTTTTCTTACGTGGTATATCACAAATTATATCAAAAAATGTTGTCTTTCCACTGCCGTTCGGCCCTAACAAGCCAACAATATCTCCTGGATTTATATTCATAGAGGCATTGATGAATAGAGGATCTTTTGAGTGGCTGAATGTCAGGTTGTTGACGTTTAATGAGTGCATTAGTAGCGACTCCAAATCGGATTTATTCTTAGGTGGCGAAGGGTAATAAAAAAAGCACAGGTGAAAAATGATAATATCAAAACAGCTGTTTGAGGGCGCTGCCAAAGTCCCTTGGACATAATTTCACTAGCAATCCATAAAGGGTTTAATAGTTGAATAAAACTATCCGATTGTAGTTGTGCACTGATCCCGTATATGCCAGAAATTAACATTGCGAAAGAGATAATCGAAAATAATGTGTTTGCAGTCTGAAAGCCGGTAGGAAGTAGCGTCAATAGCAGTGCTGGGATACTGAATAAAAGAAAGCAAAAGTAAAAGCTGGCCATTATCAGGAAAACTTCGTTTGTGTTGGGGGAGCCAAAAGCCAAGCGTGTTAGGCAGTAAAAAACTGAACAGTAGAGTATTGATATAAGTGAGTAAGATATGAATTTTGCTAGAAGAAAAATCAGTTTTCCTTCAGGTTTGTAAATGAAGGATCGGGTAAATCCACTTTCCCTTCGGCCGATAATGTAAAAGCTCAAGCCGAAAAATGCCACATTTGAGGAGATGTAAGCATAAAACCAAGAAGTGGACTCGATATAATTTAAGTTATAGGGTGGTATTTGGCCTCTGGAATAATTTAGTAAATAAAATACTGCGCTAGGGGATAAGAGTGTCCAGAAAAAAGCGGTGGGTTCTTTTAGTTGCTCTTTTGTGAAAATCAAGGCGAGTTTTGACGCTCGGTAAGTGATTTCGTTAGACATTTTTTTGCTCTCTTTAAGGGAAGGGGACCATGGAGCTTTTGCGATCGCTGTATATTTCATGTCTAAAACTGCTGGCGTAAGTGTTGTCTATGTTTATGTTTTTGGAGTTGTTCATGTGCAAAAATAGATCAGTAGAGACGTATTTTGTTAGGTAATAGTTATTGTTGTCGATTTTTGTGGTTTTTATATATATGTATCCTGTGATATCAAATGCATGAAGTGAGCGTAACAGGCCGCGGATGCTAAATTCTGATGAGGGAGAAGACTGCATAATATTTGAATATTCGACTTCAGTAATGGTTTGATAGGTTTGGAATGAGTTGCAGTTTAAAAAGTGTTTGAGGTACGGGTCTTCTATGTCGCTATTTTTTCTCTGATTTGCACCATGTAAGTCCATGAAGCGGTAGGTTTGCCATAGCTCCAGGATCGATTTGTCGATTGCTTCTTCCACTGTTGCTGCATACGCCATGCCGGCGCAATATTTAACATGCCTTACGGAGTCGCTGTTCCCATATACTGTAAGTACACTTTTTCCAGGAAAATGTTGATCCGAAATATCGATGATGGTTAAATTTCCAGACAGGCGCAGGTAATGATAAAGATTGAAAGAGCTAAATTTTTTTAGTTTGTTGATAGCTTCTTCGTTAGTGATAATTCGGTTGCATTTTTTAGTCAGCCAGAACTTGGCAAGAAACTGTCTTTCAAGTTGTTCTTTTAAAGATCCAAGAATCGCAAGAGTAGGGTCAGAATGAAAACAGCAGCCGCAGGTGTCTCGCAGTGGGTATATAAGTGAGTCGCTTTCTATGTTGTGCGCGCTGAGGGATATGCAGGCGCTTGGAATGTAGCAACTTGAAAAGTCGGAGGTGCGACAGACTTTTGTCAGATTGAAAGTGTGTGATCGGATTTCTTTTTTTGTTGTCTTTTGGATTGCTGTTTGGACGAAAGCAGTGGTGAATTTTTCTACGTCTTTCGGGGGCAATACGCTATCTAATGTTCCAGACGTTTCCGGCCAGATCTCCATGTAGAAATGCCTACGTTCAAAGTACTCGCCGAACGCAGCACGCGTTGCACTGCTGTCGCAGCCTATACCTGAACCTCCATTGTTCCAATGGTCATTAATTTCCACAGATTTTGGCATGCTTAAAAGACCGGGTGGCTGTAAAACTATTTTAGTAGGTAAAGATGCGATATTGTTATTGTTGTATATGTTCATGCAGATTCGCCTATCAAATGGACGCACATAGGTAGGAATAGTCCAGGATTTAAACCGATCGATTTACATATCATTGTGTCGGTGTATGCTGACCAAAGGCGATTACTCAATCCTAATTTTTTGCATTGAAGATCAATTAGTGTATAAATTGATCCTGCTTCCATTAGGGCCATGCGGTAACCTCGATACCGGTATTTGAAAAAAGTTTTTGGCAGATAGGCTATATAAATTATGGCAATGCTTGGTGTGCCAATTGTATTTGAGGCTGAAAATATCGCGGTGATAAGGTTATCTATATTTTGCGAGTCTTGAATGACTTCAAATTTTCTCGATTGAGGTAATAGATGCAGGATTTTCTCGCGGCAGGGCCATGGTTGTTCGTGTGTTAATGAACATATAAAAACCTCAATCGGATATAAGGCGCCTCCGCTAGGGTATCCTCGTTTGTGACTGTTTGAATTGGCGGAAATTAATGGATTTATTAATTCCTTAATAGTATCGAAGGGTATAGATCTGCGTGCGAATATTTCGCATGATTCATTTCGAGTTAGATTAGAGTCCACATCCTTGTCTATTTTTAATGGGAAACATAACTCCATGTCCGGGTATATTCTTAATTCGTTGCCGGTCAGCTCATCTAGGTTGCTGGCGTTTATAAAATGAAGTGCTGCTGAGTTTTTAAAAGCCTCATGTATTGTAAAGTTCCCCTTTGCATGGAATTGAATAGTTTGATCGTATGCAAGAGGGTCTATGAACCTCAGGTAGTAATCATGAGGTAATTTTTTCATGGGGTAGCCCTTAAGCAGTCACACATACACCAGTGTGCAGTACAGCATTCTTCGATTTTTCCATTGTTCAGTGATAGGGTGGTTTCTTGAAGAATGTTGTCTTGGTATCGATAGGTGTTGCTCTTGCCAGTTATCAATTTGATTTTTTGTATCAGTGCTCCGACAACTAGTGCTTTCTGATACATAGATAATGGCGGAGCAGGGGTGAATGTTTTTTTGCTGCGACAGAAATCTAGTAGGCGAGACCACGAGTTAGAGCTGGGGTGGTAGGTTTCATTTTCAATCAGCCGATCTATCGTACAAAAATGGCAAGGACTTCCTATTTTTGGCAGATAAGGTTGGCTAATAATAAAATGATTGCCTGCTGTGTAGGCGACGCTTATGGCGCTTTCAGGATGATCTGTCGACAATTTAAAGTAATGTTCTTTTATTTTTTTGTAATCGTAATCTTTACACAGTAATAAAAAGAAATTTTTAGCGTTGAGTTCTAGGTTCAGGTTTGATTCTGAAATTTGGCTGACGACAACAGCCTCAGGGAGTTCGCTACTTATTAGTAGCTTCAGTTCGTCATGATTTTCCCAGTCATGGATCACGAATGTTTTTTTGAAGTAGGCAGGCTCTTTTTCTGCGTCGAGTCCTAATAGCGTCTTCAGTGATAGGTAGGCATCGCCTTTGTCAAGGTTATGTTCGTGAAACAGCTTATAAAGCTCATCTTCTGTAATCGTTTTTTTGTCTTTTAACTTAGCGATTACTTTGAGCAGAGTGGGTGAATTTACTCGGGCCACTCCTTTCTCGGAAATCAAGATGTTTTGGCTCTCAAAATTTAGAATGTTGTAATTATGTATTTTTAAATTCATGATGGCTCCGTCGAGGTCTTTCCGCTGTTAAACGGAAAAACCTCTTTTTCAACGCTCGTTAAATTTATTGTTCAGTGGATGACCCGTCGATGTGTCGTGTAACAGCGTTGCCGCCGGATCCCTCTGAACCACCACTACCGCCGCTGCAACCACCGCCGCCTCCGCAACCGCCACTTCCTCCACATCCCCCTGCGCCGCCTGAACCACCAGCGATTTGAGGGGTTGAATTTTCGCCAAATTCACTTTTGAAACTAAGGAGCATGTCAATCATGTTTTCGTCTTTCATTTTTAACTCCATCCTGGAAAGAAATCACTTTTAGGTAAGTGACGTTAAAGGTTTAGTTTTTTGTGTTCTGGATTGCAAGTTTGGTTTTTTTTGGGCGTAGGAATGCTCCCACTGCAAGAAGTAATTATTCCGGCTCATGATGTTAATGATGCTTACTTTGTAAGTTTTCCTAGTAAACGATTAATAGTCGGTGGGCAGGGCAGGGCATTGCGTTTCGTTGTTGGCAATAATGTCTGGGAAGGAAGAAGGCTTTTTGTTTAAGAAGTTGGGAGGAATAATCTGAGGATGGATGTGGTTCGTTTCTGAAATGTTTGTAGGACGGTTTTCATTGTTATCCGGTCATGCGTTAGGATTTTCGACGAACGGTTAATTTATCCAAAGGACTATCACGAAACAGAAGAGAATCAGCGATATCTTTTGCTTCTTCCATTGTTCGCTTTGGTGCTCCCACGCTAGGCGTGGGAGACAAATAAAGCGCTGCCAACACTACAGCTTCACAATCACCGGCGGCATCGTGCTCGGCGGTTCTTCCCGGGGTGGTGCGGTGGTGCCGGGCGGATCTTGCTCGGGCACGGGTTGTGGCTCGGTCGGTGGAATGACCGGGCTGTCGATGTTTGGATCAGGCGTTTCGGCAGGGATTGGAATACTCATTATCAAGCCTCCAGTGGCACATGGCGTAAGTCGTGCTTAAGTGAATTGACCTACTGATGCGGGAATTGATTCCCCGCGACCGCTTGAGCAATTCCCTCTGAACTTTTAGCCCGCCCGGTGGCTCCCAACCTAAGTGAATCTATCCAGGGAACACCCGGTACAAGAGCGTCCATGGGGCGTAAAGGAGAGATGCTCGATGACTGCCGCAAAACCGACAGAGCTCAATTACAACCCTCACATGCCGCTGTCGCAGGCGTTACTGCTACCGCGAATCGCAATTGAAAACACCCAGCCGACCCTTGATGGCGGACAGTTCGCCGTCAAATCCGTCGTAGGTCAGGACGTGGTGGTGACCAGCAAAGTGTTTGCCGACGGCCATGACAAGCTGGCTGTGCGGGTGCGCTGGCGGTCCGAAGGTGACGGCGTCTGGCAAAGCGAAGTCATGGCGGACCTGGGCAATAACGGTTGGCAAGGCCAGTTCCGTGTAGAAAGTCAGGGCCGCTATCTGTTCTGCATCGAAGCCTGGATCGATCAGTTCGCCAGCTTCTGTTACGAGCTGGAGAAGAAGCACGCCGCGCGTGTCCCCGTCAGTCTGGAATTGCAGGAAGGACGCACTCAGGTCCAGCAGGCGGCCGAGCGCAGCGAAGGGGCGTTGAGTGAACAACTGACGGCGCTGCACCATGAGTTGTCCGGCCTGCTCGAAAACGAGCAGGTGGCCCTGTTTCTGCACCAACGTAGCGCCGAGCTGATGGCGCAGGTCGATCACCACGCTTTTGTGAGCCTGAGCCCGGAATACCCGTTGGATGTCGAGCGGGAGCTGGCGCAGTTCGCCAGTTGGTATGAACTGTTTCCGCGCTCGATCACCGATGATCCGGCCCGTCACGGCACCTTCAATGATGTGCACGCGCGGTTGCCGATGATTCAGGACATGGGGTTCGACGTCCTGTATTTTCCGCCGATCCACCCCATCGGCCGCAGTTTCCGCAAAGGCCCGAACAATTCCCTGACCGCAGGACCCGACGATCCCGGCAGCCCCTATGCGATTGGCAGCGAAGAGGGCGGGCATGAGGCGATTCACTCGCAGCTTGGCACCCGCGAAGATTTTCGCCGGCTGGTCGCGACGGCGGCGGACTACGGGATTGAAATCGCCCTCGACTTTGCCATTCAGTGTTCCCAGGACCATCCCTGGCTGCGACAGCACCCGGGCTGGTTCAACTGGCGGCCGGACGGCACGATCAAATACGCCGAGAACCCGCCAAAAAAATACCAGGACATTGTCAACGTCGACTTCTATGCGACCGAGGCCATTCCGAGCCTGTGGGTCGAGTTGCGCGACATCGTGGTCGGTTGGGTCGAAGAGGGCGTGAAGATCTTTCGCGTCGACAACCCGCACACCAAACCCCTGCCATTCTGGCAATGGCTGATTGCCGATGTGCGAGCGCTGTACCCGGAGGTGATCTTCCTCGCCGAAGCCTTTACCACCCCGGCGATGATGGCGCGGCTGGGCAAGGTCGGATATTCGCAGAGCTACACCTATTTCACCTGGCGCAACACCAAGCATGAGCTGGCGACGTATTTCACCGAGCTTAATGAGTCGCCGTGGCGCGAATGTTACCGGCCGAACTTCTTCGTCAACACCCCGGACATCAATCCGGCCTTCCTGCATGAGTCCGGGCGCGCGGGCTTTTTGATTCGCGCGGCGCTGGCGACCATGGGCTCTGGGCTGTGGGGTATGTACTCGGGCTTTGAACTGTGTGAATCGGCGCCGATCCCGGGCAAAGAGGAATACCTCGACTCCGAGAAGTACGAAATCCGCCCACGGGACTTCAACGCGCCGGGCAACATCATTGCCGAGATCGCCCAGCTCAACCGCATCCGCCGGCAGAACCCGGCCCTGCACACGCACTTGGGCTTGAAGGTCTACAACGCGTGGAACGACAACATTCTGTACTTCGGCAAACGCAGTGCGGACGGCAGCAACTTCATTCTGGTGGCTGTCAGCCTCGATCCGCATAACGTCCAGGAAGCCAATTTCGAATTGCCGTTATGGGAAATGGGCTTGCCCGACGACGCCAGCACCCAGGGCGAAGACTTGATGAACGGCCACCGCTGGACCTGGTATGGCAAGTATCAGTTCATGCGCATTGATCCGGCGTATCAACCGTTCGGGATCTGGCGGATTACTGTTTAACACGATCGTCCCCACGCTCTGCGTGGGAATGCAGCCCGGGACGCTCCGCGTCCCCTCCAGAGCCGAACGCGGAGCGTCCGTAGAGGCATTCCCACGCAGAGAGTGGGAACGATCATCAACAGGAGTTTCAAATGGCGAAGAAACCCAAGGCAGCCACCTTCATCAAGGACCCGCTCTGGTACAAGGACGCGGTGATCTATCAGGTTCACGTCAAATCGTTTTTCGACTCCAACAATGACGGGATCGGCGACTTTCCCGGCTTGATCGCCAAGCTCGACTACATCGCCGACCTCGGCGTCAATACCATCTGGCTGTTGCCGTTCTATCCCTCGCCACGCCGTGACGACGGTTACGACATCGCCGAGTACCGTGGCGTGCACGCCGACTACGGCACGATGGCCGACGCCAAGCGCTTCATTGCCGAGGCGCACAAGCGTGGCCTGCGGGTGATCACCGAGCTGGTCATCAATCACACTTCGGACCAACACGCCTGGTTCCAGCGCGCGCGCAAGGCCAAACCCGGTTCGGCGGCGCGGGACTTCTACGTCTGGTCCGATGACGATCAAAAGTACGACGGTACGCGCATCATCTTTCTCGACACCGAAAAATCCAACTGGACCTGGGACCCGGTGGCCGGCCAGTACTTCTGGCACCGTTTCTACTCCCACCAGCCGGACCTGAACTTCGATAACCCACAGGTCATGAAAGCCGTGCTCTCGGTGATGCGCTACTGGCTAGACATGGGCATCGACGGTTTGCGGCTGGACGCCATCCCGTACCTGATCGAACGGGACGGTACCAACAACGAAAACCTTCCCGAGACCCATGACGTCCTCAAGCAGATCCGCGCCGAGATCGACGCCAATTACCCCGACCGCATGCTGTTGGCCGAAGCCAATCAATGGCCGGAAGACACGCAACTGTACTTTGGTGACACCGACAAAAAGGGCTTGAACGGCGACGAGTGCCACATGGCTTTTCACTTTCCGTTGATGCCGCGCATGTACATGGCGTTGGCCCAGGAGGATCGCTTCCCGATCACCGACATCCTGCGCCAGACCCCGGAGATCCCGGCCAATTGTCAGTGGGCGATTTTCCTGCGCAATCACGATGAACTGACCCTGGAAATGGTCACCGACAAGGAACGCGACTACCTGTGGAATTACTACGCGGCCGACCGTCGGGCGCGGATCAACCTGGGGATTCGCCGCCGACTGGCGCCCCTGGTAGAGCGTGATCGGCGTCGGGTGGAGCTGCTCAACAGTTTGCTGCTGTCGATGCCTGGCACGCCGACCCTGTATTACGGCGATGAAATCGGCATGGGCGACAACATCTACCTCGGTGACCGAGATGGCGTGCGCACGCCGATGCAGTGGTCGATTGACCGTAACGGCGGGTTCTCGCGCGCCGACCCGGCCAGCCTGGTGCTGCCACCGATCATGGACCCGCAATACGGTTACCTGTCGGTCAACGTCGAGACCCAGGCGGGTGATCCGCATTCGCTGCTCAACTGGACCCGGCGCATGCTGGCCGTGCGCAAACAGTCCAAGGCGTTCGGGCGCGGCACACTGAAAATGCTCTCGCCGAGCAACCGGCGAATTCTGGCTTACACCCGTGAATTCACCGGGGCCGATGGCAAGCACGAAATCATCCTGTGCGTGGCCAACGTCTCGCGCAGCGCACAAGCGGCGGAACTCGACCTGTCGGCGTACGTCGGCATGGTGCCGGTGGAGATGCTCGGTGGTAACGCTTTCCCACCGATTGGCCAGTTGAATTTCCTCCTGACCCTGGCGCCTTACGGCTTCTATTGGTTCGGACTCGCAGCGGAAAACCAGATGCCAGCCTGGCACGTGGAACCGGCGCAAAGCCTGCCGGACTTCACCACGCTGGTGTTGAAACAACGCATGGAAGAACTGCTCGAAACGCCGTCCCGTGGCACGCTGGAGCAGGGCATTCTGCCGAGCTGGTTGCAGAATCGCCGCTGGTTCGCCGGCAAGGACGCGGCCATCGAACAGGTCAACCTGGCCTACGGCGTGCGTTTCGGCGATCCGCTGCACCCAGTGCTGTTGAGCGAGATTGAAGTCACCAGCGCAGGCCAGACCCACCGCTATCAGCTGCCATTCGGCTTTATTCCCGAAGATCAGGTCGGCGCAGCGTTGCCTCAGCAATTGGCCTTGTCGCGGGTGCGCCGTGGACGTCAGGTAGGTTTGATCACCGATGCCTTCAGCCTCGAACCCTTTATCCATGCCGTATTGCAAGGCATGCAGAACAACACCGTGTTGCCGTCGAGCGCAGGTGAAATCCGTTTTGAGCCCACGGCAGAACTGGCAAAACTAGGGCTGACGCAAGAGTCGCCTGTGCGTTACCTGTCCGCCGAGCAATCCAACAGTTCGGTGGTGATCGGCAACAGCCTGGTGCTCAAACTGATCCGCAAACTCGCCTCGGGCGTACACCCGGAACTGGAAATGAGTGCCTGCCTGACTAATGCCGGCTTCCGCAATATTTCCCCGCTATTGGGCTCGGTGGTGCGCCGCGATGAGCACGGCGAAGACACCTTGTTGATGATCGCTCAAGGCTATTTGAGCAATCAGGGCGATGCCTGGGAATGGACCCAGAACAACCTCGAACGCGCGCTGCGAGACGAGATGGCCGATGCCATGTCCGAACAGGAACAGCACTACAACGCACTCGGTGAGTTGAAGGATTTTGCCGGCATGCTGGGCCAGCGTCTGGGGGAAATGCATCAAGTGCTGGCCGCTCCGAGCAAAGACCCGGACTTCGCCCCGCAGGTCACCACGCAGAAAGAGGCACAGGCCTCGGCCAAGGACGTGGCGGCGCAACTGGAGCACGCACTGAAGTTGCTCAAGCAGCACCAAAACCAACTGAGCCCTGCGGATAACGCTTTGGTCAGTCGTCTGCTGGACCAGAAAAAAACCATCCTCAGTCATGTGCAGGAACTCGGCAAGAAAGCGGCGGGAGGTTTGCGCATCCGTGTCCACGGCGACTTGCACCTGGGCCAGGTGTTGGTGATCAAGGGCGATGCCTACCTGATCGATTTCGAGGGCGAGCCGGCGCGGCCTTTGCACGAACGACGGGGCAAGCACAGCCCGTACAAGGACGTCAGCGGGGTGTTGCGTTCTTTCGATTACGCCGCCGCGATGACGATCAATGTGCATAACGTCGACAACACGGCCGAGGCCCAGGCTGCCCGCGAACGGGTTGCCGAGCGCTACCTGATTGAAGCAAAACAGGCATTTGTTGACGCTTATCGGCTAGCGGCAGCTAGTCTTGCTCATGCGTGGCAAGATCCGGAAGGCGAGGATGCCGCGCTAGCGTTGTTCGGTCTGGAGAAGGCGGCCTATGAAGTGGCGTATGAGGCCGAAAATCGACCCACTTGGCTGCCGGTGCCCCTGCACGGCTTGTATGGATTATTGAGTGGGCTTAAACCCTTTTCCGATCTTGGTGGAGAGTAGTCATGAGTTTCTCGAACAAGGAACAGGGTCACGCTAAAGAGGCGCTGCTGCCCAGAGCGCGGGATATCGACGCGTTGGTGCGCGCCGAACATCACGACCCTTTTGCAATTCTGGGGCCCCATGGCGATGGCGATGGCGATGGCGATGGCGATGGCGATGGCGCCGACGGGCAATTCATTCGAGCTTATTTGCCTGACGCGTTGAGCGTACAGGTGTTGGCCAAGGACTCCGGGGAAGAACTCGGTCAGCTGGAAGCCACCCAGACGCCGGGGCTGTTTGTCGGGCACTTCGATCGGGCCCAGCCCTATCTGCTGCGCACCCGGTGGGCCGGCGGCGAACAAGTCAGCGAAGACCCCTACAGCTTTGGCCCGCTGCTCGGCGAAATGGACTTGTACCTGTTCGCCGAAGGCAATCACCGCGACCTCAGCAGTTGCCTCGGTGCGCAGCTGAAAACGGTCGAGGGTGTGGACGGCGTGCGTTTCGCCGTGTGGGCGCCCAACGCCAAGCGCGTATCGGTAGTCGGTGATTTCAACAATTGGGACGGTCGCCGCCATCCGATGCGTTTGCGCCATCCGACCGGGGTCTGGGAACTGTTCATCCCGCGCATGCAAGCGGGTGAGGCGTATAAATACGAAATCCTCGGTACCCACGGTATTTTGCCGCTCAAGGCTGACCCGATGGCGCTGGCCACCACCTTGCCGCCGGACACTGCCTCCAAAGTCGCCTCACCGCTGACCATCGACTGGCAGGATCAGGCGTGGATGCAATCCCGTGGCGAACGTCAGCGAGCCACCGCGCCGCTGTCGATCTACGAATTGCACGCCGGCTCGTGGCAATGTGAGCTGGACGATCTTGGCGAAGTCGCCCGCCAGTACACCTGGCACGAGTTGGGTGAACGGCTGATTCCCTATGTGAAGGATTTGGGTTTCACCCACATTGAACTGATGCCGATCATGGAACACCCGTTCGGTGGCTCGTGGGGCTATCAGCTGCTGTCGCAATTTGCCCCGAGCGCCCGTTACGGTTCACCGGATGATTTTGCCGCCTTCGTCAACGCCTGCCACCAGGCGGAAATCGGTGTGATTCTCGATTGGGTGCCGGCGCATTTCCCGACCGATACCCACGGACTGGCGCAATTCGACGGCACGGCGCTGTACGAATATGGCAACCCGCTGGAAGGTTTTCATCAGGACTGGGACACGCTCATCTACAACCTGGGCCGCACCGAAGTGCACGGTTACATGCTGGCGTCGGGGCTGCACTGGCTCAAGCATTTCCATGTCGATGGCCTGCGCGTCGATGCCGTGGCGTCGATGCTCTATCGCGATTATTCGCGCAAGGCCGGCGAATGGGTGCCAAACCGTCATGGCGGTCGGGAAAACCTCGAAGCCATCGACTTTTTGCGCCACCTCAACGACGTGGTCGCGCTGGAGGCGCCCGGTGCGCTGGTCATCGCCGAAGAGTCCACGGCATGGCCGGGTGTCAGCCAGAGCACGCAACAGGGCGGATTGGGTTTTGCCTACAAATGGAACATGGGCTGGATGCACGATTCGCTGCATTACATCCAGCAGGATCCGGTGTACCGCGCCCATCACCACAACGAACTGAGTTTTGGCCTGGTGTACGCCTGGTCCGAGCGTTTCATCCTGCCGATTTCCCACGATGAAGTGGTGCACGGCAAGCATTCGCTGATCGACAAGATGCCCGGCGACCGCTGGCAGAAGTTTGCCAATTTGCGCGCTTACCTGAGTTTTATGTGGACGCACCCGGGCAAGAAGCTGTTGTTCATGGGCTGCGAATTCGGTCAGTGGCGCGAATGGAACCACGATCAGCAACTGGACTGGTACTTGCTGCAATACTCCGAGCACAAAGGGGTGCAAAAACTGGTCGGTGACCTCAATCGGCTGTACCGCGAAGAACCGGCGCTGCACGAACAGGACGATGCCCCGCAAGGCTTCCAGTGGCTGATCGGCGACGATGCGATCAACAGCGTTTATGCGTGGCTGCGCTGGAGCAAGGAGGGGCGGCCGGTCCTGGTCGTGGCCAACTTCACCCCGGTGCCGCGGGAGGGGTATCGCGTCGGCGTGCCGTTTGCCGGGCGCTGGACCGAGGTGATCAACAGCGATGCGGCCATGTATGCCGGTTCCAACTATGGCAACAGTGGCGGGGCATTGACCGAAGAGGCACCGAGCCATGGGCAGGCGCTGTCGCTGGTGCTGAACCTGCCACCGCTGGCGGTGTTGATCTTGCGGCCGGAGGGTTGAGCTGACACCGGGTTGCCCCCATCGCGAGCAGGCTCGCTCCCACATTTGGAATGCATTCCATTGTAGGAGTGAGCCTGCTCGCGATAGCTTCATACCGGACAAAACAAGTCTTGAAGGCAGACACTCACCACCGCATCCGCACCCCCAAACTCCCAATCAACCCATTCAAATCATTGTCATCCACATCACTGCTGTAATCCGCGCTGACGTACAAACTCACGGTGGGCGTAACTCTGGCCACCAACCCCAGACCCACTTCGACCGTCGACGATTTACGACTGCTGCTGATCTTGTCGACCTGATCGAGGGTCACGGTGCCGCCGGTGTTCACGGTGTGCCACAAGTTGGTTCGCACGTAGGGTTCGACGCCCAGGCCATTGATGTCGTAACTGCCTTTCAATCGGGCGCCGACTCGGCCGCTCCAGGACGTCAGCTCACTCGATGATGCATTCCCAGAACCGGCATACGGCGTATCCAGCGAAATGCGCTGATTGATCAACTGCGCCTGGGGTTCGACCACCCAGTTCTCGCTCAGGCCAATCGGGAAACCGCCTTCCACCGACAATGTCATCGCCGTGCCTTCAGTGGCCTGCCGCGCGCCCTGGTCGTTACGGCTGAAGCCATTGACCCGGCCACCGCTGGCGGTCAAATCCACATGCCAGCCTTGAGGGCCGGTCAGGCTCCAGTAAGCGCCGAGGCTCTGGCCTTGAAGGTTGAGAGTGTCTTGATCGGGGTCGGCCAAGGCTGGATGGGCCAGCAAGCCGTTGCCATTGTCTTGTAAGTGGATGGTGCCGCCGATCAGCCCGACCTTTTGGGTATGCCCGCTACCGCTCTGCAAGGTGAGGATTGCCGGGCCTTTGAATTCTGTAGTGCCAGGGATCGAAGATCCCAGTGACAGATAATCGGTCTGCGCTTGTCGCGACGCTTTACCGTACACCTGATCCCAGGCTGAAGGCGCTTCGTCTTCAATGGTCAGGTGTGAGCTGGTTGTATCGGAGGCAGCACCAAAATGGCCGGGGTAGGGGGCGGTGATACTCGTGGGTGGCAAGGTGAAGGCCGGGACATCCTGGCGATACCATGGAGCGATTTCTTCTTCCGTCGGCCCCGCCTGGGTCTCCAGGGTCGAGCACAACAAGATGGAGCCGGTAACAGTGCAAAAAGTGACTTTTATCTCATGTTGGGTGAATGACGTTTTCATGGAGGTCTACCTTGTAATCGCATGGAGTCTCTCGCTGTGGCGTCTCTCCTACCCCGAGTGAGGGGCGACCGAATGGATTAGGGGCACGCCTTTGGGCGCCCGTATTTGGCGGGTGTCTGGGGGTGTCCCCTGATGTTACTTCGGGGGTAGTAAAGTTTAGCTAAGAGGAACGCTGACAGCGCGTCAAGAAAACGTGCGATAGATGGTAGGGGTATTTCAGGTGTTGAAAGTGACTGATTTACGACGCGACGTAAGGCTTTGTTTATTCGGCGATACGTCAAAAAAACCGCTATCCAGATCCTTTTTTTACTTAGCTGCTAGAGGTGCACTTCGACTGCCAACGGCAAATGATCCGACAAGTGCGTCCAGGGTTTATGACTGAGTATTCGCGGTTCATGGCTGCTGGCGTTGCGCAGGTAGATCCGGTCCAGGCGCAGCAAGGGAAAGCGGGCGGGATAGGTTTTGGCCGGGCGCCCGTTATGGCGTTCGAACGCTTCATGCAGGTCATCGCGACGGGCGAGGGCGGCGTTGCCTTGCAACTGCCAATCGTTGAAATCGCCGGCGATGATCACCGGGGCATCGTCGGGCAGGGATTCGAGCAGTTGGCAGAGCAACTGTAGCTGCAGCTGGCGATGACTTTCGAGCAGGCTCAGGTGCACACAAATCGCATGAACTTCAGCGTGCCCCGGCACCTCCAGCACGCAGTGCAGCAACCCACGGCGTTCGGGGCCCGTGATCGACACGTCAAGGTTACGAAATTCGCGGATCGGGTACTTCGACAGCAGCGCATTGCCGTGGTGGCCATCGGGGTAGACCGCATTGCGCCCATAGGCGAAATCGCTCCACATGCTGTCGGCGAGAAATTCGTATTGCGAGGTCTGCGGCCAGTTGTAGTAGCGGGAAGAATGCCGATCGTGTTCTCCCACCACTTCCTGGAGGAACACCAGATCCGCCGACGTACTGCGCACGGCCTCGCGCAGCTCCGGGAGGATGAAACGCCGGTTGAGGGCGGTAAAACCCTTGTGAGTGTTGACCGTCAGCACCTTCAGGCGCTGTGTCTTCGGGGTCGGATCGAGCATGGCCTGTTGCTCGGAATCGTTGGTCACGTGTGCGCCTCTGAATCTGGACTGCGTATGCATGCGACTGATGCTGCGGCGTGCAGTTCACAGCCATCACAATTTTGTAGCAGCTGCCGAGCCTGCGAGGCTGC
>NZ_AKJS01000158.1 GCF_000282215.1 Pseudomonas sp. GM21
GAACGCAGGCTTCGCCAGCTGCTACGGATAGTGTTATGGCTTAACTGATCGGCATCAGGGCGAGAGCCATTCAAACCCAAGCTAAAACCGCGTCGATTCGCCCGGGTTACTACCTTGGTACTGGCTCTCCGGTACTTTCTGCATATTTCTTCTGCTTCACAGGCTTCCTATGCTGGCGCTACCTGTAATGGAGCGTCCTATGCGCCTGCTAGTCCCTTACGCCTTGCTGTACCTGCTGGCGATTGCCTGCGCTGCCGGCCTGGCCACCCAAAGCCAGGCCGCAGACGCGCCGCTTCAGGTACGCATCGGCTACCTGGGCTATCGCCCCGATCCGGGCCCGATACTGTCGAATGTCATTCCCGAACCGACCGATGCCGGGCTGCGTGGCGCCGAATTGGCGATCACCGACAGCAACAGCACCGGGCGTTTTCTCAACCACAGTTACACCCTGGACAGTGCCAGCGTCGACAGCCCCGAAGCCTTGCTCGAAGCGGCCAAAGCCCAGCACGCACAGGGGCTGCGTCTGTTTGTGGTGAACGCCCCGGCCGACAACTTGCGCCAACTCAGTGCCGCCCTGCCCGACAGCCTGCTGTTCAACGCCGGCAGCCCCGACGACCGCTTGCGCACCACCGACTGCCTGCCGAACGTGCTGCACAGCTTGCCGAGTCGGGCGATGCTCACCGATGCACTGGCGCAATATCTGGTGGTCCGCAAATGGCAACGGGCGCTGCTGATCGTCGGCCCGACTGCCGACGATCAAGCCTACGCCACCGCCCTGCGCCGCGCGGCCAAGCGCTTCGGGCTGCAACTGGTGGCGGAGAAGGCCTGGAGTTTTGATAACGATCAACGTCGCAGTGCCCAGGCCGACATGCCGCTGTTCACCCAGACCGCCGAATATGACGTGGTGCTGGTGGCCGATGAGCGCGGCGATTTCGGTGAATACGTGCCCTACCAGACCTGGTACCCGCGCCCGGTCGCCGGCACGCAAGGGCTGACCCCGGTGGGTTGGCACAAGACCGTGGAAACCTACGGCGCCGCTCAGTTGCAAAAGCGTTTTGAAGCCCTGGCCGGGCGCTGGATGAACGACCGCGACTTCGCCGCCTGGATGGCCGTCCGCAGCATCGCCAGCGCCGTGAGCAAACTGCGCCAGACCGAGCCGATGGCGATCCGTCAGCTGGAACTCAGCGATCAACTGCCGCTGGACGGTTTCAAGGGGCGCAAGCTCAGTTATCGCCCGTGGAACGGTCAGTTGCGCCAACCCATTCCCATCGTCCAGCCCCGCGCCCTGGTCAGTACCTCGCCGCAGGACGGCTTTCTGCACCCCTTCAACGAAATGGACAGCCTGGGTTACGACAAACCCGAGGTCAGCTGCCGCTTTCCCTGATGCAACTTTCCACAAGAACTACAACAAAAAGGAATCTGCCATGCGCCGCACCCTGCTCTGCCGCACCCTGCTTTCATGCGCCCTGCTGCTCGCCGCCGGGCATGCTGCTGCCAGCACCGCGTGGGTCTCCAACGAAAAGGACAACAGCCTGAGCCTGATCGACATGCAGACCCTGCAAGTCACCGACACCTTGCCTGTCGGCCAGCGCCCGCGTGGCCTGTTGCTGTCCCACGACAACAAGCTGCTGTACATCTGCGCCAGCGATTCGGACCGGGTCCAGGTGATGGACGTGGTCACGCGCAAGATCATCAAGGAGCTGCCCTCGGGCAAAGACCCCGAGCAATTCGCCCTGCACCCCAATAACCGCTGGTTGTACGTTTCCAACGAAGACGATGCGCTGGTCACGGTGATCGACACCGAAACCTCCCAGGTGCTCGGCCAGGTCAACGTCGGCGTCGAACCCGAAGGCATGGCCGTCAGCCCCGACGGCAAGTGGGTGGTGAACACCAGCGAAACCACCAACATGCTGCACTGGATTGACACCAGCACCCAGACCCTGGCCGACAGCACGCTGGTGGATCAGCGACCGCGCTTTGTCGAATTCAATCAGGACGGTTCACAACTCTGGGCGTCGGCGGAAATCGGCGGCACGGTGACGATTCTCGACGTCGCCAGCCGCAAGATCCTCAAGACCCTTAACTTCCAGATCAAAGGCATCCACCCGGACAAGGTCCAGCCCGTGGGCATCAAGCTCAGCGCCGACGGCAAGTACGCATTCGTCGCACTGGGCCCGGCCAATCACGTGGCGGTGATCGATGCCAAGACGTTTGAGACTCTCGACTATCTGCTGGTCGGGCGGCGTGTCTGGCAGTTGGCGTTCACGCCCGATCAAAAGCAACTGCTCGCCACCAACGGCGTCAGCGGTGACGTGTCGGTGATTGATGTCGACAGCCTCAAGGTCAGCAAATCGGTGAAAGTCGGACGCTACCCTTGGGGCGTGGTGGTGACGCCATGAATGCACTGGAAGTCAGCGACCTGAGTTTTGCCTACGGTGCCCGGGAAGCGTTGCGCCACGTGAATTTCAACTTGGCCGCCGGACGTTTCGCCGCACTGCTGGGGCCCAATGGCGCCGGCAAATCAACCCTGATTGCCCTGCTGACCCGGCTTTATGATGTGCAGCACGGAGACATCAAGGTCGGCGGCTATTCATTACGCGATGCCCCGCGCCCGGCGCTCAAGCAGTTGGGCGTAGTGTTCCAGCAAAGCACCCTGGACCTGGACCTCAGCGTCGAGCAGAACCTGCGGTATCACGCCGCGTTGCATGGTCTGTCCCGGCGCCAGACCGGTATCCGGGTTGACGCCGAGCTGGCCCGCCAGACCCTGACCGAACGCCGACGCGAACGGGTACGCGAACTCAATGGCGGCCACCGCCGCCGGGTGGAAATCGCCCGCGCCCTGCTGCATGAACCGCGCCTGTTGCTACTCGACGAAGCCAGCGCCGGACTCGATCCCGCCAGTCGCCTGGCACTCAATCAGCACATGCGCAACCTGTGCCGCGAACACGCCATCAGCGTGCTCTGGACCACCCATTTACTGGACGAAGTGCAGGCCAGCGACGACTTGTTGATCCTCCATCAAGGCCGGTTGGTGGCCAGCGGACAGGCCGATGCGCTGAGCCTGGAACATGGCGGCGACCTCGGCTCGGCTTTCACTTGCCTGACCACTTCAGGAGCGGCGCGATGAATGCGTACTGGCAATGTTTCAGCGGTATCGTGCTGCGCGAATGGCTGCGTTTTGTGTTACAGCGCACGCGGTTTCTCAGTGCGCTGGTGCGGCCGCTGTTATGGCTGCTGGTGTTCGCGGCCGGTTTTCGGGCGGCATTGGGCATCGCGATTATCGAACCCTACGACACCTACATTCCGTACGAGGTCTATATCGTCCCCGGCCTGGCTTGCATGATCCTGCTGTTCAACGGCATGCAAGGTTCACTGTCGATGGTGTACGACCGCGAGATGGGCAGCATGCGCGTGCTGCTGACCAGCCCCCTGCCCCGGACCTTTCTGCTATGCAGCAAGCTGCTGGCCACGTCGCTGATTTCCCTGTTGCAGGTGTATGCCTTTTTGGCCATTGCCTGGATGTATGGCGTGCAGCCGCCGGCCATGGGGTTGTTGATTGCCCTGCCGACATTACTGGTGGTGGCGTTGATGCTCAGTGCCTTGGGCCTGTTGCTGTCCAACGCCATCCGCCAGCTGGAGAACTTTGCCGGGGTCATGAATTTCGTGATCTTTCCGCTGTTTTTCCTGTCCTCGGCACTGTATCCGTTGTGGAAGATGCGTGAGGCCAGTGAATGGTTGTACTGGCTGTGCGCGGTGAACCCGTTTACCCATGCGGTGGAGCTGGTGCGGTTTGCCCTGTATGAGCGCTTCAATCCGCTTGCGTTGACGGTGTGCGTGGGGCTGACGTTCGTGTTTGCACTACTTGCGGTGCTCACCTTCAACCCACAGCACGCGGCCCTGCGCAAATCCGGCTAACAACCCAAATCCAAACTGTAGGAGCGAGCCTGCTCGCGATAGCTATCTTTCATTCAACATCGATGTTGTCTGATACACCGCTATCGCGAGCAGGCTCACTCCTACAATTGGAACTCCATCAACAGGGGGTGAAATTACTACTTTAGTACTGGTTTCCCTGTCTATCGTCGCATTCCCAAAGCCTCACGGCTGGCATGTAATAGGTCCATAACTATAAGGATCGACCCCCATGCCGCGTGCCCGACGTTGCCTGTTGCGCTCTACTCTCGCTGCGCTGTCGCTGAGCCTGATGCTGGGCAGCGCGCAAGCCGAATCACCGCTGTTTTCCGCCGACGGCTATCGCATCGGGCTGTACCGCAGCCCGACGCCGGAAACCCTGCAAGACGCGACCATCCTTGACACCCGAGCCCTGCAAACCCTGCTCAATCAAACCCCGTCGCCGGTACTGATCGATGTCTACCGCCGCCAATGGCTGCAAGGGCAGTTCATCGAAGACCAGCCCCATGAAAACCTGCCCGGCAGCCACTGGCTGGCCAATACTGGCGACGGCGACCTGACGCCTGACTGGCAGGGTTACTTTGCGCGTAACCTCAAGGCATTGACCGCCGGGGATCCGGCACGACCGCTGGTCTTCTATTGCCGCGCCGACTGCTGGTTGAGCTGGAACGCGGTAAAACGGGCGTCCGCCATGGGCTATAAGACGTTGTATTGGTATCGCGACGGCCTCGATGCCTGGCAAGCCGCCAACCTGCCCGTGACGCCCGCCCGGCCCGAACCTTTCCCCTGATCTTTACGCTGGCGTGTTGTTGCCACACCCTAATCAAAATAATGAGGTGAAAGGCTATGTACAAAATTCTGATTGCCGACGATCACCCGCTGTTTCGCGAAGCGATTCATAACGTCATCAGCGATGGTTTCCCCAATAGCGAAGTCATGGAAACCGCCGATCTGGACAGTGCCCTGGCGCTCACTCAGGAACACGACGACCTGGACCTGATCCTGCTCGACCTGAACATGCCCGGCATGCACGGGCTTAATGGCCTGATCAATCTGCGCAACGAGGCCCCGACCATTCCCGTGGTGATTGTCTCTGCCGAGCAGGACAAACAAATCGTCCTGCAAGCCATTACCTACGGTGCGGTGGGTTTCATCACAAAGTCGTCACCGCGCACGCAAATGACCGAGGCCATCCAGCAAATTCTTAACGGCAACGTGTACTTGCCGCCAGACATCATCCGCACCACCCGAACCAACACCCCGCGCAGGATGAACGACACGCCGAGCTTCCCTCCCGAATTGCTCCAGGCCCTGACCCGCAAGCAATTGCAGGTACTTGAACGCATGACCAAGGGCGAATCGAACAAACAGATCGCCTACACCCTGGAAATCGCCGAAACCACCGTCAAGGCCCACGTCTCGGCAATCCTGCGCAAACTCAATGTGCACAATCGGGTACAGGCAATCTTGAGTGCCGGGGATATTGATTTCGGGTCTTACTTGCGGCGTTGAGTCTGGGAGACCGCGTCGCCCCATTCGCGAGCAGGCTCGCTCCCACATTTAATCTCCAGTGAACACAGAATTTGTGAACATCCAAGAACCAATGTGGGAGCGAGCCTGCTCGCGATGACGGTGGTACTAACGCAGAGGATCTCAAGGCCTGCCGAGCAAATGACTCATCGCCGTCTTGAGTTTCATCGGCCGCACCGGTTTGTGCATCAGGGTGTGGCCCAGCTCGCGGATCTGCTGTTTGAGTTCGTTGCTGTAGTTGGCGGTGATCATCAGGGCCGGGATGGGTGACGCACGACAGGCATTGATCCGGGCCACGGCGTCCACGCCATTCTGATCGTTGTCCAGATGATAATCAGCGATCAACAGGTCCGCCTCGGCGCGGTAGTTCTCCACTTTTCGCGCCAGGTCCTCTTCCGACAGTGCCGTCACCACCCGACAGCCCCACCCTTCGAGCAAGGTGCGCATGCCGGCGCAAATGGTCGCGTCGTTGTCCAGCACCCAGACCCGTGCCCCGCGCAGGCGCTCAAGCATCGGCTCACTCATCTGCAACGTCGGCACCGGCGTCGGTGCGGTCGCGCTCAACGGTACTTCGACCGAGAACATCGAACCCTTGCCTGGCCACGAGCGCACATGAATGCGATGCCCGAGGATCCCGGCGATTTTCTCGACAATGGCCAGGCCCAGCCCCAGGCCGCGATCTTGATCCGGACGCTGCACGTCACCGCGTTTGAACTCCTGGAAAATCTCTTCCAGACGATTTTCGGCGATGCCCATGCCGGTGTCCCAGACCTGGATCAACAAGCGCTGATGAAGACGCCGGCATCCGAGTACCACCCGGCCGCTGTAGGTGTAGCGAATCGCATTGCTCAGCAGGTTGCGCAGGATGCGCGCCAACAACTGGATGTCACTGCGCACCAGCGCCGAACAGGCGATGAAATGCAGTTC
This sequence comes from Pseudomonas sp. GM21, assembly GCF_000282215.1. GTDB lineage: Bacteria > Pseudomonadota > Gammaproteobacteria > Pseudomonadales > Pseudomonadaceae > Aquipseudomonas. The sequence continues at coordinate 6,370 of NZ_AKJS01000158.1, forward strand.
AAGGCCCTCACTGCGCGCCACTTCGGTGTATTCAGCCGCGAGGTTTTCCAGCAGTTCGCTGAGGGCGAACGGCGCAATATCGGCTTTGATGACCCCGGCATCGAGCTTGGAAATGTCCACCAGAGTGCCCAGCAAGTTCTCGACATCTTCCAGGGAGTTACTGACATTGCGCACCAGAATTTCGTTGGAATTCGGTTCGCGTCGCTCCAGCAATGCACTGGTAAACAAGCGTGCGGCGTTCAGCGGTTGCAGCAAATCGTGGCTAACGGCGGCGAGAAACTTGGTCTTGGACAAGTTGGCTTGCTCAGCTTCAAGCTTGGCCTCGCGCAAACGGGATTCCACTTCGCGACGCTCTTCGATTTCACGCAATAACTGGCCATTGAGGGTGGTCAGCTCCGCCGTGCGTTCGCGCACCCGCAACTCAAGATTCTGATACGCCTGGTGCAGTGCCTCAGCGGTGCGACGGCGCTCGGTGATGTCGCGGATCAACACGAAAATCCCCACCACCTCCCCCGAGGCCAGGCGATTGGGCACGTAGGAACGCAGCATGTAGCGCTCCTGATTATTGACGTTGGTTTCGGCGAACTCGAACGTGACGCTCTCGCCGGCCAGCGCCCTCGCCACGTAACTCTCCAAACGCTGGTAATGCTGTTCGCTGTGCACTTGCCGCAGGCTTTGGCCGAGCATCACGCCCCGTGGCCAGCAGTACCACTCTTCATAGACCCTGTTGGTGAACTCATACACCAGATCGGCGTTGAGGTAGGCGATCAGCGCCGGCACGTGGTCGGTGATCAAGCGAATCCAGCGCTCGCTTTCACTCAGCGTCTCGGCGTGCTGGTAACGCTCGGTGATGTCGGTGAAGGTGTTGACGAAACCGCCGGTCGGCAGTGGATGCGTACGGATTTCCAGGACCCGGCCGTCATAGAGGCGTTGTTCGCATTCCTGTACCGGCCGTCCATTGCCATCGCGACTGGCCGGGGTCAGCAAATTCAGCTCGGTGTCGGCGATCACTTCAGCAAAGGGTCGATGGGCAGCGACCGGCGCCAGCCCGCTCAATTCGAGGAAGCGCCGGTTCCACAATTCCAGAATACCCTCGGCGTTGACCATCGCCACACCCTGGGACAGGTTATCGACCGCCCGCTGCAACAGATGTGATTTCTGCGCCACGGCCTGTTCGCGGCGTACGGTTTCACTGAGTTTGACGTCGGTAATGTCGGTGAACAGGATCACCCGTCCGCCTTCCTGAGTCGGTCGCTCGCTGACTTGCAGCCAACGCCCGTTCTGCAAGCGGTACAGCAAGCTCTCGTCGGCGTGCCCCCGCGGTTCTTCGGTGAACAGCCCGTTGCTCATCATCAGGCGCTTGACCTCGGTCAGGCGCATGCCCGCGTTGATCCGCACCCGGCTATTGCGCCAGAACGCCTTGAAGCGACTATTGAACAAGACGATGCGCTGCTCGGCGTCGAACAAGACAAAGGCATCGGAAATGCTCTCGATGGCATCGATCAGATGTCGATGCGCCGTCTCGGCACGCAGGCGTGCCTCGCTGAGCAAATGGTTGCCGGCCTTGAGTTCGGCCATGGCCTGGTTCAAGGCATCGGTGCGCTCGCGGACCTGCTCGGCCAGCACCACTGAATGCTGGAACGCCGCGTACGGATCATTGCCCCGGGTGATGCCGGACTCGATACGCTCGATCAGCGCCGCGTTGATCCGCTGCAGTTTATGGTTGTCGTGGCGCAGGCCGGCCAGTTCGGCCTGCAGCTCAGCGATGTCCTGGGGCACGGCCGCGGGCAATGGCAACGCCGGTGAAGGTCTGGTTGATGTGCATGCCATTGAACTGTTCTCCATAGGTGTTGAAACCCATCACCCGTTGCTCGCGCAAAAACTTCCCGATGTCATCGAGACGACCGTCGTCTTCCAGTTCCAGACGCCTGAGAAAACAGTCGCAACCGATGGTCAACAACAGGTCACCCAAGCGTTCCTCCAGCCCCTCGAACAAGCTTTTCAGGTTCGGCAGCATGGGCCCTGGGGTCATGGCGGTGAGCACGATGCCATTCTCCACGGCGCAGTAAAAACTCAGGCTCAAGTCCGCATGCACCTGCTGAATTGCGCGTACGTAATACTGCTCGTTGATCTTCACGGCCAACGGGTGCGCGGCGAAGATTCGGTGATCCAGCGCACTCACCGGCACGCCGATGTGCCGGGCGTATTCGGCGGCGGCGGGTTCCGCGTTGAGTTCATAGACACGACGCGAGGCGCTGTCGGCCCCGGTGACCACCAGCTTTTCGGCCCGGGGCAGCATGTGGTGGGTGGTGAACACTTCGAAATCCAGCCAGGTATTGACCAGCACGACCACCGCCGCGCCGCTGTGAAAGGCGCCATCGAAGTACACATGGGTATGGGTCAGGTAGTTGTCGTCACCGGCCGAACCGCCGAAATGGGGAATGTCGCCCAGTGCGGCACTCAAAGCGGCGAGGACCATTTCTTCGCGGCTGGACAAACCATCGAGCAGGGTCAGGGCAAAACTGTTGCCCTTGATCGGTGCCAGGGTGTTGCTGCGACAGCCGCTGACCAGGCGCTCAACCATTTGCTGCGCATCGATCAGGCTGAAGTGTTCCATTTCGTCGATCAACTCGATCGCAATGGAAAAATGCCGGTGATCGAAACCCACCGCCGTCACGCAATTGCGTCCATAGCCCAGCGGGGTGATTTCCCCGGCACTGGTGCAGCCCACCAGACGAATACCCCCGAAACTGTGTTGCAAGGCCTCGCCCAGCGCCTGCAAGTCATATTCGGCGGAACAGAAAAACAGCACGAAGCCCAGATGCGGGTGCAACAATTGACGCGCCAGCTCCTGCGCCACTTGTCGGTCATCGGTGGCCTGGGACATTGCGCTGACGACACCTTCACCCTGGACCTGCTGCATCGTCGCCTCCCGCAGGTGCGTATGGTTGAGCAGGGAGTTTACGAAACCCGCACAGCGCAACGAATGCTACTTGGGTAGCGGTCAGACGCTTCGATAGGATGAGAGCGGTGGCGAACTTCGCTGTGGACCCGACCGGGCCCACATGCAGGGTATCGTTTTTAGACGCCGGCCCTGAACAGCATATAAGCGGCAATCACAATGCAGACGCTGGCAAAGCCGACTTGCAACGCCCGCGCCGGCACCTTCGCGCACAGCTTGCGGCCAATGATCATGCCGACGATGCTGGCAACGATGAAACTGATACCAAGGCTATCGATGCGCACACCGGCGTGAAACGCGCCGATCACGCCGATGGCGGAAATCAGGCTGATCACCATCAGGGAAGTGGCGACGATCCCGCGCATCTGCACGTCGGTCAGTTGCTTGAACGCCGGGACGATCAGAAAGCCGCCGCCCACGCCGAGCAGTCCGGACACCACGCCCGTTACCGCGCCGAGTGACGCCAGGGTCACCGTGCATTTGGCGGTCCAGGAAAAACGCCCGGTCTGTTGATCAAGCATGCAGTTTTTCTGCCCCCAGTTGGCGTGACCGTGATCGCTCGGCCCTGCTTCCTGCCGCTCACGGCGCAGCATCCGCCAGGCGACCATGACCATCAGCAGACTGAACAGAATCATCAGGATTTTTTCCGGCAACTGATGGGCGAAGTAGATGCCCACCGGGGAAAACACCGCGCCGAGCAGCGCGATCAGCAACGCCGCGCGATAACGCACCAAGCCATGCCGCAACCCGTCAATCGCGCCGACCGCTGCTGCGCTGCCCACCGCAAACAAAGCGACGGGCGCTGCTTGGGTCATGGTCAATCCCAACCCCAGCACCAGGGCCGGCACCGCAAGAATGCCGCCACCGGCCCCGGTCAAACCGAGGACCAGGCCCATGACCATCCCAAAAAAACTTGCCAGCAACATAAACCACTCGTGATTTGTTGAAAAAGGCCGGGAACGCCCGGTATCGATGACGGACAGGATAGAGCCCGCGCAGATTTTTTCATCAATTGAATTAATCAGGGGCTGGTCAATGCGGGGAAAATGAAACTACCCTCGGTGCTTGTTCAGATAGAAATGCTCACCATGCCTGCCTTGATTGAAGCTTTCCTCGACCCTGCCTCGTCGACCTACAGTTACGTGATCCACGAAGCCGATGGCGGCCAATGCGCCATCGTCGACCCGGTGCTCGACTACGATCCGGCAGCGGGCAGGACGTGCACGGCCCAGGCCGACAAAATCATCGCGTTCGTGCGCGATCATCAGTTGCAGGTGCAATGGTTGCTGGAAACCCACGCCCATGCCGATCACCTGTCTGCCGCACCTTATCTGCGCCGGGAGCTGGGCGGCAAAATAGCGATTGGGGAGTCGATCAGCAAGGTTCAAGGCGTGTTCAAAAGCCTGTTCAACCTGGAGCCGGAGTTTCGCATTGATGGTTCCCAGTTCGATCATCTATTCGCGCCGGACGAGTCGTTCATGATCGGCAACCTCAAGGCCACCGCCCTGCATGTGCCCGGCCACACCCCGGCGGACATGGCTTACCTGATTGACGATGAGGTGATTCTGGTCGGCGACACCTTGTTCATGCCCGATGTGGGCACCGCGCGCTGCGACTTTCCCGGCGGCAACGCCAATCAGTTGTACGCCTCGATTCGAAAACTGCTGGCCTTCCCGGCCAGCGTGAGCCTGTACGTTTGCCACGACTACCCGCCCGACGGCCGCGCCCCCCAATGCATGACCACGGTTGGCGAGCAGCGCAAAAGCAACATCCACGTGCATGACGGCATTGATGAGGCGGCATTTGTCGACATGCGCACGCGGCGCGATGCCGGGCTGGGCATGCCGAACCTGTTGCTACCGGCGATTCAGGTGAACGTGCGGGCGGGGAATTTGCCCCCGGCCGAGAGTAACGGCGTGACCTACCTGAAAATCCCCATCAACCAGCTCTGACTCACCACCCTCCACGTAGCAGCTGTCGAGCAACGCGAGGCTGCGTGTGCGGTGTGCCTGACAAAACCCGATTGCCGGGTTTGCGACGGCTGCGCCGCCGGACGCTGCCTCGCGCTGCTCGACAGCTGCTACAGGGATTGGAGGGTCAGCTGGAGAGGGTCAAACCATTGGCCGGCAACGGCAGTGCGGTTTTGTAGCGCACCTGCTTGAGTGCGAAGCTTGAACGGATGTTCGCCACACCGGGGACTTTGGTGAGAAAGTCCATCATGAAGCGCTCCAGCGACTGGATGGTCGGCACCAATACCCGAATCAAATAGTCCGGGTCGCCCGCCATCAAATAGCACTCCATCACTTCCGGGCGATCCGAGATCGCTTCCTCGAAATGCTGCAACGCCTCTTCTACCTGTTTCTCCAGACTGACGTGAATGAACACGTTCACATGCAGCCCCAGCAGGTTCGCATCCAGCAGCGTCACCTGCTCACGAATCAGGCCCAACTCTTCCATGGCCTTGACCCGATTGAAGCACGGCGTCGGCGAAAGATTGACCGAGCGTGCGAGGTCGGCGTTGGTGATACGCGCGTTCTCTTGAAGGCTGTTAAGAATGCCGATATCGGTACGGTCCAGTTTGCGCATGAGACAAAACCACCTGTTTTTCTTGTTTATACAGATTTTTTATCCCCAAATGATCTCCAATGCAATGAAACTGAGATAAATATTCTTCTTCGCCGGGCCTATGATTGTTGTAGGACAATAATTCTTCCACAGAGGAATGACGGTCAGCTCACTACAAGAAATTCACAAGATCGAGCGAAGAAGCCATGAACCAAGCGTACGAACCGCTGCAACTGCACGTTCCCGAACCCTCGGGCCGTCCTGGTTGCAAAACCGACTTCTCCTACCTGCGTCTGACCGACGCGGGCACGGTGCGCAAACCTTCCATCGACGTAGAACCCGCCGACACCGCCGACCTGGCCAAGGGTCTGATTCGCGTGCTCGACGACCAGGGCAATGCGCTCGGTCCGTGGGCTGAAGGCGTACCGTTCGAAATCCTGCGTAAAGGCATGCGCGCCATGCTCAAGACGCGGATCTACGACAACCGCATGGTGGTCGCCCAGCGTCAGAAAAAAATGTCGTTCTACATGCAGAGCCTCGGCGAAGAAGCCATTGGCACCGGCCAGGCCCTGGCCTTGAACATCGACGACATGTGCTTCCCGACCTACCGCCAGCAAAGCATCCTGATGGCCCGCGACGTTCCGCTGGTAGGCCTGATCTGCCAACTGCTGTCCAACGAGCGCGATCCGCTCAAGGGCCGTCAGTTGCCGATCATGTACTCGGTCAAAGATGCCGGCTTCTTCACCATTTCCGGCAACCTCGCCACCCAATTCGTACAAGGCGTGGGCTGGGGCATGGCGTCGGCGATCAAGGGCGACACCAAAATCGCCTCGGCCTGGATCGGCGACGGCGCCACCGCTGAATCCGACTTCCACACCGCCCTGACTTTTGCCCACGTTTACCGCGCGCCGGTGATCCTCAACGTGGTCAACAACCAGTGGGCAATCTCCACTTTCCAGGCAATTGCTGGCGGTGAAGCCACCACGTTTGCCGGTCGTGGCGTCGGTTGCGGCATTGCCTCCCTGCGGGTTGACGGCAACGATTTCGTCGCAGTCTATGCCGCCTCTGCCTGGGCCGCCGAACGTGCGCGCCGCAACCTCGGCCCGACCATGATCGAATGGGTCACCTACCGCGCCGGTCCACACTCCACCTCTGATGATCCGTCCAAGTACCGTCCGGCCGACGACTGGAGCTACTTCCCGTTGGGCGACCCGATTGCGCGCCTCAAGCAGCACCTGATCAAGATCGGTCACTGGTCCGAAGAGGAACACACCGCCGTCAGCGCCGAGCTGGAAGCCGAAGTCATCGCCGCACAGAAAGAAGCCGAACAGTACGGCACCCTCGCCGGTGGCCAGATTCCAAGCGCCGCGACCATGTTCGAAGACGTCTACAAAGAGATGCCTGAGCATTTGAAGCGCCAGCGTCAAGAGTTGGGGATCTGACATGAACGACCACAACAACAAAATCGAGCTGGAAACTGCCATGACTACGACCACCATGACCATGATCCAGGCCCTGCGCTCGGCCATGGATGTGATGCTTGAGCGTGACGACAACGTCGTGGTCTTCGGCCAGGACGTGGGCTACTTCGGCGGCGTGTTCCGTTGCACCGAAGGCCTGCAGACCAAGTACGGCACCTCCCGCGTGTTCGATGCGCCGATTTCCGAAAGCGGCATCGTCGGTGTCGCCGTGGGCATGGGCGCCTACGGCTTGCGCCCGGTGGCCGAGATCCAGTTCGCCGACTACGTGTACCCGGCGTCGGACCAGATCATTTCCGAAGCCGCTCGCCTGCGTTATCGCTCGGCCGGAGAGTTCACCGCCCCGATGACCCTGCGCATGCCTTGCGGCGGCGGCATCTACGGCGGCCAGACCCACAGCCAGAGCATCGAGGCGATGTTCACCCAGGTGTGCGGTCTGCGCACGGTCATGCCGTCCAACCCTTACGACGCCAAAGGCCTGCTGATTGCCTCCATCGAAAACGATGACCCGGTGATCTTCCTTGAGCCAAAACGCCTGTACAACGGCCCGTTCGATGGCCATCACGACCGCCCGGTAACCCCATGGTCGAAACACCCGGCCGCGCAAGTGCCGGACGGTTACTACACCGTGCCGCTGGACGTCGCTGCCATCGCCCGTCCCGGCAAAGACGTGACCATCCTGACTTACGGCACCACTGTTTATGTGTCGCAAGTCGCCGCTGAAGAAACCGGCATCGACGCTGAAGTCATCGACCTGCGCAGCCTGTGGCCGCTGGACCTGGACACCATCGTCAAGTCGGTGAAGAAAACCGGCCGTTGCGTGATCGTTCACGAAGCGACTCGCACTTGTGGCTTTGGCGCCGAGTTGGTGGCGTTGGTACAGGAGCACTGCTTCCACTACCTGGAAGCGCCTATCGAACGCGTCACCGGTTGGGACACCCCCTACCCGCACGCGCAAGAGTGGGCGTATTTCCCTGGTCCGTCCCGAGTGGGCGCGGCTTTGCATCGGGTTATGGAGGTCTGAATGGGCACGCACGTTATTAAAATGCCGGACATTGGCGAAGGCATTGCAGAAGTTGAGTTGTCGGTATGGCACGTCAAGGTCGGTGACATGGTCGTCGAAGATCAGGTGCTGGCCGATGTGATGACCGACAAGGCGATGGTCGACATCCCTTCGCCGGTCCACGGCAAGGTGATCGCGCTGGGCGGTGTGCCTGGTGAAGTCATGGCGGTTGGCAGCATCCTGATCAGTATTGAAGTGGAAGGCGCCGGCAACGTTAAAGAGTCGGCGCAGCCTGCTCCCGTTAAAGAAGCGCCGGTTGCAGCGCCTAAAGTTGCAGCCGTGGTGGAAAGCAAACCGGTCGCCGCTGCTGCGCCGCGAGCCGCCGTTTGCCAGGGCCCGATGGTCGCCCGCGAAGCCGACGAACGTCCGCTGGCCTCTCCGGCCGTGCGCAAACACGCGCTGGACCTCGGCATTCAATTGCGCCTGGTACGTGGCAGCGGCCCTGCCGGTCGCGTATTGCACGAAGACCTCGACGCCTATCTGGCGCAAGATCAGTCGAATGCATCGACCGTGTCGTCCGCGTACGCCCAGCGTAACGATGAAGAGCAGATTCCGGTCATCGGCATGCGCCGCAAGATTGCCCAACGCATGCAGGACGCTACCCAGCGCGCCGCACACTTCAGCTATGTCGAAGAAATCGACGTGACTGCCGTTGAAGAACTGCGCGCGCACCTGAACGAAAAACACGGCGCAACCCGTGGCAAGCTGACCTTGCTACCGTTCCTGGTTCGCGCGCTGGTCGTCGCCCTGCGCGACTTCCCGCAGATCAACGCCCGTTACGACGACGAAGCCCAGGTCATCACCCGCCTCGGTGCGGTGCATGTGGGCATCGCCACCCAGGCCGACATCGGTTTGATGGTGCCGGTGGTGCGTCATGCCGAAGCCCGCAGCCTGTGGGACAACGCGGCCGAAATCTCCCGTTTGGCCACCGCCGCACGCAATGGCAAGGCTGGCCGCGATGAATTGTCTGGATCGAGCATTACCCTGACCAGCCTCGGCGCCTTGGGCGGTATTGTCAGCACGCCGGTGCTGAACCTGCCGGAAGTGGCGATTGTCGGCGTCAACAAGATCGTCGAACGCCCGATCGTGGTCAAAGGCCAGATCGTGATTCGCAAGATGATGAACCTCTCCAGTTCCTTCGATCACCGCGTGGTCGACGGCATGGACGCGGCGCAATTCATCCAGGCCGTTCGCGGCCTGCTCGAACAACCCGCCACCTTGTTTGTGGAGTAAGTCATGCAACAGACTTTGAATACCACGCTGCTGATCATCGGCGGTGGCCCTGGCGGTTATGTGACGGCGATCCGTGCCGGTCAACTGGGCATTGCAACCATTCTGGTGGAAGGCGAATCGCTGGGCGGTACCTGCCTGAACATCGGCTGCATCCCATCCAAAGCGTTGATCCACGTGGCTGAGCAGTTCCACCAGACGCAACACCACAGCCAGCACTCGACCTTGGGCATCAGCGTTTCGGCACCGACCCTCGACATCACCAAGAGCGTCGAATGGAAGGATGGCATCGTCGATCGCCTGACCACAGGCGTCGCGGCGCTGCTGAAAAAGAACAAAGTCCAGGTCATTCAAGGCTGGGCCAAGGTCGTTGACGGTAAAACCGTCGACGTCGGCGACACGCGCATTCAGTGCGAGCACCTGGTGCTGGCCACCGGGTCGAAAAGCGTGAACCTGCCGATGCTACCGATTGGCGGCCCGATCATCTCCTCCACCGAAGCCCTGGCGCCGACGTCCGTGCCAAAACGGCTGACCGTGGTCGGTGGCGGTTATATCGGTCTGGAACTGGGGATTGCCTATCGCAAGCTCGGCGCCGATGTCAGCGTGGTCGAGGCGCAAGAACGCATTCTGCCCGCCTACGACGCTGAACTGACCCAGCCAGTCCACGACGAACTGAAAAAGCTCGGCGTGAAGCTTTACTTGAAGCACAGCGTTCAAGGCTTTGACTCAGCAAGTAATTCATTGCAGGTACTGGGTCCGGATGGCGACACCCTGAACCTGGAAACAGATCAAGTTTTGGTGGCCGTGGGCCGCAAACCCAACACTCAGGGCTGGAACCTCGAAGCGCTGAACCTGGACATGAATGGCTCGGCGATCAAGATCGACCACCGCTGCCAGACCAGCATGCGCAACGTGTACGCCATCGGCGACCTGAGCGGCGAACCGATGCTCGCGCACCGGGCCATGGCTCAGGGCGAGATGGTGGCCGAACTGATCAGCGGTAAAACCCGCGAGTTCAACCCTACTGCCATTGCGGCCGTGTGCTTTACCGACCCGGAACTGGTGGTGGTCGGCCAGACCCCGGACGAGGCCAAGACCGCCGGTCTGGACTGTATCGTCGCAAGCTTCCCGTTCGCGGCCAATGGCCGGGCGATGACGCTGGAATCGAAAAGCGGCTTTGTGCGGGTTGTCGCTCGTCGGGACAATCATGTGATTGTCGGCTGGCAAGCGGTGGGTGTGGGGGTTTCCGAACTGTCTACGGCGTTCGCACAAAGCCTGGAAATGGGTGCACGGCTGGAAGACATCGGCGGCACCATCCATGCGCATCCGACGCTGGGCGAGGCTGTGCAGGAAGCGGCGCTGCGGGCCCTAGGCCACGCGTTGCATCTGTAAAAACAGACGCAAAACCCTGTAGCAGCTGACGAGCACCGCGAGACAGC
>NZ_AKJS01000159.1 GCF_000282215.1 Pseudomonas sp. GM21
GACAGCTGCTACACCGGGACGTATCGATGGTCGCAGAGATCAAATTGCAGGCTGCGAAATGGGTCCGGAATGAAGTATTGTTGTCCCCATCCAAAAAACGTCAGAAGCCTTGAACCGTTTCGGCGGTTGTTCAGTGATAGAGGGTGTCATGGGTAACGAAAGCATCAATTGGGACAAGCTGGGTTTTGACTACATCAAGACAGACAAGCGTTTCTTGTCGTACTGGCGCAATGGCGAGTGGGACAAGGGCACCCTGACCGAAGACAACGTGCTGCACATCAGCGAAGGCTCCACGGCCCTTCACTATGGCCAGCAATGCTTCGAAGGCATGAAGGCCTATCGTTGCAAGGACGGTTCGATCAACCTGTTCCGCCCGGACCAGAACGCCCTGCGCATGCAGCGCAGCTGTGCTCGCCTGCTGATGCCGTTCGTCGAGACCGAACAGTTCATCGAAGCCTGCAAGGCAGTGGTTCGCGCAAACGAGCGTTTCATCCCGCCTTACGGCACCGGCGGCGCGCTGTACCTGCGTCCGTTCGTGATCGGCGTGGGTGACAACATCGGCGTGCGTACCGCCCCCGAGTTCATCTTCTCGATCTTCGCCATTCCGGTCGGCGCCTACTTCAAGGGCGGCCTGACCCCGCACAACTTCCTTATCTCCAGCTTCGACCGTGCCGCCCCACAAGGTACCGGCGCGGCCAAGGTCGGTGGCAACTACGCCGCCAGCCTGATGCCAGGTTCCCAGGCCAAAAAGGCGCACTACGCCGACTGCATCTACCTGGACCCGATGACCCACACCAAGATCGAAGAAGTCGGTTCGGCCAACTTCTTCGGGATCACCCACGACAACAAGTTCGTCACCCCGAACTCGCCATCGGTCCTGCCAGGCATCACCCGCCTGTCGCTGATCGAGCTGGCCAAATCGCGCCTGGGCCTGGAAGTGATTGAAGGTGACGTGTTCATCGACAAGCTTTCGGACTTCAAGGAAGCCGGCGCTTGCGGCACCGCGGCCGTGATCACCCCGATCGGCGGCATCAGCTACAACGACCACCTGCACGTGTTCCACAGCGAAACCGAAGTCGGCCCCGTCACCCAGAAGCTCTACAAAGAGCTGACCGGAGTACAGACTGGCGACATCGAAGCGCCAGCAGGCTGGATCGTCAAGGTTTGATCTGACGTTGCTGTTCGCTTGAACAAAAAAGCCCGGTTATCGATTGGATAGCCGGGCTTTTTTTCGTCTTCGGTTTGAGCAATGCCCCGGGGTAAACTTCAATCACTTACCCTTCCAACACGCTCTGCATCCGGCCAGAACAAGGCTGCCTGCCCCCGATGTTCGCCGTGCTCATCGATAAGCGTCCAGACTTTGCCTTCGTAAATCATGAAGGAATTGCCGTCCCTGTCCACCCGCCAGCCGCTATAGCCATGTGCAATTCCGTTGGCCGTGACCTGCTCCAGCAGTGTCTGGCGCATGGCTCGGTCCAACGGTGAAGCGCTGAACTTCGACGGCATACCCAGGAACTGCGAGAGATCGTATTTGAAACAGGCCAACGTCTGTTTATTGGCAAAGAAGAAACGCGGATCGTCTTCAGTGCCATGGGCTAACAGACTGTACGGCGCGTGCTCGTGCAACCAGTGCAAGCGTTCCGTTCCGGTTATTGACTCCGGGGCCGGCAGACCCTGGCCGGTCCAGTGCCGATAAGCATCGTCCAGCAGTTGAACAGCCGTATATTCGTTGTTTGGCGACACGCGCCCTCCCATAACATGGCGTTGGTGGTACGACGCGCCATAGCCTATCCAAACCGATCAGAAAAATCCTCAGCCCTCTCACCCCAATCGACAACTGTTCATTCTGCACAGGGACACTCAAACCGCTGGGCTAACATTCTCCCCGCTCGCCTTAGACAGAACATTAGCAACAAACGTATTGCAGTTATACAAGCCATCTGATCCGCCGCCGTATATTTGTTGCGTATTTTTTAGCACATCCCCTTCCACGCCAAGCGCAAACGCAATCCTGCTAAAAGTATTTAATTTATCCGACAGCAACTTATGACCGGTACAGGGAAAGTGTATTTTATACGTATCTCGATGCTGAAAAAATTCATCTGGCTTTGTATCAATCCGCTCGCTCAGGCGAAGCCCCATATTGTACCTATCATTATGCGAGACTAGACAATCCATTCTGCCAGCCTCAACCATTTCTATCCTGTTAAATGTACACTCACCTCCGCCGACGCCCTTTACAATCAGCATTGAGCTGTGCACAAGAAGATCATTGTGATGATGTTGACTTAGGCTATTTTTGATATTTGCCGTTCTAATGAGCACGTCGTTTTCTGAAATGAAGTCAATACTATCGATCTTCGTTGCGAACATTGCATTACTTAAAACTCTCTGCATCCTATTTATAGAGCACTCGTGATGAGGAATGGCAGTGGCAGCATCCAGGTCCATCTGCAACCCTTGCGCCGCATCGAGTGTTCTATCATTACCTATAGGTTGCGATATTGAATTTGTTTGTTGTGCATTACTTGAGTGGATACACATAAACCGTTCCTTTGAACGTTAATCGAAACACCTGACCAAGCAGGCTTGCCAATTCATTTGATCCTGATTTATCAAACAAGATTGTGCCACATAAAAAATCGGCGACGCTCGCGCCATTTACGACGATAGTTCAACCCAAGGGTGGCCGCGTTTGATTGCACAGAGAGACAATAGTATCCACATTTTTTTGCAATCTATCTGGATCATATTGTTGAACTTGAAATTTGCTGGGTTTTCCCAACCGCAAGCGTTCTGCCTTGAGGATGAGAGGGTTACTGTCAATATCAAACAGCTTCGCTATGCACTCCAGATCGACATTCCCCGATTCCATGTTGTCGAAGTGCGCATACATTTCATTCATATCAATTGGGATATGAGCCTTTTCCCGCATCCAGTCAGTGATCGAGACACTTCGAGTTACACCGCCACCGAGATCCGATTGGTAGAGAAAAGCCGGACGTATTTTTTCATCGCCGGCTGGGATATCAACTATATAAGCATGACCAAGCCCACCGTCCTGAACTCTCAGCAAGAAGTGTTTATCGACAGGTAATGAGTTCAGTTTGGACTTCAACATTGACAAATCCAGATTTTCCGCCTTCGAGTAACTGTATTTATTTTCTCGGTCGTCCAGAAAAAGCTTCATGATGTTATTCGCAGAAAGTCCGCATACGGGGTCGCGAAAAGTGCTGGCACCGCCTACCATCGCCTCTACCTCATGCAGAGGCATGCCCCATTCGGCAGCTCTTTGCTTGTTACCCTCATTAATAAAATCCATAGTTTTTTTTGGATCTCTTTGGAAGATCGGTACATCATCATTACTTTCATTAAAAAGGGTGTTTGCCTCAATATTACTCCCCGCGAGGCGGGCGAAATCCTGTAAAGATTTAGTTGATATATTTTGCAGGGAAACACTTTTTATTACTGTAGCCTGTGTCGCATCCGGAACTGCTGATTGCGTCAAATAACTCGCCGCTTTACTCGTAGTTGAAATGATAATTTTGTTTCACCCTAGTCTGACTGCAGCGTTGTTTAATTAGCATCAAGCTGCTTCCCAAAACAGGGATGGATCCATGCCTGATGTTCGCCCAACGAGGGGCATTGTTTTGCTGCGAATCTTTTCGATAGGAAATTGGCAGCGCTCACCGATTATTCTGAACAAGCCAGGAGCGGATCGGCTTTCCTTTTTCGCTCCCCCCGAAGGAAACAATTGGCGCTCATCGAAGCGCTGCATGCGGGGCAGATGCGGGGGCTAGCCTGGGGTGTTTAAGTTTGAACCACTGAACAGGATTCGCCGCTGGTGACGTTAAACAACGTGATGGCGAAGCCCCACATGGAGTCAGCGATGCATGAGACGCGGGAGACGATGGCCACGATTGCGGTGCATTCACTGATGGCGTTGTCTGGGGATCGGCCGAAGAATTTGACGAATGCAGGGGGTGGCAAGGCTGAGTCTTACGGCGTTTGTTAGTCAGACTGCTCGCGAAAGGGCCACCAAATTCGATGAATATCTTTCAGGCCTGCTGTATCCGCCAAACGGTGTCTAAGCATCCCCTTCACCGAAGCAATTGACCGTCACGATACCCGCGCGAATTTCACGTGAAAGCTTGATAGCGTTGCGCAGATTGTCGGTGTAGACAGATGCCGCCAGTCCATATACCGAATCATTGGCCAGGGCGATGGCTTCGTCGATGGTGGTGAAGGTCGTGACCGCGAGCACCGGGCCGAAGATCTGATTCCGCACCGGTGCTATCGTCAGCATTTGCTGTGGTATGGCTGGGTGCGGAGTTGGATGCGCAGTTTTGGCAGGGTCAGTGCTGGTTACTGCCGGATCGCTTGTCTGTTGGCTTGCGACTCTGCAGCGAATTAATTCAAATCAGACCTCACTCAATCATCCCGAGTCAGCACTTCCAGCAACTCAATCTCGAAAATCAGGTTCGAATTCGGCGTGATCTTGCCCATCGTCCGTTCGCCATAGGCCAGATGCGCTGGCACCAACAGCTTGCGCTTGCCGCCAACCTGCATGCCGATGATCCCCTGATCCCACCCTTTGATAACGCGCCCGGTGCCAATCACACACTGGAACGGTTTGCCACGGCTGTAGGACGAGTCGAATTCAGTGCCGTCTTCCAGCCAACCACGGTATTGGGTGGTGATCAGTGCACCTTTTATGGCGGCTTTACCGTCGCCGGGCTGGAGGTCGATGATTTGCAGTTGTTCATTCATGACGATGTTGGTCTGTTTGCGGAATTCGAGGGACGTGGTTTTCCCAGAAAATCATCCTGCTTGCAACTCTTCAGATGCCTTTACCCGGATGGTGCGGCCGGGTGAACTAACATAAACGCTTACTTACCCTGCGGTTTAATGCCCAATACTGATTACTCTCATTGTGTACCCGGACCCCGCGCCAAGCATGGAGCATGGACCGGCTGATCCATATTGCGGACCTGGCGATGTATGAGGCCAAGCGCAGCGGGAATAATCAGTATCGGTTGGCACCGAGAGCCCGGTGCGAGCTCCCGACCCATAGGGCTTAAACGCCCCACCAGGGTACTTCCTTCTGTTGCGATGATTCTGCACCTGACTGTACCGGGGATTGCGCCCCGGCCTGGCGTAGGCTGCGTGAACACATTCAGGACTAGCCGCCATGCACATTGCCATTCTGACCTTCGACGGTTTCAACGAACTGGATTCCCTGATCGCTTACGGCATGCTTAGCCGGGTGTCGCTGCTGGGGGACAAGGACTGGCGTGTGAGCATCGCTTCGCCGACGCCGCGTGTCACGTCCATGAATGGTTTGACCATCGATGCGCAGATTGATCTGGCCGAGGCTTGTCAGGCGGATGCTGTGCTGGTCGGCAGCGGGCGCAAGACCCGTGAAGTGGCTGAGGATCCGGCGATCATGGATCAACTGCGTTTCGATCCAGGCCGGCAGTTACTGGCTGCACAATGTTCTGGCACCTTTTTACTGGCAAAGCTCGGCTTGCTCGGCGACGCCCCCGCTTGTACCGACGCCATCAGCAAACCGTGGGTGCAGGCGGCTGGGGTAAATGTCGTCAATCAAGCGTTTTATGCCAATGGGAATGTCGCGACAGCGGGGGGTTGTTTGTCGGCGCAGTATTTGGCGGTGTGGTTTCTGGCTCGGCTCAAAGGCACTGAAGCGGCTCGGGAGGTGTTGCACAACTTCGCGCCGGTGGGCGAGAAGGATGAGTATGTGGCTCGGGGGATGGCGCATATCGAGGCATTTATCTGATTGCCTGGTTGCTCGTTCGGGCGCCATCGCGAGCGGGCTCGCTCCCACAATGGATCTAAATCGGGCACAAAATTTGTGTTCACTGAAGATCAAATGTGGGAGCGAGCCTGCTCGCGATTGAGGTTTGTCAGTCAACACGGCTGACGCATCCCGCCGCAGCCTTTATCCTTGGCGCCCCGCCGTATCGAGTGTTGGAGTCAGCCATGCCCCATGAAGGGAACCTGTTGCAAGCCGCTGTCGTGTTTCTGTTCGCGGCAGTGCTCACCGTGCCCTTGGCCAAGCGCCTGCAATTGGGAGCCGTGCTGGGTTATCTGTTTGCCGGTGTCCTCATCGGGCCCTCGGTGCTGGGGCTGATCGGCAACCCGCAAAGTGTCAGCCACATCTCTGAACTCGGCGTGGTATTGCTGCTGTTCGTCATCGGCCTGGAACTGTCGCCGCGTCGCTTGTGGGTGATGCGCAAATCGGTGTTCGGCGTGGGGCTGGCGCAGGTGCTGCTGACGGGTTCGGTGATTGGTGTGCTGGCGCTTTTCGTCTTCGGTCAGCCGCTGAACAGCGCCATCGTGCTGGGCCTTGGCCTTGCGTTGTCGTCCACCGCGTTTGGCTTGCAAAGCCTGGCCGAACGAAAGGAACTGACCAGCCCTCACGGCCGGTTGGCGTTTGCGATTCTGCTGTTTCAGGACATCGCCGCGATCCCGCTGATTGCCATGGTGCCGCTGCTGGCGGGTGGCGATCATGCCAGCACGGTGGCCGACAATGTGAATCATGGTCTGCGGGTGTTGGGCAGCATTGCGGTGGTGGTGATCGGCGGACGCTATCTGCTGCGCCCGGTGTTTCGCGTGGTCGCCAAGACCCGTTTGCCGGAGGTGTCCACCGCCACGGCGCTGCTGGTAGTGATCGGTACCGCATGGCTGATGGACCTGGTCGGCGTGTCCATGGCGCTTGGCGCGTTCCTCGCCGGGTTGCTGCTGGCGGACTCTGAATACCGCCATGAACTGGAAGCGCAGATCGAACCGTTCAAGGGCCTGCTGCTGGGGCTGTTCTTCATCAGCGTCGGTATGGGTGCCAACCTGAGCCTGCTGCTCAGCGCGCCGATTGCCGTGCTCGGGCTGACGCTACTGCTGATCGCAATCAAATTGCCGCTGCTGTTTATCGTCGGCCGTTTGGCCGGTGGCTTGGGCAAAGTCAATGCGCTGCGTCTGGGCATCGTGTTGGCGGCCGGTGGCGAATTTGCGTTTGTGGTGTTCAAGATCGGCCGCGACCAGGGCCTGTTCGAGCCGCACCTGTACGACTTGCTGGTGCTGACGATCACCCTGTCCATGGCAGTGACGCCGCTGCTGTTGCTGCTGTGCGCACGGCTGTATTCGCCCAAGGTGCAACCGGTCGTGGTACCGGAAACATTCCGCCAAATCGACACCGATGCGCCACGTGTGGTGATTGCCGGCATGGGGAGGATGGGTCAGATCGTGTCGCGGATTCTGCGGGCGCAAAACATCAAGTTCGTGGCGCTCGACACCTCGGTGGAAACCATCGAACTGTCCCGCAGTTTCGGTGGTGTGCCGGTGTTTTATGGCGACCCGATGCGCCCGGAAATCCTCAGCGCGGCCAAGGTCGAACAGGCGGAATATTTCATCATTGCCACCGATGATCCGGACACC
Source organism: Pseudomonas sp. GM21 (assembly GCF_000282215.1). GTDB lineage: Bacteria > Pseudomonadota > Gammaproteobacteria > Pseudomonadales > Pseudomonadaceae > Aquipseudomonas. The sequence goes on from NZ_AKJS01000159.1 coordinate 7,453, forward strand.
AACATCAAGACCGCCGAGGTGGTGCACCGCTTGTACCCGCACATCAAAATCATCGCCCGGGCGCGTAACCGCCAGCATGTGCACCGCCTGGTGGACCTTGGTGCCGAGGCGATTCGCGAAACCTATTACTCGAGCCTGGAAATGAGCCGGCGCACGCTGGTTGGACTGGGACTGACCCAGGCCCAGGCCGATGCGCGGATCAAGCGTTTCCAGCATCACGATGAACAGGTGTTGGAGGCGCAGAACGCGGTGTATGACGATGCGGCGAAGGTGTTGCAGACTGCGCAGGAAGCGCGGGCGGAACTGGCTAAATTGTTTGAGTCGGATCAGCTGGAGGAGCAGGAAGCGGGGAAAGTTTAAGAAATGGAGTGCTACTTGGGCCGCCATCGCGAGCAGGCTCGTTCCCCCAGTGGGATACCACACAGCAAAACGCCGCTTCCACCAGGGGTGGAAGCGGCAGAGGCAATGAGCCTCAGCGGATCAATGCATGAACAGGGCGATCAGGATGATGATCGGGATTGGCACGCCAAGAAAGAACAAAAGTAATGAGCGCATGATGATTCTCCTGGGTTAGCGAACAGGTGGCAGCGAAGTAGTGGTGACGTAGGCGTCGGTTTCCACATACACCACGGCGTCCCGACGACGACCGCCATAGGTGGCGGCAAGGCTGGCGAAAAACGCACCGATCAGCAGTGCAATGAACATCCACAGCGAAGTCCAGGCAGCGACTTTAGCGGCGGTGTCAGCGGCTTGCTGGGCTGCCAGCTTGGCGTCGGCAATGGCTTTTTGCGTGCGGGCGTAGACTTCATCGACACGACGTTCGGCGTCGGCCTGGGTCAGGTTGGTGCGCTGGGCAACCATTTGTGCGAGATAGGTCCGGTCTTCGGCAGCTAATTGGCCGTTGCTCAAGCTACGAGCGAAGATGCGGGTCACCGTGCCACGCGCGGCTTCATCGCTGACCTCTGCGGGGCTATCGCTACGGAACAGGCTGTCGACGAAATAACCGTATTGGTCGCTGTCGGTTTTACCGGCAGCAGTGCCTGCGGCTTGAGTGGCCGCACTGGCTGCCCCGCCGACAACGTTTGCCCCGGCCTGCACGCCACCGCTGACAATACTGCTGACCGAGCCGACCACCAGGGTCGCGGTTACCAATGTCGCCACGCACCAGGCGAGGAAGCCATGGGCGGTATCACGGAAATACACTTCATCCCCGTGCATGTAGGCCCACTTGACCCGCAAGCGACCGGCAATGTAACCGCCGAGTCCGGAAGCCACGATTTGCGTCACCGCCAGCCATACGATGGTTGAGATGCCCAGGCCCTTGGCGCTGACGCCTTCATTGGCCCAGGGAGAGACCGCCGAAAAACCCAGGCCGAAACCGAGCAGCACCAGGATCAGCGACAACGCCGCCGCCGCAGCGGCCCCGGCGAAGATCGCCCCCCAGGACACACCCGAGAGCGTGCTGGTTTCTTCTGCGACGGGATAAAAACCATCAGAAGATCTATTCATTGTTGTATCGCTCCAGGCAGGAAAGATGGTGTTACAACTCTTCGACTGGACCATTGCAGTCACCGTGCCAGACCCGAAACTAAAATAAATTGTTATTTTTCAACAACCTATAAAGATTGAACTTCCTTTTCTCATGCAATTTGCAAGGAACACGTCAACACGACGGGTTTTCTGCATTGATTGAAATAGCCAGTGCATGAAGTTTTATTCAGGAAGCTATCGATCATTTCTTGGCAAAATGCTGCTCATCAGTGAGCACCGCAAATCAGGCCAACCTTATGACCCGCATCTTGACCATCGAAGACGACGCCGTGACCGCCCGGGAAATCGTCGCCGAATTGAGCAGCCACGGCCTCGATGTCGATTGGGTCGACAATGGCCGTGAAGGTCTTGCGCGTGCGGTCAGTGGTGACTACGACCTGATCACCCTCGACCGCATGCTGCCGGAGCTCGATGGCCTGGCGATTGTCACCACGCTGCGGACCATGGGCGTGGCCACGCCGATCCTGATGATCAGCGCCCTCTCCGACGTCGATGAGCGGGTGCGCGGTTTGCGCGCTGGCGGTGACGACTACCTGACCAAGCCGTTCGCCACCGATGAAATGGCCGCCCGCGTTGAAGTGTTGCTGCGCCGGCAGAACACCGTCACCGCGCAAGCCACCACACTGCGAGTGGCGGACCTTGAGCTCAACCTGATCAGCCACGAAGCCAGCCGCGCCGGCCTGCTGCTGACGCTGCTGCCGACCGAGTACAAACTGCTCGAATTCCTGATGCGCAACACCGGGCAGATTTTGTCGCGCATGATGATTTTCGAAGAGGTCTGGGGCTATCACTTCGACCCCGGCACCAACCTGATCGACGTGCACATCGGTCGTTTGCGCAAGAAGATTGATCAACAAGGCCAGGCCCCACTGATTCGGACCGTGCGAGGCTCGGGTTATGTCATTGCCGAACCCGTCTAACGGCTGGCGTTCCTCCAGCAGCCGCTTGCTGGCACTCTACAGTTCGCTGTTCGTGATCTGGAGCGCGATCCTCATGGGCGTCATGTACTACGAGGTGTCGTCTTACCTGGACAACCTGGCCAAACATTCGCTGATGCAGCGTCAGCATTTGTTTTCGCACTTTCAAGGAGAACAATTGGCGGACGCCCTCGCCGTGAGCATGACGTTCGACATTCGCGGCATCGACGCCTATGGCCTGTTCGATGCGGAGCACCGCTACCTCAGCGGTGCCCTGCGCCACATGCCCGAAGGCCTGCCGCTGGACGGCAAAATCCACATGCTCACCGACTGCGCCGACTCCGACGACCCGACCCTGCCCGCCGACAGCTGCGACGCGGTCGCGACCCAGACCCGGGACGGTCGCTGGCTGGTGCTGGTGCGTGACAACGGTTCGTTGTTTGCCGTCACCCGGATCATCCTGCATGCGTTGCTCTGGGGTGTCACGCTGACGATCATTCCTGGCATTGTCGGGTGGCACGTGTTGCGGCGCCGACCGCTGCGCCGTATCCGCGCGATCCAGGCCAGCGCCGAAGCCATCGTCGCCGGAGATTTGACCCGGCGCCTGCCCTTGTCCAACCGCCGCGATGAACTGGACATGCTCGCCGCCATCGTCAACGCCATGCTGGAACGCATCGAGCGGTTGATGCACGAGGTCAAGGGGGTCTGCGATAACATCGCCCACGACCTGCGCACCCCGTTGACGCGCCTGCGGGCGCAGCTGTACCGGATTCAGCAGCAGGCTGAAGACGGCTCGACGCTGGCCGTGCAACTGGATTCCGTGCTCGGTGAAGCAGACACCCTGATGGCGCGCTTTCGTGGGTTGCTGCGGATTTCCGAGTTGGAGGATCGCCAGCGCAGGTCAGGTTTTGTGCAACTGGACCCGGTGCCGTTGCTGCAAGAGCTGCACGACTTTTACCTGCCGCTGGCGGAAGAAGGAGAATTGATTTTCACCCTGCAATTGCCGACATCGTTGCCAGACCTCAACGGGGATCGGGCGCTGTTGTTCGAAGCAGTGGCGAATCTGTTGAGCAACTCGATCAAATTCACGCCGCCGGGGGGCGAGGTGATTTTGCGTGGGGTCAGTGAGGGCGGGTTTACGCGAATCGAAGTGCTCGACTCCGGCCCGGGCATCCCAGAAGCCGAGCGCGAGGCGGTGTTTCAGCGCTTCTATCGTGCTGAGGGGGGGCATCAGAAAAGCGGGTTTGGGTTGGGATTGTCGATCGTCGCGGCGATTGCCAGCCTGCATGGGTTTGCGCTTGAAGTGGGCAGCAGCGAACTCGGTGGCGCACGGTTGGTGCTTGATTGCAAAAACTCAGCCCTGACACAACCCTTGTAGCAGCTGCCGAGCCTGCGAGGCTGCGTTCG
>NZ_AKJS01000160.1 GCF_000282215.1 Pseudomonas sp. GM21
GTAGCAGCTGCCGAGCCTGCGAGGCTGCGTCCGGCTGCGCAGCGGTCGTAAACCCTGTGCACTCGGTTTACCTGAAACACCGTGTCGCCTGATTTTACGACCGCTGCGCGGCCGGACGCGGCCTCGCAGGCTCGACAGCTGCTACAGAGCCATGCCCTCAGATGAAGACGATTTCATAGGGCTGTCGCATGCGGTCCAGAATCATCCGGGGCAGCAGGGGGGCGATGCCGAGGGCCGGTTCGCCGTCGAGCTGGCTGGCGTAAGCGTGGGTGGCGTGACTTTTGCGCGCGACGGTCCAGGTGTCGAGACGCACTTTGCGTGCACGGTGCCAGGGCATCAGCCCCTGGTCGCGAGCCGGCCAGTGCCAGGCCCAGATAGGCACTTCATGGAACGCCGCACCGACCTTGCTCGCAGCCAGGGCGCTGGCACGGCCGACGGTATCGTGATCGGGCGTGCCGTCTTCGCGCCAGGTGCTGAACACCACATCACCAGGGCGCAAGTAACGGGAGATGAATTGGGTCAGTTGTGTCTCATGTTCGGCCAGGGCGAAGTCAGTGAAGCCACCGCGAATCCATTTCAGGCTGTGCATCGGCAAGCCAAGCCGACGCAGGGCCTCGACGCTTTCCTGGCCGCGAAACACGCTCAGACGCTTCTCTGACCATTGTTGTGAGCCTGGCTGGCTGGCACTGCCATCGGTGACCGAGATCAATTGCAGCGGATGACCGAGGCTGGAGAGTAGTTGCAGCAGGCCGCCACAGCTGACCACTTCATCGCCGGGATGCGGTGAGATCACCACGGCGCGTGCGCCGGCGGGGATCAGGGACTGGGTGTTGATGACCGGGATGTTGTCCAGTTGCAGCGCGCTGTTCCAGATTTGGGCTGGCTGGCTGCTTTCGATGAGGGAGACGGTTTTCATCGGGCCTACGTCCTTGTTTTGTTTAATAGCAAAGTCCAACGCTCCGTACCTTGGATTGTCGCGAACAGAGTATTGCTCAAGTATCGCTATTCGTCGCGTGACGCTTTCATTTTTTTAACCAGTTGGTACCAAATCCCGTAAATAGACGCTGAAACCACCGCGTGCAGCATGCCAATCATCGCAGGCCCTCAAGTGCCGCGACAGAGCGAGGTTCTCGACTCCAGACCTCCAGCAGGAAATCCGCTTCCTGGTGAAGGGCCAGGCGCGCCAGCGTCAATTGCTCGTGGAGCAAGTCGTGCACCTGCCGAGCGTTCAACGGACAGCCTTCAATGGGTGGGCGCCAGTGGCAGGCCAGCAGTTGGCCGTCCGCGGTGAGTGATTGTTCGGCCCGTTGGACCAGGTGTTTCAGGTCATCGGCATCGAGGTAATAGCCGATTTCGCTGAGCACGATCAAATCGAACTTTTCCTGCGGCCAATCGGCAGGCATGCGAGCGTGGCGGATTTCGGCGTGGTCGAAGGGGCCGAGGCGGGTGCGCGCCAACGCAGCGGCTGCGGCGGCGGTGTCGCAACACAGCAGGCGGTCGCAGCGGCTGGCCAGTTCAAAGCTCAGTTCACCGTTGGCGCAGCCGGGCTCAAAGATTGCCCTGTAATGCGGGCGCGGCAGGGCGGCGAGGGTGATTGCGCGTTTTCGCTGTTCGTACCAGCGTTGACGAAACGCCCACGGATCATCGGTGCCGGCAAACATCCCATCGAAGTAGCGATCTTCAACGCTCATAGAAAAATCACCTCGAACGGCTGCAGCAATCGGTCCAGCACATAGGGCGCCAGCACGGGTGGCAAGCCGATCTGCGGATCCCCTTCCAATTGACTGGCGAAGGCGTGGATCGCGTGGCGTTTGCGTGCGATCAGCGGCGGGGTCAGGCAGATTTTACGTGCCCGGTGCCATGGCACCATAGTGTCTTCCGGTGTTGCCCAATGCCAGGTCCACACGGGCAGTTCATGCAGAGTCGCGCCGATGCGCTTCGCGGCAACGGCGCTGGCTCGCCCCACGGCTTCATGGTCGCAATGACCGTCTTCGCGCCACGTTGTAAACACCACATCGGTGGGGCGCAGGTGATGTTCGATGAACGCGCACAATTCGGTTTCGCGCGCGGCGACGTTGCTATCACTGAAACCACCGCGCAGCCATTTCAAACGGTGCAGCGGCAAACCGAGCCGGCGTAAGGCTTCCACCGATTCTTGTGGCCGCACGGCGCTCAAACGCTCCACGGGCCAGCGTTTTGAGCCGGGATGACTGGCGCTGCCATCTGTGACTGAAATCAGTTGCAACGCCCGGCCTGCCGCTGCAAGCAATTGCAGGAAACCACCGCAGCCCAGCACTTCGTCATCCGGGTGCGGGGCGATGATCACCGCGCGCGCGCCTTCGGGCACAAGACTGAGGATATCGATCTGCGGCAGTTGCGCCAGATGACGGGAGGTTTGCCACAGGCGCAGTGGTGTGCCCTGGCCCACGATCGGGTTGGTTTTCATAATGTCCATGTCCCGTTGATGACCTGTTTGCCGAGCGCGGCGAGATCCCGTTCGGCATGGCTTTGGCGCAGGAACACCGGCAGGTCGGCCATCAGTCGAGCGAACTGCCGATCCCTGCAATAAGGCCCGGCACCGAGGGCGTGGCCGACGTGCAGGATCACCTGTTCGGCGGCCTGTTCAACCACCGCCCGGGCCCGACGGGCGAGCAATTGGGCGTTGTCTTGCGGCGAACCATCGATGGACTCGGCGCTGGCACGCAACACCTGCGCCGCAGCGTGCAGCGCACGGTCGACCGCGCCGAGGTGGGCGAGGGCATGCGGTTCTTCATGCTGCGCGCAGTGACTGCGCAGGCGTTCGGCCAGGCTGCGAGCCGCGCCGTACCAGCAGGCGGCAATGCCGATTCCGCCTTGCCAGAAACCCGGTCGTTGCAAGTAATCGCCGGGAAGGCCAATGACTTGAGCTTCAGCGCTGTCGAACAGGACATCAACGCTGCCAGTGGCGCCCATGCCGACCGCTTGCCAGCCTTGATTCGTCACCCTGACACCGGGTTGATCCAGGACCACCGCAACCAATTGCTGACGATCCTGTTCATCCCACGTGGTGAGCAGCGCATGGCTCAACACCGCCGCGCCCGAACACCAGGCTTTGCGCCCGTCCAGCGTAACCCGAGCCCCTTGCTGAGTGACCCGCACCCGCGCATTCGCAGGTTCGGCAGCCCACATGCCCCAAGTGCTACCGAGCATGGGTGAGCCGCCGAGTTGCGCCATGATGGCCAGCGCATCGGTGTGCCCTTCGTACAGTTTGCACAGGCCCAAATCATGCCCGCCGACTTCGGCCAGGCGCTGGAAGCGCTCCAGTGTTCGGCCACTTCCCGGCAGTGGAAGCTGATCCAGCCCGGCCTCCGCCAGTGCTCGAAGGCAGCGCCCTAGCGCCAGGGTGTCGGGGTAATCCGCTGGCTGGCGAATGAGAAACGCCTGAAGGTCCATTTCACTCGTCTTCCTCATGCTGCAATTCGAACAGCAGCAATGATCGGCCGGTCACCGAATATTCGTGATCGAATTCGAAGCGTTCCTGGCCGCGAATCGACGGTTCATTGGTGTCGATCATGCAGGTCCAGTGTCCGCCATCGGGCACTTGCGGCAAGGTGAAGTTGACGATGTCGTGGTGCGCGTTGACCACCAGCAACAGCGTTGCGTCCGCGCCCTTGCGGCGGATCCCGGTTTCCTGGGCGCGGCCGTCGAGCAAGATGCCGAGGCAGCGACCGTGGCCCTCGCCCCATTGCTCCTGGGACATTTCAGTGCCGTCCGGCGCGAGCCAGGTCACGTCCTTGACGCCTATGTCCTCGTTGTAATTGCCCACCACGAAACGCCCGCGACGCAGGATCGGGTAAGTCAGACGCAGCTTGATCAGGCGTTTGACGAACTTGAGCAGGGCCTTGCCGTCTTCGCTCAAGTCCCAATTGACCCAACCGATCTCGCTGTCCTGGCAATAGGCGTTGTTGTTGCCTTCCTGAGTGCGGGCGAATTCGTCGCCGGCCACCAGCATCGGCGTGCCTTGGGACAGCAGCAGCGTGGCGAAGAAGTTGCGCATTTGTCGCTGGCGCAACTCGTTGATTTCGGGATCGTCGGTCGGGCCTTCGACGCCGTGGTTCCAGGACAGGTTGTTGTTGCTGCCGTCCTGATTGTTCTCGTCGTTGGCTTCGTTGTGCTTGTCGTTGTACGACACCAGGTCGTTGAGGGTGAAACCGTCGTGAGCCGTGATGAAATTCAACGACGCATAAGGGCGTCGGCCACGCTGGTTGAACATCTCGCCGGAGGCGGTCATGCGGCTGGCGAAATCGGCAAGTTGGCCGTCGTCACCTTTCCAGAACGCGCGCACGGTGTCGCGGAATTTGTCGTTCCACTCCACCCAGCCCGGCGGGAAGTTACCGACTTGATAACCGCCGGGACCGCAGTCCCACGGTTCGGCAATCATTTTCACCTGACGCAGCACCGGGTCCTGGCGGCAAGCCACGAGGAAGCTGTGACGTTCATCGAAGCCGTCGTGGTAACGACCGAGGATGGTCGCCAGGTCGAAGCGGAAACCGTCGACGTGCATTTCCGACGCCCAGTAGCGCAAGGAATCGGTGACCATTTGCAACACACATGGGTGGCTCAAATCCAGGGTATTGCCGGTCCCGGAATCGTTGATGTAGAAGCGTTTGTCCTCGGGCATCAAACGGTAGTACGAGACGTTGTCGATGCCGCGCATGGACAAGGTCGGTCCTTGTTCATTGCCCTCGGCCGTGTGGTTGTAGACCACGTCGAGGATCACTTCCAGATTGGCTTCGTGCAGGTGCGCGACCATTTCCTTGAACTCGGCGATCTTGCCGCTGGCCAGGTAGCGCGGGTCCGGGGCAAAGAACGCGATGCTGTTGTAGCCCCAATAATTGGTCATGCCCTTGTGCAACAAGTGCTGGTCATTGACGAACGCGTGGATCGGCAGCAATTCAACCGACGACACCCCGAGTTTGCGGATGTGTTCCAGCACGTCGTCCACCATTAACCCGGCGAACGTGCCGCGAACATTCTCGGGCACAGAAGGGTGACGCATGCTGATGCCGCGCACGTGGGTCTCGTAGATGATCGTTTTGTCCCACGGCACGCTGACGCGATGGTCGTGGCCCCAGGTGTGCGCCGGGTCGATGACTTTGCATTTGGGCACGAAGGGCGCGCTGTCGCGTTCATCGAAACTGAGGTCGGCATCGGGGTGACCGATGGTGTAGCCGAACAGTGCTTCCGACCATTTCAACTCGCCGACCAATTGCTTGGCGTAGGGGTCGATCAGCAGTTTGTTGTGATTGAAGCGATGACCGTTGGCCGGGTCGTACGGGCCATAGACGCGATAGCCGTAGATCAGGCCTGGATGGGCGTCGGGCAAATAGCCGTGGTAGATCTCGTCGGTGTACTCCGGCAGTTCGATACGCTCCAGTTCCACCTCGCCGGCGTCATCGAAGATGCACAGTTCCACCTTGGTGGCGTTGGCGGAAAACAAGGCGAAGTTGACCCCAAGGCCATCCCAGGTTGCGCCCAGCGGGAAGGGCAAGCCTTCACGAATTCGCGAGGCCTCGGCGTGAGGTTCTGGCGCGGCTTTTTTTGGCGTGGTCATACGTGCTCCTGCATGTGGGGATCAAGGTTTTTTCGAGGACGAACGCGGCCCCAGTGGCGAGCGGGCTCGCCACGTCATTGATCGATATCTATCGTTTAGAACGTCAGGTGATCGGTGGCTTTTTCGCCGCGCGAGGCTTTTTCTCGACGGCTTTTTCCCCCGGTGGGATCACTTTCGACGCCGCAGCAGGCTTGGCCTTGGCTTTGACCTTGGGTTTGGTTTCGCTGGCATTCCCGTCCAGTGCACCATTGGCCTTGCCGGCCGCAGATTTCGCGGCGGTCGCTTTCGTTGATTTTTTCGGTGCCAGGGCTTCTGCTTCGGCCAACTTGCGAGCCATTTCCCAGTGCCGGGCTTCCTGGCCCTCCGGCTTCCCTTCAGATTCCCAGATCTGATAGGCAAATTCGCGAACGCGTTTATCGTCGGTACTCATCGCAATGCTCCTGAACTGAACTCAAGCTTGGGTAAAGAGTTGGATAAAGAGATTGACCGGGACAACCTCCAGCGCGGCGCCGATGTTCAGCTCCCTGTGTTTTGTGACTGCAACGCTGGAAAAAAGTCCCTTCAAATTTTCGTCAGAGGCGGCGAACGGCAATTTGACCCGCGTATCGCCCCACTGCAGCGCATCCATCCTTGGTTCAGCACTGTTTTTCAGCAGATCGGCGCAGCGTATCGGCACGATCACGATGGCGCGCTTGCCTTCAAGCGAGCGAGCAAAAGCCAGCACTCGATGTGCCTGGCTGCCGAGCACTTCAAGGGCTTGATACGACCCTCGCGAAAACAGGTCGGCATGCTCGGCCCGCAGGTTCAGTACCTCGGCGATCAGCGTCTGCTTGATGCGCCCGTCACGCCAGTTCGCCAACAGCTCGGGCACGTCTGGTGTGGCTTGAAGGGCCCGTTGACGACTGGCGTAATCCACCGGCCGGCGGTTGTCCGGATCCACCAGGCTGAAGTCCCAGAAGTCGTTGCCCTGATAGAGGTCCGGCACCCCGGGCACGGTCATGCGCAGCAAGGTTTGCGCCAATCCATTGAGGGCGCCGGGTGCGGCGATGGCCTGAACCGCTTGGTCGAGGGCTGCGCGTAACGGCTCACCTTCGGGGGCCAGAAACAGACGTTCGATAAACACCTGCATGGCGTGTTCATAGGGTTCGTTCGGTGCGCTCCAACTGCTTTGCAGCTTGGCTTCGCGCAGGGCTTTTTGTTGCCACCGCCAGAGGCGTTTGGCGTAGTCCTCAAGCGCAGGCTGATCGTCGCCATGCAGGGTCAGCGACCAACTGCCGAGAATCGCCTGGTACAGGATTAACTCATCACCCGCCGTCGGCATGTGGTCGTCGTCCCTCAGCGGTTCGGCGAGGGTTCTCCAGAGCGGGACTTGCTCGGCGTACCAGGCGCTGCGTTCACTCAATACGGCCAAACGGGCACGGGTGTCTTCGCCGCGTTTGTGGTCGTGGGTGGCGGTGGCCAGCAGGTTGTCCGGGAATTCGGCCAGGCGTTTGGCACAGAAGGCATGGAAGTCCGACAGCGGGGCGCTGAACTGTTCGGTGCTGAAGCCGACGTCATTGCGCGACAGCAACACCGCCGAGCGATAGAACGCGGTGTCTTCAACCGCTTTGGCGGCGGCCGGTGAGGTCAGTTGCTGAAAGCGCACGCAGGCATGCTTGAGCATCTTGCGCTGGCGACCCACCGGACGTTTGCGCCAGGGCTCGCCGCCGAGCCAGCCGGCCAGACAGTCGAGCACCGGCCAATCGGCTTCGCTCAGTGTTTGCCGCGCACCGTCCAGCGCCTGCTGGAAAAACACATCGTCTTCAGTCGAACGGCCACGAGGGCTGATGTACGTGCGGTAAACGGGGAAGTGCACGATCAATTCCTGTAACGCCCGGCGGATTGCACCGAGCGTCAGGTCGCGGCTCATCAGGTTGTCCCGGGCCACTTGCAGCAAGGCCTGGGCCACGCTTTCGAAATCGCCGGCCAAGGAGCCGTTGAGGATTTGCTGACGTGCCAATTGCGCTTCCTGGCGGAAATCGGCAGGACGTTCGCTGCAGTGCTGCCAACGTTCGCCCAAGGTCTGGGCGCCTTGCGGGTCGTGTTGCAGCAGCGACACCTGGTTCATGAATTCGTATCCGGTGGTGCCATCCACCGACCAGTCGCGGTGCAGGGTTTCGCCTTCGCCGAGGATCTTCTCGACGTAGATCGGCAGGTGTCGGTCCGGTGACAGGCTATCGACCCGGCGTCGCAATTTGCGGCAGTAGCCACGGGGATCGGCGAGGCCGTCGATATGATCGATGCGCAAACCGTCCACCAGCCCTTGCTCGACCAGTTCGAAGATTTTCGCGTGGGTGGCCTCGAACACGGCCGGTCGTTCGACGCGCAAACCGCCCAGTTCGTTGACATCGAAAAAGCGCCGCCAGTTGATGTCATCCGCTGCCGTGCGCCAACTCGCCAGCCGGTAACTCTGGCGTTCAAGCAGATTATGCAAGCGTTGGAAACCGTCGAGGGTGAGCGAGTCATAAGTGCCCAGATGCTGCTCGATGGACTGGTGTATCACGGGATCGCTGGCCAGTTCGTGCAGTTCGGCTTTCAGCGGCAGCGCCAGACTGTGGGCGTCAGTCTGGTAGCTCAGGGTCGTGAAGCGTTCCGCCAGCGATTTCAGCGGTTCACCACCGGTGGGCAGCAGTTCGCCATAATTCATCGGGCAGATCGGGAAGCGGTGATCGTAATGCTGCACGTAAAAGCTGCCGCCCTGCGCATCGAAGCGCAAGGGCAGGGTACCGTCCTGCAAGGCGATGCCGTAGTCGCTGCCCAGGAATGGCAGCAATAACTGACCTTCCATCAAGGGGTCCGGCGAGTGCCACTGAATGTCAAAAAACTCGCCGAACGGGCTCAATCGCCCCCATTCCAGCAAGTCCAGCCACCAGGGATTATCAGCACCACCGACGGCCATGTGGTTGGACACGATGTCGAGGATCAACCCCATCCGCTGCTCGCGCAGGGCGCTGACCAAACGTCGCAGCGCGGCTTCGCCACCCAGTTCGGGGTTGACCGTGGTCGGGTCCACCACGTCGTAGCCATGCATGGACCCGGCGCGGGCGGCCAGCAGCGGCGAGGCATAAACGTGGCTGATGCCCAGACGGGCAAAATACGGCACCAATGGCACTGCTTGATCCAGCGTGAAGCCTTTATGAAATTGCAGCCGCAGGGTCGCCCGCAGCGGTTGAATAAACGGCGCCGTCATTGGTCACGCTCGCCCGCCTGAAGCCGCGCGCAGGCGAGCAGTTCCAGGCGTCGGGCCGCGTCCGGGTCATCGAGCAGGGCTTCGCTGTCACCGGGCAGGCGTCGTGACCAGTTGGGGTGGGTGTCGATGGTGCCGGGCAGGTTGGCCTGCTGTTCGATGCCCAAGGCATCTTCCAGTGGCAGCAAGACCAGGGGCGCGCGGGTATGCCCGAGGAACCGGATGCTGGCGTCGAGCACTTGATCGGTTTCGTGGGACTCCTCGCGAAAGTTCTGCGGGTCTTCGCTCAACACCCGGCGCAGGCCTTCACGTTCGCGCTCGCGGTGTTGGCGCCACTCGATTTCGCCGCTGGCGTCTATCAGGCTGAGCCGGGCGTTCCAGTCGATGTCGCGCCCATGCCACCAGCCATTGAGCGTCGGCAAGTCATGGGTGCTGGTGGTTGCCAGCGCGTTGTCTGGCCAGTCTAGGATGGGCTTGAAGTGGGCGTTGTCCTGTTCAAACAGCAGCACACGCATGCCGAGGATCGAACGAGCGATGAGCTTTTCGCGCAGGCCATCAGGCACGGTACCGAGGTCTTCGCCGAGCACTATCGCTTGATGCCGATGGGATTCGAGCGACAGCAAACGCAGCAAGTCGTCGACCGGGTAGTAAAGGTAGGCGCCATCCCGGGGAGACGCGCCATTGGGAATCACCCACAGCCGTTGCAGGCCCATGATGTGGTCGATCCGCAGGCCGCCGGCGTGGGCGAAATTGGCGCGGAGCATTTCGATAAACGCGCGAAACCCGTTGCGCACCAGACCTTCAGGCGAAAACGCGGAAATGCCCCAGCCCTGGCCGGTGCGGTTGAGAATGTCCGGCGGCGCACCCACCGTCAGCGAGGCGAGTAGTTCGTCCTGACGGCTCCAGGCCTGACTGCCGCCACCGTCGGCACCGACGGCGAGGTCGGCGATCAGCCCGATGCTCATGCCGGCGCTGCGGGCGGCGGTTTGCGCACGCTCCAGGCAGCGGGTGATCAACCATTGGCAGAAGGCGAAAAAGCCGATGCGTGTAGCGTTCTCTTCTGCGAATTCGGCCAGGGCGACGCTGCGCGGGTCGCGCCATTGTTCGGGCCATTCGCGCCAGTCGAGGCTTTCACCCCGGGCGGCGCGGGCTTCCTGCAGGGCTTCGAAGCGGCAGTGGTTTTCCAGCGCTTCGCCCGAGGCATGGCGGAAGCTGCTGAAGTCTTCGTGCAAGGGGTGTTCGCCCTGGACAAAGCCTTCGTACAACGACAGCAAAATGCGATGTTTGGCGTGCGCGGCCACGGGCCAGTCGATCAGCGGGCGTTCTTCGAGTTGTTGCAGTTCGGCGGCCAGCCCCGTGGCGTCAATCGCCGTGCGCATCGCCCGCTCACCGAGGATGGCGCCGGGCGCGGCGTACAGGCTGTTGAGAAACAAACGGCTGGAGGGCGAGTAAGGACTGTAGCGCTGCGTATCGCTGCCAAACATCGCGTGCAACGGACTGATCGCCAGCGCTTCGGCGCCGCGTTCGCCTGCCACCCGCGCGAGGTCTTCCAGTGCCTGGGTATCGCCGAAACCACCATCACCGGTACGTCGCAGAGCGTACAGCTGCACGCTCAGGCCCCAAGTACGCGGAATCGGATTGTCCACGGCGTCGCCCACGCTGTAGCAGCGCTCGGGCGCCACCGCGAGGGTGAAGGATTGGCCATTGATGCTGACGTGCTGGTAGCCGACCGGAATCAGCCCGGGCAGCACCGCCTGGGCATCGAGCTTCAGGTAGATCCGCGAGCCGTCTTCGAGATGAATGTCGCAAGGGGTTTCGGGCTCGAAGTAACGTGCCAGATCGAGACCGGCACCGAAGTCGACCGTCATCAGCGGCGGCAGGCGGTGAGTCTGCTGGACGGCTTGCAGCTCCAGCAGGCTCGCGTCGATTTCCTGGGCACTGCCGGCCGGGTGGCCGAGGCCCGTGAGCACGGCGCGTAACACCGAGGGGCCGACTTTCTGTGCGCGACCATTGGCGTCGATCCAGTCGACGGCCAAGCCTGCGCGGCTGGCCAGTATTTCAAGTTGCGCATCGCTCATGGGCGCTCTCCATGCGGGGGTAGCAAAGGGGCTGCAGCGGTGAGGCTGACTAGCGCGCAATACGGGGCAAGTTTGCCCTGACGCAACAGGCCGGCTGAGTGGGGCGGGTGTTCGAACAGCACGCGGGTGTCGGCCTCAGGGGTGTGGACCACGGGCACGTCGCTGAGGTTCAGGTCAATGCGCAGTTCGCTGCCATCGCCCAACCGCCAGCGTGCGCTCAGCGCGCCGTGCCCGAGCACATCCGCGCCCAGTGCCTGGGTGCCGGGCAGACGCGGGATGAGGTGCTCGTGGCGCAGCTGTAACAGGCGGCGATACAGATCATGAATGGCCGGCAGTGCGCTGGCGCTGCGCTTCGGTTGCGACGCTTCAAAGGTCTGAGGTGCATTCGGGTCGGGAATCCGTTCACGCTTGTGCGGATCGGCGAAGGCACTGAACGCCGCGAACTCGTTGCGTCGACCTTCGCGCACCAATTCTGCGAGTTCACCGTGGTGGCTGGTGAAAAACAGAAACGGAGCCTGCGCGGCGAATTCGTCCCCCATGAACATCAGCGGGATCATCGGCGACATCAGCAGTAATGCGGTGGCCGCATAGAGCGCATCAGGGTGGGTCAGTTGATGCAGGCGTTCGCCCAGTGCGCGGTTGCCGATCTGGTCATGGTTTTGCAGAAACAGCACGAACGCTGTCGGCGGCAAATGACCACTGGGCTCACCTCGCGGTGTGCCGTGGCGAGTGATATGGCCCTGAAACACAAAACCCTGGCTCAGGCAGCGAGCGAGTTGTTCGGTGGGCTGTTCGGCGTAATCGGCGTAGTAGGCGTCGGTTTCGCCAGTCAGCAACACATGCAGGGCGTTGTGACCATCATCGTTCCACTGCGCATCGAAGCCTTGTTGCAGCAACTTGGCTTCATTGTGTTCGTTTTCCACCATCAGCCACACATGGCGTGCGGGTTCGGTTTGCTGGCGGATCCGTTGGGCCAATTCTTCAAGGAAGTCCGGGCTTTCAATGGCGTGCACCGCGTCCAGGCGCAAACCGTCAAAGCGATATTCCAGCAGCCACATCAACGCATTGTCGATGAAGAAATCCCGCACCTCGCGTTGCCGGAAGTCGATGGCCGCGCCCCACGGCGTGTGTCTGTCTTCGCGGAAAAAGCCCTTGGCGTAGTGGTGCAGGTAATTGCCATCCGGGCCGAAGTGGTTGTAAACCACGTCGAGAATCACCGCCAGGCCCAGGCCATGGGCGGTGTCGATCAGGTGTTTGAGTTGTTCGGGCGAACCATAGGAAGCCTGGGGTGCATACGGCAAGACGCCGTCGTAACCCCAATTGCGCTCACCGGGGAATTGCGCCAGCGGCATCAGCTCAATCGCGGTGATGCCGAGTTCGACAAGGCGCGACAGGTGTTGCTCGACAGCACTGAAACCGCCGAGCACACCGACGTGCAGCTCGTAGATGATCGCCTCGTTCCATGGCCGACCGTGCCAGGTGTTGTGTTGCCATCGAAAGGCTAGCGGATCGACCACCACACTGTGACTGCCGATATCGCCGGCTTGCGCGCGGGAGGCCGGGTCAGGCACCTCCAGCTTGCCATCGATGTTGTAGCGGTAACGGGTGCCCGCCGGGCAGCGGGTCTTGATCACGAACCAGCCATCTGCCTGAGGCAGCAACGGCAAGGATTGTCCATTTTCCAGTTCGACACTGACGTAAAACGCATCAGGCGCCCACAAGGCAAAACGCGTGTGCTCTGCGTCCAGCATGATTGCGCCGTGGGGCCAGGTCTCAAGGGTCCGTAACGGCATCGTTGAAAACCTCTTACTGTCGGCCCGATTTACCCAGGGCCTTGGCCACAAGCTGTTCATAGAGTTCGGCGTAGGGTTCCACCGCCTTGCACCAGTTGAACGGTGCGGCCATGGCCCGACACCGCATGGCATGGAGCAGGTCGGGGAAGGCGAACACCTTGAACGCCCGGCTCAGTGCTTCCTGGTAGCTCTCGACGGTGGATTCATCGAAGAGGAAACCGGTCACGCCGTTTTCAATGGTGTCGGCCAGGCCACCGGTATTGCGTGCCACTGGGAGCGAACCGAAGCGCTGGGCGTACATCTGGCTCAGGCCGCAGGGTTCATAACGAGACGGCATCAGCAGGAAATCGCTACCGGCGAACATGCGTCGGGCGTCGGTTTCGTTGAAGCCGATGCGCACGCCGATCTGCCCTGGAAAACGCAGGGCCAGTTCACGCATGGCTTGTTCTTCTTCTGGCTCGCCACGGCCAATGATTGCAATCTGACCGCCGGATTTGACGATGTATTCGGAGACCGCTTCGGTCAGGTCCAGGCCCTTTTGATAGACCAGACGTGAAACCACGGCAAACAGCGGACCTTCTGAATCAGCTAGGCCGAACAGCTCGCGTACATGCGCGGCGTTGACGGCTTTACCGTCCCAGTCACCGATGCTGAAGGGGCAGAACAGGTGCGAATCCGTGGCCGCGTCCCAGCTTTCATCGATGCCGTTGGGAATGCCGCTGAGCAGACCTTGCTGGGTCTTGGCGGCGAGAAAGCCGTCGAGGCCACAGCCGAAGGCTGGCGTGGTGATTTCCTGGGCGTAGGTGGCGCTGACGGTGGTGATGTGGCTCGAATAGGCCATGCCGGCCTTGAGAAACGACATCTTGCCGTAGAACTCCATGCCTTCCTGTTGCAGCGCGTGCGTAGGAATCCCCAGCTCGGGGCACGAGCCGAGGCTGGTCACGCCCTGGTAGGCCAGGTTATGGATGGTGAACAGGGTCGGGGTGCGCTGTCCACGCCAGTGCATGTAGGCAGGCGCCAGGCCCGCGGGCCAGTCATGGGCGTGCACCAGATCCGGGCACCAGTGAATTTGTGCGAGATTAGCGGCGATATCCGCGGCGGCGAGACCCAGGCGGGCGAAACGAATGTGGTTGTCTGGCCAGTCGCGGCCATTGTTGGCGCCGTAAGGCGAACCTTCGCGCTCGTAGAGTTCAGGGCAGATCAACACATAAATAACCAGACCGTCCGGCATGTCCATGCGCCCGATCTTGCAGGGCGGCAGTGCGGCGTGCCCACCCAGTTCACCAATGATGTGGATCGGGTTTTCGCTGTGCAGCACTTGCGGGTAACCGGGGATGAGGACCCGCACATCGTGCAGGTGTGACATGGCCCGTGGCAGCGCGGCGGAAACGTCGCCCAGACCGCCGGTCTTGACCAGATCGGCAATCTCGGAGGTGACAAACAACACTTTCTTTCGATTCGGATTCTGACTGGCAGCCGGTGTCAGCGTCTTGGTGCCAGGGACGCTGATCGACTGTGTGCTCGGTGCATTGACGACGCTCGATTCGCCGACCTGCTGATGAGCACGCTCCCCCTGAATATCTAAAGCCGCACTTATCATGTGAATCTCCCGTGGTGTTGATCTAATGCTTAGGTCCGGCACAAACGGTGTGGCCAAATCCTGTGGCCGGGCGCAAACGCGCACGCATCGGTAGCAAACACTGCCCAATGCGGTAAAGCGGATGGGTGGAAGGGCCGTTGCAAGGAATGCACCAGTCGCGTTGGCCCTACCTTTACCCTGACCCATGGCCAGGACCGAAAGTTTCGAGTTTTTTACAGCCAGATGACCAACCGGTTTTACCTCGCAAAATGAGTCTAGGCCAGATCCTAGAGCGGGGCGGGTCAAGTGGTGAAATTGTTCGACAATCGGTTTTCAGGGTAAAAGAACCACGTGACGAAGGGGTGACCGCACCGACGAAGGGCAGGTTTATTTTTGTAGTTAGGTCAAAACGGGACTGGTAAGTCACAAAAATGGGCGGGTCAGGAGGCGGGGTTGCACTGTTGCGGTGCGTTCACTTTGATTTTTTTATGTTGGTTCTTATTGCCCCTTCGCTGGCAAGCCAGCTCCGGGTTCGTGTACACCCTGTGGGAGCGAGCCTGCTCGCGATGAAATTGACTCGGTCTTAAGTGAAAACCCGGATCGGCTTCCCGGCCGACCACGCCTGAATATCTTCGATCTTCCACGAAAAGCACAACGGGTTAGTTCTACCGGCGCACCCGCCCGACTGGGGGGTCGCCAGCACGTTTTCCAGATCTTCCCCCATTCAAGGGCTTGACCGCTTGTCGCTACTGTCAGATTTGACAGTAGCGAGCCCACTGCCAATCCGTGTGTGATCGCTCCAACCGTTGCGCCGAAAACCAGGCCAGCCATGTCCGATGCAGGAGCGTTTGCATGACCGCCGAATCCAACCATCCGCCTGTTGATACTTCGTCCGATAACACCGTGCTGCAGTTGTTTCCGCCCAAGTTGCTCGGCAGCACAATACCCGTGGTAGGCGCGCACTGCGGTGCCCCCATCCATTAGATGGACCTGCCGCCAATGGGCGCATTGGTATTGGTGACTGCGTACCTGGGTCAGGCGCCGAACGATACCATCCGGATATACGTGAATGGAGTAGTACTGAACGATGCCTGGGCGTCTACTGAAACCGAGTCTTCCGACACAGTGATATATCTTCCGAAACGTCATGGACTGGATCCGAAAATCGTTAACCTGATGACGTACACCGTGATTCGTAACAGTGAAAACAAAGGCACCTCCAAACCACCGCTGGAAATCCTGTACAACGACATCCGGCCGGGCAATCAGGACATGACTCCGGGGCCACCGCATGAACATTCCCGTCTGGAATTGCTCCTGCCCGATGCGATCAAAAACGGCGTCGGCCCAGACTTTCCCGTGGCCGGTGTTCAGGTATGCGTGCGTTATCCGTATTGCCGGGCTTACGACCTCATTCGACTGAACTGCAACGGTTATGACGTCTTCCATACCGTGACCCCAAGTCAAGCTCCGGCGCAAGGTTCGGACACCCCGGTGACGGTGTGCTTCACGGTCACACGAGCGGACCTGGAGGCTGCCAAAGACCATCCTCGGTTTGTATTTTCGTTCACCGTTACCGATCAGGTCGGAAACGGCCCTGATACCGACGCGCCCTGGTCAGCCCGGCACATCGTTGACGTTGACCTGGCTGGAAAACGCTTGCCAGCGCCGATTCTTCTGGAAAATCTCGATGACTATCCCGGTGACGATTCAAGCCTCATCGAACTGGAGAAACTGGGCAGCAAGCCGCTGTCGGTGTTCGTCAAGACCGAGGACAGCCGCATCCATATCGGCGACCGAGTCGAGATGGTTTACACCGGGAAAAAGGGGACGCATTTATTTACCGGCCCGGTTTTTCGTCAATGGCAGCTGAATGAGCAATTAAACAGAGATGTTTAAAATACATCTGCAAACACTCTCTCAGGCTACACATCCTTGCGTCGTTGCCTACGACTGCGCCAGAATCCGCCGGCTTGTGCGCTTAGACCCTGATCTTTATCGTTCCCGCATCGCTGCCAATCAGCGATCGGGTTTAGCGACCCGACCAGGTATAAGCGCAACACTTCAGTCTTGTTGCAGGCGAACGTCTGCAGTGTCGATATGGCGGCTGTGCGCGGGAGACCCTCGGGTCTGCCGGGTCTTATACCTCTCGGTTCGCTAACCTGCGTACAGCCGCCACCCTTACTTGTTTAGCGACAGGTTCTAGTGGCTCCATCAGGTATAAGGAGCTTCACCATGTTCAAAATCACACCCAACCCACCAGAAACCGACGACGTTTCCCCCTACGAAACCGCCGAGTCCAAAAAACTCAACACCGCCGCCGACCGCGCGCTCGATTACTACCTCAAGCCGGTTATTCCCAAAGACACTCCACGCAAACCCAGCACCATCTACTTCGTCGGACCCGACACCGATAACGAAACCCTGCTGGTCAACGCCTGTGAGACGTTGGCGTCTGCCAGTGTGATGTTGAGCGATTTCGCGGGTCAGTTGAACGGCACCCAGCGCCACACCCTGCTGGGGATTCAACACTCAGTGATGCTGGGTGAGCTGGCGGTGAACCGGATGCTGGATAACGTCGATCCGCAGTCCTGACGAAGTACCTGTGGCGAGGGAGCTTGTCGGAACGCCGCACCACAGTTGTGGTTGTAGCTGCGGGTGCAGTTGCCGTTGCAGTTGGCCGCAGGGTTTGTGGAGTTTGGTCGGGCCTCTTCGTCGGAACGCCGCCCGGGGCAAGCCCGCTCCCACAGTGGATCGGCGGTGTTCACACTATCCCTGTGGGAGCGGGCTTGCCCTAATGCCAGTCAGTTAAGCAATTTCTGCGGTAACGCAATTGTTGTAGCAGCTGGCGAAGCCTGCGTTC
>NZ_AKJS01000161.1 GCF_000282215.1 Pseudomonas sp. GM21
AAAACAAAACCCCTACCTGCATACGCAGATAGGGGTTTCGGAATTTAATCTTGACGATGACCTACTCTCACATGGGGAAACCCCACACTACCATCGGCGATGCATCGTTTCACTGCTGAGTTCGGGATGGGATCAGGTGGTTCCAATGCTCTATGGTCGTCAAGAAATTCGGTAGCCAGGTCGTTGTCTCTTGCGAGATCACGCTCCAGCGAATGGGTATGCAATAGATTTGTGTGTTTGATTCGAACTTTCGACTTGTATCGTCTTCACACACCGCAATCTGGTGCCTTTTCAGGTCAGCAAATTGCTTGGGTGTTATATGGTCAAGCCTCACGGGCAATTAGTATTGGTTAGCTCAACGCCTCACAGCGCTTACACACCCAACCTATCAACGTCGTAGTCTTCGACGGCCCTTCAGGGGACTCAAGGTCCCAGTGAGATCTCATCTTGAGGCTAGTTTCCCGCTTAGATGCTTTCAGCGGTTATCTATTCCGAACATAGCTACCCGGCAATGCCACTGGCGTGACAACCGGAACACCAGAGGTTCGTCCACTCCGGTCCTCTCGTACTAGGAGCAGCCCCTCTCAAATCTCAAACGTCCACGGCAGATAGGGACCGAACTGTCTCACGACGTTCTAAACCCAGCTCGCGTACCACTTTAAATGGCGAACAGCCATACCCTTGGGACCGGCTTCAGCCCCAGGATGTGATGAGCCGACATCGAGGTGCCAAACACCGCCGTCGATATGAACTCTTGGGCGGTATCAGCCTGTTATCCCCGGAGTACCTTTTATCCGTTGAGCGATGGCCCTTCCATACAGAACCACCGGATCACTAAGACCTACTTTCGTACCTGCTCGACGTGTCTGTCTCGCAGTCAAGCGCGCTTTTGCCTTTATACTCTACGACCGATTTCCGACCGGTCTGAGCGCACCTTCGTACTCCTCCGTTACTCTTTAGGAGGAGACCGCCCCAGTCAAACTACCCACCATACACTGTCCTCGATCCGGATAACGGACCTGAGTTAGAACCTCAAAGTTGCCAGGGTGGTATTTCAAGGTTGGCTCCACGCGAACTGGCGTCCACGCTTCAAAGCCTCCCACCTATCCTACACAAGCAAATTCAAAGTCCAGTGCAAAGCTATAGTAAAGGTTCACGGGGTCTTTCCGTCTAGCCGCGGATACACTGCATCTTCACAGCGATTTCAATTTCACTGAGTCTCGGGTGGAGACAGCGCCGCCATCGTTACGCCATTCGTGCAGGTCGGAACTTACCCGACAAGGAATTTCGCTACCTTAGGACCGTTATAGTTACGGCCGCCGTTTACCGGGGCTTCGATCAAGAGCTTCGCGTTAGCTAACCCCATCAATTAACCTTCCGGCACCGGGCAGGCGTCACACCCTATACGTCCACTTTCGTGTTTGCAGAGTGCTGTGTTTTTAATAAACAGTCGCAGCGGCCTGGTATCTTCGACCGGCATGGGCTTACGCAGTAAATGCTTCACCCTCACCGGCGCACCTTCTCCCGAAGTTACGGTGCCATTTTGCCTAGTTCCTTCACCCGAGTTCTCTCAAGCGCCTTGGTATTCTCTACCCAACCACCTGTGTCGGTTTGGGGTACGGTTCCTGGTTACCTGAAGCTTAGAAGCTTTTCTTGGAAGCATGGCATCAACCACTTCGTGTTCTAAAAGAACACTCGTCATCAGCTCTCGGCCTTAGACCCCCGGATTTACCTAAGAGTCCAGCCTACCACCTTAAACTTGGACAACCAACGCCAAGCTGGCCTAGCCTTCTCCGTCCCTCCATCGCAATAACCAGAAGTACAGGAATATTAACCTGTTTTCCATCGACTACGCTTTTCAGCCTCGCCTTAGGGACCGACTAACCCTGCGTCGATTAACGTTGCGCAGGAAACCTTGGTCTTTCGGCGTGGGTGTTTTTCACACCCATTGTCGTTACTCATGTCAGCATTCGCACTTCTGATACCTCCAGCAAGCTTCTCAACTCACCTTCACAGGCTTACAGAACGCTCCTCTACCGCATCACCTAAGTGATACCCGTAGCTTCGGTGTATGGTTTGAGCCCCGTTACATCTTCCGCGCAGGCCGACTCGACTAGTGAGCTATTACGCTTTCTTTAAAGGGTGGCTGCTTCTAAGCCAACCTCCTAGCTGTCTAAGCCTTCCCACATCGTTTCCCACTTAACCATAACTTTGGGACCTTAGCTGACGGTCTGGGTTGTTTCCCTTTTCACGACGGACGTTAGCACCCGCCGTGTGTCTCCCATGCTCGGCACTTGTAGGTATTCGGAGTTTGCATCGGTTTGGTAAGTCGGGATGACCCCCTAGCCGAAACAGTGCTCTACCCCCTACAGTGATACATGAGGCGCTACCTAAATAGCTTTCGAGGAGAACCAGCTATCTCCGAGCTTGATTAGCCTTTCACTCCGATCCACAGGTCATCCGCTAACTTTTCAACGGTAGTCGGTTCGGTCCTCCAGTTAGTGTTACCCAACCTTCAACCTGCCCATGGATAGATCGCCCGGTTTCGGGTCTATTCCCAGCGACTAGACGCCCTATTAAGACTCGCTTTCGCTACGCCTCCCCTATTCGGTTAAGCTCGCCACTGAAAATAAGTCGCTGACCCATTATACAAAAGGTACGCAGTCACCTAACAAAGTAGGCTCCCACTGCTTGTACGCATACGGTTTCAGGATCTATTTCACTCCCCTCTCCGGGGTTCTTTTCGCCTTTCCCTCACGGTACTAGTTCACTATCGGTCAGTCAGTAGTATTTAGCCTTGGAGGATGGTCCCCCCATATTCAGACAAAGTTTCTCGTGCTCCGTCCTACTCGATTTCATGACCAAGAGATTTTCGCGTACAGGGCTATCACCCACTATGGCCGCACTTTCCAGAGCGTTCCGCTAATCTCAAAGCCACTTAAGGGCTAGTCCCCGTTCGCTCGCCACTACTAAGGGAATCTCGGTTGATTTCTTTTCCTCAGGGTACTTAGATGTTTCAGTTCCCCTGGTTCGCCTCTTAAGCCTATGTATTCAGCTTAAGATAACCATCTTATGATGGCTGGGTTCCCCCATTCAGACATCTCCGGATCAAAGTCTGTTTGCCGACTCCCCGAAGCTTTTCGCAGGCTACCACGTCTTTCATCGCCTCTGACTGCCAAGGCATCCACCGTATGCGCTTCTTCACTTGACCATATAACCCCAAGCAATCTGGTTATACTGTGAAGACGACATTCGCCGAAAATTCGATTCTTGCTCAAAGAGCAACTCACAAATTTTACCTTAGCCTGATCCGTTACCAGTGAAAGTAACGTTCAGTCTATCTTTCTATCACATACCCAAATTTTTAAAGAACGA
>NZ_AKJS01000162.1 GCF_000282215.1 Pseudomonas sp. GM21
TGCCAATCGCTTTTTGAGGCTCTTCAATGGAATGATCTGCTCGCGCCCGTCAACACTGAGTGTGCCCCGATCACAAAGCAGCTTGACGTTAGCGGCCAAGAAACCCGCCTCGATCAGCGCGTGGATGGCCTGATCTGAAGCGTCGATGGGAATGGGGAGCAACACCCCCAGCCGGGCTCGATAGGCACGGTAAACACTCTCGCGCAGCACATCCGCCAACATTAGTCGTCTCCACAGTTAGGCCTGCCGTGCCGCATCCGGTATTTCACCAAGGCGGTGAAAGCGGATTGGCCGACACGTCACGTCAGGCGTGCTCCGTCAAAATGGAAGACCGCTTACCCGCCAGTGCGCCAATGGGCTCCAGCACGCCCGCGGCCAAAACCGCGGCGTCCAAGAATCGACTGGCTCGGGCAGAGCGCGTCTTTAAAACGCCCCGAGCCTCAGCCTTCAACTGCTCCGCCATCTCCCACTTCGTCGTTGTGCTTTTGCGTTTCCCTTTCATCGCGGTACTCGATTTCAGTCTCAACACCCAAACCTCTAACGACGCAGCTCTCCAAAGGGTGCGGTGGTATGAATGTATCGCATGACCAACTTTAGGCTTAAGTAAACAATTACTGTCCTTGCGGTTGTTTTATGCGTTTAGTGGAAAGATTCCTTTCCCTAACAGGGTGCACTTCGCCATACCCTCATCAGGCTGAACCGCCCCACTCAAGGGACTGAAGGACACGGCGAACTTGTTTGGCCCCTATCTCAGTTTCGCAGAGCATGATCGGTGCAGTCCCACCGAACGCTTTATTCGGCGTCGACATCCAGTGTGTGGCCGTCATTGGTGTCTCGAATATCTTCTCGGCCAAGTGACTGACTTAGCAATTCTGTCCAAACGCTCGGAGGCCACATGATCGAG
Source organism: Pseudomonas sp. GM21 (assembly GCF_000282215.1). Classification (GTDB taxonomy): domain Bacteria; phylum Pseudomonadota; class Gammaproteobacteria; order Pseudomonadales; family Pseudomonadaceae; genus Aquipseudomonas. Next base: position 905 of record NZ_AKJS01000162.1, read on the forward strand.
GTTCTTGTGCTCTCGCCGCCGTCGTTCAAGCGCAGAAGTTGATGCATTGAGCAGCGTTTCCAGGTGGCGGTCTTGAAGGTCAAAGGCCAAGCGAAAAACCTGGATGAGGTCAGCGGGAAACCCTAGTTTTATTTGGCGCAACCTCTCCGAATCCGTCAGCGACTCTTGATCGGAACTGAATCGCCAAAAGGCAGCGATGCCCTCCTCTCGGGACACAGCTTTCTTTTTTTCCGGACGTCGAGTCGCAGGTGAAGTGCCCATCAAACGTCCTCCCAATGATTTCCCATCCAATGGAATATGAGCTAACGCCGGTCTAATCGGAACTGCCCTATTGAGCGCCAGTGGAAACCCATAACGCCCTAGGCCGATAAACCAAGACGGCCCATTGAGTCTAGCGCCGAAATCGGCGCGGGTTTTTCGTGAATCTCCCCTCTCCTCCTCGGCGTACCGTACATCAAGGCCAGCGGGCAAAAAATACGCTCAGGTTTGAGAATCTTCTATTCTCAAACCTGAGAATTTGCTCACCCGGCGGATCTATGGTTGTGACGTACAGGTGTAATTACGTGGCCAGTAGCGCAGTACGCTATCGTCCCTCGCGCATTGATACTCTCGGTTGCGGTGCCGCCCCGCAGATCGCCCCGCGATGCATTAGCCTCCACTTAGCGCATGGCGCTATGTGCATCACGCCAGCCTAATGTTCATCAAGGCCTCGTCTGGGGAATATAAGCGTCACATCTCCCTGGTCTCGGTGCATCGTGTGAAGGCAAAGGCTCCCGCCTCGTCCCAAACCTAGATCTACAACGACCAAAGGGAATGCGCCTCCCTAAATATTGCTATAGCATATAGTTTTTTCACGTCAGCAATAAGGGCCCTATCGGGCCGTTACATCGGAGCGCTCAGTGATATTCCTTTTCGACCCTAAGCAGAGAGAGGTACGAACTTGGACTCACTGCGAAATTGAGGGGCTTTGTTTCATTGTTACCATCACTTCCATGAGAACGGGGCAGCGGAGTCGTGCAGCAGTGGTCGAGTGTGCGTATGAGCTGAGGCACTATCTTTTAACGGCTAAGGACGTTGTGGTCAGGCACGTTCATATGATGTGTCCCCCTTCTATTAGCGGACGTAGCGCCTGGACATTAGAGGAGCTGAAAAGCATTGTTGCTTTCACCGGGGTAGAAAGCGACCAAAGCGCGGTTTTGTATCGAACATCGGTTGCCTCCTACAAGCTTGGCGAACTAGACCTTAGAAAAAGAAAGCATTCCCGCGTTCTGTTCTGCGCTCGCCATCTCATGCCGCATTCACCGGTGGCTTCCGACGTATCGGATGACGACAGGTATCCTAAAATGTTTGCTCCCTTATCGGGACGCTGAGCAATGATCCGCACCCAAAACAAGCTATTTAGCAGGAGAAAAACGCAAATATCGCTATAGCGTATAGCTCTTTGTTCCGCAGCAAGGCTTTATCGTGCCTTTTGCGGATCAGCAAATGGATCTCAAAGAATCCTTCGGGGTTACCGTCAAATCTATTCGTAGAGCCAAAGGGCTTCCACAAATTGCTGTTGGCATGAATCAGGGATATATCAGCGAGCTCGAAAATGGTCAGAAAACTCCGACCTTACCCAAAATGGCTGCTATCGCAAAAAATCTAGGGATTCACCCCCTTACTCTTCTTGCGGCGGTATATAGCAATATGGGGCCAGAAGACTCGAATCAGCTTTTAGCCAAGGTTAAGAAAGAGCTTGAGAGCCTGAAGTGACAAATCCGTTAAAACGGCAAGTGGACAACAAATAAATGGACTTGGGTAGGGTGTATGCTCGCAAGGAATCACCTTCACACGTGGAATGAATTTTTGGATGCAGGAAGGCAGATGCCGAAAAATGCACCCTAAGTCTGCCAAAGTTATGACCGCGAGTATCTACCATGTCTACCGAATCCAGCTGCAAGCGCTCCTCGATACTCCCACGGACGCCTCAGATCAGGGCTTCCACTAGCTGATCGAGTCGGGCTTCCCGATCAGCACCCTCAAAACTTTGGTGCAACGTGGGCCGGATAAGTCTCGACGAGTGTGCTCAGATCATTCCGCACAAGACACTCGCTAAGCGGCTAAGGAAGGGCCAACGGCTGAGTGTGGACGTAAGTGATTGCCTGTTTCGCCTCACCCACATCACTGCCATGGCCGAGGCGCTTTTCAGAAACGAAGAGAAGGCCAGATGTTGGCTTTGTAAAGTTAATGCCGAGCTCTCCGGCGAAAGCCCGATGGCGATGCAATCCATCCCGGCCACCTGGCGTGGTGAGGAGATGTTGTTCAGGAGGCAGAAGGCTTTACCTTTTGAAACAAACGACGATGAACAACGTAAAGTAGAGAATACGCCCGCGTCACGAACGCATCACTCAATCAGGCAAAGATGTCGCTTAGCTGATAAGATGCGCCGCGTTATTACTTAAGAGGATTGTTTCATGGCCACTAATCGCTCCCAGCGTCTGCGCAAAAAGCTTTGTGTAGACGAGTTCCAGGAATTGGGCTTCGAATTGAACCTGGATTTCAAGGAAGATCTGGCTGACAAAGCAATCGACGCATTCCTCGACGCATTCCTGAAAGAAGCTATGGAAGCTAATGGACTGGGCTATGTTGGCGGCGACGACTTCGGCCTGGTTTGCCTGCAGAAGCGTGGCTCGGTATCCGAAGAGCAGCGTGCTGCTGTTGAAGCCTGGCTCAAAGGCCGCACCGAGCTGACCGGCGTTGAAGTCAGCCCGCTGCTGGACGTCTGGTACCCGGAAAAGCCGATCAATCCGGTAGCTTGATGTTCAAAGGGCCATCCATCGTGATGGCCCTTTTTATTTCTAGCTCGAGACAACCCCTTTGTTAAATGAGCCCCTGCCATATCTCCCCCTCGCTTTACTCGCTGCGCCTTCGTATTCAGTGCTCTTGAGTTGGATGTCGTTGCCATGACCACTCGATATCGCAGCTTGTGATCGAAGTGGCAAATTTCATACGCCAATCCGCTGGTACTCGTCACACTTCGCTCTCGCAGCTCGCCGCTCGCCGCTCGCCGCCAACGATTAGCACATTGCGAAACCAATAACGCAAAGCTCCAGCACGAAGGTTCAGGCCGCGACTAAATTTCCCGTCATCGCCATTGCTTGGTGACAAGTAATCGACACCCGCTTTCGTATCTATCACCTTCAACTCCCGACTTGCATGTTCCCAATGTAGTGGAGGCAGACGGGTGAGACCTTCATTTGTGGACAAGTCGATGCGATTCGCTATGAGGAGCGGGCAGCTTGGAGACGTGTCATTGAGTAATCAGGTGCGACTTCTACCGCAGCTTTACCGTGGGGGATAGGAAGGAACATTTGTTTCTGGGGAAGTAGAAAATGAAGCTGAGAAGGGGGGAGACTACTAGAAATGAAGGGCGTAAAGGAGGATCAGATTTTTGACAAATTTCTGATTATTTTGTGCTAATCAGCAAAACTTGAAATTCATCGACGCACAGTTTTTTGCGCAGACGCTGGGAACGGTTAGTCGCCATTGGAACAATCCTCAAAAGTAATAACGGGCGGCACTTTAGCAGTTTAAGCCACTAATTGCCCGACTCTCTGGGGTGCATCGCTGACCGTCGGTAAAAAAAGAGCGGATTAGAGGGGTATGGCACGGCACACGACTTCAAGCCTTGGGGCATAATGCCGACACTTTCATGACCACTGAGGGATTTTATCGCCATGCCCTCGTTTTTTTCCCCTCGCCCGTAGGGTTTTATTGCACATGATCAAGTCTTTGCGTCCATTGTTGCTGGCCAGTTTCATTCTTCCTCTGGCCCTTTCCGTCTCCGCTGCTCCGATCAACACCGCGCTTTCGCCTAACGTCGAAAAAGCCCTCAAGGCCAGCAAATTGCAGGACAGCGCCCTGTCGCTGGTGATGATCCCGCTCACTGGCCCTGGCACCCCGACCGTTTTCAACGCTGACGTTTCGGTCAACCCGGCCTCGACCATGAAACTGGTCACCACCTATGCCGCGCTGGAAATGCTCGGCCCGAACCATCAGTGGAAAACCGAGTTCTACACCGACGGCACTCTCAGCGGTGGCATCCTCAACGGCAACCTGTATCTCAAGGGTGGCGGCGATCCGAAGCTGAACATGGAAAAACTCTGGCTGCTGATGCGCGACCTGCGCGCCAACGGGGTGACGCAAATCACCGGCGATCTGGTGCTGGACCGTAATTTCTTCACCCAACCGCAATTGCCCGAGTTCAATGATGACGGCAATGACGAAAACAAACCGTTCCTGGTCAAACCCGACTCGCTGTTGGTCAACCTCAAGGCCCTGCGCTTCGTGGCGCGCAACGACAACGGCCGTGTGCTGGTGTCGGTGGAGCCGCCGATTGCCAGCATCCGCATCGAAAACCAGGTCAAAGCCGTCAACTCCAAGCAATGCACCGGTGGCGTACGTTACAACCCGGTGACCCAGCCCGATGGCAGCATGACCGTGACGGTGGGTGGCCAGTTGGGCGATGGTTGCAGTTCCCAGACGTACCTGTCGCTGCTCGACCACGCGACCTACACCGCCGGCGCCGTACGCGCTATCTGGAAAGAACTGGGCGGCAGCATTCAGGGCAAGGATGTGCTGGCGCCTACCCCAAGCGGCGCCAAATTGCTGGCCCGGGCTTATTCACCGGACCTGGCGGAAATCATCCGCGACATCAACAAATTCAGTAACAACACGATGGCTCAGCAGCTGTTCCTGAGCCTGGGGCAGAAGTTTCGCACCGATGCCGACGGTGACGACGCCAAAGCCGCGCAGCGCGTGGTGCGTCAGTGGCTGGCGAAGAAAGGCATCACGGCACCGCACCTGGTGATGGAGAACGGTTCCGGCCTGTCCCGCGCCGAACGCGTCAGCGCCCGTGAAATGGCGGCCATGCTGCAAGCAGCATGGCACAGCCCGTATGCTGCCGAATTCATCAGCTCGATGCCCATTGCCGGCACCGACGGCACCATGCGCAAACGCCTGAAAACCACCGCAATGCGCGGCGAAGCCCACGTCAAGACCGGCACCCTGAACACCGTGCGAGCGATCTCCGGCTTCAGCCGCGACGTCAATGGCAACACCTGGGCAGTGGTGGCAATCCTCAACGACAAGGCACCGTTTGGCGCGTCGTCGGTACTGGATCAGGTGCTGCTGGACTTGTATCGCCAGCCGAAACTGCCGGAAACGGCTTCGGTGCTATAACCCGACCTAAAGAACACCTAAGATGATCGTTCCCACGCTCAGCGTGGGAATGCAGCCAGGGACGCTCCGCGTCTCATTCAAGAGCGGACGCAGAGCGTCCGTTGAGGCATTCCCACGCAGAGCGTGGGAACGATCATGGGGGAGCGTATCTGGTGTTAGCTTGTCTGCGCCTCAACCCGATCCCGCCCAGCCAGCTTAGCCGCATAGACCCCGGAGTCCGCGCGCAGCAACAGCGCATCCGCGCCCTCCCCGACGCGCCAACTGGCGATCCCGAAACTCGCCGTGACGAACCCGACGCTGTCGATCGGCGAACCGCGCAGCGCTTGCCACAACTGCAAGGCCAGCACTTGAGCCTGCTCACTGTCGGTGTCCGGGCAGAGCACCATGAATTCTTCGCCCCCGAGGCGACAGAACACATCCGTGCGCCGCAGCCGCTGACCGATACGCTCGCACACGGCCTGTAACACCCGATCCCCCACAGCGTGGCCATGCTGGTCGTTGATGCGTTTGAAGTGGTCGATGTCGAGCATGATGACCGACAACTCGCCCCCTCCACGCTGGACTCGGATCATTTCGGTAGTCAGGCGCTCCTGGAAATAGCGGCGGTTGTGGATCCCGGTCAATGAGTCGGTGATCGACAGCGCGCGCAACTCTTCTTCCACGCGTTTCAGGTCGGAGATATCGGAAATGTAGCCATGCCAGAGCACGCCGCCACCGGGCAGCTCTTCCGGGGTTGCCTCACCACGAACCCAGCGCAGGCCGCGTATGGGCAACTGCACGCGATATTCCTCGCGCCACGGGCTAAGGGTGTCCGCAGACGCCAGGATCGAGTCACGGACCCGCGTCGAGTCCTGTGGGTGAATGCGCGTGAAGATCGATTCGGCATCGAACAGCAGCACATCCGGTTCGAGTTCGTAGATCTCTCGAATACCGTCACTGACATAAATCACACGGAAGCGACCATCGAATTCCATCATGAATTGATAGATGCCACCGGGCACATTGGCGCTGAGTTTTTTCAACAACAGGTCCCGCGCCGCCAGCGCCTCATGGACGCGCTTGCTTTCGGTAATGTCGATGCATACTGCCAGGTGACCGACCCACAGACCTTGTTCGTCGAGCACCGGGGTTGCGAGCATGTTCACCGCCAAATGGCTGCCATTGCGGCGCACCAGCGTCCACTCCCGCGCCTCTTGCCCGCCCTCTTCGCCCCCTTTGACCAACATCGCCTGACTGGTCGGAATCGGCTTGCCATACCGCCCACTCAACTCCGCCGCCCGCACCTCCAGCTCCCGGTGCAAGTGCAGGTTTTCCAGGGTCAGGTGCCCCACGACCTCGGCGCTGGCATAACCCAACATCTGCTCGGCACCGGCATTGAACGTATTGATGATCCCACGCAGGTCGGTGGCGATGATCGCCACCTGAGTGGCCGCATTCAGCACAGCACGCAGCTGGCCATGAGTGCCCCGTAACTCCTGTTCGCGGGCACGTAATTCCCCGGTTCGTTGCTCCACCATTTTCAGCGCGCGCTGACGCTGACTGACCAACACGTACAACAACACGCTGAGCAGCAGACTGAGCAAACCGCCCAGCACCATCAGGGGCTTCACCGAGGAATGGTGGGCTTTTAGAAAGACTTCGCTCGGCGTGATATCGACTTGATAATCGTGATCGGCCAGTCGCAGCAGCCGGCTCGCGGACAACTCACTGGCAGCCGGTGCGTTGAAGGATTCAAAAAGCGCTTCCTGCCGTTCGTCCACCGATAAATCGAGAATGCGCACCGAAAGATAGTCGTGCATGGAATCCGGCAATCCATCTGCCAGCAACTGGCGCATGCTGATCACTGCCATGACATATCCGTAGGGTTTTGCCCCCGCGGCGCCTGGCATATTGCGCAGCATCACCGGAGCCACCAACAGCACGCCACGCGCATAGGCCGGGTCGATACTGACCAGATGCATCGGCTGCGACACCGCCATAGTGCCCAGTCTGTCCGCCCGCTCAAGTGCTGATCGACGCTTCGGTTCGGCCAGCAAGTCGTAACCCATCGGCGATTTCAGTCGACTTTGCGTCTGGCTGTACTGCACCACCACGTATTCATCGCGTTCACCGGCCAATTGCAGTTGACCGTTGCCGTCTTGCTCACGAATGGTGAAGTGGGTGAATCCCTCGTCCCGCACCTTGCGCTCGAATTCTGCGCGCTCGGCACGCGTCACTCGGGTCGCGAACTCATAGGCTTGAGTCCGGTGCAATAACGGCTGGGTGAAACCGTCGAACTCCTCGCGGGAGACCGAACTGGAATTGGCGAAGAACCGGCGCAGGCCGTCGAGGCGTTGCTCCTGGTCTACGAAACGCTCTTCGATGCGGCTGTAACGCTCACTGGCCAGCAGTTGAAAGCGTTGTTTGAGTTGATGTTGGAACACATTGAGCGTCGACCAGGCCAGTAACCCCGTAAGTACGCCACCCATAAGCAATGCCAGCAGCGCGACGAGCCAGGCCGACGAATCTTCGCTGATAATGCCCAGGATCCTGGGGCGCACGGCGTGCAACGACATAGACGCAACTCAAAACGCCAGGTGCGGGAAAGCCCATTGGCCACGAGTAGAGTTATAGCTATTAGCCACTAATTTGACCAGTACTGAAAGAATCCCAAGAGCCTTTAAAAATCAAGGCTCTGAGGATTCAACCCGTTCAGGTGTCAACGTGCAGTGATTTTCCAGGCACGGTGGATCTTGCCGTTACGGGCGAAATCCGGGTCGATGGTCTGGGCGGTGATTTCTTCAACCGCATAACGCTCGGTGAGGTTTTCCTCAAGGGCGAACTTGCGGAAGTTGTTGGAGAAATACAACACGCCACCGGGCGCCAGACGCGCCATGGCCAGGTCGATCAACTGCACCTGATCCCGTTGCACGTCGAAGATCCCTTCCATGCGCTTGGAGTTGGAGAACGTCGGCGGGTCGATGAAGATCAGGTCGTATTCGTCACGGCAGGCGTCGAGCCAGGCCATCACATCGCCCTGCTCCAGGCGGTTCTTGTCAGAGAAACCGTTCAGCGACAGGTTACGACGCGCCCAGTCCAGGTAGGTTTTCGACAGGTCAACGCTAGTCGTGGTGCGTGCACCGCCCTTGGCCGCGTGAACACTGGCCGTCGCGGTGTAGCAATACAGGTTGAGGAAGCGCTTGCCGGCCGCCTCTTTCTGAATGCGCATGCGCATCGGACGGTGGTCGAGGAACAGCCCGGTGTCGAGGTAGTCGGTCAGGTTGACCAGCAGCTTCACGCCACCTTCGTTGACCTCGACGAACTTGCCTTGCGCAGCCTGACGCTCGTACTGCTTGGTGCCGCTCTGACGCTCGCGACGCTTGACCACCACACGACTCTTGTCGATGTTCAGCGCCTGAGGAATGGCCGCCAGGGCATCAAACATGCGCGCCGAGGCTTTTTCCGGATCGATGGATTTTGGTGCCGCGTATTCCTGGACGTGGACCCAATCCTGATACAGGTCGATGGCCATGGAATATTCCGGCATGTCGGCATCGTAGACGCGATAGCAGTCGATGCCCTCGCGCTTGACCCACTTGCCCAGTGCCTTGAGGTTTTTCTGCAGGCGATTGGCAAACATCTGCCCGCCTTCGCTCAAACGCGGTTGCTCGATCACCGGCGCGGGTGCTGGCGTCGGTTTGATCGGGTTGCCGTTTTTGTTGTACTTGCGTTCTTCCGGCTCACTCGGCGCCTGATCATAGGCCGCCTGCTCACGCTCCACCTGACGCTGTTCCGGGGTGCGACGCTCGCCGGTGACGAACTGATCTGGCGTGACCTTGATCAGCAGCAGCTTGCACGGTAGCGCGCCGTTCCAGAACGAATACTGCTTGTGGCTACGAATGCCCATGCGCTTGCCCAGGTCCGGGGCGCCGGTGAACACCGCGGCCTCCCAGTTCAGGCAGGCCTGACGCAGACGCTCGCCGAGATTTTGGTAGAGGTAGAGCAAGCTCGCCTCGTCACCCAGACGCTCGCCGTATGGGGGGTTGCAGATCACCAGGCCTTTCTGGTTCTGGTCCGGACGCGGTTCGAAGGTGCCGACTTCGCCCTGGTAGATCTTGATCCACTCACTCAGGCCGGCACGTTCGACGTTGTTGCGACCCGGCTGAATCAGGCGCGGGTCGGCTTCGTAACCCCGAATCCACAGCGGTGGCTTGGCCAGGCCGGCCGCGCAGCGCTCAGTGGCTTCTTCGTGAAGCTTTTTCCACAGCGCCGGGACGTGGCCCAGCCAATGGGTAAAGCCCCACTGATCGCGACGCAGATTCGGCGCCATGTCGGCGGCGATCATCGCGGCTTCGACCAGGAACGTACCGACACCGCACATCGGGTCAGCCAGCGCGCCGCCTTCGGCCGCAATGCGGGGCCAGCCGGAACGGATCAGGATCGCAGCCGCGAGGTTTTCCTTCAGCGGTGCCGCGCCTTGCTGCAAGCGATAACCACGCTGGTGCAGGCTGTGGCCGGACAGGTCGAGGGAAAGAATCGCTTCGCCACGGTCCAGACGCAGGTGAATGCGCAGGTCCGGATTGAGTTTATCGATCGACGGACGGTCGCCTTGCGGGGTGCGCAACTTGTCGACGATGGCGTCTTTGACTTTCAAAGCGCCAAAGTGAGTGTTGTCGATACCCGAGCCATGGCCGCTGAACTCGACGGCCAGGGTACCGGCGTTGAGCATGTGGTCTTGCCACTCGATGTCCAGTACGCCGTGGTACAGGTCTTCGGCGTCCTTCATCGGGAAACGTTTGAGCACCAGCAACACCCGGTTCGCCAGTCGCGACCACAGGCAAAGGCGATAAGCGGTTTCCATCGTCGCCATGCCACGCACGGCAGAGGTGTGCTCGCGTGCTTCTTCAAGGCCAAGCCCGACGGCTTCCTCGATCAGCAGGCCTTCAAGGCCTTTGGGGCAAGTGAGGAAGATTTCGAATTGATCGGACATTGGATTTTCAGAGCCTTGGCTAAGTGAACCGACAACGCATTGCCGGCCCGGTTTTCAATCAGGCGCTTTTCTAAAAGAACGCCCGCGTGGCACGAAGGTGTGCCGTCCCACCTGTGCTGCTCAGGTTAGAAGAGCTTAGATGCACAGGCAGATAAAAAAGTTGATGCAACAAAATGTCATAAGTCGACCCTTCGTCGAATAATGCTCCCGGCCAACAGAAGTCATTCTCACTTAGGATTAACCCCGTCATCCTGCGGGGCGCCGATCATACAGGGCTTTTCCAAGAACCAAGGACCAAACATCGCGTTACTTATCGCCATAGCATCTTTATCGTTACGTCCTTATGACAAAACGATCATTCCCTCGATGTGACGCATTGGTTAGAACTCAACACAGGTTGACGCCGCAACGACGTCAACACCTTGGCTCGCGACGCCGGCAGCGGGCCCCAACGGCAGAGTTTTTCTGCCAGACCTCGATTGAGGTCTACGCGATGAATACAGTCAACAAGTGAGGGCAACACCCTATGAGAAGACTTAAGCGTGATCCGTTGGAAAGAGCATTTTTGCGCGGATATCAATATGGCGTTGGTGGCAAATCCCGTGAGCTTTGCCCATTTACTCTACCGTCAGTACGCCAAGCCTGGATTAACGGCTGGCGCGAGGGACGCGGCGACAACTGGGACGGTATGACCGGCACTGCGGGAATCCACAGACTCAACGAACTTCACGCCGTCGGCAATTAATTACAGGGCCTAACACTGCGACACAAAAATCTGATGACTGACTGAATTAACCACGCACGTCCCATCCGGACGGCGGGCTTCGGCCCAGGGGCTCCTTCGAGGAGCCCTTTTTTATGCCTGTCTTTCGCCACACAGTTCCCTTGTAGCAGCTGCCGAGCCCGCGAGGCTGCGTCCGGCTGCGCAGCAGTCGTAAAATCAGCCCCTGCAGTCCTGCAGACACACCGTGCATTCCGGGTTTACGACTGCTTCGCAGCCAGACGCAGCCTCGCAGGCTCGGC
>NZ_AKJS01000163.1 GCF_000282215.1 Pseudomonas sp. GM21
AGCCTGCGTTCGGCTGCGCAGCAGTCGTGAACCTGAGCACTCGTTATTCCTGATGCACCGCATTGCCTGATTTTACGACTGCTGCGCAGCCGAACGCAGGCTTCGCCAGCTGCTACAGGTTGTGTGAACAAGCCCGGACCGCGTCATCGTTCATCGCGAGCAGGCCAGCCCAATCACCCCAAAAACTGCAGAATCAACCAGCTATTCGCCCCGCTGATCACCACAAACAACCCCCACGCCAACACCCGCGTCGGCCAGCGATTCACCAATGGCCCCATCAACTTGTGATCGTTGGTCATGCGGATCAACGGGTACAGCGCAAACGGCAATTGCAGACTCAACACCACCTGACTCAACACCAGCAACTTGCCAATCGCCGCGTCGCCCATCAGCCAGACGCCGATGAACGCCGGGATCAGCGCCAGCCCACGGGTAATCAAACGTCGTTGCCAGCACGGAATCCGCAGGTTCAGGAAACCCTCCATGATCACCTGTCCGGCGATGGTCCCGGTAAAGGTCGAACTCTGTCCCGAAGCCAGCAACGCCACGCCGAACAACACACTGGCCATCGCCCCGCCGACCAGTGGATCAAGCAGCTGATAGGCATCCTGAATGTCCACCACATCGGTATGCCCGGTCTTGTGAAACGCAGCCGCTGCGAGGATCAAAATTGCCGCGTTCACCATAAGTGCCAACGCCAGCGAACCAATGGTGTCGATGCGCGCCAGCTTCACCGCGTCCTGCTTGCTGGCCAGGTCCTTGCCGATCAATCGGGTCTGTACGATTGACGTGTGCAGATACAGGTTATGCGGCATCACCGTGGCCCCGAGAATCCCGATGGCCAAGTACAGCGGCGCGGCGTCCCCAATCGCCGAAAGTGACGGGACGAAGCCTCGCGCCACGTCCGGCCAGTAAGGTTTGATCAGCAGCAATTCGACTATAAAACACACGCCGATGGTGCTCACCAGAACCAGCATGATCGCTTCCAGACGACGGAAACCACGATTTTGCAGGGCCAGTACCAGCAGCGTGTCAAACGCGGTGAGGGCGATGCCAACGGTCAGCGAACAGCCGAGCAACAGATGGAACGCCAGGGCACAACCGAGCACTTCGGCAAGGTCCGTGGCGATGATCGAGATTTCTGCCAACACCCACTGAGTGCGCGCCGTGCGCGTGCTGTAGCGCTCGCGGGACAACTGCGCCAGATCGCGCCCGGTGGCGATACCCAGGCGCGAGCACAAACACTGCACCACCATCCCCGCCAGACTCGCCAGCAACACCACAAACAACAGGCTGTAACCGAACCTAGAACCGGACTCGATGGCCGTCGCCCAGTTGCCTGGGTCCATGTAGCCGATGGACACCAGCAAACCGGGGCCGGCGAAACGCAGCACCCGTTTAAAGAACGATGCGCGCGGATCAACGGCAACACTGCCGGCCACTTCCGGCGGGCAGAACGGCGCCGTGGCGACTTTGGGTAAACTGAATTTCACACACACATCCAGAAACGATTGAATGGAGGCAGCTTAGACGCTTCGCTGGCCCGCAGCTGATGATCGTTCCCACGCTCTGCGTGGGATTGCCTCAGCGGAAGCTCTGCGTTCGGCTTTGTATGAGACGCAGAGCGTCCCAGGCTGCATTCCCACGCAGAGCGTGGGAACGATCGTCTTGTATACAAAACACGACAATCCATAGAGCAATTCACCGTACGCAATGCTAACGTTGCCACCTCACTCAGGTCGGAGACGCGTGCGTGCTGATGCTTAAACTGCTGGTGATTCCGGGGTTTCTGTTGCTGATTTCCCTGGCGGGTAAACGCTGGGGCCCGAGCGTGGCCGGTTGGTTGTCGGGATTGCCGGTGGTGGTCGGGCCGATTCTGTTTTTCCTCGCCATCGAGCAAGGTGTAGTGTTTGCTGCCCAATCGGCGACGGCCGCATTGTCGGCGATGTTCGCGATGATTGCCTTCTGCGTGTCCTATGCCCAAGTCGCCCAACGCGCCAGTTGGCCGTGGGCGCTGGTGGTTTCGCTATCCGTCTGGGCCTTGGCGGCGGTCACCCTGTCACTGATCCCGCCGTCCCTGTTGTTCTCGGCCATCGCCGCTGCCACCGCGCTGCTCGCCGCGCCTTACCTGTTTCCCAAGGTGCAGCCGATCGTTTCCGGCCCGGCGCCGAAGTCCGACAAACTGCTGCTGCGCATGCTGGCCGGTGCCTTGCTGACCCTCGCCGTCACGCTGCTGGCCAGCACTGTCGGCGAACGCTGGAGCGGCCTGCTCGCGGTGTTCCCGGTATTGGGCAGCGTGATGGCGGTGTTCTCCCAGCAAACCAGGGGCCCGGCGTTTACCGCCGCATTGCTGCGAGCCACGGCCACCGGCATGTATTCGTTCGCGGCGTTTTGTCTGGTGTTGGCGCTGACGTTGCCGCACTGGGGCATGAGTGCGTTTGCCCTCGGCGTAGCGGTGTCCGTGGCCATGCTCGGGGTGACTCGGCAACTGTTGGCCCGACCGGTCGACGCTGTCGCAACACGTTCGATAGGATCGAACGAGTAAAGCAACAACCTCGTACGTCAATCGAACGGGTTTCCCTCACCATCAGGCTCAGTTCACAACCCATCAATGACTGAGGCCTACACCATGAAGTTCTTTTTCCACCCTTCGCCGAACCCGATGAAAGTTGCCCTGCTGCTTGAAGAGCTGCAAACGCCCTACGAATTGATCGGCGTCGACACCTTCAAGGGCGAGCAACATCTGCCAGCCTTTCTGGCGATCAACCCGAACGCCAAGGTTCCGGCCCTGGTCGATGGCGACGCCACGGTGTTCGATTCCCAGGCCATACTGCTGCACCTGGCGCAAAAACATCAGCGTTTCCTGCCGACCACCGCTGCCGGCAATGCCCAATTGCTGTCGTGGTTGATGTTCATCGCCACCGGCCTGTCGCCATTCTCGGGTCAAGCCGTGCATTTCCTGCACCACGCGCCGCAAGACCTGCCCTACGCCAAAAACCGCTACCTCAAGGAAGTCGAACGTCACTACCGCGTACTCGACCAGCGCCTGGCCGATCATCAATACCTGGCCGGCGACACCTACAGCATCGCCGACATGGCACTCTGGGGCTGGGCCAATTACGCGCCGTACATCCTCGGCGAGAACGGCCTGGCGGCGTACCCGAACGTCAAGCGCCTGTTCGATGAAATCAGCGCCCGCCCGGCAGCCCAACGCGCCCAGGGCCTGAAAGAAACACTGGTGCTCAAGGCCGAGTTTGACGAAGAAACCCGTCGCAACCTGTTCCCGCAAAACCAGGCCTGACGCTCGCCAAGCCGCGACCGCGCTGGAATGCTTCACAACGTCCATGGGATGATCGCCCTCAAAGCGCGATCATCCCTGGAGTTTTTTGCATGTCACTGTTGAGTAAAAAAGCCGTTGTCCTGTTGCTGATGGCGGTTGCCAGTCTGGGCGCGTTGAATGCACAGGCTGCCACGGCCACTGATAGCAATGCTTCGTCCACGCAGAAAGTCTCGATGCTGGACGGCAAGTTCTCGTTCACCCTGCCCAAAGGCTTTACCGCCGACACCCTGCCGGCCAGCCCGGACGGCGGGAGCGGCACCCTGTACACCAACGAAACCACCAAGACCGTGGTGATCACCGCTGAAAACAGCCTGCCGAAAGACGTCACGGTCAAAGACAACGACGGTGCGTTTCTCGACGGTACGGTGGCCGATTTCGACACGGCACAACGCCAGGCCCTGCCCGACTTCAACAAACTCAGCGAAAAGAGCCTGACGCAAAAAGCGACCGGACTGGGGCTGCGGCAGGTAGACAGCACGGCCACACAAGGCGGGGGCATGACCCTCAGTACCACGCTGATGGCGGCGTCCGGCAACCGCATGGCCGTGGTTCAGGTCATCTCTCGTCCGGGCGACATGGCCGCACACGAAACATTGATTAAACAGATCGTCACCGGCAAATAAGCCTCAGGGGTTGAGGCGCTGCAGCCAGGCGTTCAAATCCTCGACTTCGGCCGCGCTGATGGAGTGGCCGAGACCTTCGTAGCCATGAAACTCAGGCGTGAGCGAAATGCTCTGCAACAGGCTGTTGGCGTCTGTACCGTCCTTGTACGGCAAACGGTTGTCCTCTTTGCCATGACCGATGAAAATCGCCAGTGACTGGCGTTTTTCATCCGGTTTGAGCGCGGATTTGAGCACCGGCAGAATCCGCCCGCTTAGCGCCGCAATCGCGCCGACCGCCTCGGGGTGACGCAACGCCACCTCATAGGACATGATCGCGCCCTGGCTAAACCCCACCAGGACCACCTTGTCCGGTTCGGTGTGATATTTCTTCGCCGCTTGTGCGATGAAATCCTGCAGCACCTGGCCGCTGGTCTTCAAGTCGTCGGTCTCGCCGTTATAAGCCCCCTCGCCCTTCTTGCGAAACCACTGATAACTGCCCTCTTCCATGGTCATCGGCGCCCGCACCGACAGGTAGGTGTAGCTCGCAGGCAGATCATCCTTGATGCCGAACAGGTCCTGCTCGTTACTGCCGTAACCGTGGAGAAAAATCACCAGCGGCTGGTTTTGCGTATCCGCGTTGGTTTGTTCCAGGTACTTGAGTGGCAGATCGGTTTGCAGCGGGGGTTGGGCGTGGACCGTTGCGGAGGCCAGCAGTGTCAGTAGAGCGAGAAATTTCAGCATGAGGCTTCCTTCACAGGGATCAGGATTCGGGGGTGAGCCTAGCACTGTGAAACCTGCCGGGGGATTTTGGTTGTTGTTGATGCCGCCTTCGCGAGCAAGCCCGCTCCCACATTTGACCGAGTCAACGCCGATAAAATGTGGGAGCGGGCTTGCTCGCGAAGAGGCCCTTGAAAACAGCGAAAATCTTCAGTCGTTGATGAGTTTTCCCACCCGAATCGGCTCCCGCCCCGCCACTTTCGCCTGCCACGTCCCCGGTTGCGTATACCGCCCGCGATCAATCGCAAACAACACACCGCTGGTCCCGGCCCGCACCGTGGTCACCCGGTCATTCAAAGGGTCAACCACTTCAAACAGCGCATCGCCCCGCTCCACCCATTCACCGGCCTCGCGCAAGAAACTGACCACGCCGTGATGCGGCGCGAACAGGTACTCGGTGCCTTCGAACGGCATACCTTCACAGCACTCGCTCGGTGCCGCCGGCCAGGTGCCTTTGATAAACCCCTGCTCGGCCAGGAAACCGAGGATGGCCTCGCAATTGGCCTGAGCCTGATCAACCCGCGTGTCGCCCATGCTCCCCAGTTCCAGGGTCGTCGCCAGGTTGGCCGGGGGAATGGCGGCCTGAGGAAACGCCCGCGCCAGACGCAACCACGGCGAAGAGCACGACTCGTCAAACGAGCTGCCGCCGGAATCCTCGCACAGCAACGCCACGCCCGCCTTCAACCGCGCCGCCAGGGATTGCCAATGCGGCCAGTGTTGCGGCAAGGCATAGATATGAATCGCCGCATCGAAATCACAATGCAGATCGAGGGTGATGTCGGCATCGCACGCATGGCGCAACAGCAAGCGGTGCATGGCTTCCAGTTGCGAGGCCGGTGCCGGTAAGCCATCAAGCACCTGGCCCATGGTCTGGCGAATCAGGGCGATGTTGGCCTGCGCATTGTCGCTCAATCGCTCGCCGATCAACGCGGCTACGGGTGCGCTGAGCTCGACAAACGAACGGTTGAAATTCTTGCCGCTGCCCAGTTCAAAGCGGCCCATGTGGCTGCCTTGCAGGTGCTGATCCAGACCAATCGGGTTGGCCACCGGTACCAGTTCGATCACGCCTTGCAGTTGGCCTTGGGCTTCAAGTTCGGTCAGGCGCTTTTTGAGCTCCCACGCCGTGCGCATGCCCGGCAGTTCGTCCGCATGCAGGCTGGCCTGGATGTAGACCTTGCGTGTCCCCACGCCGTAGCGAAATACGCTGAGGGTACGTTCGGTGCCCAGGTGGCTCCAGGGCAGTGAATGGTCGATGCGTTGCATGGTGAACTCCTGAGTCCTGAACGGTGAAAATCACTCCAGGGTTCTCTGTTGCTAGGGAGAATGCACAAAAAAAATGGCAACCGCGTCAACGGCTGCCATTTTTTTGAACGGCGTGATTACTCGCCGTAAACGTCAAACTTGAAGTACTTGTCTTGCACTTGCTTGTACTTGCCGTTGGCGCGGATTTCGGTGATAGCGGTGTTGAACTGGTCAGCCAGCGCGGTATCACCCTTGCGCACGGCAATGCCGGCGCCGCCACCGAAGTACTTCGGATCGTTGTACTCAGGGCCTACGAACACGAAACCTTTACCGGCGTCGGTTTTCAGGAAACCGTCGTCCAGGTTGACCGAGTCGGCCAGCAGCGCGTCAACGCGGCCAGAGACCATGTCCAGGTTGGCTTCCTGCTGCGAGCCATAGCGAACCAGGTTGATCCCGGCCGGCACCAGCACTTCAGTGGCGAAGCGGTCATGAGTACTGGCGCGCAGCACACCGACTTTCTTGCCTTTGAGTTCGGTCAGCGGGTCCTTGACGTCGGAGCCTTGTTTCATCACGAAGCGCGCGGGGGTGTGGTAGTACTTGATGGTGAAATCGACGTTCTTTTTACGGTCGTCGGTGATGGTCATGGACGACAGGATCGCGTCGATTTTCTTCACTTTCAGCGCCGGGATCAGGCCGTCGAATTCTTGCTCGACCCACGTGCACTTCACTTTCATCTGCTCGCACAGCGCATCGCCGATGTCCACGTCGAAACCGGTCAGTTTGCCGTCAGGGGTTTTCATCGAGAATGGCGGGTAACCGGCTTCGATGCCGATGCGGATCGGCTTGGCGTCTTCGGCCACAGCGGTCAGGGACAACATCGACAGTGCCAGGGCACCGAACATCACTAGCTTTTTCATTTATAACTCCTGTGTGCGGAGGCTTTTATTGGCAGCTTACGATTGGCTTTCGGCCGGTGAAAACCGAAGTGGCCGGCAGTCTAGAGTGGCTGCCGGCAGGCAAATTGTGTTTAAGCGACAAATACTTATAGAAAAGCAACCCATGCAATAGAGCCCCTTGAAGCGTGCGCCACGGCGGTGCAAAGACTGTAGGACAAGCCCTATTTTCAGACAAAACCTACACGCGAAAACGACAGAAACGGATAAAGGTGACGCGGATCACCGTTATCTCCGACAGAACAGGACAGCGCCACCTATCCCGCCGTTTATGACGGGTGCAGGCGACACTGGATAGATGGTGGACCGTTGCGTCAGCCAGTCGCCACAGTTGATCAACATTCGCAGCCAACGACGGCGCTGGCGGGACGCGGTACCCGCGTACTCAACTCAAACCCTTCATCCAGCCACCCGGTTACCCCGCCGATCATTTCCTTGACCGGGTAACCCAGCGCCGCGAGTTTCACTGCGGCCTTGTTGGCGCCGTTGCAATGCGGGCCCGCGCAATACACCACGAACACACTGCTTTTCGGGTAAGCGGCCAGACTTTCAGCAGTCAGCAACCGCCCCGGAATGTTGATTGCGCCCGGTACATGGCCCCGTTCGAACGCCAACGGACCGCGCACATCCACCAACACAAAATCCACCTCGCCGGCCTGTTGACTGCCGTGGACGTCGGAACAGTCGGTTTCAAAGGTCAGACGGTTGCTGAAATGCATCAGCGCGATGGCCGAAGGGGCGGCGGGAATTTCTCGAACCAGGCTGGTCATGGGCTGTACTCCAAAGTGCGGGTGGGTGTGAGAAGACTTTATCCGCCCGCCACTTGCCGCTACAGTGGCGCACAAGACACTCACCGGGAACTTTCCGCCAAATGCAGCCCTCCCCTGGATTGGTCGCGATTCTGGCCTACGACGGCCTCTGTACCTTCGAGTTCGGCATCGCCGTGGAGATCTTCGGCCTGGCGCGACCGGAGTTCGACTTCCCGTGGTACGAACACCGGATTGTCGCCGTGGACCAGGGGCCGATGCGCGCCATGGGCGGGATTCAGGTGCTGGCCGATGGCGGCATGGAACTGCTTGAACACGCCCGGACCATCATCATTCCGGGCTGGCGCGACCGCCATGCACCGGTGCCCGACCATTTGCTCGACGCCCTGCGCCAGGCCCATGCCCGGGGTGCGCGATTGCTGTCGATCTGCTCCGGTGTGTTTGTGCTGGCGGCGACCGGATTGTTGAACGGACACGGCGCCACCACCCACTGGCGCTATACCACCGAACTGGCCGAACGCTTTCCGGACATTCTGGTGGACCCGGACGTGTTGTATGTAGATTCCGGTCAACTGATCACCTCGGCCGGCAGCGCGGCGGGGATCGATGCCTGCCTGCACCTGGTGGCGCGGGATTTCGGCACGCAAGTGGCCAACTCGGTGGCGCGACGGCTGGTGATGTCGCCGCAACGCACCGGCGGCCAGGCGCAGTTTATTCCGACACCGGTCAGCCCGACGCCGCGCAGCGATGTGTCACGGGTCATGCAGTGGGCGCGCGAACGCTTGCACGAACCGCTGGAGGTTCGCGAACTGGCGAGCGAAGCGGCGATGAGTGAACGGACGTTTCTGCGCCGGTTTACAGAAGCCACCGGGATGCCGCCCAAAGCGTGGTTGCAGCATGAGCGACTGGCCCGGGCCCGGGAGCTGCTGGAGAGCACCCGCGACAACACAGATCAAATCGCCGAGCGGTGCGGGTACCGATCCGTGGAGAGTTTTCGGGTGGCTTTTCGCGGGGTGGTGGGGGTGCCGCCGTCGGTGTATCGGGAGCGGTTTGGGCGTGGGGCAGAGGCTGCCATTTGAGGTGGTCTTCAGGGCCTCATCGCTTACCTCAGGGCTTACGCAGCAAATAGGTATCCATAATCCACCCATTCGCCAATCGAGCCGCTTTGCGCACCCGCTCAATCTCATCCGCCACATCTTTAAGCTTGCCGCTGATCAGGATTTCATCCGGCGTGCCCAAATAAGCCCCCCAGTAAATCTCGGTCTCCTGACCCGCCACCTGATGGTAGGCATCCTGCGCATCCAGCATCACCACCACACTGTCGGCATCACTCACCTGCCCCGCCGCCAGCCGTCGCCCGGTGGTGATTTCTATCGAGCGACCGATGCGATTGAGCGGCACTTTATGCTGCGCCGCCAATGCCTGGACACTGGTAATGCCGGGGATCACCTCAAACTCGAACGCACAACGGCCCGAGGCGAGGATCGCCTGCAAAATCCTGATAGTGCTGTCGTACAGTGACGGATCGCCCCACACCAGGAAACCGGCGCACTGGTCGTCGGTCATTTGCTCGTTGATCAGTCGCTCGAAGGACAACTGCTTGGCAAGGTTGAGGTCTTCGACACTGGTCGTGTAGTCCACCGCACCGCGCTCACGTTCGGGGCTTTGGGCTTCAACAAAACGGTAGTCGCGACCGGTGATATAGCGCTCGCAGATCTCGCGCCGCAGGTCGATCAGTGAGTCTTTGCTCTGGCCCTTGTCCATGAGGAAAAACACATCGACACGGTTCAGCGCCTTCACGGCCTGCATCGTGATGTAGTCGGGGTTGCCGGCGCCGATGCCGATGACCAGCAGTTGTCTCATCACCGCCCTCCTTAGGCATCATTGCCGAGCAATCGCAGGCGCCAGCGCCCGGTGAACCGCAACTCAATGGCTGACAACGGTTCAACATCGATCTGGTTGAACGCCGCTCCCTGCAGCACCTGCATAAGCGCGGCGCGTATGAAAAACGGATGGGTGATCGCTACAATGTGCCCCGGGGTTGCCTCAAGGGTTTTCATCCACTGCGCCACACGCTGCTCCAGTTGCACCACCGATTCACCGCCATGGGTTGCCGAAGTCGGGTCATCGAGCCAGGCCTGGAGCGCATCGGCTTGTGATGTTTGCAAGTCATTGATGGAGACGCCACGCCATTGTCCAAAGTCGCAATCGCTCAACGCCGCCACGACTTCAACTTCTTCGCCAAACAAGGCGGCTGTTTGCCGGGTGCGCAATTCCGGTCCGCAGAGTAAACGCGGTGTCCCTTTAAACGCGTGACGACGCGAACCGTGCGCAGACTGCCAATCCATTTCCAACGGTTCATTTGTAGGAAAACGCGCCAATTTCTGTGCGACGGTTCGCGCATGACAGATCAGAGTCAAACGGGTTGCTTGCACAGATGATCACCCTGTCGTTGAAACAAAAAACGGCAACACGCCGCAGATAATTGCCCAATTGTGCCGCAAGAAGCGCGTTTCAGGGCGTTTCGTTTTAATCGGCATTCACCGCTTGCAGGCCCGATAGATCGATGAATACAGGCAATCTCTGACGCGATTATGGGCGATAGCCTACAAGCGCTGTCGATTTCCATGTAGCCGCTTTAACACGCCGGTTTCGCGCCGTTTTGGGGATCGAAATACCACCAAAAAAATGACTAGACTTATAGAGTTCGCTACAGAAATACTGTTTCAACAGTTGCTCCGGCGGGCGCTTTAGCAGCTTCTTCACCCGGTATTTGCCGCAAACCATCGCGAACCTCGCGCTTGACCAGCGTCGTCAGGAATCGATACGCACGGGTGGTACTGTTCACTGCCTGACCTTGCGAAACACAACACTCCTCAACGGACCATCAACGTGGGGAGCAACGGCTGACAAGAAAAAGGCGGGCGTCTGACAACAAATCAGGCGACCGCTGCTTACAAGCGTGGAACCCGACAGTGATAGTCAGGTTCGGTGCACAACACCGAACCATTTGATACAGGAGTGCAGCCATGCTGGTCTTACGCCCAGTCGAATTAACCGATCTGCCCCAGCTACAACAACTGGCACGCGACAGTCTGGTAGGTGTCACGTCATTGCCAGACGACACCGAGCGCCTGCGTCGCAAAATTGTCGACTCCTGCGCCTCATTCGAAAAAGGCGTTGAGGAACATGGCCCCGAGAATTACTTTTTCGTACTAGAGGACCTGACGGCCCGGCGCCTCGTCGGGTGCTCGGAAATCCTCGCCACCGCAGGTTTCAACGAGCCGTTCTACAGCTTGCGCAACCGCCACTTCACCAGCGCCTCCCGGGAGCTGAACATCGAGCATGGCGTCCCGGCGTTGTCGTTATGCCAGGACCTCAAGGATCACACCTTGCTGCGCGGCTTTCACATCGACGCCCCGCTGGTGCGCACGGCATTTTCGGAGTTGCTGTCACGGGCGCGGTTGCTGTTCATCGCTGCCCATCCCCAGCGTTTTGCCGAAGCGGTGATCACCGAAATCGTCGGCTACAGCAGCGCTGACGGGCAATCACCGTTCTGGGATGCACTGGGTAAACACTTTTTCAACTTGCCTTATGCCGAAGCCGAACGACTGTGCGGCCTGGAAACCCGGACCTTCCTCGCCGAACTGATGCCGCAGTACCCGATCTACGTGCCGATGCTGCCCCAGGCGGCGCAGGCCTGTATCGGCCGGATTCACCCCGACGGTCAGGAGGCCTTCGATATTCTGGAGCGCGAAGGATTTGAAACCAACAGCTACATCGACCTGTTCGACGGTGGCCCGACCCTGTATGCGCGCGCCTCGAACGTGCTCTCCATCGCCCAAAGCGTAACCGCCACGGTGCAGACCGGTTCGTCCATTGACGCGCGCGGACGCTACCTGGTCAGCAATGACGCGCTCAAGGGATATCGGGCGATTGTCGCCGAACTGGATGTTCAAACCGGGCAGCCGGTGGGGTTGAGCGCCGCCATGTGCGTAGCACTGAACGTGACCGATGGCAGCCCGATCCGGCTGATCGCCCTGTGAGCATCACCCGGCCCCGCGCCCAACGACAGTGCCCGAACAGGTGCGAAGAAGGAGCTGCATCATGATTGTCCGTCCGGTGAGTGTCACCGACCTGCCCGCCTTGATGGATCTGGTGCAACAAGCCGGCCCCGGGTTCACCACCCTGCCGGCCAACGAGGAACGCCTGGCTCATCGATTGCGCTGGGCCCAGCGCACGTTCGCCGAACAGGTCGAGCGTGCGGATGCCGATTACCTGTTTGTGCTCGAGGATGACGATCAGCACGTGGTCGGTATCAGTGCATTGGCCGGCGCCGTAGGCCTGCGCGACCCCTGGTACAACTACCGGGTCGGGCTGACCGTCAGCGCTTCACCGGACCTGGGGATTGAGCGGCAGATTCCGACCTTGTTTTTGAACAACGAAATGACCGGTCAGTCGCAACTCTGCTCGCTGTTTCTGCGCCACGATCACCGCCAGGGCACAAATGGTCGCTTACTGTCGCTGGCGCGCCTGCTGTTCGTGGCCGAGTTCCCGCACATGTTCGGCGAAAAGCTCATCGCCGAACTGCGTGGCAGTGCCGACGAACAGGGCTGTTCACCGTTCTGGGACAGCCTGGGCCGGCACTTCTTCAAGAGGGCGTTCAGCCACGCCGACTACCTGTCGGGGCTGGGCAGCAAATCATTCATCGCCGAACTGATGCCGCGCCAACCGCTCTACACCTGCCTGCTGACTGAACAGGCCCAGGCCGTGATTGGCAAAGCACACCCGAACACGGAACCGGCCATGAAGATCCTCAATGCCGAGGGCTTTGCCCACAAGGGTTACATCGATATTTTCGACGCAGGGCCGGTGATTGAGGCTCCGGTGTCGAACATCCGTACCGTACGCGACAGCCAGGCGCTGGTATTGGTTATTGGCACGCCCGATGAACAGGCCCCGGTGTGGCTGATCTATAACCGCCGCCTGGATAACTGCCGCATTACCGCCGCTCAGGCGCGAATGGTCGGCAACAGCCTGGTGGTCGACCGCATAACCGCCAAACGCCTCCAATTGCAACCCGGCAACTCAGTGCGTGCGGTGCCTTTGCTGAATCAACAGCGGCAGGCTGTGGCTGCGTAACCGGCTGATGGCGAGTGCTGCGCACTCGGACGTCCGAACGCGGCCCGAACCTTCGGCAGTTGCTACAAATCCGCGCAACCAGCTCTGACTCACTACCCTCCCCGTAGCAGCTGACGAGCAACGCGAGACTGCGTCTGGAATTTGCCTGACAAAACGCGATTGCCCGGTGAGGTTCAAGACGGTATCTACATGGGTTAGCGTTGCGCCGAGGATTCGAGTTAAAGCATTGTTAATTCGTCATCATCTCCTCCTCGTCCGCGTGATAGCCTTTTATTCCTTCGGCGTTGACACTTTTGCTCAAGCCCTTCCATTCCCATTGCAGTGGTGGAACTCGTATGTCCAGGCTTTCCCATCAAGATTTGCGCCGTAACTTTCGCGAACTGTTCGCTTCCAACACCTGTTATCACACGGCTTCGGTCTTCGACCCGATGTCGGCCCGCATTGCCGCTGACCTGGGTTTTGAAGTGGGGATTCTGGGCGGCTCCGTCGCATCGTTGCAGGTGCTGGGTGCCCCCGACTTTGCGCTGATCACCCTTAGCGAGTTCGCCGAACAGGCCACACGCATCGGTCGCGTCGCACAATTGCCAGTCATCGCCGACGCCGACCATGGCTATGGCAACGCGCTCAACGTGATGCGCACCATTGTCGAACTCGAACGTGCAGGCATCGCCGCACTGACCATCGAAGACACCTTGCTGCCCGCGCAATTCGGCCGTAAATCCACCGACCTGATCGGCGTCGCGGAAGGCGTCGGCAAGATCCGCGCAGCGCTGGAAGCCCGGGTTGACTCGGAAATGGCAATCATCGCCCGCACCAACGCCGGCATCCTGCCCGTCCAGGAAATCATCAACCGCACCCAGCAATACCAGGCCGCCGGCGCAGACGGGATCTGCATGGTGGGCGTGCAGGATTTCGACCAACTGGAAAAAATCGCCGAACACCTGAGCGTGCCGTTGATGCTGGTCACCTATGGCAACCCGGCGCTGCGCGACGACAAACGCCTGGCCGAGCTGGGTGTGCGGGTGACCATTGACGGTCATGGTGCTTACTTCGCGGCGATCAAGGCGACGTACGACAGCTTGCGCGAGCAGCGGCAGATCTTTACCCAGGCCTCGGATTTGAGCGCTACGGAGCTGACGCATACCTATACGCAGCCTGAGGATTACATTCGCTGGGCCGAAGAATTTATGCGTGTGAAGGAGTGATGGTTCTGCCGGTTTAGCTGTATAGCCTGTCATGGCCCCATCGCGAGCAGGCTCGCACACATTGGATTTGCGGTGTTCACACTTCCCCTGTGGGAGCGAGCCTGCTCGCGATGGCGTTTGATGCCGCACCGCTAAACAGTAGCCTTGAATCCCTCCTCCCGCTGCAACGCCCGCGCCTGAATCACATCCAGTATCGCGCACCCTTCACGCATCAGCAGATGCACGGCCCCGGTCACACGCGTCAGATCACAGTCTGAAATACCTTTGAGGCCAAGGCTGGACAAGGTGTCCGCCAGATCACGAACCACCGTGAAGCGATGCGCTGCGCAGGCTGCGAGGTCGCTGAGTTCTTTGTGGGTGTTGATGAAGAGCACCGGATTTTCGGCGTCGTAGGTGTCGATGGGGAGGAAACGTGGCATAACTTGGTCGTGCATGTGTGAACTCCTATTAATAGAGCTTCCACCGTTCGCGGCCAAGCGAAAAGAGGTGGCAGCTGTACGCGGGTTGGCCGACCGGGTATAGGAAACCGGCACACCCGAAGGTGTCCCACGCACAGCCGCCATAACACACCATTTCAGGCACAACGCGCCTGAAATGGTGTTATGGACGTTTTGCGTTCCTAAACTCGACCGGCCAAGGTCGTTCGCGGAGTTTTCCGCGAGCCCGAACTATAGGGGTCGATACCGAAACGCGGCAACAGGGTACGTTGTAGGAAACGTCTTGGAAAGTTGTGCGCCAGATGGTGGCGGCCCTAATCCACGGCATCGGAGCTCAGTAAGCCTTCATCAGCTCCCTCAGAGACCACCCATCTTGGATCCTTGTTTTCTGAAGGCGCTTGATTTAGAGTCGGTCTATGCCAGTGACTAGGAGTATCTCCAGTCGCCAAATCTGGCCTCTACAGGTGTCTAGTCTCCGCTTTACGTTTATGTGCCTCTCTAGCAATAAGCTAATGAGGCACATAAATAGTAAAGATCTCCGTTTTATCCTCCTAGCTACTCCCTCAGTCCTACCTCACTCCTTGAATCACATCACGCCCTCATTTCGTTTTGTTAAATAAAAAACCTAACAGCATATCTACCTCTCCTCCGCTTAAAAAACGATTCACCCCTCCACAATTACATCAAAATAATTTAACAAAGAACTCAATTCCGAATGTAGGAAGCTGCGGCTGACTGTATCAGTGCCAGAAAATGGACTCCCGGAAACCTCCTACAGACTAAAGCGTTCATTGCTAGACTTAACCGGATTCAAAAAGATCGTTCCTATTTTGAGGAAAATGTTGTGTCGCGCTATGCTTTACGTCATATTTTGATAAATCGCGCCCATTATGATATTGGCTTGAGTTAAACCAATGAAAAAAAGACCTCTAAAAGAATTGCTAAGCGCAATGTACCAAGGGAAATTCGACTTCCCGGAACTTGATACCGGCGACATCAGCGCTCTGTACGAAACAAAAAATTATAACGGCAGAAAAATTCACATACCCAACAAAAAGCTAAAGATTTTCCACTCTTTTTTGAATTTGTTCTTACTCGAATACCTGCAAACAAACAATGACATTGTCTTTTCGTATAGAAAAGGGGTTAATGCAGTCGATGCAGTATCCAAACACGCGCACAGCAAGTATTTTTTTCAGACCGACATAAATAATTTTTTTAACAGCATCGACATTGAAATGGTCACTTCAACAATCTTCAACAACATCGGACTTTTCCCCATTTCCGACATAGAACGTTATATTCCTAATATAGTAAAAATACTGACAGTCAACGACTCCGTACCAGTAGGATTCTCCACCTCGCCACTGATTAGTAATGCATGCCTACTGAGCTTCGACAACAAGCTACAAAAATATTGCCTTGCAAACTCACTAATCTATTCAAGATACTCAGACGACATAATAATATCATCTTCAGAAAAAGCATCGTTACTTGAGGCAGAGCAACGCGTCACTACATATCTAGCCGAAAACACCAACAACAAACTTTCAATAAACCTTACCAAAAGCAAACACACTCAAACCGGAAACAAAATAAAATTATTAGGAATGGTGATTCTACCCAATGGAAAAGTTTCGGTAGATATAAGATTCAAAAAAGAAGCGGAAGTAAAATTTCATTACTACCTAACAAACAAAGACAAATTCACTGAAGTGACCGGGTCAGATTTCGACAGTGCTATAGAAAAATTTTCAGGGCAGCTTAATTACATAAACACCGTAGATCCTAGCTACCTGGACAAGCTGAGGAAAAAATATGGCGCCACTATTGTGGATATGTTCCTTCATAAATCGGACAAGCTATAATGCAGTTGTCGGTCGAGCTAAGAAACATACAGCACGTCAAGCTTATGACTTTAAGCTTAGACTTGACACGAAACAAACTAACCTGCCTAGTAGGTAAGAATGGTGTAGGGAAAACTACGCTGATAAAGTCAATTCTGAATTTTCGCTCAGCTAACACATTCTCCAGAACAACCTCCCCTGGAGTCTTCAAAGAAGATAGTCAAGCTTTATATAGACTAGGAGCCAACGAGTTTGTATTTAACTACGAAACTTCAATAAATGGTCTTAACTGCAAATCAGCTATCCCTGACCACATCAAAAACACTATCGACGTTGAATTACCAATGCCGTTCGGACAACGTTTCAACCACTTCCAAAACATAAGCTCTGCGGACAAAGAAATAAGAACGGCTATTATTCTAGGACAGTACACCCGCCCAGAAGAACTGATTGAATTCCTCAGTGATATCTATTCAAGCGATAAATTTGACAATTTAGTTGAAATAAAAATAAAAAACACAAAGTACTATTGCATCCCCCTTGATGAAGACAGGTACGTTAGAGAAGACCATCTAAGCTCTGGAGAATTTTTCTTAATCAGCTTATATAGAAAAATCACAAGCCACTGCAAACTTATTGTAATTGATGAAATAGATATCTCTTTAGATGCGGCAGCTCAGGCGCACCTAGTTAGGAGGCTCCGCATATTTTGCGAAATTTATCTAGTTAACATCGTATGCACCACTCACTCCCTCGCCTTAATGAGAACACTTAAAGATTCCGAACTATTTTACATGACCAACACCAATGGCATAGTGGATATAATACCAGCATCATACAACTATATAAAAAGCATAATGTTCGGTTTCACAGGATGGGACAAATATATCCTGACTGAAGACGATATGTTAAAAAACTTCCTGCACTTTATAATTGCAAAGCACTGTCCTACAAATTTCTCTCAGTACAAAATCGTTCCAATAGGTGGAGGATCCAATGTCACAAAACTGTTGAGACTCAACCAATCGGAACATTTTTTCTCTCAACCTGAAAATGTAATATCGATATTGGATGGCGACCAACAAATACATAAATATATTAGAAACTGCCCAAATACTTACTTTTTACCTTTTGAAAGCGTGGAGAAAAAAATCTACGCAGACCACAAAATATGTAAATTTTTACCAGAATATAAATACATAGAAATAATTCCAGGCGACAAGCATTTCTACAAAGAAATCACAGAAAGCAGAATAATCAATGACCCTCAAATATTTGAATATCTGTGCACCGAGGCACAACAAGACATATTCAATCTTAGTCAAATCATTTCATATTTCCTAGCTCAAAAACCCAATTAGATTGCCCCGCTAACAAAAATCAACCGCCCCCATAATTCTTCCATAACATTAACCAGACTCAAAAAAACCACTTGTGTTTAATCACACGAACCTGACGCCGCCAATCTCCCTGTAGGAGCGAGCCTGCTCGCTCCTACAGGGAGATTGGTCAGACCGAGTCGAGCAATTCGTGATAAGGCATCCCATTGCTGCGGCAGATCACCCGATTGCGCCCCGTGGTCTTGGCTTCATACAACGCCTGATCCGCATCGTTAAGCCACAAGGTTGCGTCGGTATGCGTCGGGTCAAACGCGGCCAGACCGATACTCAAACTGACTTTCAACCCCGGACTCTGCTCGTAACCTAACGAGGCAAAACGGTCGCGCAAGGCTTCCATCGCCACGGCGGCACCGTTCAACGGGAGGTCGGGCAGGATCACGCAGAACTCATCACCGCCATAACGCCCGGCAACATCGGTGGCGCGAAGGTTCTGCTTGAGCATTTTGCTGAGGTGTCGCAACACAATGTCCCCGGCGACATGGCCGTAGGTGTCATTGATGATTTTGAAATGGTCGATGTCGATCAGTGCAATCGCCCCGCCCTGCTGCTGGCGTTGGCAGCGCTGGAATTCGACTTCCAGTTGATCCTTCCAGGCGCCATGGTTCAGCAGGCCGGTCAGGCTGTCGGTGCGGCTCAGGGCCAGCAGTTCGCGCTTTTGTCGGCCCAGGGTGGTGGCCTGACGAAAGCAGAGCCAGCCCAGCGTCAAGGGATACACAATCAGCAGGGGCATGCAGGCGAACATTTGCAACGGTGTTGTCGACGGGATGAACGTCGGGGTAAACACCAGCCCTCCAACCATCATCCCGAGAATCTGCGCGACAAAGCCTACCAACAGGAATCTCAAACCGCCGATGGCGACATTGTTCATCGCCATCATCGACAGCGTTGCAGCGCTGGGCAGCGGATTGAATTGCATCGCCGCCACCCAGAAACCGCCGATAAAGGCATCCACCAGGATGTTGCGGTGCTCGGCGTGAAACGGCACCTTGGCCCGTCGCGCCCACTGATGGGCGACGTGCGGCCAGAACACGCCGTTGAACACCATCAGCCCCCAAACCCACGGCGCCGGGTCGAGGGGGTACATCGCCGCGCTCACGCACAACAATCCCAAGGCCAGGCCCAGGGTACGCGATGCATAAAGCCTCCTGGCCAATGAAAGTCCTTTTCCTCCCGAATTTCCCATAGGGCCTCTGCGCCGCTGTGCGGAACCTGATAACACCGGGTTGCAGGTGCGTTGTGAGTCTATCAGGGCGACGTTAAATAGCCATCACCGGCCAGCGGCCTGAATACCGGGGTATTGCCACCACGCGAGTCGTCAATGTTTGGCTATACATGAAGGGAGGGTTCAATAAACAATGATAAAAAAGGAAGCCCATGCAGAATTTTCAAGTGTTGATCATCGGCAGCGGTTTTGGCGGGCAGTGCGCGGCGATCAATTTGCTCAAGGCCGGCATTGACGATTTTCGCCTGCTGGAGCGGCGGGACTTTTTCGGCGGCACCTGGTGCCAGAACACCTACCCCGGCGCGGCGGTGGATGTGCCCTCGCCGCTGTATTCGCTGTCTTTTGCGCCCTATCGCTGGACGCAAATGTTCGCCGAACAAGCGGAACTGCACCGCTACACCCAGTACGTGGTGGAACACTTCGGCCTGCGCGACAAGGTCGAGCTGCAAGCCAATGTCGAACGGATCGAATGGGATGACGCCAGCAAACGCTGGGCCGTGCACACCGGCACCAAAGGCACGTTTTACGCGCAGTTTCTAATTAACGCGACGGGGCCGTTGAGCCAACCGGTCGTCCCGCACTTCGAGGGCATGGAACGCTTTCAGGGCAAGACCTTTCACACCAACAATTGGGACCATTCCTACGATTATCGGCAAAAGCGCGTGGCCATCATTGGCAGCGGTGCCAGTGCCGCACAGGTCATCCCGGCGATTGCCCCGGACGTCGACCACCTGCACGTGTTTCAACGCACGCCCCACTGGGTGCTGCCAAGGGCCGACCGCGCGTTTGGCCCATTCCAGCGCTGGCTGCTGGGCCTGAAACCGGCCTACAAACTGCTGCGCTGGATGATCTACTGGCAGTTCGAAACCCGGGTGATTGCCTTCAAATACTCGAAACCGGCCGTGCACATGGTCCAGCAACATGCCCTGCGCTTCCTCAAACGTCAGGTGCCAGACCCCGAACTACGGAAAAAACTGACGCCGGACTTCACCATCGGCTGTAAGCGCGTAATTGTCTCCAGCACCCTGTACCCGACGCTCGGCCGCAGCAACGTCACCCTGCACAGCCGCGAGCAGGGCGTTGCGTCTATCGATGAAACCGGCATCGTCACTCAGGATGGCCAGCACATCGACCTCGACCTGATCGTCTGGTCTACCGGTTACGACGCCACCGACGGGGTGATTTCCTACCCGGTGACCGGCAAACACGGCACGCAACTCAAGGACGTCTGGGCACAGTATCCCCGGGCCTATCTGGGCACCAGCCTGCCGGACTTCCCGAATCTGTTCATCGTCACCGGCCCCAACACCGGCATTGGCCACACCTCGGCGCTGTTCATCATCGAGTCGCAGATGAATTACATCCTCGACTGTATCCGTACGTTAAAAGCACAGGGTTTACGCAGCATTGAAGTTCGCGCCGAAGCGGAACGTACCTACACTGAAATGATCCACCGTGAGATGGAGCGCACCGTATGGAAGTCCGGAGGGTGCCACAGTTGGTACCAAAGCAAGAGCGGTCATGTGATTGCCATGTTTCCGGGGTTCAGTTTCAGTTATCACCGATTGACCCGGGCCTTGAAACCCGCCGACCACATCCTGTCCTGATCACGTAAAAGGAAGTCATACGATGCTTCTATTCGTTGTCATCATCGCGGTTGTCGTGGCCTGGAGCTGGTTGAACTATCCGGCCATCGGTTATTGGCTGTATGACTTGAGCATGGCCATTGAAGCCAAGCTGTATCGGCTGCACAAAATCATCGTGCCCATTAACGAGATGACCGTCTCGACCTGGCAAGGCGGGCCGTATGAGGCGTCCAGCAGCGTGCTGATGCTGCACGGCTACAGCGCCGACAAAAATCTGTGGCTGCGCTTTGCCCGGCACTTTGTCGGTAATTATCGGGTGATCATTCCGGACATTGCCGGGCATGGCGAAACCGGGTTCAAGGCCGGCGGCGGCTATGACATCCCGCTGCAAGCCAAGCGCATGATCCAGTTGCTGGATGTCTGCGGCGTCGAGAAGGTGCATGTGATCGGCAACTCAATGGGCGGTTACATCGCGGCGTGGCTGGCGGCCACGTACCCGGACCGGATTGCTTCCGTGGCGCTGATCGATCCGGCCGGTGTCACGGCGCCCGAAGCCAGCGATCTGGAGCGGCATTTGGCCAAGGGGCACAACCCGTTTCTGATTCATTCTCGGGAAGAGTTTCGATACTTCTACGCCATGACCATGGCCGAACCGCCGTGGGTGCCCCGCGTGGTGCTGGACGCCATTGCCCATCGCTATGAAAAAAGCCGCGATGAACTGGAAGAAATCTTCAATGATTTTCGCGCCAGCCCGCCGATGGAATCCAAACTGGCCGACATCAAGTGCCCGGCACTGTTGCTGTGGGGGCACAAGGATCGATTGATCGATGTCAGCAGCGTGGCGGTGTGGAGCAAAGGCATCGTCGATCTGCGGGTGCATATCTGGGATCACAGTGGCCACATGCCTATGGTCGAACAGCCCGCCAATACGGCACGCCTTTATCGCGAATTCCTGGGATCGCTACGCACGGAAAGCCGCTCCCACCTGTAACAACCGCCCGCAACACGGCCCTGTAGCAGCTGTCGAGCAACGCGAGGCTGCGTCCGGTGCGGGCCGCGTTCGGACGAAGCCGTCGTGAAATCAGGCATTGCGGTTTTTCAGTTGAACCGCGTTCTCAGGGTTTACGACGGCTGCGCCGCCGGACGCAGCCTCGCGTTGCTCGACAGCTGCTACAGGTCTTCTTGTGCGAGCAGTCCTTGGCAGAATGAAGTTCGTAAGAATCTTCGTTTGTCGGCGGCGCTGAAGGCTGCGATCTTTTCGCACATCCTTTACGTCACCGCGCCAGGAATTTTTTTCATGAGCCAACCACGCTTCGTCAGCCCTGACCTGATCCGCCAACGCTTCTCCAAAGCGATGTCCGACATGTACCGCGAAGAAGTGCCGTTGTACGGCGCGCTGATGGAGTTGGTGGAGCAAACCAACCAATACGTGCTGGACAACGACCCGCAGATCGCCCGTCAGTTGAACAGCACCGGCGAAATCGAACGCCTGGACCTTGAGCGTCACGGAGCCATCCGCGTCGGTACCGCCACAGAACTGGCAACCCTCGCCCGGTTGTTCGCGGTGATGGGCATGCAACCGGTGGGTTATTACGACCTGACCCCGGCCGGTGTGCCAGTGCATTCCACGGCGTTTCGCGCGGTGCACGAAGCGGCGTTGCAGGTTAGCCCGTTTCGCGTGTTCACCTCACTGTTGCGCCTGGAGCTGATCGAAGACCTGGAACTGCGCGCGTTCGCTCAGTCGGTGCTGGATAAACGCCAGATCTTTACCCCGACAGCGCTGACCCTGATCGAGCGTGCTGAAATCGAGGGCGGCCTTACCGAAGACGAGGCGCAGGACTTCGTCGAACAGGCGCTGGAAACCTTCCGCTGGCACCACAGCGCCACCGTCACCGCCGAGCAATACCAGAAACTCAGCGCGCAGCATCGCCTGATCGCCGATGTCGTGGCCTTCAAAGGCCCGCACATCAACCACCTGACGCCGCGCACACTGGACATCGACATCGTCCAGGCGCAGATGCCGGCCCATGGCATCACCCCCAAAGCAGTGATCGAGGGCCCTCCCCGCCGTCAGTGCCCGATCCTGCTGCGCCAGACCAGTTTCAAGGCGCTGGACGAGCCGGTTGCTTTCACCGATCAAGCCCAAACCCGTGGCAGTCACAGCGCGCGCTTCGGTGAAATCGAACAACGCGGCGCCGCACTGACACCTAAAGGTCGGGCGCTGTACGACCGTTTGCTCAATGCCGCACGGGACGAGTTGAAAGACTTCCCCAACGAAGCCAATGCCGCACGCTACAACGCGCTGATGGCCCAGCACTTTGGCGAATTCCCTGACACGTACGAAGGCATGCGCCGACAGGAGCTGGCGTACTTCCGCTACTTCGTGACGGAAAAAGGTCAGACGACGGATTCGCTTGAATCGTTGTCGCTGGAAGATTTGCTGGACGGCGGCTATCTGCGGGTTGAACCGCTTGTGTATGAGGATTTTCTGCCGGTGAGCGCCGCAGGGATTTTCCAGTCGAACCTGGGGGACGCGGCGCAAACCCACTATGGCGTGCATTCAAACCAGCAGGCGTTTGAGCAAGCGCTGGGGCGAGCGACGATTGATGAGTTGGGGTTGTATGCCGAGACCCAGCGGCGTTCGGTTGAAGAGTGCTATGCCGCGTTGGGCCACGCGATCTGAAGCGCACTTGTAGCAGCTGGCGCAGCCTGCGTCGGCCGGTCCGCGCTCGGGCGCAGCAG
>NZ_AKJS01000164.1 GCF_000282215.1 Pseudomonas sp. GM21
CGCCGCCGAACGCAGCCTCGCAGGCTCGGCAGCTGCTACGCGGGTCATGTTTTGTCAGATTAATCGGTTTTGTCAGGTCGGCGAGAAACCGTCTTTACCCAAGCTTTACGCTCCGCTGACCGCCGCTGACCTTGATCTGCGTATTCTGTACTCATCCGGAACGTACCGGGAACGAGACAAGGAGATTCACCATGCGCAAGACTCTAATCGCTCTGATGTTCGCCGCCGCCCTGCCGACCGTTGCCATGGCCATGCCTGAAGGTAGCGGCCCGATGGACGGCTCGCACCACGGCGGTCAGATGCACGGCATGCACGGCAAAGGCCCGTACAGCCAACTGGACCTGAGCCGCGAACAGCGCGAGCAGATCCGCAAGATCATGGGCGAACAGATGCACGAGCGTAAGCAACTGGTCGACAAGTACCTGGAGAAACTCTCGCCAGCCGACCAGAAAGCCATGAAGGACGAAATGTCCGCCAACCACAAAAAAGCAGAGGCCGACGTGCGTGCCCTGCTGAAACCGGATCAACAGAAGCAATTCGACGAGATCCAGAAGAAAAAGGCTGAGCGTCGCGCCGAATGGGCCGAGTTCAAGGCCTGGAAAGCGCAACAACCGCAAAAAGCGCAATAATGCGCTAACCCCGGACCCAACGGCTCAACCCCGTTGGGTCTGATGCCACTCAGTTCAATTGTGGGAGCGAGCCTGCTCGCGATGAGGGAGTGTCAATCGACATCATTGTTGAATGACCCACCGCTATCGCGAGCAGGCTCACTCCCACATGGATTTGTGTTTGTGTGAGGATTTTCTGTGCGTTCATTGTTCTGGCGAATTCTGGCCAGCTTCTGGCTGGCCATTGCTCTGGTGGCGGGGCTCTCCATTCTGCTTGGGCACATGCTCAACCAGGATGCGTGGATTCTCAGCCGCCATCCGGGCCTCAATACCCTGCCCGAACAGTGGACGCAAACCTACGAATCCCAAGGTGAAGAGGCCGCCCAGGACATTCTGGAACAGCGCAAACGTCAATATCACATTGACGTTCAGGTGTTGAACGAAAGCGGCGACCCGGTGGTGCGTGGCACCTTCCCTCGTCGCGCGGCGGCGTTTGAAGCCCGGCAGAACAACGATGATCGGCGCCTGCCATGGCGTCGTTTGACGGCGGAATACACCAGCGAAAAAACCGGCGACACCTACCTGCTGATTTATCGCATCCCGCACCCTGAACTGGATTCATGGCACCGCGAAAGTCTGCTGTGGCCATTGAGTGCGCTGGGCATTGCCTTGGTGGTGCTGACCTTGTTCAGCCTGTTCGTCACGTTGTCGATCACCCGCCCGCTCAGCCGTTTGCGCGGTGCCGTGCATGATCTGGGACAAACCACTTACCAGCAGAACAGCCTGGTGAAACTGGCCAACCGTCGCGATGAGTTTGGTGTGCTGGCCAATGACTTCAACCGCATGGGCTCGCGCCTGCAAAGCCTGATCGGCAGTCAGCGGCAATTGCTTCGCGACGTGTCGCATGAGTTGCGCTCCCCGCTCGCCCGACTGCGCATTGCACTGGCGTTGGCGGAACGGGCCACCCCTGAGGAACGGGAAAAACTCTGGCCGCGCCTGACCCGCGAATGTGACCGGCTGGAAGCGTTGATCAGCGAAATCCTCGTGCTGGCGCGGGTCGATGCCGACAACGCCAGCGCCGAAGAGGTCGACCTCAACGCGTTGCTGAATACGCTGCAGAAGGACGCACAACTCGGTTCACCCGAGCAAAACGTGCGCCTTGAGGCAGAACCGCAACTGAACCTCAAAGGCTGGCCGACGATGATCGAGCGTGCCGTCGACAATCTGCTGCGCAACGCTCAGCGCTTTAACCCGGTTGGGCAGTCGATCGAAATGCAGGCCGTGCGTCAGGGTGAGCGCATTGTGGTCAGCGTGCGCGACCAT
The DNA here is from genome assembly GCF_000282215.1 of Pseudomonas sp. GM21. Taxonomy (GTDB): domain Bacteria; phylum Pseudomonadota; class Gammaproteobacteria; order Pseudomonadales; family Pseudomonadaceae; genus Aquipseudomonas. The sequence goes on from NZ_AKJS01000164.1 coordinate 1,932, forward strand.
GGGCCAGGCGTAAACGCCGAGCATTTGCACCAGTTGGGCGAACCCTTCTATCGAGCACCAGGGCAAACAGCGGCCGGGCATGGCTTGGGCCTGGCGATTGCGCGCCGCGCGGCGGAACGACATGGCGGGAGCCTGGTGCTGGCCAATCATCCGCAGGGCGGGTTTGTGGCCAGTCTGGAATTGCCGCTGGTGCCGGGGGCCATCGCCCAACCGTAAGTACAGGGGTGATGCAAAAAGCTCGCAGCCTCGTTTCACTCGACAGCTGCTACAGAGGCACACGGAACTCTGTAGCAGCTGTCGAGTGAAACGAGGCTGCGATTCTTTTTATCTTCAGGATTTAGCGGTCCAGGCGCTGACGAATTCGGCAAGGTCGACTTTCTCGGCCACGCGCGGTTCTTTCTGCGGTGTGCCGAGGTACAGAAACGCAATCACCTCTTCCCCCTCTGCCAACCCCAGCCCTTTGGCCACATGCGCCGAGTAGGCCAAGTCACCGGTGCGCCACACCGCACCAATCCCTTGCGCATACGCCGCCAGCAAAATCCCGTGTGCCGCACAGCCCGCTGCCAGAAGTTGCTCGGATTTCGGGTATTTGACGTGCTCCTGCACCCGCGCAATCACCACCACCACCAATGGCGCACGCAGCGGGCCGTTACGCGCCTTGTCCAGCGCCGCTTGCGACACCTCGCTGTCTTGCAGCTTTGCCGCTTCGGCCAGCAACTCGCCCATTTGCTCGCGCGCCGCGCCCTCGACCGTCAGAAAGCGCCAAGGCTGCAAATGGCCATGGTCCGGGGCGCGCATCGCCGCGCCAAACAGCACTTCGCGCTGCGCCGCAGTCGGTGCCGGATCGATGAGTCGGGGAACGGAAACACGGTTGAGCAAAGCGTCGAGAGCCTGCATCGGCCACCTCCAGAAAAAATGTTTGGCTATTCTATCTGCAAGTGCGCAAGCGGCGTCGGTTTACATGCCCTGCCCCGCAGGTAGAATGGCGCCCCTCCCACAACAGCCCGAGCGGACTTCATGGCGTTGCCGACCTTACGGATTATCGGTTTTATCATCGGCATCTTCCTGATCACGCTGGCGATCGCCATGACCGTGCCCATGGCGACCCTGGTGATTTTCGACCGCACCCACGAGCTACCTTCGTTCCTGTGGTCGAGCATGATTACCTTTGTCGCAGGCCTGGCGATGGTTATCCCTGGTCGCCCCGAACACATACACCTGCGTCCACGGGACATGTACCTGTTGACCGTCAGCAGTTGGCTGGTGGTCTGCCTCTTCGCCGCGCTGCCGTTTTTACTGGCTCAGCACGTCAGTTTCACCGACTCGATCTTTGAAAGCATGTCCGGCATCACCGCCACCGGTGCCACGGTACTCAGCGGCCTGGACAGCATGTCCCCCGGCATTTTGATGTGGCGTTCGCTGTTGCACTGGCTCGGCGGCATCGGTTTTATCGGCATGGCGGTCGCGATCCTGCCGCTGCTGCGTATCGGTGGCATGCGCCTGTTTCAGACCGAGTCCTCGGACCGTTCCGAGAAAGTCATGCCCCGTTCGCACATGGTGGCGCGTTTGATCGTGGCGGCGTACGTCGGCATCACCATTCTCGGAAGCCTGGCGTTCTGGTGGGCCGGGATGAGCCTGTTTGATTCGATCAACCACGCGATGTCAGCCATCTCCACCGGCGGCTTTTCCACTTCTGACCAATCGCTGGCCAAATGGACGCAACCGGCGGTGCACTGGGTGGCGATTGTCATCATGATTCTGGGCAGCCTGCCCTTTACCCTGTACGTCGCGACCTTGCGCGGCAATCGTCGGGCATTGATCAAGGATCAGCAGGTTCAAGGGATGCTCGGCATGTTGCTGGTGACCTGGCTGGTGCTCGGCACCTGGTACTGGTGGACCACCCAACTGCATTGGCTCGAAGCCTTGCGGCATGTGGCGTTTAACGTGACATCGGTAGTCACGACCACCGGTTTTGCGCTGGGGGATTACAGCCTGTGGGGCAATTTCTCGCTGATGCTGTTCTTTTACCTGGGCTTTGTCGGCGGCTGCTCTGGCTCGACGGCCGGCGGGATCAAGATATTCCGCTTCCAGGTCGCCTATATCCTGCTCAAGGCCAACCTTAACCAATTGATTCACCCGCGCGCGGTGATCAAGCAGAAGTACAACGGTCACCGTCTCGACGAAGAAATCGTGCGTTCGATCCTGACCTTTTCGTTCTTCTTCGCCATCACCATCTGCGTCATCGCGTTGCTGCTCTCACTGCTCGGCGTGGACTGGATGACCGCCCTGACCGGTGCGGCCAGTACTGTGTCCGGTGTCGGGCCGGGGTTGGGTCCGACCATCGGGCCGGCGGGTAACTTCTCGTCGTTGCCGGACGCCGCCAAGTGGATTCTGTCGTGCGGCATGCTGCTGGGCCGACTGGAAATCATTACGGTGTTTGTTCTGTGCATTCCTGCTTTCTGGCGACATTGACCTGCGCCGCCGCTTCTGTGATGTGTGCCCGGTACTCACCAGGGGTGGCATTGAACCAGCGGCGGAACGCGCGGAAGAAGTTGCTCGGGTCGGCGAACCCCAGCAGGTAGGCAATTTCCAGCAGGGTCATGGTGGGCTGGGCCAGGTATTGCTCGGCCAATTCGCGCCGTGTGTCATCGAGCAACGTCTGAAAACTGGTGCCCTCTTCCTGCAAGCGTCGCTGCAAGGTGCGTTGCGACAGGTGCAGCGTCTGCGCCACGGTATCGCGTTTGGGTTCGCCCTGAGGCAGCAGACGGCACAGCACCTGGCGCGCCTTGTGCGTCACGCGGGTTTCGGAGAACCGCGCCAGGTACTCGCCGGCAAACCGGTCATGCAACAGCGCCATCGCCTCGTTGGCAGTGGGCAGTGGCGCTTCCATGTCGGCACGTTCGAAAATCAATGCGTCGTAAGGTGCGTTGAACATCAATGGCGCATGAAAGGCTTGTTTATAGGGTTCGAGGTCCGCGGGCTCATCGCCCTGCACCAACACCTTGCGTGGTTGCAAGGTACGCCCGGTCAACCAGCTGCACAACGCCAGCGCACAGGCCATTGAAGCTTCAGCGCTTTGCCGGGTCGGCGGCAGATGGTCGCCGTGGACCGTCAGAATCAGCCCATAGCCCTCATCCAGCAGGCGGAAACTCAGGTCAGCACTTTCGGCAATGATCCGCTGATAGCGCACCAGCCGCTGAAAGCCTTCGGCCAGTGTCTGGCTGGACATCAATGCGTAACCCGCTACATGAAAGGAGGCCGGTCGCACCACCTTGCCCATGTTCAGGCCGATTGCCGGGTTGCCGGACAGCTCGACCGCGCGCTGCCACAGTCGCGTCATGGAATCTTGCGGGAAGCGCGCATCCGGATCATCCAGTGATGCGTAGTCAAGCCCTAGCTGTTTGAATAGAGCCCGGCAATCCAGGCCGTCCATCTCCAGGGCTTTGACAATTCCCATCGCCCAGCTTGCAGAAGTCGTTCGTTCGCTCATGGCGTTTGCTTATTGTTCTCAATGAGCCGTCTGAGGCGGCTGGTTTCCAAAGGATACTAATGTGGCGCCCATTGTCACTGGCTGATGCCAATGATCACTCTAGACTCAAATAAGCTACCCGACTAACAACTTGCAATCAGAACAATAAGCACAGAGATCGCAGTCGTGGAAAATATCAAACGTTTCAACAGTTTCGCTGAGTTCTACCCGTATTACCTCAGTGAACACAGCAACAGCACTTGCCGACGATTGCACTTTATCGGCACGACGCTGGTCATCTTCATTTTGGCCCTGAGCATCGGCAAAGGCGCTTGGCTGATGTTATGGACCCTTCCGCTGGCGGGTTACAGCTTCGCCTGGGTCGGGCATTTTTTCTTTGAGAAGAATCGACCTGCGACCTTCCAACATCCTCTCTATAGCCTGCTCAGCGATTTTGTCATGTACCGCGACATGATTCTGGGCCGCGTGCCGTTTTAAGCGCCGTTAACAACAAGAGAATAGCCGATGAGTGCCAACGCCCGTTTCACCCACATGAAGGATGGCACACAGGAAGACTGGGCGATCATCGCCGCGGACTTCAGTGCCTATGCGAAACAATTGCCGGCTCGGATTGTGGCGCACCTGAAGTTGCTGGAGGGCGATTTTGGTGGTTTTCCGGTGGACCGTCTCACCCACTCCCTGCAAACCGCCAGCCGCGCCTGGCGTGATGGCCGTGATGAGGAATATGTGGTCTGCGCGCTGCTGCATGACATCGGCGACACGTTGGGTTCCTACAATCATCCGGACATTGCGGCGGCGATTCTCAAGCCATTTGTCAGCGTCGACAATCTTTGGATGGTGGAGAAACACGGGATTTTCCAGGGCTATTACTTTTTCCATCATCTGGGCATGGATCGGCATCTGCGCGAGCAGTTCAGCGAGCATCCGCAGTATCAGGCGACCATCGAGTTTTGCGCCAGGTACGATGCAGCGGCGTTTGACCCCGCATATGAGACCCTGCCGCTGAGCTTCTTTGAGCCGATGATGGAACGGTTGTTTGCGCAACCGAAGAACTCGATCTACAAGGCGGCGATGGAAGAACATTCGCCGGCCTGATAGATCCAGCGGGACCGCTGCGCGGTCCATCGCGAGCAGGCTCGCTCCCACAGTTGACCGCATTTCTCAAGGCGGACTCGGTCCAATGTGGGAGTGAGCCTGCTCGCGATGGGGCCAGCCCGATCAACACAAATTTCAAGCAGGCTCGGCAACCTTCAGCGCCCTCAACTGCGCCTCCCGCGCCTGCGCATCCGCCAGGCGATACAGCTCGATCGTCCCGTCCCAATGCTCGATCAGCGCCGTGCACGACTCCACCCATTCCCCGCAATTGAGGTAATCCACCCCACCGACCTTACGAATCTCGGCATGGTGAATATGCCCGCACACCACGCCATGCAACTCGCGCTTCACGCATTCGTGAGCAATGGCTTCCTCGAAATCGCTGATGAAGCTGACGGCGGTTTTCACCTTGTGCTTGAGGTACGCCGACAACGACCAATAGCCGTAGCCGTAACGGGCACGCCAGTGGTTGAGCCAGCGGTTGAGGGTCAGGGTGAATTCATAGGCCGAGTCGCCCAGAAAGGCCAGCCAGCGGTGATACCGGGTGATGACATCGAACTGATCGCCATGGATCACCAGCAGATGACGACCATCGGCGGTCACGTGCACGGCTTCGTCCACCAATTGAATGTTGCCCAGAATCAGCCTGGAATAGCGGCGCAGGAATTCGTCGTGATTGCCGGTGATGTAGATGACTTCAGTGCCGCGCTTGCTCATGGTCAGCAGACGCCGGATCACGTTGGTGTGCGCCTGGGGCCAGTACATGCCGCCGCGCAGTTTCCAGCCATCGATGATGTCGCCGACCAGGTAAATCCTGTCCGCGTGGTAGCCCTTGAGAAACTGCGACAAGTGCTCGGCCTGGCAATCTCGAGTACCCAGGTGCACATCAGAAATCCACAATGTCCGCACACGTTGCTTGCGACTGGGTTTGGCGAGCTCGGCGCTGGTCATGGGCAACCCTCTGCGATGGTTTTTCCAAGCGTGCGCCGGCCGGGTGAATTGACCATGACAGTGTTGAGTCATTCCTGTGACAACCATGAGCCGGTGTAGACTGGCCGGACCTTGCCCTGGAGAGCGGTGATGCGACCGATCCTCACACTACGCCAATACACCGATGACTTGATCATCCACAGCCACGACCACGCCCAACTGGTGTTTGGCTTGTCGGGTGCGCTGGATTTTGAAGTCGACGGGCATGGCAGTCAGGTGGTGCAGCAGAGTTTTGTGGTGGTGCCGTCCGGTTTCCATCACGCCTGCGGCAGCAGCAATGGCAGCCGTTGCCTGGTGCTGGATGTGCCAAGCGACCAATGGGTTTCACAGTCGCTTGGCGAGCATGCCGAGGCCAGTCGCCGCCTGCTCGATAACGCCGGGCGCTTGCCGCTGGATGCCGGGCAAAGCCAATTGGTCAGTTGGCTGGCGAGCAGTCAGGTCAATGATCCGTTGATCGCGCAACAAGGCGCGGTGCTGTTATTGGCCAGCCTCAATAACGCCAGGCCGGCCAGCATCGGGGGGCGGCGCCTGCCGTATGCGGCTTTGAATGCGCACATCGATCAGCACGCGGCTTATCCGCTGCAAGTGGCGGACCTGGCCGGTATCGCCGGGTTGTCCAGTGCCCGTCTTCACGCACGGTTTGTCGCCGAATGCGGACAGACACCAATGGACTATATCCGCAGTCGGCGGCTGCATATCGCGGTGGGATTGCTGCGTGATTCGCCATTGCCCATCGGCGAGATTGCCAGCCGGGTCGGTTACAGCTCCCAGAGTGCCTTTGCCGCAGCGGTGTTGCGCGAGTTTGGCGTCTCCCCCGGCAAACTGCGGCGCGAGGCTGGCGACAAATGAGGCGAGTCTGACGACAGACACAGCGAGACTTGCGCGATTAAATGTAGCAGCTGGCGAAGCCTGCGTCCGACTGCGCAGCGGTCGTAAAACCTGCACACGCGGTGCGTCAGGTAAATCGCATCTGTCCCGATTGCGACCGCTTCGCAGTCGGACGCAGGCTTCGCCAGCTGCTACAAGTCGGCGAATTCTGTCGGTTTGGATTTTTACGTTTATCAAGGATTGCAATGACTCCCCGTACCGCCCTTGGCGCCCTGCATATCGGCGCATTGATGTTTGGCCTGACCGGCGTATTCGGCAAACTCGCCGCCGCATCCCCCGCTGTCATCGTTTTTGGCCGTGCCGCGTTTGCGATGCTGGCACTGGCGGTGTTTGCGCGCTTCGCCAGCAACACCCGTTGGCGCACGCCTGAAGCCGTGGACTGGCGCCGCCTGCTGCTCGGCGGCTTGCTGCTGGCCGGGCACTGGGTGAGTTTCTTTATTGCGGTGAAGGTGGCGGGTGTGGCAATTGCAACCCTGGGCTTTGCCAGCTTCCCGGCATTTACCGTGATCCTCGAAGGGCTGATCTTCCGCGAGCGGATTCGCGCCAATGAAATCCTGCTGGTGGTTTTGGTCAGTGTCGGGCTGGTGCTGGTCACGCCCGACTTCGATCTGGCGAGTGGCGCCACCACGGGCCTGCTCTGGGCCGTCGGCTCCGGGTTGTTGTTTGCCCTGCTGTCGCTGACCAACCGGGCGAGCTCCGGACGAATCCCGCCAGTGCAGGCCGCGCTGTGTCAAAACGTAGTGGTCGCGTTGTGCCTGCTGCCCGTGGCGGCACCGCAGTTGAGTGACGTGCGCGGCCTCGACTGGCTGTGGATCGGTCTGCTCGGCGTGTTCTGCACCGGCGTCGCACACAGTCTGTTCGTCGCCAGTCTGGCGGTGATCAAGGCTCGCACTGCTGCAGTGGTGTTCGCCCTCGAACCGGTTTACGGGATCACTGTGGCCTGGCTGTTGTTCAATGAAAACCCGACGCTGCGGATGCTGATCGGCGGCGCGCTGATCATCGTCGCCATTGTGGCCTCCAGCAGGCTGTCGGGGGGTTCAAGCAAAAAGACCGTGGCGGCAGAAGCGGCGTCTCACTGAGTGCGGTCGTTGTGGCCCAGGTCGCGGTCCGGATCGATCTGATCGCGGACCCGCTGCTTGAGCACTTTGGCCTCGGGGAAACCGCCATCGGCCTTGCGCTCCCAGAGCTGCACGCCTTCACAGAAAATATGGAACACCCCACCGGTGCCGGGCACCAGCGACACCTTGCCCAAGTCGTCACCAAAGGTGCTGAGCAGTTCCTGGGCCAACCAGGCCGCACGTAACAGCCATTGGCATTGAGTGCAGTAGGTGATGACTATTTCCGGTTTGTGCGCGGTCATGTTGGCTCCTTCAGTTTCAGGTTAAGCGGTTCAAGTTCCAGTGATTGGCCGGTATTACTGAATTCGTCGAGGTAGCTGTCATCCAGTGAGGGCGAACTGTCGAAAGGGTTGACCAGGTCCCAACTTGAATCCATCGACGCATCATCCAGCTTCAAGTGGTACTCGTCGTTAGACACCGGGTCCACTGGCATGACTATCAAAGGTGGCGCACTGTTCAGTTTCGGGTGGCTGGCGCGGTAGTCCTGAAGTTTCAGGGAGGCGAGCCCGGCGTCTTGCAGGCTGTTTTCCGGCGATGCAAAAACGGGATGAAACATCGGCTCCGGCGGTGATGGCAAATCGGGGGAAGCCTCGGGCAATGCATCCTCCTCGCGTCGATGCTTGCGACGGAATAACAGGAGTGCCAAAGCCACCAGCCCCAGCAGCCCAGCCATCAACAATCCATTAGTGGCTTGCGGCTCCTCGACAACGGCAGCGACGGGTACCGCAGGCTCGGTGGCCGCTGAATTGAGTTCAGCCAATCGGGTCTGCAGTTCGGTCACCTGCTTTTTCTGACCGGCGATCTGCTCGTCCTGAGCAGTAAACTTTGCATTCAACTCATACACGGTCTTTTGCAGTTGCTGGTTTTGCAGCACGCTGGCGGCCAATTGTTCGGCGACAACGGGATCGCTCACAGGGACCGCAGGTTGAACCGCGACCGGCGTCGAGGCGGGCTCCTTGATGGAATTTGATGACACCTTGGCCGGCTGGATGTCCGCGAAGGCAGAGGGCTGAGCTTCGACGACCGGCTCATCAGCGACGGGATCGACCGCCTCCGGGTCCGGTGGATCAATCAGGACCGTGTATTCGCGCAGCAAACGCCCGTTGGGCTGATTGAGCTGCACCACGAAATCCAGAAAAGGCTCCTTGACCGCTTTGCTGGAGGTCACCCGGATCACACCTCGGTCGCCGCGCAGGACAGGTGTGAACTTCAGATTGTTGAGGAACAACACCCGCTCGACGCCGGCACGGCCGAACTCATCGGCTGTCGCCAGGCTGACGGACAACTCGCCCTCCTCCAGGCCACCGACATCCACCAGGGCGATGTCGGCGCTCAGCGGCTGATTCAGCGCAGAGTGAAGTGTGATCTCACCCAATCCCAACGCGGGCGCCAATGCCGAGTACGTGAGAGCGCCACCGACCAAAAGCAACCTGGCACCACCCTGCAAAACCAATCGCCAACTCTCAAACATGAGCATCCCTTAACGACAGAACCCACCTGTGCGTGTTCGCACGTCCGTTACGAACACGATATTGCCAAGTAGTTCTTTATAGTCTGCCCAACGGGAGATCCGGGAAGTCCGGCGAGTGGTTATACCTCAAGATTTTTCAAGGTTGGCCAGAATGTGCCCGTGAACCCGCATACACACCTGCAGATCCGCCTCATCGACGCCTGCGAACAGCTCGTGGCGAAGTTGCGTGGCAATGGTTTCAATATGTTCGATCAGAGGGAGGGCCGGCGCGCAGAGGACAATTTTTTTGGCCCGGCGATCCTCAAGCACAGCTTGACGCTGGACCAGGCCCTGGGACTCCAGACTATCGAGCAAACGGGCCAGGGTCGGACCTTCGACACCCACGCTTTGTGCCAGCTCACGTTGAGTGGGGGCTTCATCGAAACGTGCCAGGTGCAGCAGCACCAACCAGCGTGCCTGGGACAGTCCCAGGCCAGCGAGACGACGGTCCAGTTCGGCACGCCAGCCACGGGACATATGGGCCAGTTGCATGCCAAAGCGGTGTTGATCGGTTAACGGCATAAAACACTCATGATCAGACTGAAAATAGTAAAACCTAATTATTAGTCAGCTAAGCATGACCGTACGCTTGAGGCAAGACTCGGTCTTTAGTGAATCGTTACATCAACCTACAAGACCGCTTAAACCTCAAACTCCGATTGCAGGGCGGCACGCACGCAATACAAAACGCCTTCCGGCACGCGCCCGGCAAACAGCGCCGCAATCTCCGAAACCGCTGGCAACTCACCTTCACCGTCGAGGAACGCATCCTGGACTTCGCCCATCAATTCTTCAGGCAGATCCAGCGCCTGCTCCAGCGACAGCTGCTGCTTGCCAATCGCTTCGGCGAGCATGGTGTAGACGTTCTTTTCCGAGCATTGCAGTTGACCGGCGATTTGCAGCGGCGTCATGCCGGCACGGGCCAGGGTGATCAGTTCGTGGCGCACGTCGGCCACGACTTTCGGAGCCTCGACCTGACCGCCCAGTACTTCGAGGAAGGCCTCGCCGTAACGTTCGAGCTTGCGCGCGCCAACACCGCTGACGGTAGCCATTTGCGACAACGAGGTCGGCTGGCTGCGGAGCATTTCCAGCAACGTCGAGTCGGGGAAGATGACATACGGCGGCACGCCATGTTCTTCGGCGAGTTTGCGCCGCAAGGCACGTAGCGCCTCCCACTGCTCGCGTTCTTCGCCCCGCACCAGTTGGCTCGCCTGGCTCTTGCTGCTTTTGGCGGTGGTTTGCGGCTTGAGGTCGCGGCGCAGCTCCAGGGTCACTTCACCCTTGAGCAGCGGCCGGCAGGTGTCACTCAGGCGCAGACCGCCGTAGCCTTCGAGGTCGATGTCGGCCAGGCCACGGGCAACCAGCTGTCGGAACAGGGAGCGCCATTCACTCTCGCCCATGGCTTTGCCGACACCAAACACTGACAAATGCTGATGACCAAAGCTGCGGACCTTTTCGTTGTCCTTGCCCAGCAACACGTCCACAAGATGCCCGACGCCGTAGCGCTGGCCGGTGCGGTAGATCGCCGAAAGTGCCTGCCGGGCCGGCTCGGTGGCGTCCCAGGTCTGCACGCCATCGACGCAGTTGTCGCAATGACCGCACGGCTCGGGCATGTCTTCGTCGAAATAGGCCAGCAGTGTCTGGCGACGGCAGCGGGTTTCTTCGCAGAGCGAGAGCATCGCGTCCAGCTTGTGCTGTTCCAGGCGCTTGTGACGCTCATCGCCTTCGGAGTTCTGCAACATTTGCTTGAGCATCACCACGTCTTGCAGGCCGTAAGCCATCCAGGCATCTGCCGGCAGGCCGTCACGACCGCCGCGACCGGTTTCCTGGTAGTACGCCTCCAGGGATTTCGGCAAATCGAGGTGAGCGACAAACCGCACGTTGGGCTTGTCGATGCCCATGCCGAAGGCCACGGTGGCGACCATGATCAGGCCTTCCTCGTTGAGGAAGCGCTTCTGGTGGTGGGCCCTGGTTTCGTTGGGCAAACCAGCGTGATACGGCAGCGCCGGGAAGCCTTGCTCGCTGAGGAATACCGCGACTTCGTCGACTTTCTTGCGTGACAGGCAGTAAACGATGCCGGCATCGCTGCGCCGCTCGGCCAGGAACGCCAGCAACTGTTTGCGTGGCTGCTCCTTGGGCACGATGCGATAGAAAATGTTCGGGCGATCGAAGCTCGACAGAAAGCGTTCGGCGTCCTGTAGATGCAGACGGTCGACGATTTCTTCGCGGGTGCGTTTGTCGGCGGTGGCGGTCAGGGCGATGCGCGGGACGTTGGGGAACAATTCCGCCAGCTGCCCCAGTTGCAGGTATTCGCGACGGAAGTCATGCCCCCATTGGGACACGCAGTGCGCTTCGTCGATGGCGAACAGGGCAATTTCAAGGCTTTGCAGGAAAGCCAGCATGCGCGGCTGGACCAGACGCTCGGGCGCCAGGTAGAGCATTTTCACTTCGCCGCGCTTGATGCGGGCCGCCAGGTCGCGCTGTTGTTCGGCGCTCAGCGTGGAGTTCAATGCCGCAGCCGCGACGCCCAGCTCTTCGAGGGTGGCGACCTGGTCGTCCATCAGCGCGATCAGCGGCGACACCACCACCGCCAGGCCTTCGCGCAGTAGCGCCGGTACCTGGAAGCACAAGGATTTGCCGCCACCGGTAGGCATCAGCACCAGGGCATCGCCGCCACTGGCCACGCGCTCAATGATTGCACCCTGACGGCCACGAAAACTGTCGTAGCCGAAGATGTCCTTGAGGACGCGTTGAGCCTGTTCGAGCATAAAAACTCCAAAAATCACAAAAACATCCCTGCAAGGCTGGTTCAGAACCACGCACGCTGCACCGACAAATCGTAAGCGCGCATTGCATGAGGCTGCACATTTCAGCCGCGTCGCCAGCAGGGCATCACAAAACGCGCGAGTATACCCGAGCGCTCCCTTGCACAGGGCACCGCTGATAAGACACATGAACCCAATGCAATGCAGAACCCTGTGTGAGCGGGCTTGCTCCCACAGGGAATGTGGTGTTCTGTATTCCTGCGAGGGCGCAAATATGCCGTGCGGCTGGCCTGAGCGCTCAAGAAGGCCTAGAATTCCCGCATCGAACATTCCCCAAGGTAGCCCTTTAATGTCCTTCGCTGAGCAACTAACCCGTTTGCAAGTCTTCCTCGACGCCGACGAACTGCATGACGAGGCGCTGGACTACGTGGCCGCCCACGGCTATCTCACCGCGCTGTCGATCTGTTCCGAAACCGTTCCTGACCGTGAATGGATCGACGCCCTCTTCGCCGAAGAGCCGCACTACGCTGACGACACCGAGCGTGAAGCGATCGAATCCACCCTGCTGGCCCTCAAGGCTCACATCGCCCGCCAACTGGCGTCCGACGAAGAGTTCGAGCTGCCATGCGAGCTCGACCTGGGCGACGAGCCGGATGATTCCGACCTGCGCGGCTGGTGCATCGGGTTCATGGAAGGCGTGTTCCTGCGTGAAGCCGCGTGGTTCGAAACCGCCGAAGACGAAGTCAGCGAAATGCTGTTGCCGATCATGGTCGGTTCGGGTCTGTTCGACGAGCAGCCTGAGTTCGAAGACATCGCCAAAGATGCCAACCTGATGGACGACATGATCGTGCAGATCCCGGAAGCCCTGACCGCGCTGTACCTGCTGTGCCAGGCACCAGACGAAAAACCGGCGATCCTCAAGCCACGTCACCACTAAGGTTTTGCCTATGGACAACCCCATAGGCAACCGCTCCCTGATGTTGCGTTACGTGCTGCTGGCCATCGGCTGGCTGAGCGTAACGCTAGGGGTGATCGGGATCTTCCTGCCGGTATTGCCCACCACCCCCTTCCTGCTGCTCGCCGCCGCGTGCTTTGCCCGCAGTTCGCCGCGTTTTTATCAGTGGCTGGTGGGACATCCACGGCTGGGTCCATGGATTCGCGACTATCTCGACGGTAACGGCATCCCGCTCAAAGGCAAGGTCTACGCCATCGGATTGATGTGGGCGAGCATCCTGCTCTCCTGCTATCTGGTGCCTTTGCCGTGGGCGCGCGGGTTCATGCTGACCAGCGCCGTGCTGGTAACGATCTATATCCTCAAGCAAAAAACCCTGCACAAGCCCTGACCCGACAATTTGTCCGCCCCCGCTGAAAACACCGCCTAGACTTCAGACATCTTCACGCGAGTTGCCACATGTCCCGTCGTCCGCGTAGTCCAGGATGGTCAACGCTCCGACTTCGACTCGGCGGATGGCTGCTGCTGGCCGGCTTCCTGCTGATGGGTCTGGGCAGCGTCCTGGCTGACTGGGACTTTTCGCAGATCCTGCAAACCGCCGAAAAACGCTATGGCCCGCTCGGCCCCGCCAAGGGAAGAATCGAGGCCTGGAGTCAAATGCTCAAAAGCGAACTCAAGCAGCCGGAGCGCGAGCAACTGAATGCGGTCAATCGTTTCTTCAATCAGCAGCTGAATTTTCAGGATGACACGCGCATCTGGCGTCAGACCGATTACTGGGCCACGCCAGAAGAATCGCTGATCAAGGGCGCCGGCGACTGTGAGGACTACGCGCTGGCGAAGTATTTCAGCCTGCGCTATCTCGGGATTCCCAGTGAGAAACTGCGCATCACCTACGTCAAGGCCCTGGCCCAAAACCAGGCGCACATGGTGTTGACCTTCTATAGCAGCCCCACGGCCGAACCGTTGGTGCTGGATAACCTGATCAGTGAGATCCGCCCCGCGTCCCAACGCAAAGACCTGCTGCCGGTGTACGCCTTCAACGCCGAAGGCCTGTACTTGCCGGGGGCCAATGGCGGCAAACGCAGCAGCGACTCAAAAAAGCTGTCACGCTGGCAAGACGTGTTGAAAAAAATGCAAGCCGAAGGGTTCGCCGTGGGCGAAGGCTAGTTGCCACCGCAAGGAGCGTTTTATGTCACTGCGCAAACAGTTGTTTCTCGCCATTTGCCTGTTCCTGCTGGTGGCTTTCAGCGGCAGTTTTTTTGTCAGCCTGGAAAGCTCCCGCGAACAAACGCTCGGCCAGTTGCGCTCCCACGCCCAGGACGCCGCCACCGCGCTCGGTTTGTCGCTGACCGCACAGATCGACGACCCGGCCATGATCGAGCTGATGGTCAGTTCGATTTACGACAGCGGTTATTTCAGCAGTATTCGCGTCGTCAGCATTGTCGATGAACAGGTGTTGGTGGAACGCAGTGCCCCCGCGAAAATCAAAGGCGTTCCACGCTGGTTCGTCAGGCTCGTCAACCTGAGCCCAGAGGGTGGTGACGCGCTGATCATGCGCGGTTGGGACCAGGTGGCGCGGGTCGAAGTGATGAGCAACCCGCAATTTGCCTTGGCCAAACTCTGGGACAGCACAGTGGGCAGCCTGATCTGGTTGCTGATCTGCGGATTACTCAGCGCGGTATTTGGCGGTTGGCTGTTACGCCGGCAATTGCGCCCGCTCGACAAGATGGTCAAGCAGGCCGAAGCCATCAGCAAACGCGAGTTCCTGAGCCTGCCGAAACTGCCGCGCACCCCGGAATTGAAGCGCGTGGTGCTGGCGATGAACCAGATGGTCGAAAAGCTTAAGACGCTGTTCGCCGAAGAAGCCTCGCGCAGTGAAAAACTGCGTGCCGAGTCTTATCAGGACAGCCTCACCGGCCTGGCCAACCGGCGCTTGCTGGATGAGCAACTGGCGGATCACCTGCTGGTCAGCGAACAGAGCAGCACCGGCCACTTGCTGATGCTGCGGATCAACGACCTGGTCGGCCTCAACCAGCGTCTGGGTGGCCAGCGCACTGATGCACTGATCAGTGCGGTTGGCGAGCTGCTCAAGCGTCTGACGCAACCGCCGGAACGGCGCACCTGGCTGGCGGCGCGCAATCGCGGCGGTGAGTTCAGCCTGCTGACACCGGGTCTGGACAGCGTCGATGCCGCACGCCTGGCTTCGGAAATCAGCGCCACCCTGGAAAACCTGCGTCTGACCGATGCCAGCGATTGCATGCCGGTGGCGCACTTGGGCATCGTCGCCTATCACCCCGGCGAACCGGCCAGCGATGTACTGTTGCGCCTCGATCAGGCACTGACGCAAGCCCGGCAACACCCCGAGCGACCGTGGGTCTGTCTGGCCGATACTGACACCGCCACCAACCATACCCAACATGACTGGCGCAGCTGGATCGACGACGCCCTGACCCACGGCAAACTGCGGCTGTATTTCCAACCCGTCGTGCAATGCGCCGACACCAGTCAAGTGCTGCACCACAAAGTTCTTGCGCGCCTGCTCGACCCGAGCGGCGAAGCGATTGCCGCCGGGCATTTCCTGCCGTGGATCGAGCGTCTCGGCTGGTCCGCGCGTTTCGACCTCGCGATGCTCGAAGCGACCCTCGACTATCTGGTCCTCAACCGTTGGCCCTTGGCGTTGAGCCTGTCCGGCAACACCCTGCGCGACCCGGCGCAGCGGCGAGAAATCATCGACTTGCTCGACTCACTGCCAGACCTGGCACCGCTGCTGACCCTGGAAATCGACGAACGCCAACTGCCGCCCCCCGACGAACTACAGCGAATGACCCACAGCCTGCTCGACACGGGTTACCGCCTCGGCTTGCAGCATTTTGGCGGCAGCTTCAGCCAGATCGGCAATCTGACGCAACTGGGGCTGGCCTATCTGAAAATCGATGGAGCGTACATCCGCAGCATCGATGTACAGCCAGACAAGCGGCTGTTTATCGATGCGATTTTTCGGGCGACAAACAGCATTGATCTGCCATTGATTGCGGAAATGGTGGAGACGCAGGGGGAGTTGGAGGTGATTCGGGAATTGGGGTTGTTTGGGGTGATGGGACGGTTGATCGGGCCGCCGGAGCCGATGTGAGAGTATAACCGTTCGTCTACAACCTGTCAGATCTGACAGTAGCCAGCGACTTCCTGCCGGGTGCCTGATAGCACATCAGTCCCCTTCAGCCTCTTCCCGGCAAGGAGCAAAGCTATGGCCGACGATCAACCCAAAACACTCCATAACGCTATTCTGCGGCTGTATCCACCAAGGCTTCCCGAGGGCACTGTTCCGGTCGTAGGCGCCGATGTAGGCGTGCCCTTGCGCATTTATGACTTGGCGCCGATGGGGGCCACAGTTGAGGTTGATGCTTTTGTTGGTCAGGAAGGCGGCGAAACCGTCTCGCTGAATCTGAACGGCCAACTCAGCATTGACAGCAAGCAGACCGTAGGTGTCGACGACAGCGTTACGATATACATTCCTAAAAAGTTGCTGCTCCCCGATATCATCAATCGTCTCACCTACACGGTGAAGCGTGGCAGCCAGAACATGGGCACTTCCGAGCCCGCGCTGGAGTTGCTGTACAACGCTATCAGACCCGGCAATCAGAACCCTGATCCGGGTGGAGACGGCCACGCTCGATTGGAGTTGTTGCTGCCCGACACCATCAAAAACGGTGTTGGCCCCGACTTCCCTGTCGCAGGCGATCAAGTCTGTGTGGCTTATCCATTTTGCCGGGCTCACGACGTTATCCGTCTGAACTGCAATGGCCACGATGTGTTCCATACCGTCACTGCACTGCAAGCGCCCAAGCCTGGTACAGATGAGCCGGTCACCGTGTGTTTCACCGTGACGCGTGCCGATCTGGAAAGTGCCAAGGACGATCCAAAGTTCAAGTTTTCCTTCACCGTTACCGACCAATTGGGGAATGGCCCGGACACCGACTCGCCCTGGTCGGCTACACACATCGTCGATGTGGACCTGGCCGGCACGCGCTTGCCAGCGCCAATCCTGCGGGAAATCCAGAACGATCCGACAGACGACTCAGGCATCATCGACCTGGAGAAACTGGGCAATAACCCGCTCCTGCTGATCGTATTGACCAACGACCCGCGCTTCCAGCCAGGCGACACCATCAGTGCGACCTACACCGCAAAAATCATCGGCCAGCCAGATGTGGTGGTGACGGTCACCGACGATGTCGAAGCCGATGAGTTCGGGCAAAAGAAACCGTGCGTACTGCAAGTGGCCAACGACAAAGTCATTGTCAGCAGCGTGGTGACGGTGACGTATCAGTTGTTCAAAGGGGGGATGCCGGCCGGCACTTCCAAAGTGGCCACGGCACGGGTCATTGGCGAGGGGCTACCGGACCTGCAAGCGCCGCGGTTGCAGAAGTCCGTCAATGGCGTACTCGACCCGCTGGACCTAGCCAATCAGCAAGGCGCCAACGGCCAGGTGGAAGTGCTGGGTTATCACGATGGCGACACCGTCCAACTCATCGTCGAAGGCACTCCTGGCGCAGGCTCTCCGACCTTCACGCCCCTGCCGCTGAACGCCAACAGCCGTGCCAATTTCCCACTGAACAACGCCTTCATCGCGGCGAACATGGGCAGTCAGGTCAAGCTCAGTTATCTGCTGATTCGTGACGGAAAACCACTGCAGCCATCGCCGGTGTTGATCGCCACTGTCGGCAAAATACCGGATGGTCACCCGAGCCTGCCAACTCCAGCCATCGACCGCGCAGCGGGGAACGAATTGGATGTGACTCAACTACAACCCAGTGATCTGTTACGCGTCAGTGAGTGGCCGCATCAAGTGGCGAGGCAAAACGCCTGGCTGGAGTATCGAGGTGTCGATAAGAATGGCGAGGCAACTTCCTTTGAAGATCGTAAAGGCGAACCTCACGATACGTTGCCGGGCCTGAGCAGGGCTGTACCTATTGCTTGGTTGAAAACGCTCATGGCCGACAGTGAATTGGCGATCCTTTACAAGCTGAATTTTGACGGCATCCCCAATTACCAGAAAGCAACTGAATTTCCGAAGAGGTTCTACAAGATCAAGGCGAATTTGCCATTGGAAATATCCGGGCTGACAGCATCCCCACACTCCCACCCTCATCTATTCGCGGTTGGTTCTGGATTTCCTCGAACCGGCTTTAATGGCGCCCGGTTTCGTATCAACGTGGAAGCCGGAGTACC
This sequence comes from Pseudomonas sp. GM21, assembly GCF_000282215.1. Classification (GTDB taxonomy): domain Bacteria; phylum Pseudomonadota; class Gammaproteobacteria; order Pseudomonadales; family Pseudomonadaceae; genus Aquipseudomonas. The sequence continues at coordinate 19,969 of NZ_AKJS01000164.1, forward strand.
ACCTTACACATTCTCCTCATCCTCAGGGGTCAATCAGATTGACCCGACTGGCATCGTCACTATCAAAGGTAAAGACCAATCGACCTTTACTGTTAGAGACAGTAGTGGAGCAACCACCGCATTTACCATGCAATCATTGCCTCTGTTCTTTTCAATTCCTGACAAACTTTTGCACAATTACCATTACGCCTCTAACGGCGGGAGATTGCCTTCCATTGCTCAAATGACAGCCGCCACAACAGGCAATCCCACGCAATACATCCGGGCAGTTGGAAGTTTGTTTGGCGAATGGGGGAATCTGATGAGCGGGTATGGATGGCCAAAAGGTGGTCTCGGTGGAGGCCAAAATCATCCTGACGGACATCACTACTGGACTTCACAGGCAGCCCCAGATAATGGGAATTTCTATGTTGTTTCTCCACAAGCAGGCTCGATTGGTGTCCTTTGGCGTGACTGGCAGATACCTTGTACCTACTTGATTTAAGGAAAGTCCTGAGGGTGAATGGAGATGTTTAATCAACAACTCCAGACACTCTCTCAGCCTACACATCCTTGCGCCACTGCCTACGACTGCGCCAGAATCCGCCGGCTTGTGCGCCTTGGGTCGGAGCTCTATCGTTTCCGGGTCGCTGACGAATCAGCGATCGGGTTTCGCAGCCCGGTAATCTCTAGACGCACGACGTCCTCCGTTCATGAGCAGGTGCTTTACGCCTGTCAGTCCATGTTATGGCGGTTGTGCGTGGGAGGCCTTCGGGTCTGCCGGTTCTAGAGTCCCGGTCTGCGAACCCGCGTACAGCTGCCACCTCCCTTTGCTTCGCAGCAAAACCTGGCAGCTCCATGACTCTAGGAGCCTCATATGTTCAAGATCACACCCAACCCACCCGAAACCGACGACGTCTCCCCCTACGAATCCACCGATTCCAAAAAACTCAACACCGCCGCCGACCGTGCCCTCGATTACTACCTCAAGCCGGTCATTCCCAAAGACACGCCGCGCAAGCCCAGCACCATTTTCTTCATTGCTCCCGAGACCGATGACGAAACCTTACTGGTCAATGCCTGTGAGTCGTTGGCGTCAGCGAGTGTCATGTTGAGTGATTTCGCGGGGCAGTTGAACGGCCCGCAGCGCCATACCCTGCTGGGCATTCAACAGAACGTCATGCTGGGCGAATTGGCGGTGAACCGGATGCTGGATAACGTCGACCCGCAAAACTAACGCTGATCTGTGGCGAAGGGGGCAAGCCCCTCTCGCCACAGGGCTGCTTGGACCACGATATCGCTTATCGCGAACTGGCTCGCTGCCACAGGGAATGTCGGCTGGTTCAAGAGTTGTGTTCAGGGTCGACTGGACCACCGCGACCATTTGTCTGGAAACCGCTTCAACCTGTAATTTCTGACAGTAGCCAATTTGCCTTCCTGGGGTGTTTGATCGCCTGACCCACTCCCGCTAGTCGTTTCGATAAGGAAGGTATCCCATGACATTCGATCAATCCAATCTCATCGATTCAACTGCAACGATGGCCGAGCCAATGGCCCCAAAAATACTGGAGGCTGATGGGGTCGAAGGTGATCGGCTCAACTTCGATAAAGTTTACGGCGCCAGCCACATTACCGCTCAAGTGCCGCATTACACCGGCATGACCACGGGGCATACGGTGCGCATCACATGGGGAAATCCTCGCTACACGTACCATACGGAGGTCGTGACGGTCGGCACTCCGGGGGTTATCAATCTGCCGATTCCACTCCTGGAAGTCATCGATGCCATTGGCCATACCGTGAGTGTTTACTACACCGTTCGCACAGCACCGGGCGCGCCTCTGATTCCTTCCAGAGAACTGTTACTGCATATCACCCCCCACCAATTCGATCTATTGCCGCCGACGCTGTCGAGCGATAAAAAAACCCTTAGCGTCAACTACGTGGGCATGAGCACCGGCTACACCGTTCGCATACGTGCCATTGGCAAAACCGTATGGGACAGTGTTGAACGCCTGGTCCAGACGGGCGTGATTCCAACGTTCACGCTCCCGCCAACCTGGATCGCTGCCAATCAAGGGGTCACGGCGAAGATCAATTACAGCGTTTACAAATTCGGCAGTGGCGACCGACTGATGTTTTCGAAGGTGCTGAGAGAGGTGATTGGGGAGCAAGTATTGCCAGCGCCAACCCTCGGCTCGGTGAAAGGCTTGCCCAGTGGTGTTGAGATTCCGGATGGCGGCAACACACCCGAAACCAACGCGACGCTGACCGGCAAGGCCGATAATGGCCAGAAGGTGGAGATTTTTGACGGTTCCGGCTCAGATGCGGTGTCCAAGGGAACGGCGACCGCCCATGCAACGACAGGTGTCTGGGAGCGCACCATCTCTGTCGCGGTGGGTGCACACCGTTTGTACGCCAAATCGCTTTATCACAGCGAACCAACCTATTCGAATGTGCGTACCTTGACTGTGGTGTCCGGGCTGATCGTGGATACCTCATTACTTCTATTAAATGGTGTGATGATCAGAAGTGGATACAGCCCGAATCTCAATGGCGTCGACGCAATAGGAAACACCGCCGTGCGACAAGCAACCGGAGGTGTACTTCCCTATACATATGCATCAAATACCCCGGCCATCGCTACTGTGAGCGCTGACGGCAAAGTGACGGGTATGGGAAATGGCTCAGCCACCATCACGATCCGGGATAAACTCGGTGCGTGGGCCAGTTACAATGTTTCGGTTTCAAACATCTATAGTTTGACGCTCTACCACCTGAGGGTGGCTGGCAGGCCGTGGAATTATGCAAATTACACCGCTAGCCTACCTGCAAATGGCTTCATTGGCCTGACGCCGAGTCTGCGTGCAGTCATGGAACGCTGCTACAGGCGTCCATGGTTTGTTTGGAGTAATTACCCCAATGCCTGGACTGGAGGCGGTGTAGGGGAGGCGTACAACAGTGTATCGGGTAATCTTTACGCTGCCAGCGTGAACTCGGATCTAGACTACGGGTTTGGCTTTGAGCTGTCCGGTTGAAGGGCTATGCAATCTGACGATGACGACGCAATAACCGTTGCTCCACTACCCGCATAGGTCTCTGTTAAACGGCAGAGAAACGTGCTGGAAAGGGACGGGCTGATTTTGGAAAAGACGTGGAAAAGGGACGCGGGAAAAGGGGACGCATTTATTTATTCGGAACGTCATGCTGGGTGAACTGGCGGTGAACCGGATGCTGGATAACGTTGATCCGCAGGGCTGATGCGCTGAGTCCTGCGTGGTTTGGTAGCGAGGGCTGACCGTAGAATTTTGTGGTGCCTGGCCTGGCCTCTTCGCGGGCAAGCCCTAATACCGATCAGTTAAGCAATTTCTGCGGTAACGCAATTGTTGTAGCAGCTGGCGAAGCCTGCGTTC
>NZ_AKJS01000165.1 GCF_000282215.1 Pseudomonas sp. GM21
GCCGAACGCAGGCTTCGCCAGCTGCTACAGGTCGCATTCAACCATGGGGTGTTTGTCACATTCTGAAAGCATGCCGAACACGCCATAGAACGGTTAGGATACCCGCCTGATTTTCCTGTCTTGCTATCGGAGTTGCCCATGAGCGCCGTCAATCGCGCAGCGGTGGAAGCCGTCCTTCGCCAATACACCGACCCTTACCTGAACCAGGACCCGGTCAGCGCCGGATGCGTGCGCGATATCCAGATCCAGGGCGATCGCGTCAGCGTCCAGCTGGAGCTGGGGTACGCCGCCGGTCTGTTCAAAAGCGGCTGGTCACAAATGCTGCAAATGGCCATTGAAGGCCTGGACGGCGTGACGACCGCCCGCGTCGACATCACCAGTGTGATTGCCGCGCACAAGGCTCAGGCGCAAATCCCGGGGCTGGCGAACGTGAAAAACGTGGTGGCCGTGGCATCCGGCAAGGGCGGCGTAGGCAAGTCCACCACCGCCGCGAACCTGGCGCTGGCGCTGGCCCGTGAAGGTGCCAAGGTCGGGATTCTCGACGCGGACATCTACGGTCCGAGCCAGGGCATCATGTTTGGCATCCCGGAAGGCACCCGACCAAAGGTCAAGGATCAGAAGTGGTTCGTGCCGATCGAGTCCCATGGCGTTGAAGTGATGTCGATGGCCTTCCTGACCGACGACAATACCCCGATGGTTTGGCGCGGGCCGATGGTGTCCGGTGCACTGTTGCAACTCGTGACCCAAACCGCCTGGGGCGATCTGGATTACCTGGTCATCGACATGCCGCCAGGCACCGGTGACATTCAGCTGACCCTGGCACAGAAAGTCCCGGTGGCCGGCGCGGTGATCGTGACGACCCCGCAAGATCTGGCATTGCTGGACGCGCGCAAGGGCGTGGAGATGTTCCGCAAGGTCAACATCCCGGTGCTGGGCGTGGTGGAAAACATGGCCGTGCACATCTGCTCCAACTGCGGGCATGCCGAGCATTTGTTCGGTGAAGGTGGTGGGGTGAAGCTGGCCAACCAGTATGGCGTCGAACTGTTGGCTTCGTTGCCCCTGTCGATGATCATCCGCGAGCAGGCCGATGGCGGCAAGCCAACGGTGATCGCCGAGCCGGACAGCCAGATTGCGATGGTGTACCAGGAACTGGCCCGCCATGTTGGCGCGCGGATCGTGTTGCAGGAGGCGGTGTCGCCGGCGATGCCGAACATCACCATCAGCGACGATTGATTCGCTGAATAGATGTTGTAGCAGCTGCCGAGGCACGAGGCTGCGTTGGGCTGCGCAGCGGCCCCCGAGGGCGGTCCTGCGGACACGCAACGCAGCCTCGTACCTCGGCAGCTGCTACAGGGTTTTGGGTGTTGCCTTAGATGCGCAACCCGCCATCCATCTCCAGGATCCGGCCGGTGTAGTAGTCGTTCTCGAAAATGTACGCCGCCGAATGGGCGATCTCTTCCGGTTTACCCATGCGCTTGAGCGGAATACCGGCCGTCATCTTGTCCAGTGCTTCAGGCTTCATCCCCAGTGTCATCTCGGTTTCGATAAAGCCCGGTGCAATGCCCGCCACACGGATGCCGTAACGCGCCAGTTCCTTGGCCCAGGTTACGGTGGCCGCAGCGACACCGGCCTTGGCGGCCGAGTAGTTGGTCTGACCGACGTTGCCAGCGCGGGAGATCGAGGAGATATTGATGATCGCGCCGTGATTTTCCAGCTCGACCATTTTGGCGGCCACTTCACGGGTGCACAGGAACACGCCGGTCAGGTTGACGTCGATGACTGCCTGCCATTGGGCCAGGGTCATCTTGGTCATTTCGCCGTCCTTGACCTTCAACAGCAGACCGTCGCGCAGGATACCGGCGTTGTTGATCAGGCCATGGATCGCGCCGAAATCTTCGGCGACCTGGGCGACCATGTGGGTCACTTGCTCTTCATTGGCGACGTTGCACAGGTAGCTGCGCGCCTCGGCGCCCTTGGCCTTGCAAGCCGCGACGGCGTCGTCGAGCTTTTCCTGGTTCAGGTCCACCAGTGCCAGTTTCGCGCCTTTGGCGGCGAAATACTCGGCCATGGATCGGCCTAAACCCTGGCAACCGCCAGTGATAATGATTACTTTGTCAGTGAGTTGCATTCGCATGCCCCAATAGCAGGTCAGAGTGGTTTTCCTTGGAGAGGGCCTCTCGATCTGCGCCGGATGGAGCCTGGCTGCACATGAGAACTGCCCGAATGGCGCGCTGAATACTTATCCCCAGCCGCCTGTCCGTTTTTTCGACGGATTCTATTTAAGGAGTCATAAATTGAGCGTAGAAGCGGCGAAGAATGCCCGAAAATTGCTTCTCAAGGAATACCGAGGGGTGCTCTCGACCCATTCCAAGTCGATGCCGGGTTACCCGTTTGGCTCTGTGGTCCCTTACTGTCTGGATGAACAGGGCCGGCCGCTGATCCTTATCAGCCGCATCGCTCAGCACACCCACAACCTGCAAAAAGATTCGAAATGCTCTCTGTTCGTGGGCGAACGCGAGGCCGACGATGTACAAGCCGTTGGTCGCCTGACTTACCTTGCCGAAGCAGAACAGCTCGTGGACGAGGCCGCCATCGACGCGGCGGCACAGCGTTACTACCGCTATTTCCCTGATTCGCAGAGCTACCACAAGGCTCACGATTTCGATTTCTGGGTACTCAAACCCGTACGTCACCGCTATATCGGCGGCTTCGGCGCGATTCACTGGGTCGATCATCTGACATTGGCCAACCCGTTTGCCGGCAAGGCTGAAGCGAGCATGGTCGAGCACATGAATGCCGATCACGCCAAAGCCATCGCGCACTACGTCGAACTGGCGGGACTGCCGAAAACCGAACCGGCGCAACTGGCCGGCATCGACACCGAAGGCATGCATTTGCGTATCGGCCAGGCGCTATACTGGCTGCCCTTTCAAGCTGCTTGTAATACGCCGACACAAGTCCGAGAAGCCTTGGTTTCTCTGGCTCACGCCGAGCATTGGCCCATAAATGAAGTCGCCGACGCTTGAATTCTCGAAACGGCGACGTCATTTAGGGAAGACTGGCAAGGCACTCTTGCGTTGAGGAACCATTTGATGCGCCCTTTTTTGTTGCTCTTTTTACTGTTCCCGGTGTTGGAACTGTTCGTATTCGTCAAAGTCAGTGGGGCCATCGGGTTTTTCCCGGCCCTGCTACTGATTATTCTCGGCTCGATGTTCGGCGTGTTCGTGCTGCGTATCGCCGGTCTGGCCACTGCGCTGCGTGCCCGTGAAAGTCTGAACCGCGGCGAGCTGCCGGCCCAGACCATGCTGGAAGGCCTGATGCTGGCCCTGGCGGGGGGGCTGTTGATCCTGCCGGGCTTCGTCAGTGATGTGCTGGGCCTGATCATGCTGCTGCCGATCTCTCGCCGACTGCTGGCCAATAAAATGCGCCAGCGTGCCGAAGAGGCCGCGATCCGTCAGCGTGCATTCGCCGAGGACCTGCAATCGCGTGGCGGGCCCGTTCCGCGCGAGCCGCTGGGCCGTGAACCCAATGTGATCGAAGGCGAGTTCGAGCACCGCGACTCCAAGTAAATCGTTTCACCTGCACGGCACCTTCGGGTGCCGTGTTTGTTTTTGGGGCATCGATGTAAAAAATTTCGATCCCTGCCCTTGTAATAAGCTTGTGCGCCCTTATGTAACGGTCACCGCAAGGTTTCTGGCAATCATGCCAGACAGACTTCCGCGTCTCGCTTGTCGAGCCGCACCCGGCACCGCCGGATTTGTTAAACCCGCCGGGAATACACCGGCCGATGAAAACCACAATTAGGAGAGATCGACAATGAAGCTTCGTCCTCTGCATGACCGCGTCGTCGTCCGTCGCAGCGAAGAAGAAAAGAAAACCGCTGGCGGTATCGTCCTGCCAGGTTCGGCTGCTGAAAAGCCAAACCAGGGCGAAGTCCTCGCTGTAGGCCCAGGCAAAGTACTGGACAACGGTGAAGTGCGTGCGCTGTCCGTGAAAGTGGGTGACAAGGTTGTGTTCGGCCCGTACTCCGGCAGCAACACTGTGAAAGTCGACGGCGAAGACCTGCTGGTAATCGGCGAGAGCGAAATCCTCGCTGTTGTCGAAGGCTGATTCCCCGCTCATTTTCCCGCTACTACAAAGTATTTAAGGAATATCGATCATGGCTGCTAAAGAAGTTAAATTCGGCGATTCCGCCCGCAAGAAAATGCTCGCCGGTGTAAACGTCCTGGCTGACGCGGTAAAAGCGACCCTGGGCCCTAAAGGCCGTAACGTGATCATCGAGAAGAGCTTCGGCGCTCCGACCATCACCAAGGACGGCGTGTCCGTTGCCAAAGAAATCGAGCTGAAAGATCGCTTCGAAAACATGGGCGCGCAGCTGGTCAAAGACGTTGCCTCCCGTGCCAACGATGACGCAGGCGACGGCACCACCACCGCTACCGTTCTGGCTCAATCGATCGTCAACGAAGGCCTGAAAGCCGTCGCTGCCGGCATGAACCCGATGGACCTGAAGCGCGGCATCGACAAAGCGACCATCGCTATTGTCAAAGAGCTCAAAGCCCTGTCCAAGCCTTGCGCTGACACCAAGGCTATCGCTCAGGTCGGCACCATCTCGGCCAACTCCGACAGCTCCATCGGCGACATCATTGCCGAAGCCATGGAAAAAGTCGGTAAAGAAGGCGTGATCACCGTTGAAGAAGGCTCGGGCCTGGAAAACGAACTGTCGGTTGTTGAAGGCATGCAGTTCGACCGTGGCTACCTGTCCCCGTACTTCGTCAACAAGCCAGAGACCATGACTGCCGAGCTGGACGGTCCGCTGATCCTGCTGGTCGACAAAAAGATCTCGAACATCCGCGAAATGCTGCCAGTACTGGAAGCCGTTGCCAAAGCCGGCCGTCCACTGCTGATCGTGGCTGAAGACGTTGAAGGCGAAGCCCTGGCGACTCTGGTTGTGAACAACATGCGTGGCATCGTTAAAGTCGCAGCCGTCAAGGCTCCGGGCTTCGGCGACCGTCGCAAGGCCATGCTGCAGGACATCGCTGTTCTGACTGGCGGTACCGTTATCTCCGAAGAGATCGGTCTGAGCCTGGAAAGCACTACCCTGGAACACCTGGGTAATGCCAAGCGCGTCATCCTGTCGAAAGAAAACACCACCGTGATCGACGGCGCCGGCGTTGAAGCTGATATCCAGGCTCGCGTTCTGCAAATCCGTCAGCAAGTGGCCGACACTTCGTCCGACTACGACCGTGAAAAACTGCAAGAGCGTCTGGCAAAACTGTCCGGCGGCGTTGCAGTGATCAAGGTTGGCGCCGGTTCCGAAGTTGAAATGAAAGAGAAGAAAGCCCGCGTTGAAGACGCCCTGCACGCTACCCGTGCAGCCGTTGAAGAAGGCGTGGTACCTGGCGGCGGCGTGGCACTTGTTCGCGCTCTGCAGGCTATCTCCGAACTGAAAGGCGACAACGCCGATCAAGACGTTGGTATCCAGTTGCTGCGTCGCGCTGTTGAAGCGCCACTGCGCCAGATCGTTGCCAACTCCGGCGACGAGCCAAGCGTAGTCGTCGACAAGGTCAAGCAGGGTTCGGGTAACTACGGTTACAACGCTGCCACCGGCGAATACGGCGACATGATCGAAATGGGTATCCTGGACCCGGCTAAAGTGACTCGTTCGGCACTGCAGGCAGCGGCTTCCATCGCCAGCCTGATGATCACCACCGAAGCCATGATCGCCGAGATCAAGGAAGACGCTCCAGCTGGCGGCATGCCAGACATGGGCGGTATGGGCGGCATGGGCGGCATGATGTAAGCCAGCCTTACCCCTGTACTAAAAAACCCCGCCTGCGAATGCAGGCGGGGTTTTTTATTGCCCTCATTCGGGTAAGTCAGGAGACCGAGTCGCTGCCATCGCGGGCAAGCCACGCTCCCGCAGTTGACCGGGATAAACCTCTGGGAGCCGGGCTTGCCCGTGATGGCGTCAGTTCAGGCGCCAACTGCTTCAGGGCATGACTCAAACGATGAAGCGACTCTGGATCGTGTAGGAGTGAGCCGGCTCCGGGCGGCGTTCCGACGATGGCGTCTTGTGAGCCGACGTCATGGTTGAATGGCAGACCGCTACCGCGAGCAGGCTCGCTCCTACAGTAAATATGTGTTTCAGGCGCTAACCTGTTTTGCCTTGACCACTGATTCAGCTTTGGTCGCAGGTCGGTAAAGAACGTAGTAATAAGACCCCAGACAAATCAGCCAGCAAAAAATCGCGGTCCAGACGTTGTGCGAAAAGAAGTGCGCCCCCTGCATCATCCGGCCAATCGAGAACACCGAGCCCAGGGCGAAGGCGAAGACTAACGCCGCGCGAGCCATGCGCGGGCGGCGGTCACGCAACACGAAGAACAGGGCGAACAGCGTGAAACCGGTGGCGGCGTGACCGCCAGGCCAGCAACGGCCAGGTTTATCCGTGTGGGGGCGAGGGCTCAACAATTCGCTGTAGGTCTCGTGGCCACCGAATTGCTCAAGGCTCCATGGGCATTGCACGGCTGTCACGGCTTTCATGGGGGTGACAAAGGAGGTTGCCAGGCCCAGCGAAAGCACCAGGCAGCCCAGCTCCCGTTTGAACGGCTTGAGTCGGGTCACGAAAAACGAGCCGGCGAAGCCGAGGACGGCAAATACCGAGAACGCGATGACTAACTGCTTGGCGCGGTCATGCAGGATGTCTTCCAGGAAGTAACTGTGGCGTCCGATGAAATCTCCTGCCACTGGATCGTAGAACAGCTTGGCGAGGTCCATGTCCAGGGATGTCAGTTCGAGCAGCACCAGAATGATCGCCGCGACGGCGGGGACACCCAGGCACACCCAGAAGTTGAGCGGTCTGGAGGCGGGGCGGGCAGCGGTCGAAGCCATGGCATTTCCTTGGTCGGTGAAGTCATTCATGAAGGCGCATCCGCGCGGAGTCTGCTCCCGCTGCTGTCGCCAATGTGTGAATCAATGGTGAAAAAGATGTTAAAGCTTTCATAGGCTTTTTTCGCGGTTTGACCGCTGCATACAGCCCTATCCCTGAGCCACACTTGGCCTTAAGCTGCGCGGGCCAAGACGGCCGTTACTGTGTACGGAGGAGTGCCCATGCGAATTCTATTGGTTGAAGACAACCGCGATATCCTGGCCAACCTGGCTGATTATCTGGGCCTCAAAGGCTATACCGTGGATTGTGCACAAGACGGTCTGTCCGGCCTGCACCTTGCGGCCACCGAGCATTACGACTTGATCGTGCTCGACATCATGCTGCCTGGCATCGACGGTTACACCCTGTGCAAACGCCTGCGCGAAGACGCCCGCCGCGATACGCCGGTCATCATGCTCACCGCCCGCGATCAACTGGATGACCGGCTGCAGGGTTTCAAGTCCGGTGCTGATGATTACCTGATCAAACCTTTTGCCCTGTCTGAATTGGCTGCGCGGATCGAGGCGGTGATGCGCCGCACTCAAGGTGGCGGTCGTCGCACGTTGCAGGTCGGCGATCTGGCCTATGACCTCGATACCCTGGAAGTGACCCGCGAAGGCCGACTGCTGAAACTCAACCCGGTGGGGCTGAAATTGCTGGCCGTGCTGATGCAGAAAAGCCCTCATGTGCTGCGCCGCGAAATTCTCGAAGAGGCACTGTGGGGCGACGACTGCCCGGACAGTGACAGCCTGCGCAGCCACGTTCATCAACTGCGTCAGGTCATCGACAAGCCGTTCGCCAAGCCATTGCTGCAAACCGTTCACGGGGTAGGTTATCGCCTGGCCGAGGGCCGTGATGGAGTTTAAGCAGAGCCTTGCTCAACGAATCATCATCGCCTTTGCGCTGATGAGCGCACTGGTGGCTGGTGCCTTCGCCATGGGCATTGTGGCGACCGTACACGTGGTGGAAGAAAAACTGATTTCAGCCGGATTGGGCGGCGACTTGCAACGTCTGCTGTTGATGGACAGTTTGTCGGACTGGAACCACCGTCCCGAGCCGGACCAGCTGTTCTACTACAGTGGTGGGGCAGGTGATTTCGAACTGCCCAAGGATTTGCGCAACCTGACCTCGGGTTTTCACGAGGTTTTTCGCGATCAGCTGTCGTATCACGCCATGGTCGAAATTGTCGACGGCCGGCATTACGTATTGCTTCAGGATCAAAGCGATTTCGAAGAGCGTGAACGGGTGCTGTTTGCCGTGGTGTTAACGGGCTTCGTACTTAGCCTGGCGCTGGCGGTATTTCTCGGTTGGGTTCTGGCGCGCAAAGTCATGGCGCCGGTGGTCCGACTGGCCCGCCAGGTGCGTCATCGCGATCAATTGTTAGGGCTGGCGCCGCCTCTGGCGCCCGATTATGCCGCCGATGAAGTGGGCGAGTTGGCTGTTGCCTTCGACGCGACCCTTGGGCGCTTACGTCAGGCATTGAACCGCGAGCGGCTGTTTACCAGTGACGTCAGCCACGAACTGCGTACGCCCTTGATGGTGCTGGCCAGTTCCTGTGAGCTGCTGTTGGAAAATCCCGGTATCGATCAGCGCGGCCGCGCCCAGGTCGAGCGCATTGCCCGGGCCTGCGAAGAAATGCGAGAGCTGGTACAAACCTTCCTGATGCTGGCCCGCGCACAGCGTGAAGACGCCAGCATGTCGCCACAACAGAACCTGAACGAGGTCGCCGACGGGCTGCTCAATCTGTGGCGAGAACCCATCGAAAACAAGGGGCTGAAGCTGGTATTCGAGCCGGGGGACCCTCCAGTTGCCACTTACAACGCAACCCTGTTGCACGCGGTAATGGGCAACCTGTTGCGCAACGCTCTGCATTACACCGAACGCGGGTTCATTCGCCTGACCCTCACCGCCACGGGTTTTTTTGTCGAGGACAGTGGTGTGGGTATTCCTGAGGAAAAACGCGAAGCGATGTTCGAACCTTTCGTGCGGGGTTCCGAAAAACGCGGTGAGGGCCTTGGTCTGGGGTTGTCGCTGGTGCAGCGGATCTGTGAGAACCAGGGCTGGACTGTCAGCCTGACGACAATGGAGCCCAATGGCTGTCGTTTTCAGGTCGAATTACAGGCCTCGAGTACCCGTTGATTAGATAGTCACGGCGGGATTCCATGAGTTATTGTTAATGGTCTGTAAAATGCTGAAATAGTTAAGGGATTTACTCAACGAAATTTTCACAAATACGTGACCTGACTCTGACACTAAACTACCTAAGGTTGATGTCATCAGCATTTCAGGAGACTTTGATGATGGACGGCCCGATCAAACTTGATTTTTCCGAAAAATACGACGATCAACACGCTCAACACTACCTGCGCAAACATCAGGATGGGCTCGGTCGCAAGTTGTCTCACTGGCGTGATTTACAGCTGGCGCGTAAAGCGCTGACGCTGGCCGGCGATCCCGGTCTTGTACTCGATTTGCCATGCGGTGCCGGGCGTTTCTGGCCAATGCTGGCGGAAAAAGCCAACCGGGCGATCATCGGTGCCGACAACTCTGAGTCGATGGTGAAGATTGCCATGCAGTCGCAACCCGCTGACGTGGTCAAACGGGTCCAACCCTTGCACACTTCTGCCTTCGACATCGCCTTGCCTGATAATGCCGTCGACAGCATTTTCTGCATGCGTTTGCTGCACCACATCGGTGAAGCCGAGCATCGACTGGCCATTTTCCGCGAGTTCGAGCGTGTCTCCCGTGACAGCGTAATCCTTTCACTGTGGGTGGACGGTAACTTCAAGGCCTGGAAACGCAAGCGTTCAGAAGCGCGGCGTGGGCAGGAAGGTTACCAAAACCGGTTTGTGTTACCGGCCGCAACGGTGGAAAAGGAGTTTGAGCAGGCGGGTTTCCGTATTCAAGAAAAGCTGGATTTCATACCGCTCTACGCTATGTGGCGCGTTTACGTCTTGCGCAAGAGGTAACAGGATGGCAGTGCAATGTGCAGCAGAACAGGAAGTCGCTCCCCAGGACCGCTTCGACTATTTCTGGAATCAGCGTGGTGAATGGGTAGAAGAACCCAATGTTCGCCGCGGTGGTGAGAGTGGCGTGCAGCGTGTCACCGGCAGCGACGGGCAGCTGCTCTATGCCAAGCGTCAGACCGGCCACATCTATCGCAGTTGGTTGCACCCGTTTGGCCGCCCGACCGTATTGCGTGAGCAAGATGCCCTAATCGGCTTGCGCAAGCTCGACGTGCGTGTTCCTGACATCGTTTTCTGCGGCGCACAGCGCGACCCTGTGCACAAATGGCGAGCATTGCTGGTGACCAAGTCGCTGGATGGCTTCGACGAAATCGAAAACTGGTACGCCGGTGGTGGCCGTGAGCGTCATGGTGAGGCGGTGCATGATCTCGTTTTGAAAGATCTGGCAGAGAACCTCGCTCGCATGCACAAGGGTCGTTGGCAGCACGGTTGCATCTACATCAAGCACGTATTTTTGCGGGTCACCGGTGAAGGCGAGTCGGCCAAGGCCGAAATTGCCTTGATCGATCTGGAGAAGTGCCGGCAGCGTATGACAGCTTCCCGGGCGGCTACGCATGACATGAAACAACTGCGTCGCCACTCGTCGTTCAGCGCTGCGGATTGGAAAAAACTCGTCTACTTTTATGAGGCGGCGTTTGGCAGCGCTATCAAAGGTTTATAGCGATGAAACTCGAAATTGCACGAGGTTTATTTCTGATAGGAGCCTTGGCAGTTGCTTCATTGGCGGTGGCCGCCTGGGAGCAGCCTCGCACGCAAGTCCTCAGTTCAGTAAGCAGCGATGCTCACTGTCCAGTACCACGAGCCATCAAAGCCTCTGTGGCAGCGCAACCCGACAATGACCTGTTATTACTCATGTTCGGGCTGGCTCAGGGAGTAAGGCCGCAAGGTTGACCCGTTTGAAGCCCAAATAAAAGGCCTCGCAATTGCGAGGCCTTTTTTGTGTCCGACGCTAATCCCCTGTGGGAGCGAGCCTGCTCGCGATGGCGGTGCGTCAGTCACCAGTAATGGCAACTGATCCACCGCCATCGCGAGCAGGCTCGCTCCCACAGGGGTGAAGTTATGCAGGTTCCTTGGTGTCGGGTTTGGCCAGCAGGGTGTAGATGCATGGCAATACGAATAGGGTGAACAGCGTCCCGATCGACATGCCTGTGGCAATCACCGTCCCGATATCAAACCGGCTGACCGCCCCCGCACCGGTGGCGATGATCAATGGGACCATGCCGAACACCATCGCTGCCGTGGTCATCAGTACAGGACGAAGCCGAATGGCCGCCGCTTCCTCCACCGCCTCGCGGGCCGTCAGGCCCTTTTCCTTGCGGAGCAGGTTGGCAAATTCGACGATCAGAATCCCGTGTTTGCTGATCAGCCCGATCAGCGTCACCAGCCCGACCTGGGTGTAGATGTTCATGCTCGACCAGCCGAGGAACAGCGGGATCAACGCACCGCAAATCGACAGCGGTACGGTCACCAGAATCACCAGCGGGTCGCGAAAGCTTTCAAACTGCGCGGCCAGTACCAGGAAAATTATTGCCAGTGCGAGGGCGAAGGTCACCCACAGCGCACTGCCTTCCTGAACGTATTGCCGTGATGCGCCGGCATAGTCGACGGCGAAGCCCGCCGGGGCTTCCTCCCGGGCGATCTGGCGCACGACATCGAGGGCTTCGCCCATGCTGACCAGCGGCACCCCTGAAAGAATGGCCGAATTGAGTTGCTGGAACTGGTTCAACTGCCGTGGTCGGGCACGGTCGGTCACGGTGATCAGGGTCGATAGGGCCAACAATTCGCCTTGGGTGTTCTTCACGTAATAGTTGTTGAGCCAGTCCGGGTTATCCCGGAACGGGCGTTCAACCTGCGCAATGACCTTGTAACTGCGGCCCTCGATGGTGAAACGGTTGATTTCCGCCTCACCCAGCAAGGTTGCCAGCGTTCCGCCCAGGTCTTGCATCGACACACCCATCTGCGCGGCTTTGGCGCGGTCGATATCGACCACCACTTCCGGTTTGTCGAAGGCCAGGTCGACGTCGACGAAGGCAAACTTGCCGGACTCCATTGCGCGCTTTTTCACCCGGTCCATCACCTGCAGCAGCAACGGGTAATCGTTGGCCGTATTGATGACGAACTGAAACGGCAGACCTTCGCCGGTGCCGGGCAGGGAGGGCAGGTTGAAACCGAAAACCTGCAACCCCGGGATGCTTTCCAGTTTTGCCTGGACTTCGGGGAGTATCTGCATTTGAGTGCGCTCGCGCTGGTTCCACGGCTTGAGCAAGAAGCCGCCGATCCCCGATTGCACGCCGTTGAAACCGTTGATCTGGAACGAAGAGTAATACTCGGGAAACGCCTTGAAGATCGAGATGAACTCGTCGGTGTAGGTGTTCAGGTAGTTGAGGTTGGTCGGTTGCGGGGCGTTGGCCAACATGAAGATGATGCCCTGGTCCTCGTCCGGTGCCAGTTCCGACTTGGTGAACTTGAGCAGCACCGGAATCAGGCACAACACAATGACCGCGAACACCAGCACCACCGGCCGGGTGTTGAGGGTGCCGTGGAGCATGCTCTGATAGCGGCGCTTGAGGCTTTCAAAAATCATGTCCAGGCGATGAGCCAGGCCGCTGGGGTTTTCATCGTGACGCAGCAGCAGCGCGCACATCATCGGTGACAGGGTCAGAGCAACGACCCCGGAGATCACCACCGCCCCGGCCAGCGTCAGGGCAAACTCCTTGAACAACGCCCCCGTCAGCCCCGTCAGGAAGCCAATCGGCGCGTAGACCGCCGCCAGGGTGATGGTCATGGACACCACCGGCATGGCGATTTCCCGGGCGCCTTCGATGGCCGCGTCAAAAGGCGTCTTGCCTTCCTCAATGTGCCGGTGAATGTTTTCCACCACCACGATGGCGTCGTCCACCACCAGGCCGATGGCCAAGACCATCGCCAGCAGCGTCAGCAGGTTGATCGAGTACCCCATCATCTGCATGAAAAACATCACGCCGATCATCGACAACGGAATCGTGACCACCGGGATCAACACCGAGCGAAAGGCGCCGAGGAACAGGAACACCACCACAATCACGATCAGCACCGCCTCGAACAGGGTTTTCACCACTTCGTCGATCGAGGCCTGGATGAACAGCGTGGCGTCGTAGGCAATTTCACCTTTGAGGTTAGGCGGCAACTGGGCATCCAGGTCCGGCATGATCTTGCGCACTTCCTTGATCACGTCCAGCGGGTTGGCGGCGGGCGTGGCCTTGATGCCGATGTACACCGACGGCGTGCCGCCAAAGGAGCTGATGGTGTCGTAGTTTTCCGCGCCCATTTCCACTCG
Organism: Pseudomonas sp. GM21; assembly: GCF_000282215.1. GTDB lineage: Bacteria > Pseudomonadota > Gammaproteobacteria > Pseudomonadales > Pseudomonadaceae > Aquipseudomonas. Next base: position 13,268 of record NZ_AKJS01000165.1, read on the forward strand.
CGCGACATCACGCAACAACACCCGACTGTCGCCATCGATCTTCAGTGGAATCGCCGCAAAGGCCTCGGCGGATTTGAGCTCGGTGTTGGCGTTGATGCTGGTCACCACGTACTCGCCTTTCACCTCGCCGGCGGCGGACAGGAAGTTGTACCGGCGTACTGCGTTGGTCACGTCGCTGGCGCTCAAGCCGAAACCGGCGAGCTTGACCGGGTCCAGCCACAGGCGCATGGCAAACACCTGATTGCCGAGAATCTCGGCTTCGGCCATGCCCGGCAGGGTCGCCAGTTTCGGCTGAATGACCCGTGACAGGTAGTCAGTGATCTGCGGGTTGCTCAGTTCCTTACTGAAGTAACTGATGTACATCAGTGCCGAAGCGTCGGCCGATTCCTTGCTCAGTACCGGGTCTTCGGCGTCCTGAGGCAGTTGATTCTTCACCTCGTTGGCTTTGGCCAGCAGTTCGGTGAACAAACGGTCGCTGTTGGCGCCGATACGCGCGTAGATCGAGATCACCGAAAAGTTCTGGCGACTGACCGAGGTCATGTAGTCAATACCCTCGGCACTGGCCAGACTCTGCTGCATCGGTTGGGTGATGTAGCCCTGAATGGTTTCGGCGTTGGCCCCGGGGTACGCGGTCGTCACCGTGATCAGGGCGTTCTCCATGACCGGGTATTGGCGCAGCGGCAGTTTGCTCCAGGCCTGAAAGCCCAGCAGCACTATCAACAGGCTGACCACGGTCGCGAGGACCGGGCGGCGGATGAACGGGTCGGTAAAAGCCATGGGGGTTCCTTGATCAGTCCGCGCGCGGCTGACTGTTCTTCTCGGCTAGGGTCTTGTCGTCGCTGATCGCGATGTGAGCACCGTTGTCCAGTTTGATCTGGCCGGCTGTGACCACTTTTTCGCCGTCCTGCACACCTTTGGTAATGATCACCAGGCCTTCACGACGTTCACCGGTTTCAATGAAACGCCGTTCGGCGATCAGGATCGGCTCGCCCTTGTCGTTCTTTTCGACGCTACCGTCTTCGGCTTTTTTCTGCGCGACCACGTAAACCGAATTGCCGTAGAGGGTGTAGGTAATCGCACTTTCCGGTACGACGACGCGCGGCTGCGGGTTGGGCAACAGCACTTGCAGGCTGGCGAACATGCCGGGCAACAGTTTGCCGTCGGGGTTGGCCAGGGTGGCGCGCACCTGCATGTTGCGCGTACTGCTCTCGAGTTTCGGGTTGATCGCGCTGATGGTGCCGGGGAAGGTTTGGGACGGATAGGCCGCGACAATGATTTCAATCGGTTGGCCAATGGCGATTTTCGGCACCGACTGCTCGGGCACGAAGAAGTCGACATAGAGACTGCTGAGGTCTTGCAGGGTGGCAATCATGGTGCCGGTGGCAACATAGTCACCGACGTCCACCTGACGAATACCGATGGTCCCGCTGAACGGCGCCAGGATGCTTTTCTTGCCGAGCGCAGCCCTGAGCTGATTGACCGTGGCCCTGTTCTTTTTCTGCACGGCCGAGAGTCGGTCGAATTCGCCTTTGGAAATAGCCTGGCTGCCGACCAGTTGGCTACCGCGACCGTAATCGAGTTGGGCCAGCCCAAGGTCGGCCAGCGCCGTTTCCAGCAAGGCACTTTCCACGGCGCTGTCGAGCCGCAGGAGCGGTTGACCGGCCTTGACCTTCTGACCTGACTCGAATTGCAAATCGATGACGGTGCCGTCGGTCTCCAGGCTCAGATCCACGCCTTGCAAGGCCTTGAGCGTGCCGACCGTAGGCAGGCGGATTTGCCACGGACGTTCGGTAGCCGTGGCCACAGCAACACTGATTGGCGGTTTTGGCGCAGAGAAACCTTGAATCATCGTGTAGATGGAGAAGGCTTTATAACCGGCCAGGACCAGCACGATCAGCAGAACAACACCCAACATGATCAGCATGCGGCGACGCAGCATATTTCCAGTTCCTTGGAGAAAATCAGGTGAGACAGACAGGCACATTACCCCGAGTGCGCAGGGGATTCCACCTGGCACTTACAGCACTATCCCTGTAGCAGCTGGCGAAGCCTGCGTCCGGCGGCGCAGCCGTCGTAAAACCATGCACCTCGGTGTGTCAGATGCAACCGGGTGTCCGGAACGACGACTGCTGCGCCCGAGCGCGGACCGGCCGACGCAGGCTGCGCCAGCTGCTACACATGACGGTGTTTAGATAAGGTGCAGGTGGTTGTCCCAGAGCCCCGCCGGCAGTTCAAGAGGTTTGGCAACAAGGTTTGTCTGGCGGCAATCGTAGTAGCGGCAGCGACCCTGGCCTGAGGTCACGACAAAACCATCAGCGACGGTGCCGACTCCGGCGCAATCGGGCAGTGGTGCATCCAGGCGCACTTCACCGCTGTTCAGGTCCCAGATAAAAAAGCGGTTGCCCCGGGGGGCGGTCAAAGCCACCAGGCGCAGTTCACTGTGCACCGCGACACTGGCGGTGTAATGGCCCATCGCCTGCAACTGATGCTCGGGCACCGGGAACGCCACGAAGGGCTGACCGGGACGCTTGATCGCCAGCAGCTCCGAAGATTCGTGCGACGGCCCCATGAATTGCTGGCCGGCAACGATGGTGCCATCACTGGCGATCCCCAGATGCCGCACGCTGTTCATCTGCTGGGCGAGGGTTTCCTTGCTCAACAAGGTGCCGTCGCGCTGCATCAGCACCAGGCTTGGCTCCATGGCGTTGAGGTTCATCTCGACCCGGCTTTCGGCCTCCGTGCGAATGCCGCCGTTGGCCACGACCAGGGTTTCGCCATCGGGCATCCACGACACCTGATGCGGGCCGAGGCCATGGGTGGATATCTCGCCGCTGTGTACCAGCCGCTCACCCTCGAACTTATACACACCGAGCAAGCCGCGGCCGGGGTCGGAGGTGTCATTCTCGGTGGCGTACAGCCAGTCGCCGCTCTTGTGAATCACCGCGTGGCCGTAAAAATGCCGGTTCGGCTGCGAGGTCACGGTTTGCAGCAACGTGCCGTCACGCAGGTCGATCAGGTAGCTTTCGGTACCCGGACGACGGGCGACGAACAGCGCTATCGACAGCGTCGGGTGGTTGATGATGTCGTGGCAGCGCTGGCCGACCTGGGTGGCGAACACCCGGGTGCCGTCCAGCCGATAGCCGACGGCGTAATGCTTGCCATCGGAATCGTCCCGCGCCGACAGCAGCAACGGGCTTTTGTCCTTTTGCTTGAACAGCGTCCAGCCGCCCAGTGTCACTGCTCCCAGCAGCAAACTACCTAAAGTCAGAGCCTGACGTCGCAGCATGGCACTTGCCCTCATCAGTCACCGTCGTTGGCGTTGAAGCCCAGTTGAATGCCCAGCGCCTTGGCCAGTTCGCCTTCGTGCAGGCGATGGACGACGTTGAGGCTGTCGTAGAGATCGTTGAGTTGCTGGCGACCGGCATCGTCGTTGAGCATTTCGGTCAGCGAGCGCTGGTTGCTTGCGAACAGCTTCAGTGAGGCGGCGTAGGCGGCATCGATCTTGTCGGCCAACGGCTTTTGCTCGCTCGGCAACAGACCGCGCAGCCCTTTGTTGTCGACGCCTTCCCACACCGTTTTGGCGGCGGCAAGGCTAGCCTCCAGGCCTGCCAGGGACGACTGGCTGCGCCATGCATCGGCCTGGAACGGTTGCGGCACACCCTTCGACTGACGGCCCATCGGCGTGCCGAGTTTTTTCTTCAGGCTGTCGAGGGCGGTGACCTGCACGCGCAGCAGATCGGCGATGGCTTCGTGGGAGTCGGCGTAGCGCTGGTTCGGGAACTTGCTCATTTGCGCGAGCATGCCGTCGGTGTTGTTCCAGCTCTGCAGGATCTCTTCGGCCAGTTGTTTCTGGCGCTCGCCAATGGCCTTCAGCAGTGGGCAGTATTTGGCTTTTTGCGCGTCGTTGGCCACGTCTGGCTTGCTGTCGAACAGGATGTATTCATAGGCCGAGAGGCCCTGAACCACAACGCTGGACTTGGCCAGGGCGACGGCATCGATCTGCGGCTGAGCCGTCACCAGTTGCTCGACCTGACGGCCGACCAGGTTTTTCTTGTCCGGCCAGAACTGCACCTGCCACGAACGGTTGCCCTCGGCCAGCGGACCGATCAGCAGCGGTTGCAGCTCGGCCCAGGCTTTCTGCGCGTGCAGGAAGTCGGCGCGGGCGGTGTCGAGGTTTTCCTTGCCTTCGCAATAGGCGAGGGCGCTGACGGCCAATTGGCGGTCGGCTTCAACCCAGCGGGTGTACGTCGGCAGAATCACCGATTTGGCGATGGCGGCCGATGTCACGGCTTGCGGGTCCTGCGGTGAACAGGCGCCCAGTGCGAGTGCGGCAAGGCTGGTGAACAACAATTTGGGACGGAACATGTCGGGCTCCCGATTCTTTATACGTGTTTAAAGAGAATTCAAAAACGCCAGCAACGCAGCGCGCTGCTCGGCATTGAAAGACAAAACCTGCTCACGCGCAGCCTGAGCTTCGCCGCCATGCCAGAGCACGGCTTCGAGCAGATTGCGTGCACGGCCATCATGCAGAAACTGGGTGTGGCCACTGACCGCTTGCGTCAGGCCGATACCCCACAACGGCGGGGTGCGCCAGTCGCGGCCACTGGCCTGGAATTCAGTGCGGTTGTCGCCCAGGCCGTCGCCCATGTCATGCAGCAGCAGATCGCTGTAAGGACGAATCACTTGATTGGCCAGTTCAGGTTCGGCGGCATTGGCAGCGGTGGTGTATTTGGGCGTGTGGCAGGACTGACATCCCGCCTGGAAAAAAAGATTCTTGCCGGCCAGCACTTGCGGCGCACTGACATCGCGGCGGGCCGGTACGGCAAGGTTGCGGCTGTAGAACAGCACCAGACGCAGGATGTTGTCACTGACTTCCGGTTCGCCCTCGGGGCCGTTGCCATTCGGTGCCTGTTTGCAGGCGGTTTGCGCGTCTGTGCAGTCATCGAACGGTCTCAAGCTGGTCGTGAGACCCATATCGCCGGAAAACGCGTGAACATTCTGTTGATTAAGGTTCGGTTGCCCGGCTTTCCAGCCAAATCGGCCGAGGACAGTCTTCTGTTGCACGTCATCCCAGACCCGGTTCGGGCGTCCAGCAATGCTGTTTTTATCCTTCGCCTGCGCCTCGGCATTGGCCAGGATCGCCTCGTCGGGGATCGCTTCGAGCAGGCCCAGGCCAATCATGGGCGGGGCGACACGCGCCGAGAACCGGGTATCGGGGTGCATCGGGCCGTAGCCCAGTTGGGTGATGTTCAAGCTCGGCTTGCGCAGTTCGACTTCGGTGCCGTCCTTGAAACGCACCGGAACGGGCGTGTAATCGACACGCACTTTACCTTCCGGGGTTACGCCGGGCACGGCCATGTCCTGGAACTGGCCACCGTAGACCGGTTCCGGCACTACGCCGAGCTGTTCGATGACCTTGGCATAAGCCGGCGCGTCGGGGATCGACAGGCGCACCAGCATCGACACGGCATTCGGTGCGTCAGGCGCCGGCGGATGGCCGCGTCCGTCCTTGATGTGGCAGCCCTGGCAGGCGTTGGTGTTGAACAGCGGGCCGAGGCCGTCACGAGCGGTGGTGGTCGACGGGGCGATCACCCAGGGGTTGCGGAAGAAACTGTTGCCGACGCTGAAGTCCACGCGCCGTGACGGCGACAGGTTGGCGGAGGGCAGGGAAAACGAGTTCTGATCAGTCTTGCGCACGGTCGCGCTGCCACCGGACCGGGCTTCACCGGGTTCGGATTTGGTAAAACGCGGGGCGTCATCGCAGGCACTCAGGCACAGGGCCAGCAACAGTGCGGACAAGCGAAGAAGCAGCGGGGGCATCAGACATCCTGCAAGACGAGCAAAACAAAGGCGCAAAGTCTAACAGGGCAGGAGAGTTTGAATAAGAGGAATTATCGTTTACTTGATGTGGGGCAGGTGATCGTTCCCACGCTCTGCGTGGGAATGCAGCCCGTGACGCTCCGCGTCACATCAACAGCCGGACGCAGAGCGTCCGTTGAGGCATTCCCACGCAGAGCGTGGGAACGATCGGCGACCCAAAGGTCGCCTTCTTGTTCAGCCAGCGTTGATCAGAATTCGTGATCAGCGTTGTCCGGGTTCAGGTCGCTGATGCCCAGTTTTCCAGCGGCGGCTTCGATCGAACCGGTCTGCTTGACCAGGGATGCGATGGCGTCGCGGACGATCTGGTTGCCAGCGGTGTTGCCGGCAGCGATCAGCTGGTCGTAGTGCTCACCCTTGTTGGCGTGATCGACGATGACCTGCATCTTGGCTTCGGTTGCAGCCAGGTCGGCTTTCAGCGCGGTGTCGGCAGCCGGGTCGGCCTTGGCCACCAGGGACGACAGGCTGGCGCCGGTCATTTTGGTGCCGTCGACGCGGGTGTACTCACCCAGGTACACGTTACGAATGCCTTTGGCATCGTAGAACTGCGAGTTGTGGGTGTTGTCGCTGAAGCAGTCGTGTTCGTCTTCCGGGGAGTTGGCTTCCAGGGAAACCTTCATGCGCTCGCCCGCCAGTTCGCCCAGGGACAGACTGCCCATGCCGAACAGCATTTTGCGCAGGCCCGAATCAACCGGTTCGGCTTCCAGGGTGGCGCGGTAGTTGTCGGCCACGTTTGGCTTCCAGTTAGCGACCATTTCTTCCAGGTCGCTGACCAGCAGTTGGGTCACAGCTTTCAGGTAAGCGCGACGACGATCGTTGTGGCCACCGGTTGCGCCTTTGCCTTCCAGGTAGTCGGAAGCAGGACGGTTGCCGGCGCCAGGGCCGGTGCCGTTCAGGTCCTGGCCCCACAGCAGGAATTCGATGGCGTGGTAGCCGGTGGCGACGTTGGCCTCGGAACCGCCCAGCTCGTTCAGGCTGGCGAGTTTGGCCGGGGTAATGTCTTTCACGTCGATCTTGTCTTCGCCGACCTGAACCTGGGTGTTGGCGATGATGTTGGCCGTGGCACCCGGGTTACCCAGTGCGTGTTCGTAGGATTTGTCGACGTAGTCGATCAGGCCTTCGTCCAGTGGCCAGGCGTTAACCTGACCTTCCCAATCGTCGATGATGGTGTTGCCGAAGCGGAACACTTCGCTCTGCAGGTAAGGAACGCGGGCAGCAATCCAGGCAGCCTTGGCGGCTTTCAGGGTGTCGGCGTTCGGCTTGGCAAGGAAGGCGTCAACGGCGGTTTGCAGGGTCTTCGCGGTGGATTCGGCATCGCTGTAAACGGCGAAGACGATGTCGGCGTAATGCGCGACAACGGCTTTGGCGGCAGCTTCATCGACCTTGCTGACAGCGGCCGGGGCGACAGCAGGTGCCGGTGCAGCAGCGGCAGTGCTGGTGGCCGGAGAAGGCGCAGCGGCGGTCTTGTCTTTGCCTTCGCCGCAACCGGCGAGGGAAATAGCGATGGCCAACAGACTGGCGGTAGCCAGAGGCATACGAATCATGGCGAACATCCTGCTTCAAGAGGGTGGACTGGCGCTTCACGTGCGCAAAACTGCGACATAATGCAAATCTTTCGCATTCTGTGTAAAGGGTTGCAGGTGGAAATATTTCTTATTCACGCAGGCGTTGTGTCGTATATCCGAAAATCGCAGCCTCGTTTCACTCGACAGCTCCTACAGAGTGAAACGAGGCTGCGATTTTCAAAGACCTACAAAATAGCCGCGTTACTACGCTGGGCCTGTTTCAGGTAGGCGCTTAGTTCCCGTGCCGGCAACGGTTTGCTGTAGAAGTAGCCCTGACCTTCGTGGCAGCCTTCGGAGATGATGTAGGCCTCCTGCTCGGCGGTCTCCACGCCTTCGGCAATCACTTGCATGCCCAGGCTCTTGCCCAGCTGAATGATCGCCCGAACGATGGTTGCATCGTCGTCGTCATCGAGCAGGTCTTGTACGAAGCTCTTGTCGATCTTGATCTTGTCCAGCGGCAGGCTTTTCAGATAACTCAGTGACGAATAGCCGGTGCCGAAGTCATCGATGGCGATCAACGCGCCTGAACGACGCAGGCTCAGCAGGTGCTGGGCGGCGGTGCTGATGTCTTCCATCAGGCCGGTTTCGGTGACTTCCAGTTCCAGGCTACGGGGGGGCAAGCGGTACATTTGCAGCAGGTTGTTCACCACTCGCGGCAGCTCGGCGTGGTGCAGCTGCACGGTAGACAGGTTCACCGCCATGCGCAGGTCGGGGAAGCCCTGATCGTGCCAGTCGCGCAATTGCTTGCAGGCCTGATCCAGCACCCACTCACCGATGGCGATGATGGTGCCGTTTTGTTCGGCCAGCGGGATGAACAGATCTGGCGGCACCAGCCCATGCTCGGGATGTTGCCAGCGAATCAACGCCTCGACGCCCACCACCCGGTGATCGCGGTAGCTGATTTGGGGTTGGTAGACGAGGTAGAACTGATCGCGGGTCAGTGCATCGCGCAGGTCCTTCTCCAGTTCGCGACGGCGGCGCATCTCGGTGTCGACACTGGCGATGTAGAACTGATAACGATTGCGCGAGCGGGTTTTGGCCAGGGTCATGGTCTGCTCGGCTTTTTGCAGCAGCTTCTCGGTGCTGTCACCGTCCTCGGGGAACAAGGTGATACCGATGGTCGCGCGCAGACGGATCTCCTGATGATCGAGGGCAAACGCCGCTTCCAGGTCATCGAGAATGTTTTGCGCCAGTTCGGCTGCTTCGTAAGGTTGTTCGATATCGGCCTGGACCAGGGCGAACTGATCGCCGCCAAGGCGGGCGAGGGCGCCGAGCCGGCCACTGTGGGCCCGTAGCCTGTCAGCCAATGCCAGGAGCAATTGGTCGCCGGTCTGATAGCTGAACTGTTCGTTGATGCCTTTGAAGTCGTCCAGGCCCACCACCAGCACCGCGACCCGGCGTTGCAATTTGCCGGCGTCGACCAGGATCTTGTCCAGTTGTTGTTGCAATTGCTGGCGGTTCGGCAAGCCGGTCAGGAAGTCGTACTGAGCCATGCGCAACAGGCTGTTTTCCGCTTCGTGACGCAGGTGGGTGTTGCGTTCGATGGATTCGAGCAACTGGTTGGCGGTGTTGATCCAGATGCCCAGTTCGTTCTTTTCGTGGCCCTTGAGCAGCGGGATTTTGTGTTCGCTGGGGCGATCCGGGTTGATTTCGGTCAGGTGCTGGATAATCCGCGACAACGGTTTGGTCAGCAGCCAGTGATACACCAGATACAGCACCAGGCCCATGGCCAGGGCGCGCAATACGCCGGAGATGAAGATGATGACCGAGCTGACAATGAACCCTTGCCCGTAGGTGGCGGTGTCGAGGGTGATGCTCAGGTCGCCGTAATATTCACTGTAAGGGCCGCGACCGACCAGTTGAGTGGTAAAGGTGCGTTCCTTGCCGAGGATCAGGTCGGTCAGCCAGCGGCTGTCGGAATGCTGCAGCTCGCGGGATTTTTGCGCGAGCATGGCTTCGCTGGGATGGCCGATGGAGGCCTGGCGCACGGCGTCGTCCTGGAACAGGCCTTCGATCACTTGCATGCCCATTTCCCGGTCGAGGCTGTAGACAGCCTGGGTCGAGGGGTCGCGGAACATGTCGAGGATACGTTCGGCATCGTTGGCTACGGCCTGGCGCGTCTTATAGGCGTCGAAAACGATTTGCGCGCAGCTCAAGACCACGCCAACGATCAATGCCGACAGGAGGACGACCCGAAGCAACTTCACCGACAAGCTGTTCTTGAGTTCCAGCTTCAAAGGGGGATTCCTTGTTCCGTGCGGGTAGCATCAAGTTGCCATGAGTATTGGCAATCCCGTGATGGCAGTCAAAGGGACAATCCATCACAGGAGGTTTTGCCTGTGGGCTTGGCCGATATGCTGTTGTCTGGGGTATTTGTCCTATTAGTACTGTGTCGGTTGTGGGGGCCTTCAACTTGAGGGGCGGGAGATAATTTTTCCTACGGGGTTGATGGTAGTCGGCTATGGCGTGGGGGCAAGGGGTCAAGTCTGGTTCTATTGTCAGAAATTGACCTGTTTTTACGGATGTATGTACGCCGTTTGTACTGTGGGAGCTGGCTTGTCGAGGGCCTGAATTCTGTGTAACTCGCTCCCACAAAGTCTGCACGGAACCTGTGGGAGCGAGCCTGCTGGCGATGCTTTTAATGCTTGAACATCACATGCCGAATGACGGTGTAGTCCTCCAGCCCGTACATCGACATATCCTTGCCGTAGCCGGACAATTTCTGACCGCCATGCGGCATTTCGCTGACGAGCATGAAGTGCGTATTCACCCAGGTGCAGCCGTACTGCAAGCGGGCAGACAAGCGATGCGCGCGACCGACATCCGAGGTCCAGACCGACGACGCCAGGCCGTAGTCCGAATCGTTGGCCCAGCCCAGCACCTGTGCTTCATCCGTGAATTTAGTCACCGACACCACCGGCCCGAACACCTCGCGGCGAACGATTTCGTCATCTTGCTGAGCGTCGGCCAATACGGTCGGTTCGAAGAAGTAACCGTTGCCGTCCACGGCTTTGCCACCGGTGATCAAGCGAATGTGCGGTTGCGCGATGGCGCGCTCGACAAACCCGGCCACCCGGTCGCGGTGTTGCGCGGTGATCAGCGGCCCCAGTTCGGTCGACGGATCATCCTGCAGACCGTACTTGATGCTGCTGACCGCCTCGCCGAGCTTCTCGACGAACTTTTCGTAGATGCCGGCCTGCGCATAGATACGGCACGCGGCGGTGCAGTCCTGGCCGGCGTTGTAGAAGCCGAAGGTACGGATGCCTTCCACGGCAGCGTCGATGTCGGCGTCGTCGAAGATGATCACCGGGGCTTTGCCGCCCAGTTCCATGTGCATGCGCTTGACGCTGTCGGCGGTGCTGGAAATGATGTTGGAGCCGGTGGCAATGGAGCCTGTCAGCGACACCATGCGTACTTTCGGGTGTGTGACCAATGGGCTGCCGACGCTAGGGCCACGGCCAAACACCAGGTTGAGTACGCCGGCCGGGAAAATCTCCGACGCCAGTTCGGCCAGGCGCAGGGCGGTCAGCGGGGTTTGTTCCGACGGCTTGAGCACCACGGTATTACCGGCGGCCAGGGCGGGGGCGATTTTCCAGGCGACCATCATCAGCGGGTAGTTCCACGGCGCGATGGAGGCGATCACGCCCACCGGGTCGCGGCGGATCATCGAGGTGTGGCCCGGCAGGTACTCACCGCCCGCCGAACCGCTCATGCAACGGCTGGCGCCGGCGAAGAAACGGAACACGTCGGCAATCGCCGGGATCTCGTCGTTCAGCGCGGCGCTGTAGGGTTTACCGCAGTTGTCCGATTCCAGTTTGGCCAACTCTTCGCCGTGGGCTTCGATGGCGTCGGCGAGTTTGAGTAGAAGTAGCGAGCGCTCTTTTGGTGGGGTGTGCGACCAGCTGTCGAAAGCGGCATCGGCGGCGCGCACCGCGGTATCGACCTGCGCTTCGCTGGCTTCATTGATTTCGACCAGCACGCGACCGAGGGCCGGGTTGAACACAGGTTGGGCGGGGCCTTCGCCGTCGATCAGTTGGCCGTTGATCAAGAGTTTGGTTTGCATGGCATTGTCCTCTTCAAATCTGTTCTTGTTTTGAAACTGGCCCCTGTGGGCGAGCCTGCTCGCGAAAGCGGTTTAACATTCAACATTGATGCTGGCTGACACACCGCTTTCGCGAGCAGGC
>NZ_AKJS01000166.1 GCF_000282215.1 Pseudomonas sp. GM21
GAACGCAGGCTTCGCCAGCTGCTACGGTTCGTGTTATCGCTTAACTGACTGGCATTAGGGCTTGCCCGCGAAGAACGATGACTCGGTATCAGGACAGAACCCGAATCGGTTTTCCCGCTGACCACCCCTGAATATCCTCGACCATCTGCGAAAAAAACAGCTGGTAGTTCTGCTGGCTCACGTACCCGACATGCGGCGTCGCGAGCACATTCTCCAGCGTCCTGAACGGATGATGTTCAGGCAACGGCTCCACTTCAAACACATCCAGGGCCGCCCCGGCCAAGCGATTCTTTTGCAGCGCCTTGACCAGCGCCGCCTCATCCACAATCGGCCCACGGGCGGTGTTGACCAGCTGCGCCGTGGGTTTCATCCAGCCCAGCGCCTGGGCGTCGACCAAGCCACGGCTGCGCTCACTGAGCACCAGATGCACCGACAGCACGTCGGCCTGTTCGAACAATTCCTGCTTGCTGACATAGGTCACGCCGACTTCGGCAGCCGCGTCGCTGGTCAGGTTTTCGCTCCAGGCAATCACCCGCATGCCGAACACTTGCCCGAATTGCGCGACGCGCTTGCCGATACTGCCGAGCCCTAGGATCGCCAGGGTTTTGCCGTGTAAATCCCCGCCGAGTCCTTGCTGCCATTGGCCGGCGCGCAAGGCGTTGGCTTCGACGACGAGGTTGCGGGTGGCGGCCATGATCAGCGCCCAGGTCAGTTCCGGCGCAGCGTGTTTGTAGCTGTCGGTGCCGCAGACTTGAATCCCCAACGCAGCGGCCGCTTTGAAATCCAGCGCCGCATTGCGCATGCCGCCGGTGACCAGCAGCTTGAGGTTTGGCAACCGGCGCAACAGGTCCTCATCGAACCGGGTGCGTTCACGCATCACGCAGATCACCTCAACGCTGCCCATACGCTTGGCCAGGGTTTCATTGTCGGCCGGGTAGTCGTGCACAAAACTCACCTCGCCAATGCTCTCCAGCGTCGACCAGTCCACCACGTCGCGCGCGACGTCCTGCCAGTCATCGATCACCGCAATCTGCACCGCCATCAGCCTTACCTCATCAATGAACCGGGTTGGTTTTGTTCAGCCAGTCGAGCAAGGCCTTGTGGAATTGCGCCGGTTCTTCCATTTGCGGCGCGTGGCCCATGCCGGGGAATTCGACCAGGGTCGACTGCGGAATCAGTTTTGCCACGTCCTTGCCCAGCACGTTGTAATGACCGAGTTTGCCCTTGACCTCGGGCGAGGCAATGTCACTGCCGATCGCCGTGGTATCGGACGTTCCGATCAGCAACAGCGTCGGCATCTTCAGGTCTTTGAATTCGTAATACACCGGTTGGGTGAAGATCATGTCGTAGATCAGCGCCGAGTTCCACGCGACTTGCGTATGCCCCGGGCCCTTGTTCAGGCCGGCCAGCATGTCGACCCAACGCTCGAATTCCGGCTTCCAGCGACCACCGTAATAGGTGTTGCGTTCATAGGTGCGGATGCCGTCGGCGTTGAGTTTGAGTTCGCGCTCGTACCATTGATCGACGGTGCGGTAGGGCACGCCGAGGGCTTTCCAGTCTTCCAGGCCAATGGGATTGACCAGCGCCAGTTGTTCGACTTGCTCGGGGTATTGCAACGCGTACCGGGTGGCGAGCATGCCGCCGGTGGAGTGACCGAGAATGCTGGCCTTCTGAATGCCGAGGGCCTTGAGCAGCTGCTGGGTGTTGGTCGCCAGTTGCTGGAAGCTGTACTGATAGTGGTCAGGCTTGCTGGAGGTGCAGAAACCGATTTGGTCCGGGGCGATGACTCGATAACCGGCCTCGCTGAGGGCTTTGATCGAGCTTTCCCAGGTCGCGCCGCAGAAATTCTTGCCATGCATCAGCACGACGCTGCGGCCGTTGGCCTTGCCATGGGCGGCGACGTCCATGTAACCCATTTGCAGGGATTTACCCTGGGAATCAAAGGCAAAGTGTTTGACGGTGTAGGGGTATTCGAAGCCCTGTAGTTCAGGGCCATATTCCGGCCCTTCGGCGTGGGCGACGAAGGGCAGAGCGGCGGTCAGCAAAAGGCTGGGCAACCAGCGGGAGAAGGCAAGGGGCATAGATGAACTCCGTAGGAAACCGGCCGATGCTGGATCGGCATGATTAGGGCGGCATTAAACACAGGCAATCGCCGTGCATGATCGTTCAACCCATCCAGCCCAGCGTGACCATGGCCAGCACGCCATAACGAGCACCCTTGGCCAGGGTCACGATCAGCAGGAATCGTCCCAAGGGTTCGCGCATGACGCCGGCCACCAGCGTCAGCGGGTCGCCGATGATCGGCACCCAACTCAGTAGTAAAGACCAATGGCCATAGCGCTGATAATGCTTTCGCGCTTGTTCCAGATGACTTGGGCTGACCGGAAACCAGCGCCGGTCGCGAAACCGTTCGAGGCCGCGTCCCAGCCACCAGTTCACCAGCGAACCGAGCACGTTGCCCAGCGTGGCAACGGCCAGCAGCGACCAGAGCCAATACTCGTCGCTGAGCAACAACCCCACCAGCACCGCTTCGGACTGCAACGGCAACAACGTCGCCGCACCGAACGCGGCGAAGAACAGCCCGAAGTAAGCACCGAACATCAATGGGCGGGGTAGTCCGCCACTACCACATCAGTACCGTCTTTTTTCAGGCCGATCACTTGGTAGGCATCGCTCATGCCGTCCATTTCCATCCCGGGCGAGCCCATGGGCATGCCCGGCGCGGCAACACCGAGCAGGTCGTCACGTTTGCTCAGGGCCAACACCTGGTCTGCCGGGACATGACCTTCGACAAACTTGCCGTTGATCACGGCGGTATGGCACGAAGCCAGACGCGGCGGCACGCCGTGCTGTTGCTTGAATTCGCTCATGTTGGTTTCGACACGGTCGTCTACCTTGAAGCCATTGGCTTCGAGGTGGCTGATCCATTTTTTGCAGCAGCCGCAGTTGGCGTCGCGGTGGACTTCGATGGGAATCAGGTCGGCGGCCTGGGCCAGGGAGGAGATCAGAAGGGCGCTCAGGGCGGCCAGACGCAGGTGGGTTCGCATGAGGAATCTCGATTCGGGTGGCGATTAAAAATGGGCATTCTGACCCGTTTAGCTTAGGGCGAGGGAGGAGGTTGTTTCTAAATTTTACAAGCCCCCTCGCCACAACGCGCTCTGCCATAGCGGGTCCGTTGGCCCATTCAGGTCGGAGAACGGGCCAGGCGCTGTTGCTAGCGGTCGAGCAACTTCATGACTTCACAAAGGATTCAAGCGGCTGATCGAGTGCTGTCCAGTGCCCTGATGTTGCGCTGCACGTCATCGTGCAACTGTTGCATGTCAGGGCAATGCAGGTTGAGGCTGCGCCGCTGCGCGCCCCGATGAAACAGGGCGAACCAGCCACAGTTGCGGTGCGCAGGCATCAATCCGGTGAAGGTGAAGCCGTGCCCTGTCAGACGGTGCAAGTCTTCGGCAAAGTGCCGCGACATTGCGAGTTTGACCGAGATCAGCCAACGACCGGGTAACCCCGAGAGCTGGTCCAGCAGTCGCTCGTTCAAGCGGTGAACGACGATGGCATAACGATGATGGTGCTGCCGGATGTGTACCGGTATCGAGAGCGGCGATGACTCGGTCCGAGAAGTCCCGAACACAGTGCTCAAGCGCTGCATCAAGCTGCGGCAACTCTCGGGCCACTGAATGTCAGGCAGCGCGCGCGAAGTGCCTTGGGCCACCTGACAACCGATCACGATGGTTTCCGGCAGCGACTCGCAGAAAGGCGACGGTACGTAGTCGGGGAGCAATCCCGTGCTGTGAAAGCCAATGCTTTGCGCCATGCGTTGTGTGTAGGGATGGTGGGTGACCTGTTTGATCAAGACACTGTTGAACCCCAGCGAACCCGCCTGCATCAGCAACTCCCGACTCAGGTTCGTCGCGATACTTTGCCTTTGTGCGGCAGGATGGACAACGCTGAGGGCCAGTTCCGGGGTATCCGCCAGCGGGTCCTTGCACAACGCGGCATGCCCAAGAACGCGTTGGCCGTCTACTGCCAGCATCGATGTCCAGCGGCCATCGGCATTGTGCTGGCTGATCATGTTCGGCAGATAAACATCCGGTTGAACGTAATGATCCCCGTAGACCACGCGAAACAATTGGCTCACAGCGTGGGCATCACCCGGCTGGTAGCGACGATAAACTAGGTTCGACATCACGCACGCTCCATTGAAGGCGTGTCATACACACGCAAGTCCAGGACGCGCATCTGCTTGCCGGATCGCGGGTGAAGTTGCAAATCGGTGGCCGCGCAAGGCAGCACACGCAACTCCAGCAGCCCCTCTCGACTCAGTTGCCCAATGCCGGGATAGTGCATGGCCAGCGCTTCATGCAACGCGCTGCAGACGGGGGCGGTGGCGGTTGATGACGTGTCAGGCACCCACTTCACAGTCACGATGTCTTTGTGTCCCTCTTGCTCGATCAACAACTGCCATTGATCGGTGTGAGCGATGCGCTGCACGATCAGCAGGATTTCGTCGATTAGTAACGACAGTGAACCCACCCGCACCCGCTGGCTGTGGGCGCTGCGTCCCTTGAGCGCGAATTTGCGCTTCGGTGCGGTGCTCGGTTCACGCCAGCAAGCGCGGTCGCCCACTGGATAACGCAGCAGCGGCATGAGCCGGCGAGTCAGGTTGGTGACGACCAGCAAACCCGTGCGATCACAGTCTTCTATGACTTCGCCGGTGAACTCATCGACGATTTCCAGCAACGTGTAGGGTTCAAACGCCCGGTGCTCACCCAGGGCGCAATCACGACTGCTGGCGCCGATCAGGCCGGCATCAACACTGGCGTAGCCGATGGAGGCAATGCGCACATTGGGAAACACCGTCTGGAGAATGACTATTTGCGCGGGGAACAGGCTTTCGCCGCCGTACAGCAACGTTTCAACTTCCAGCAGCACGCGCTGATGCTGGTGCAGGTAGGCGGCGAATCGCAACAACTGCGCCGGTACGCCAACCAGCACGTTGATCCGGTGCTGATCAATCGCATCGGCCAACACGTCCATGTCGACATTGCCGGTGAACGGGAACTCACAGATGGGCTTTTTGACGTGCGCCAGTGAGCCATGAATGAACACAAAGCTGGCGTAAAGATCGCCGGAAAAAAACAGATTGGCGACACGGTCACCATCCTCCAATTGAGAAGCAACACTGTCGCCGAATGTACTCACGAGTGTGAGCCATTCATTGCACGTATAAACACTGAGCTTTCCGTGGCTGGTCGATCCGCCGGTTTTAAATACCAAGCCGTTATCGATTTGCCCCGTCAGTACCGGCCAATGATTCAAGTCGTTACTGTCTGTCCAATAATCAATCACGCTGGTGATGGGTAGATCTTTTAAAGTGGTACCTTGTGCCGGAAAGTGTTGCAGCTGTTTGCGATAGAAGTTCGAGTGTTGCCTTATATAAGGCAAAAATTGTTCAAGCGAATAAAGGGTACTCACGGGATTCTCTTTTTTATCAGGCATGTCGCGGTTAAAAGACGAGGTGTATCTGATTAGCGGACTATTTGTACTCGGTGATCGATAACCAATGGGGTTTTACCGCTGTGTGCATTTCTTTTGAAATCGGATTCCGCGCACGGGTGAACTTCCACCGTTAAAAATAAATTGTTCACGGCGCTAGACAAGGCTTTATCGGTCAACAGGGATTGGCGAACGTTGCCACTGTCTGAACTGACGAAAACCCGCAGCCGTTCCAAACCGTTCGGCGCATGGTCCAGAAGCAGCTGAATCGGACTGCCGACACTCTCCTGTAGCGCTGTTGGCGAAATGAATTCCGTGCCTACCCGCAGCAGCTTGCCGTGGCGTTGCAGCAGTTCGAATCGCGGCGAGTCGAGTCCACAGGGGCAGGGGCCGGGAACCCAGCGACCGGTATCGCCCACATCATACCGGCGCACGTCCTGGCCTTGCCGTGCCCGGGAAGTGAACAGCAAACGACCGACTTCATCAGCCTGAACCGGTACATCCTGGTCCATCTGTACGATTTCCAGATGCTGGGTATCGCACATCAAATGAAACTCCCCGTTGGCCGTCGCCGAGCAGGCATGCCCAAGAGGGCCGGCGTCTACCGAGCCATAGATCGCCGAGCGAATCTGCGATACGCCACAGCTTTCCATCAGGCGCAGGCTGGCCTGTGCCGGATGTTCGCCACCGAGGAACACCTTGTGGATGCCGCCATAAGTGCGAAGACGCTCTTGCTCGTCGTAGAACAGGCGGTGCAAGGTACTGGGCATGCCGATCAATACAGTGACGCGGTGGTCGGCGATCATTTGCGCTATTTCGCTGAAGTCGTCATTCGGCGGTGCCCCCATGGGGAAATGAGTCACAGCCATCTGCTCAAGTACCTTGGTAAAACTGGAAAACCCGCCGTACAAGCTGCCGCCGTAAAACAGGTTCATCACCCGGTCTGTCGCAGGGTCGAGGCCGGCGGCGAACAGACCATCGGCCGCCGCGCGCATCTGCCGTTGGAAGTCGCGATAACTGAACCCTGCCAGCGCTGGCGTGCCGCTGCTTCCCCCCGAACGGAAATACAGCTGTGCCGTGGCACTGATGGGCTGTGTCATGAAGGCGGTTTTATCCATGATCGGCGCCAGGCGTGTATCAGGCGCGGCGGGTAGCGCGTCGAGGGTTGCCCGGCCAGCCACCGCATTCGGCGCCAGACTCACCGAGAGGCGGCGACTCAGGCGCGCCAATGCGTAAACACCGTCATGCGGCTCACCGGCGTAGCCGTCATGAATTGACCCGCAGGGCGCAATGCGCGTGACTCCCGCGTTGACCAGGGTGCGCACCAATTGCGGCGTTTGTGTCGCCGAACAGATCAACGCGCAGCTTTGCAGCACGTTACGCCACGGCAGGAGTGTCTGGGCGATCAGGGGGTGTGGTACGGGTTTGAGCAGCAGAGTACGAAATAGCGGAGACGGCGCCAGTGTTTGATGGTGCTCCCAGATAATTCGCCATCCGGCGCCGGTCCAGACCTGGCCGGCCTCGTTCGCAAAGCACTGATCCAGTCGCGCCATGGCGCTGCGGGTGGTGATTTCCGAGGCTTCCTGATCGCTTGGGGCCAGCGCCGGCCACTGGTTGGCGCGGCGTTTGAACGACTCGGCCAGTCGCTCCCCCAGGTCTTGCAAAACCGCCGGATCGTCACTGTCGACCAGCAACCATTGCGGGCTGGAGCAGGCTTGTTGGTCCAGACTGCAGACCTCATCCACCAACGCATCAAGCGTTGACATTGTGGCCGCCTCCGGCGACAGATAGGCGAAACTGATTCGGTGGCCCCAATCGATCCACCGACATCCGGCCGGGATGTGCTGACGAATGACTTTAAGCGCCTGTTCGCCGCCCCAGGCCGATACGCCATCGGCGTAAGCACAGAGTTTAGGGATCTGTGCGGTGTTGACGGGCAGCACCGCAATGAAATCGGCCAGCGTCTCGCTGGTGTCGCACTGCACGAGGGCCGCGAGTAACCGCGCGGTCAATCCTTCATCGCTGGAGCTGGGGCGAAGCCAGTTGACGTTGCCGGCCAGCAGGCTTTCAACGACCGCGCAGAACGCCAGCAACGGCGCATTGCCGGGCGTCACATGCACAACCAGTCCCAGCGGGTGCCAGCTTTCAAAGCGTGCTTGCTGGTAGTCGATACGCCGTAGCGAGCGGGGTTGCACGCCCAGTTCGCGCTCAAGCTTGGTGCTGAGGGTGCTGCGCTGGCAAAAGTCGATCAGCCCCTGGCGTTGTTCATCATCGAGCGGTAGATCGAGTCTGTTTGCCTGCAATTGCACAGCAAAGCGCGCGGCGGTTTCGATCACGGTATCGCTGTCGATCGGTGCATTCAGCAGCCGTGGCAGTTGTTGATGCAGCCCTTCAAGGGTTGCCTCAAGCGTGACATCGTCGCGCAGTTGGCCATTGATCAAGTACATGTCATGCCCCTTCAATCAGTTCGGACGCGGCCATCGCGCAGCTTCGGCTGGCGGTGGTTCCGGCGCGTCCATGCAGTTCAAACCAGTCGGTTGCCAGGCCGCACCCGCAGGTGGCGCCGGGGTGCAGCGTCGCCAGGTCACCCATCACCACGGCATGCGCCGGGCTTGAAGAAATGTACGGGGAGACGAACTCCAGCAAGCCACGCCGGCCATAGGGCTGGACGCTGAAATCGGCGGGATTGCGTACGAAAATCTTCGAATAAATCGGCACATGAAAGTGCTGTTGAGCACACTGGATGTAAGGCACGGCGTGCTCCACGGCGCCATAGCCATCCCGGCAGCGCGACAGCGCGATCCCCAATTGACGGTGGATGCGTTGATACAACTGCGACAGCGGAATCTCTTGTGCCGCCTGGGTTTTCCAGCCGCCTCCGAGAAACACCAATGACTCGGCCGGCAGCTTGAGGTCTGCAAGGCTCGTGTCGTCCATGTGCTGTAACACCTGGGACAGAAACGCTGGAAATCCGAGAATGCGCACGGGCAAGTCTTCTTCGGCGAATTCCTGCAAGGCGCGGACAACCCCAAACAGGTCGAAGGCGTGGCCTTTGCCGGTCAGGCGCAGCCCGTAGGCGACTCGATTCACCGGCGCATAACTGCACAGAAACTGATCGGTGTAGGCGGTCCCCAGGCTAATGGCCGCTTCGGGTTCATAGCTCAGCAGCAGGTAGTTGCAGGGGCTGTCGGGGGTGTCCCAGCCGAAGTACCGGAAAATGTGGCTGACCATGCCTTGCGCGGCGGCCATGCTGCGCGTGTCATAGCGCATGCGACTTTTCTGACCGCTGGTGCCGGACGATGTCAGCTCCAACGCACCTTCGCCCGAAGGACTCGACAACAGACGGCGCTTGAAATAATGGGCGAAAATCGGCGGCAGTCTTGACCAGTCATCCATCGCCTCCAGCGCCTTGGCATCAAGCCCATTGGCGTGTAGCCAGGGTTCATAGCCCGGCGTGTGCTGCAAATGGAACAGGCTGATTTCACGCATCGCCCGATCGAACAGGCCGTCGGGTACCGAATCCAGGCAATAGGGTTTCGCTAACGCGCAAAGCGCATCAGTGTGGGGTAAGTGGATCATCAAAGGACCTCTGCTCAGGGATCAGACGGCAAGCGCGGCAGGCTTGTGTCGCAGAAAAAAGCGCAAGGGAAGCAGGCACAAGAGCCCTGCAATACCCGCCATCAGGGAGAAGGATTCATGGCTGTTGCCGGCACCGGCAGCCGCGAGAATCGAACCGCCGCCACCCATGACAACGATCGAGATCATGCCGATCATGGCCGAGACCAGACCTTTACTGTCATCGCTGGTAAACAGCGCAAGGCGATACAGCGCGGCATTGCTCATGCCAAGGCCGACGGCGTAAAGCCCCAGGCATGCGATCAACAAAGGCGTCGAGGCGCCACAGACGCTGAGGGTGACCAATGCTACGAGCCCACCGCATAACGGCCAGAGCGCGTATCGAATCAATAGTGGCAGCTCAGTGTTGGCGATCAGTCGGTTGAGTATCAGGTTGCCAACAATGACAGCGGCAAACACCGGGATTTGCCACAGGCCGTACTCAAGCGCAGAAAATCCCAGGTTTTGCATCAGTAACAACGGCGCCAGCCCGATCCAGGCAATCAATGGCAGGCTCATCACCCCCAGCGCGACGGTGGCGCTCAGGAATCGCGGGTTGGTGATCAACGCGGTGTAACGGCGTACGGTGCCGCGCCATTCAAACGGTACCGCCATCAGGCGCTGACCGTCATGGCGCAACGTCCCCACGGTTTCCGGCATGAACATGTAAAGCCCTGCCCAGACCATCAAGGCGCCGATACCCAGCAGTAAAAACAGCTCCCGCCAGCTCAGCCACTCCAGCAACAGGCTGCCAAGCAATGGCCCAAGAAGGGGAGAAAGCAGGGCAACGTTCCCCAGCAGCGCCATGATTTTTACCGCGTCGGCTTCGCAGAACACTTCTTGCAAGGCCGGGTAGCTGACGGCAATAACAAACCCCAGTCCCATGCCCTGTATCAGACGTAATACGTTGAACATATAAATGTTTTTCGCACTGAAGGCCGCGCTACTGGCCACGGCAAATAACGCACAACCGAGGAGTAACATCTTGCGGCGGCCGAAGTGATCGGAGAGTGGACCGATAAGCCATTGTAAAAGTATGCCCCCCGCCAAATACAGATTGAAGGCAAAAGGAACGTGCCGCGCACTGGCATTCAGTTCATCAGTGACAGTCAACATCGCCGGCATAATCATGTCGCTGGCCATGTAAGTCAGTAGTTCGAATAATGTTATTGCGAGGCAAAAGCCGAGCAAGTGATGTGGGCTTATGTTGATTAATGGCTTATTCATGACATCCCTGTATTTTGCGCGTGTTTATTAATTAAGTTGTTGTGGCGCGGTAAGAGTATTCATCGAAGAGCAAGAGCTCCATTGAACGATTGAGACTCAAAGCTTCAATAAATTGCGCTATGTTTCGAGGTGTGGCGGCAGGAATGGAATAATTAATTGAGATGTGCGAAAAATGCCCGCACAGGGCGTAATGCCGATCAGTTAAGCCATAACGCGATCCGTAGCAGCTGGCGAAGCCTGCGTTCGGCTGCGTAGCAG
>NZ_AKJS01000167.1 GCF_000282215.1 Pseudomonas sp. GM21
AACTATCCTGACACCGGGGGATTTCAACCGTCTTACGAGGCACGCCAATATGGACGTGAGCGTATTTGGTACGGGCTATGTTGGCCTGATACAAGCAGCTGCACTGGCCGATGTCGGACATCGCGTCTTGTGTGTCGACATTGATCCAAACAAGATCAAACAACTGCAACAAGCAGTGCCGCCAATCAGCGAACCGGGACTTTCCAGCACGTTGGAAGAGAACATCAAGGCCGGTCGATTGCTGTTTACCACCCAGGCCAGCGATGCGGTCGAACACGCCGAGCTGATTTTCATTGCCGTGGGAACGCCTGCCGACGAAGACGGTTCCGCCGACCTCAGCCATGTGCTGAATGTCGCTCGCCAGATCGCCAACCATATGGAGGCTGATCGCACCTTCATCATCAAGTCCACCGTGCCGGTGGGCACGGCGGACCAGGTGGCCGACGCCGCCAACGATGAACTGCAGCGCCGGGGCAAGAGCGCGCTGAAGGTGCGGGTGGTGTCCAACCCGGAGTTTCTCAAGGAAGGCAGCGCCCTCGCCGATTGCATGCGCCCGGACCGGATCATCGTCGGCACACACGACGAGCAAGCCCGCAGCCAAATGAGCGAGCTTTACGCGCCGTTCTGCCGCAACCATGAAAAGCTCATGTTCATGGACAACCGCAGCGCCGAGCTGACCAAGTACGCCGCCAATGCAATGCTCGCCACGCGCATCAGCTTTATGAATGAATTGGCCAACCTCACCGAGTTGTTGGGGGCCGACATTGAAGCGGTGCGCCGAGGCATCGGTTCCGACCCGCGCATTGGTTATCACTTTATTTACCCCGGCTGCGGCTTCGGTGGCTCGTGCTTCCCCAAAGATCTGCGCGCCCTGCTGCACACCGCCGAACACAACGGCATGCCATTGCGCCTGTTGCGCAGCGTCACCGACGTCAACGACACCCAGCGCCACATCCTTTTCGGCAAACTCAAGGCGCAATTGAAGGGTGGACTGGCGGGCAAATCCATCGCGGTCTGGGGCCTGGCGTTCAAACCCAACACCGATGACATGCGCGAAGCCCCCAGCCGTTATCTGATGGAAGCCCTTTGGGCCGAAGGCGCGACTGTGCAGGCTTATGACCCGGAAGCCATGTCCGAATGCCGGCGCATTTACGGCTACCGCAAGGACCTGCATTTGTGCGCCACCCGTGACGACACCCTGGAAGACGCCGACGCGCTGGTGATCTGCACCGAGTGGAAGAACTTCCGGGTGGTCGACTTCGACCTGCTGGCGAGCAAATTGCGTTCACGGGTGATCGTTGACGGTCGCAACCTCTATAACCCGGAGCAGGTTGCCACCGCCGGCTTGCACTACAGCGGTATCGGTTTGCGGCACATAGCACCCGAGGCGCCGCGCCCATGAAGATGCTCGTCACCGGAGCGGCCGGTTTCATTGGCGCCCATTGCGTGTTGCGGTTGTTGCGCGACGGGCACCAGGTGTTCGGCCTCGATAACTTCAACGATTACTACGACCCGCAACTCAAACGCGATCGAGTGGATTGGGTGCGTGATCAGGTCGGTCATTTCCAGCTCGCCACGATGGACCTGGCCGATGCATCGGCCATCGAAGCCCTGTTCGAACGTGAACAACCCGAGGTGGTGATCCACCTGGCCGCCCAGGCCGGGGTGCGTTACTCACTGGAGAACCCGCGAGCCTACCTCGACAGCAATTTGATCGGTTTCCTCAACATCCTCGAAAGCTGCCGCCGGCACTCGGTCAAGCACTTGATTTACGCCTCGTCCAGTTCGGTGTATGGCGCCAACCAGCATACGCCGTACTCAGTGCAGGACGGCGTCAATCACCCGCTGTCGCTGTATGCCGCGAGCAAAAAAGCCAATGAACTGATGGCCCACAGCTACAGCCACCTGTTTGCCATTCCCAGCACCGGCCTGCGCTTTTTCACCGTGTACGGGCCGTGGGGCCGGCCAGACATGTCGCCGATCCAGTTCGCCCGCGCCATCGCCGAGGGCCAGCCGCTGAAGCTGTTCAACTACGGCGAACATCAGCGCGACTTCACCTATATCGACGACATCATCGAAAGCATCGCTCGCCTGATCGAGCACCCACCGCAGGCCAACGCCGAATGGGATCGCGAGCAACCGGACCCGGCCAGCAGCATGGCGCCGTGGCGCATCTTCAACATTGGTGGCCAGCACCCGGTGGAGCTCAAGGCTTACCTGGCGCTGCTGGAAAAACACCTCGGACAACAGGCCATTGTCGAATTGCTGCCGCTGCAGCCGGGCGACGTACTCAACACCTGCGCCGATGCCAGCGACCTGGCACGCGCCACCGGTTTCCAGCCACGTATCGAGCTGGATGAGGGACTCGGGCGCTTTATCGCCTGGTTCCGTGATTACTACGAACTGCCTATCGCCCACGCGCCGCTAGCGGCTGAACTTCAGCGGAGGACCTTATGACTGGACATGAACAGAGTGTGCCCGTTAAACAAATGCTGCGGGATAAACGCCTCGATCCCGAGCACCGGATACGCATGGATGCGGCGATTCACCGGCAAGGGTGTGGCTGGATGACCGGCCGTGAAGGTGGGCGTCCCTGGACGTTGTCGCGCACTAACCGAGTGGTTGCCTGCCTCGGCGCGCTGATGATTCTGGTGTTGATTTCGCCGCTGCTGCTGGTCCTGGCGCTGGCCATCAAATTCAGCAGCCCGGGGCCGGTGATGTTCGTGCAGAAACGCACGGGCTACCGCGGCCGCAAGTTCGGCATGTACAAATTCCGCACCATGGTGGCCAACGCCGAGGAGCTCAAGGAGTCCCTGCGGCACATGAACAAGCACGGTGCCGACGCCATCGATTTCAAGATCGACAAGGACCCGCGCATCACCGGTATCGGCGGCTTCCTGCGGCGCAGCAGCCTGGATGAGCTGCCGAACCTGATCAATGTAGTGACCGGTGACATGCGTTTAGTAGGTCCCAGACCTACTTCGTTCAACGCCTACCGCTACAAGGATAACCACCTTGTACGCCTGAGCATCTACCCCGGCATGACCGGCCTTTGGCAGATCTCCGGGCGCAGCAATATTGACTTCGACCAGCGCGTTGAGTTGGACCTCAGCTACATCGCCGAGCAGAGCCTGTTGCTTGATCTGAAGATCCTGTTGAAAACCCCCTTCAAAGTATTCAGCGGCCACGGAGCGAGTTAAATGGACGGTTCATCCAACAAAAGCCTGAGCATCGCCAGCCCGAGTGAGTCCAACCTGACTTCGACCGTGCTCGATCAAGATCTGCGGATTCTCCTGCTCACTGCCGCCAACCCCGGCGCGGGCACCACCACCAGCGCCCTGGTGCTGGCCAGTCAACTGGCACAAATGAGCAGCGGCCAGGTGTTGCTGGTCGACGCCAGCGAGTCCTCGACCAACCTCACGCAACAGCTCGGGCTCGGCAAAGAGCGTGGTTTTCGCGACTTGATATTCAATACGCAAACCCCGCCGTTGCTGCAGGACTGTGTGGTGAATGTCGCCAGTTTGCCCTTCGACATTCTGCCCAACGGCCGGTACGCACGCGGCACCGAACACCTGACAGCCGAGAGCATGAGCCCGTTGCTCGATCAACTCACCAGCCAGTATCGCTTTGTGGTGATCGACGGCGACGCGGTGTATTCCGCCGCCGACACGCTGGTCATCAGCACGCAGGTGGACGGCGTGATCATGGTCGTGCGCGCGGAAGACACCCGCTGGGAAGTGGCGCAAGCCGCGGTCCAGCGCCTGACCCAGGCCGGCGCAAAACTGGTGGGCAGCGTGTTCAACCGTCGCAAGTACTACATGCCGAAATGGCTGTACAAAAACCTGTAAGCAACCAGAAAGGGATGACGCCATGAACGCCAAAATGCTTGTCCTGCTGTTGCTGCCGCTTGCAGGTTGCTCCAGCACTGACTCCAGTGAAACCCAGAACATGCCGGTGCAGATCCTCACGGCCGCACCGGCCAACGCCCAGGCCACCGACATGCCCAAGATCGAACAGACCTTGCGGCCACAGGACGTGCTGGACGTGATCTTCCACATCAGCACCAGCGGCTCGGACGCCTACCACATCCAGTCCGGTGACCAGATCGGCCTGAACTTCACGGCGGCCAGCCAGCTCAACGGCAATCAACTGGTGCTGCCCGACGGCACCATCGAGCTGCCAGGCGCCAACACCTCGGTGAAAATTGCCGGGCTGACCAGTGACCAGGCGCGTGAGGAAATCCAGCGTGCCTATCAACGCAAACAGCTGTTCCAGCCCAACCGCAACCAGCTGACGGTGCAAGTCATCAGCCCGCTGAGCAACGAAACAAACCTCAAAAGTGCCCTGAACCACCCCGCCACCGGCATGAGCCGGGAGATCACCGTCGGCACCGACGGCTACGCCAGCTTCCCGGAAATCGGCGCCGTGCCGCTGCAAGGCATGACCGTCAACCAACTGGAAGCCTTCCTCAACAAACGCTACGCGCAATTACCGGGGCGGATGACGGTCGACGTGCTGCTCAAGTCCACGGCGGGCAACGAAATCTATGTGCTCGGTGAAGTCGGCCAGCCGGGTTCCTACCCGATCCGCCGGCCGGTCTCGGTGCTTGAAGCGCTGACCCTGGCCCGTGGCAGCAACGCCAAGGCGCGGCTCGATTCGGTGGTGATCATGCGTCGCAACGGCAATCAGGTTCAGGCCCGTCGGTATGACGTGGAAAAGGCCCTGGCCGGCGATGCCTCGCAAATCGCCTACCTGCAACCGGATGACATGCTCTATGTGCCCAAGACCAAACTGGCCAGCGCCGGGGAACTCGCACGGCAACTGGCGGACGTGGTGTTGTTCCAGGGTGTCGGCTTCAGCTTCGGCTACCGCGTCGACGACAAAGACAGCAATAACAACAACTGACTCTCAGGTGACCTGACATGAATCCAAAGGAAAACTACCTGCACGAGTTCTTCAGGATCTTCTTCGCCAACAAGCAGTTGGTGAAGCGGGTATTCCTGGTCTTTGCAGTGATCGCCCTGGTCTTGCCGCTGATGCTCAAACAGAGCTTCGACATCACTGCGCAAGTTATCGTGCAATCGAAAAAACTCTCCCAGGGTGACGCCACCACGTCACTGACCGTGGACAACGCCACCTTCATTCCGCCGTCGCTGGCGGACATGGAAACCGAGAGCAACATCCTGCGTTCGCCGGCCCTGATCCGCCAGACCATCAGCGAGCTGCGGGAAAAGGGCGAGTACACCCCTGCCCCCAGCGTGTTCAACAAACTGGTCCTTCAGCCCATCAAACGTTTCATCACCTCGCCGTTGCGTGAGCACGTGATCAACCCGGAAAAAGCCGCACTGGGCATGGAAACCGATCCGGTGCGCGACACCACGCTGGATGCGTTGACCCAGGAGGCCATCGACAAACTCAAGATTGAAACCCTGCCGGGCTCCAACGTGATCTCGATCATCTACAGCTTCGGTGATCCGCAACAGGGCACGAAGTTTGTCGCCGCGTTGCTGCAAAACTACCTCGCCAGCCGTCAGGAACTGCAATCGATCGACTTGCCGCAGACCTTCTACGAAACCAAGAAGCATCAATATCAGCAACGCCTTGATGGCCTGGAAGGTACCCGACTGGCATTGCTCGAAGGCGTCGGCTCGTCCGACCCGAAGGAAGAAATCACCTTCCGCCTCAACGCGATCAACACCGAGGAGCAAGCGCTCAACCTGTACCAGGACCGTCGCCTGCAGAGCCAACGCTGGCTCGACTACCTGAAAACCAGCCTCGCCGCCGCCAGCAATAACAAACTCAACGACTACACCTTCCCCTACACCTTCACCACCACCGTGGACAACGTGGCGTTTGAAGATCGCGAGATCAAACAGATGGGTGAAGCCCTGACCAATCAGGTCAGCCGCTACATGAACGACCTGGCGATCTTCCAGCCAGGCAGCGAGCCGATGTTGCTGACCCGCGAGCAGATCTCTCGCACCCGTCAGCAGTTTTTGAAAGTGGTCAGTAACCGGATTCAGGAACGCACCAACGACCTGGCGATTGTCAGCTCGGTGATCGACCAGAAGACTGCGCGCATTGCCGAATTCAAAAACCGCATCCACCAGTTGCAGGAAACCCAGAGCAAGCTGCGGCAGATGGACACCGAGATCGACGCCTTGCACGCTGCGTTCTCCACCTACGCGCAGCGCTTTGCCGAAAGCAGCACCGCCCGTTCGCTGGACAACGACCTGTCCAACGCCCGAGTCCTGAGCCCGCCGTACGAACCGACCGAAGCGGCGTTTCCAAAGCCGCTGCTGATCATCCCGTTCGGCTTGTTCACCGGTTTGCTGTTGGCGATTGCCCTGGTCTACGTGCGTGAGTTCTTCGATCACCGCTTCAAGGCCCCGGCGCAAATCACCCACGAATTGGGCTTGCCGGTGCTGTTGGTCATCAACGATCAGAACGTCGAACCGGCCAATCCGCACAGGAACTGGTCTGTGCCAAGCCTTGTGCATTGGGTGCGCAATTGAACGCGCCGCTCAACCCTGCCACCGCCCTGCCGATCATTCATTTGCTCAGCAGCGGTGGGTTCTATGGGGCTGAGCGGATGCTGCTGGACCATTGTCTGGCAACGCCGGGGCAGCACCAGGTGCTGTTTCTCGATGCGCCGCCAGCACTGATCGCCCGGTTTCGCGAGGCCGGGGTGGACTGCCGGAGCTGTGCCGGACTGGGGGCGTTGCTGGCGCATTTGCGTCAACGCCGGGCTGAGCATCCGCTGATCAACACGCACAACTTCAAAGGCCTGTTGTTTGGCTGGATCTGTGCAACGCTGTTGCGCTTGCCGCTGGTGATCACCCAGCACGGATTCACCCCGCGCAGCCGCAAGCAGAAGTTCTACACCTGGCTGAGCCTGCAACTGTGCCGCACCGCTTCGGTCAATCGCGTGGTCTGCGTCGCCGAAAGCATCGCCACGCTGTGCCGCCAGGCCAGCGTGCGGGCGGACAAACTTCAGGTGATTCCCAACGGATTGCCGGCCGCTGCCGCCGTGTTGTCGCACGACTTACCGCAAAGCGTTGATCGACAGCGTTGGCTGGCTGGCTACGTCGGGCGCCTGAGCAGTGAAAAAGGCCCGGACCTGTTTCTCGATGCGCTGATTCCACTCTGTCAGCAACACCCACAACTGAACGCCGTGATGCTCGGCGATGGCCCGGAGCGGGAAACGCTGCTGGCACGGATCAACGCCGCCGGTTTGCAAGCGCGCATCACCCTGCCGGGTTATCAGACCGAGATGAATGCGTGGTGGCGCCAGCTCGATGCGCTGGTGATCAGCTCGCGCACCGAAGGCACGCCGATGATTTTGCTCGAAGCGATGCAAGCCGGTGTTCCGGTGGTGGCGTTCGGCGTCGGCGGGATTCCCGATGTGCTGCAAGACCGGCACAACGGCTTGCTGGCATCACCCGCCGACAGCACCGCCCTCGCCCGCCAGATCAGCGCGTTGCTCAGAGAACCGGTGTTGGCACAGATGCTGATCGACAATGCAAAACGTACGCAACGGGATCGTTACGACCTCAAGGCCCTGGCCGAACGCTGGTCGCAGCTGTATGACCGTACTGCACGGGAGGCACGCGCGTGATTTTTCCACTCTCGATCGTCAGTCTGCTCGGCCTTGTCTGCCTCGGTTTGCTGGCCAGTCCTTATCCGTATCTGGCTCCGGGCGCGGTGTTGGGTTTGGTCGGCGTCGCGCTGCTGTACCGCAAGCCCACCTGGGGTTTGCTCGGGATCGCGGCGCTGGTGCCGTTCGAGGGGTTCTTCAAGGACAGTTCGCTGTCGGGCACCAAGTTCATCGGCGCGTCGCTGGCGCTGATCCTGATGCTGCAACTGGCCCTGCGGCAGATTCCGTCCGAACGCCTGCGCAGCAATATCTGGCGCTACCTGATCGGGTTTCTGGTGCTGTACCTGCTCAGTCTGTTGAACACCGACGACATGGGCATGTCGATGGGACACCTGCGGGAACTGAGTGTCGGCCTGATCCTGTTTGTGATCACACTGCTGATCGGCCGTGAACTGAACCTAGACCTGTTCGCCAGACTGGTCACCGTCAGCGTCACGATGACGTGCGTGCTGGCGATGTTCTCCAGCAAATATCAGGACCAGGGGCGCGCCGCCGGGTTGCTGGAAGACCCGAACGCCTTTGCCATGCTGATCTCCTTCGCCGTGCCGCTGGGCTTGTGGCTGGTGATCCGCAGTCCGAACCTGTTGCATCGACTGGTCTGGGGCGGTTGCTGTGTGTTGCTGCTCGGCGGCATGACCAAGACCGAATCGCGCTCCGGGCTGGTGGTGTTGTTTCTCAGCCTGATGATCGGCGCCTGGCACTACCGCGCCGAGTTGTCGCGTATCCGCCCACGGCACCTGGGGTTTGCCATGCTCGGCTCGGTGATCGTGATTGCGTTGGCGATCTATGCGATGCCGGCCGGTTATGTCGCCCGCATCCAGTCCCTGAGTATCTTGAGCGCGGGGCCCAAGAGTCAGGATGAATCCCTCGGTCGCCGCGCGTCATACATTGTGGTCGGCAGCGCGATGATTCGCGAGAACCCGCTGCTGGGCTCCGGCCCCGGCACCTTCCCGCTGCACTACGCCACCACCGGTTATGCCAAGGCGTTTTCCGCCAACCGCAAAATCGGCGACCTGTACCGCCGTGCCCACAATACTTACCTGGAAATCTTCAGCGAACTGGGGATTCCCGCCGGCCTGTTGTTCGTCGGCATGCTCGCCCTCGGCTTGTACAACCTGATCCGCGCCCGCCGCGTGTGGATGCAGCGAGATAACCGGGAACAGGCCGATTTGATGACGCACCTGGCGATGAGTTTTCTGGCGTTGACCCTGTTCCTGATGTTCCTCAGCGCGCCGAACCAGAAGTACGTGTGGATCATGCTCGCGCTGACCAGTGTATTGCGTTTGAAAGCCGAAGAAAGTCCGCCCAGGGAGGCCAAGGCATGAGCCGAATCAGCATTGTGATTCCGATGTACAACGAAGCGCGACACATCGCCCGCACCTTGCTGGCCGCTCAAAAAGCCGCGCACGCCGCCAATCTGGAATGTGAGTTGATCGTGGTCGACAACGGCTCGCAAGATGAAGGTCCGCAAATTGCCCGGCAATTCGGTGCTCAGGTGCTGGTGCAGCCGGGGATACTGATCGGCGCCCTGCGCAATCGCGGCACGGCCGTCGCCACTGGTGAGTGGCTGGCGTTTATCGACGCCGACGTCGAAATGCCCGAAGACTGGCTGACGCCACTGATCGATATCGAAAAAACGGGGCAAGCCGATGTGTTCGGCCTGGATTTGCACACCCCGGCCCAGGCACCGTGGTACGCCACGGCCTGGCAACGTCGCACATTACGCCCTGCGGCTGAGGGCGTTCGCACGGTGGATTGGCTGCCCAGCTCCAACCTGCTGATGCGACGCAGCTGGTTCGACAAGGTCGATGGCTTCAACGAAAGCCTGCGCACCGGCGAAGACAAGGATTTCACCTTGCGCCAGCACATGGCCGGCGCACGGCTCCTGGCGATCAATGAAAGCGTGGCCCTGCACTGGGGCTACGAAATGAACTGGCGCGAGTGGATGGGCAAGGAAATGTGGCGCCAGAGTAGCCACGTGCAATTGCTCCGCACCCATGGCCTGAGCCTGCGATTGCTGCGCTTTCCCCTGTTGTCGCTGGTTGCATGGCTCCTGGATTTCCTGGCGATCTCTGCCTTGCTCGATGGCTTCCCGCACCATGCGGCGTTCATGTTGTCGCTGACGTTGTTGCCGGCGCTGATCCTGAGCGTGCGCCAGAGCCACAAGCATCGCGACCAGTTCCTGACCCTTCAGCTGTGGGGCCTGCACTGGGTGCGCCTGCACCTGGCCGGCGCCGCACTGGTTCTCAGCCTGTGTCATTGGAATGCCAGGAGACCCGCCCGTGGCTGAATTCATTTTCTGGTCGTGCCTGCTGCTCCCGGTTTACGCCTACCTCGGCTATCCACTGTTGCTGACCCTGCTGGCGCCGATGTTTGCGGTGCGGCGTCATGCCGCGCCGGAGCCGATGAACGTGAGCGTGGTGATTGCCGCGCACAACGAAGCGCGGCACATCGAACACAAGCTGCGCACCCTGCTTGCCCAGGACTATCAGCCGGCCTCGCTGCAGATCATTCTGGCCAGCGACGGCTCGACCGATGACACGGTGGCCTGCGCGCGCAAAGTGGTCGACCCGCGCATCACCGTGCTCGACCTGCCACGCCAGGGCAAGGCCGCGACGCTGAATGCCGGCGTGGCACTGAGCACTGGCGATATCCTGGTATTCACCGATGCCGACAACCAATGGTCGCGCGACACCCTCGGTCATTTGCTCGCGCCGCTCTGCGATCCGCAGGTCGGTGCCTGTGCCGGGCACATGGTGATCCCGGTCACCGGCAAAGGCTTGAGCATCGGTGACAGCCTGTATCGGCACTATGAAGGCTGGCTGCGTCGGGTGGAAAATCGCACCGGTTGCATGGTTTCGGCCGACGGCGCGCTGTTGGCATTGCGTCGCGAGTTGTTCCAGAACGTGCCGGCGGAGGTCAACGACGACTTCTTCATCAGTACCTGCGCGCCAGTCGCGTTCAAACGCATCGTCTATGTGCCTGAGGCGCAGGTCATCGACCACGGCGTCGATGAAGCCGACAAGCAATTTCGCCGCCGTCAGCGGGTCACCGTCGGCGGTCTGCAAAGCCTGGCGCAGCGCCGCGAGCTGCTCAATCCGTTCAGACATGGCCTGTATTCCATCGCCTTGATCAGCCACAAATTGATCCGGCGACTGGCACCGATCCTGTTGTTGCCGTTGCTGTTGAGCAATTTCTGGCTGTGGGAAGACCACGGTTTTTATCGCCTGAGCCTGATTGCGCAGGTGTCCGGTTATGCCATTGCCATCGCCGGCCTGCTGGATTCGCAACATCGCTTGCCCAAACCCTTTCGCCTTGCCGCGTTCCTGCTGGTGACCCTGGCCGGGATGAGTATCGGCCTGTGGCAGTTCCTGCGCGGCCAGCGGTACGCGCAATGGAATCCCGAACAGAATCGTTGAAAGGACTGAGCCATGGCGATCAAACAATTACTCAAGCGCACCAGTGGCTGGCTCTATCTCAACTCGCCGGTGGGGCGCAATCAGCTGCAAGGCGCCGGGGTGATCCTGATGTTGCATCGGGTGCTGGCTGACGACCCGGCAGCCGCCCTGCCTCATCGCAATGAGCTGTGCGTCGGGCCAAAAGCGTTCGAACACTTGCTGGTGTGGCTGAAAAAACACTTCGACTGCGTGCCGCTGATGGAGATTTTTCAACCGGGCAAAGTCCGCTCGGAACGGCCGAAAATCACCCTGACCTTCGACGATGGCTGGCGCGACAATGCGTTGAACGCCTACCCGCTGCTGCAAAAATATCAGGTGCCGGCGAGCATTTTCCTCTCCACCGATTTCATCGGCAGCCGTCAGCGGTTCTGGTGGGAAAGCATCGGTGAAACCCTGTGGGGCAGCCATGGGAGACGGGCTCAATTGCTGTTGATCACGAGCCTGCAACAGGCCGGTCGGCCATTGCCCGAGCCATTCGCTGAGCTGGATGTGGAGCGTCGCAGTCTGGCCTTGCTGCATTTTCTGCAAAGCCTGAAAACCCTGAGCCCGATGACGCTGAACCGACTGACCGATGCCTGCCCGGACGAGTCATTGCCCCAAGCGCTGGACTGGCATCAGGTGCGCTCGCTGGAA
Organism: Pseudomonas sp. GM21; assembly: GCF_000282215.1. Taxonomy (GTDB): domain Bacteria; phylum Pseudomonadota; class Gammaproteobacteria; order Pseudomonadales; family Pseudomonadaceae; genus Aquipseudomonas. The sequence continues at coordinate 11,749 of NZ_AKJS01000167.1, forward strand.
GCCTCGGGGCTGGTGCGTTTCGGCCCCCATGGCGCCAGTCACGCGATCTTCACCGGTCTTGATGACCAGCGCTTGCACGAAGAACTGAGCCGCAGCCGCGATGCCCTGCGCGACGGTTGCAGCCGCCCGCTGCCGGTCTATTGCTACCCCAACGGCGACAACGATGCGCGGGTGCGCGAACAGGTCGCCACGCACGGCTTCCCGTTCGCCCTCGGTACCGGCACCGGTATATATCGCGGTACCAATGATCCCTTGAACTTGCCGCGTTTGGGCGTCAGCCAACGCGTGGCATGCAATCCACAGTTGCTGTCGTGGCGTTTGTATCGCGGGGGCCGCGCATGAGCCGTAGCCATTATCTCAAGCATCTGGCCCTGAGCATGGGCACCAAATTGGCGATGATTGCGTTGCGGCTGCTGCGCAATGTGTTGCTGGCGCGGATTCTCGGCCCCAGCGAGCGCGGGTTGTTTGCCCTGCTCAGCACCCTGCCCGACCTGATCAGCGCCGCCACCAGCGGCGGGCTGAACTCGGCAGTCGGTTATCAAGCGGCCAAGCAACGGCCCATGGGCTTGTTGCTGTGTCAGGTGTTGGTGTTCGGCTGTTTGCTCGCGGCGTTGTTGACCTTGCTGGTGGTGGCGCTGGTGCGCGAATTCGGCAGCGAACTCGATATCACGATGCAACTGGGTTTGCTTGCCTGGCTGTTGCTGCTGGCGGTGCCGCTGACGGTGCTTAAAAGCGGGCTGCTGACGCTGCACAACGCCTCGGGCGGCGTAGTCGCGTTCAACGCCTTGCGCCTGATGGAATCCCTGACGCCGCTGCTGTTGTTTCTCGCGCTGTTCTGGATGTGGAAAAACGCGGCCCTGGAAGCTGCACTGATCAGTTGGCTGGCGGGGATCAGCCTCGTGGTGCTGGCGGGCTGGGTCTGGCTCAAACGCGAGCAGCCATTGACGTTGCAATGGGACCGCGCCAGTCAGAACGAACTGCTGCGCTTCAGCGCGCGCAGCCATCCGGATTTGTTGTTCCAGCAAGTGATTCTGCGTTCCGATTATTTGTTCATCGGCGCCCTGCTCGGCAGCACTGCGCTGGGGCATTACGCCATGGCCAGCGCCGCCGCCGAGTTGCTGTTGATCGTGCCGGAAGCCGTGACCACACCGCTGATGAAACGCCTGCTGCAACAGGAAGAAGGCATCGACAAGGTCACGCCGCTGGCGCTGCGCCTGACGGCCACGGTGATGCTCGGCGCCTGCCTGACCATGGCAGTGATCGGTGAATGGCTGATCGTCACGCTGTTCGGTGTGGCGTATCAACCAGCGTATCCGGCGCTGCTGGCGTTGCTGCCGGGGCTGCTCGGCCTGTGCTATGCCAGCATCCTGCGCCTGGACCTGCTGGGCAAGAACCGTCCCGGCAGCATTTCCCTGTTGATGGGCCTCGGCGCCCTGCTCAATCTGGCGCTGAACCTGGTGTTGATTCCGGTCTACGGCATCGTTGGCGCGGCGGCCGCTTCCTCCATCGCGTACCTGGCGGTGACGGTGGCGCTGCTGGTGATGTATTGCCGATTGAGCGGCGTGCCGGTCTGGCAAACCCTGATCATCTTGCCCAGCGACGTGGCGCCCATGCTGCTGATGCTGCAAAGGAAGTCGGCATGAGGTACTTCGCGCTGCTGGTGAGCCTGGGGCTGACGCTCGACGCCTACGCCGGGCCGATGCGCTGGGCGGACATTCGCGACGGCAGTCTGTACCTGCAAACGGAACAACCCGACACGTTGACGGTGCGCTGGACCCCGGCGTGGCAGGCGGACGCCAACGAAGAACATCTGTATCTGCTCGACGGCACAGGCAAACTTCAGGCTGAGCGCAAAATCGCCGCCAGTGAATTGAGCGGCACCCAGAGCTGGCCCTTGGCGCCGAATGCGGCCAGCTATCAACTGGAGATTGCGGGTTACAGCTTTCGCCGCTACACAGTCGAACATAGCGACAGCACGGTGGCGCTGTTTGCCCCCGCCAAGGTGCATTTCAGTGCCGAAACCCACGATGGCGACGAGTTGTACTTCAAAGTCGCGCCGGGTGAACACGCGGTCCTGGCCGGGAAATTCCACGGTGGCGTCAGCGCCCTGCAAGCGCAGCGGGTGGGCGACGGCAAACAGCTGACGGTGGCGCTGAAACCGTATCGGGCCTATTGGCAGTTCGACAAGGTCGAGTTACCTGTCACGCCAAACGAACAAGTGTGGCGCCTGCGCCTGCAAGGCAGCGGCAAGGTCGCGTTCTGGCTCGATGGCGCCGCCAACCTGTTCGCCCAAGACGCACAGCAGCTCAAACCGTTGCGCGAAGATGCCGGCGACGTGCGCCTGACCCTGGGCAAAGACGTGCTGGGCCCGACGCCGAACCTGGGCATCGCCCTGCCCTACGTGATGCCACCGCCCGCAAGTTTTGCGGTGCTCGACGCGCTCAACCCCAAGGCCGGCGCCTATTACACCTTTGTCGACGTCACGGCGAAAAAGCCGCAGTACGAAGATGCCTTCCGCCAGCTCTATCAGGACCGCTTCGGCATCACCCAGGACATCACCCTGCTGGCCGGCAGCCAGCGCCAGGCCAATTTGCGCGCCGACACGATGAGCAACGCCGGGCTCGAGGCCTGGCTCGCCTCGACCCGGGCGCTCGGTGGCAAGGGCACGCACTACATCGGTTTTGCCGATGAGCCGAATCTCAACTACGCGAGCTACGCCCAGTACCAAAGCATTTTCAACAACATGGCCCGGCAAGTGCGCAGCAACCCGGCCAACGCCAAGGCCGGTGTGCGCATCGCCATGCCGGCCAGTTCACGGCTGGTCAACGGCCCGTTCACCGACAACGCCGCCGACAAACGCGGGATCGACTGGGCGAAACAGCTGCTGGGGGAATCCGGCGAGCAGATCGACGCACTGGCCTGGCACGAATGGATGATTCGCGACCTGCTGGCGACCCGGGTCTATCGCGACAGCGTGCGCCGCGCCGCCGATCTGGTGGGTCTCGACGCCAAGGGCCGGCCCCGCAAAGCCTTGCTGCTGGACCAGACCAATATGTCCAGCGGCTCCAGCCTGAGCCCGTACGATCAGGACACCCATTTCGCCTCGCTGTGGTGGACTTCGGTCGTCATCAATTCGTCCCGGGACGGTTTGCTGGAGATGCTCAACTGGTTCCAGGCGGCCGATGAACCGAACTACCCCAAGGGCATGTTGAAAGTCCTCGGTGAGGATCGCTTCGAACTCAAACCCGTGGGCTTTGCCCAGCAATTTATTCAGCAGCACTGGTTGCACAACGTGCTGCGGCTGGAGAACGACGCCTTCGAAGTCGATGTGCTGGCCATGGCTGAAGAACATAAACGCAGCCTGTTGGGGGTCAATAAAGGCCGGCGTTTGCAGCATGTGAACTTGAACGGGGTGGCGTGTCCACTGGCCAAAGGATCGTTGCGTTATATGGGCGCGGACAACCGCAGCCGCGACGCGCCCTTCAACTGCCAAAACGGTCGCGTCAGCTTCGATCTGCCAGGGGAAACCTTGTTCGCTCTGAGCTGGAGCGCCTCATGAACACTTCTATTGCTATGCCGCGCATGCCCTCGCCGCGCGACGCATTTCTCCCAACACGGCCCATGCCGTCAGGAGCGCAGAAGATGAGCGTTTTGCAGAAACTCAGCGAACACATCAAACAGAAAGGCCTGAGCGCCACCGTCAAAAAGATGTGGAAACACTACGTTTTTTTCCACCAGGAACTGTTGTGGATGGAGCGCGACCTGATCAGCCCGGTGCCACCGCACAAACTGCGGCCCTACCCACCCCTGCGGGTGGAAACCATCACCGCGCAAAACGCCGTGGCCTTCACCCGCTACTTCGGTGACCGTGTCCAGACCATGGCCGAACTGGCCCGCGAGGGTTACACCGGGCACATGCACCTGGACGATCAAGGTGATGCCGTGGCCTTCATCTGGGGCGCGGCGCGCAACTATTACGACAAGCATTACTACGGCTGCTGGTTCCCGGTGAAAGAAGGCGAATTTTTCGAATTCGGTGGCGAGCTGGCGCGTGCCTATTGGGGCACTACGCTCTCGGTAGACCTGCAACTGGAGCTTTGGCACGCCATGCAGGTCCAGGGTTGCCACACCGTGGTGGATGTCTGCGAGTTCCACAACATTCCGGCCCTCAAGCTGCACATGCGCATGGGGTACAAGGAGCAAGGGCGGATCATGAACGTGTACAGCCTGTTCGGCTGGCGCTTCTACCGCGAAACCCGTTACACAGGCTCGCGTCTGGATGCCTTGCGCAAACCGGCGCGTGAACCTGTCCCAGCCTCGGCGAACTGACCTTATGGTGGCACGATTGGAATGGCGCACTTCACTGTGCGCCTCAGACTTCCCGGCAGCGGCTTACGAAGCGTTGCGTCTGCGAGTGACGGACCACACACCATTCAACACGTTGGCCTGGATGGCGGCGTCCGAGCAGGCGTTGAGCGCCGGGCAGCGCCTGCACGTGCTGTTGGGCTGGCAAGGCACTGAATTGCTGTTGTGCCTGCCGCTGGTGGCGTCTGTCGAGCGCTTCGGCGGTTTGCCTTTTCGGGTGTTGCATCACCTGGGCTACCCCCTCGCCGACCGCCTCGCCTTACTCACGCGCCTGGGTGCAGAAGATACGCGCAAGGCCTTGATCGAGATCCGTCGACGGCTCCCCCATGCCTTGCTGCAACTCAATGAGCTGTCCGAACCGATCGGCCTAGAGAGTTCGCTGACCCAATGGATGGCCGACAGTTCCACCGGCCAACGGCGGCTGAGTTGTCGAGTGCCGGTGCACTTGATCAGTGACGCCGACCATCAGGAAGTCTCCGGTGATCCGCGCTACAAATTACGGCGTGCGCGTAAACGCATCGCCGCTTGTGGTGCCCAGGTTCGACGGATTACTCCGGACGCGTCGACCATGGGCCCGTTGTTGCAGGCCATCAGCGAAGTCGAAGCAGTGAGCTGGAAAGGCGATGAAGGCGTGGGGATTTTCTCTGACGAGCGTCATCGACAATGGATGGACCGCGCCTTCACCGCCCTCGCCGGACAAGGGCTGGTGCGAGTGGTGGTGCTGGAACTGAACGGCCGCTGCATCAGTTATCGCCTCGGCTTGCTGGAGCAGGGCCGGCTGTACGATTACAACCTGGCGTTCCTGCCGCAATACGCCGACCTGGGCAGCGGCCGGGTGTTGCTTGATGAGTGGATTCGCTGGGGGCTGGACGAGAACTGGCGCTGGATCGATGCCTCGCGCGTCAGCCTGGACAATTCCAGCCATCAGCTCCACGAACGCATGACCGGGCAACTGGAACACTGGCGCTGGAGTTTCTATTCCTGGCGCGCCAGCGGGATTGCACTCGGACTGGCCCTGCGCTTCTGGCAACGACTCAAACCTGCCTGGCAACAGTGGAAAGCCTGTCGTACGGCAGCGGCGGCCAAACGGGCGCCTGTTGCCACGCCCCTCGCCAAAGCGGCCGAGCCGACAACAACTATTGTGGAGAGCGAACATGCCTCGCCAAGTCATAGTCAACGCTGACGATTTCGGCCTCAGTGCCTGCGAAAACGCGGTGATCCTGGGGGCTTTTCAGGCGGGAGTCATCACCTCCGCCACCGCCATGGCCAATATGCCCGCCTTCGAAGCGGCGTGTGTGATGGCCCGGCATCCGATGCTCGAAGGCCGGATCGGGCTGCACTTCAACCTCACCTACGGGCGCCCCTTGAGCCAGTCGATTCTGGGTCGAAGCACCTTCTGCGACAGCGCCGGCGTGTTCGACCTCAACCTGCCCCGCCACCGCCTGTGGCTCAGCCGCCCTGATCGTGATGCGGTACTCGAAGAGCTCCAGGCGCAATGGCAACGCTTTCTGGACAACGGTGTACGCCCCAGCCATCTGGACTCTCACCAACACGTGCACAACATCTGGCCCATCGGTCAAATCGTCGCCCGCTTCGCCGCCCACCAAGGGGTGCCGGTACGGCTGGCGCGCAACCTGGGGCAAAACCTGAGCCTGCCCAAACGCCTGTTCAAGGAATTGCTCAACCGGCGTTTAAGCCACCTGGCCGGCGCTACCGCCGACTACGTGTGCACCCCGGTGGACCTGCGCAATGCCGCGCCACCGATGGATGGACTGCTGGAAATCGTCGCGCACCCCAATCAGCTCGGCGCCGATTTTGGCGATGCCTACCTTGATCAGGGCGAGTCGTTGAGCGCACTGCTGGAGCAGCGTTTGCCGGGGGTACAACGGGTTTCCTACAACGGCGTGGGCAAGACGTTCAGCGAGCGCGGCGAGGCGGTTCTGGACTGAACAATCACATTTTTTTGACGCCTGAAATTGCGTCCACTTTGTTGCACAAATTTAAACAAATGACCCATCACTACCTTCATCCACGCACGACCAATCCTTCGCTAAGGAGGGCTTCATGAACGCACTCGACAAGCTTCGCGAACGCATCAAACAAAAAGGCCTGATCCGCACATTCAATACGCTGTGGAAGCGCTATGTGTTTTTCCATTGGGAACTGTTGTGGATGGAGCGCGACCTGGTCAGCCCGGTACCGCCGCACAAACTGCGGCCCTATTCGGGCTTGCGCCAAGTGATCATCACCCCGGAAAACGCCACGGCGTTCACCCGGCATTTCGGTGACCGCGTCACCACCATGGCCGAACTCGCCGCCGAAGGTCACACCGGGCATATGTACCTGGACGACGAAGGCCATGCGTGTGGGTTCATCTGGGGCAGCACCCGCGATTATCACGACCGTCACTATTACGGCTGCTGGTTCCCGGTCAAACCGGGCGAGTTCTTCGAATTCGGCGGCGAAATGACCCGTGCCTATTTCGGCACCAGCCTGTCGGTGGATGTTCAAGTCGCCCTGTGGGAAGCGATGCAGGCACAGGGCTGCAACAAGGTGGTGGACGTCTGCGAAACCCACAACATCCCGGCCCTCAAACTGCACATCCGCATGGGTTACCAGGAACAGGGCCGCGTGACCCACGTCTATGGCCTGTTCGGCCGCTGGCGCTTCTACCGCGAAACCCGCTACACCGGCTCACGCCTGGACCCGCTGCGTAAACCGGGCCGGCCAGTGGTGACGGGTGTGGCGCAGGCTTGAGGTTCACTTGAGTGCGGCGGTGTCAGTGACACCGCTATCGCGGGCAAGCCCTAATGCCGATCAGTTAAGCCTTAACGCGGACCGTAGCAGCTGGCGAAGCCTGCGTTCGGC
>NZ_AKJS01000168.1 GCF_000282215.1 Pseudomonas sp. GM21
AATCTGCCGTCAACCTTTAATTACGCCTTTCGTACAGACGGTGCCTTTTTATCCACTAAACGCGGGATTCGACGGGCAACTACCGGTATTCGCAACACTAATAGCAACACCCCTATAGAGGCATACACCGCCCACTCCTTCAGATCGGCGCGTACGATCCACAACATATGCAGCAACCCAAGCCCGAGAATTACATAGACCAGGCGATGAAGTTTCTTCCAGCGCACACCCAAACGCCGTTGACTGTAGCGATTGGAGGTCACCGCCAACGCCAGTAAACACAGAAACCCCAACGCACCGACGATAATGTACGGCCGCTTGCGCAACTCAACACCCAGCTGCGACCAGTCAAACCCCAGGATGAACGCCATATAGCCGCTTAAATGCATAACCACATAAGCAAAGCACCACAACCCCAACTGCCTTCGAACCGCAATCCACCCTGCCCACCCGGTGAGTTTTTGCAGCGGCGTCATGCTGAGCGTAATGAGTAACAGCACAAGCGTACCCAACCCCAGTCGATCGACCAGCACCTTGCCCGGATCAGGACCCAAGACGTCCGCCCACGCCTGATACAGCCAGAGCAGCGGCCACACCGCTGCCGCAATGAAAACGCCAATACGCCAAACCGGGAAACGCATCAGTAGTTCTTCCGCAGATCGAGCCCTGTATATAGAGAGGCGACTTCATCTGAGTAGCCATTGAACATCTGCGTGTCCCGCACATTCGGCTTGAACAAACCACTTGGCAATCGGCGCTCCCGGGCCTGAGTCCAGCGCGGGTGATCAACCTCGGGATTCACATTCGCGTAGAAACCATACTCATCCGCCGCAATGCTCTGCCATGTCGTTTTCGGTTGCTCACTGACCAGACTGATACGCACAATGGATTTGATGCTCTTGAAGCCATACTTCCAGGGCACCACCAAACGTAGCGGCGCTCCATTCTGATTAGGCAGTTCACGCCCGTACATGCCGACCGCAAGTATCGCCAGCGGGTTCATCGCCTCATCCAGACGCAGCCCTTCTACATACGGCCAGTCAATCAAGGCAAAGCCTGACCGCTGACCCGGCATGCTCTTGGGGTCTTCCAGGGTTTCGAAACGAATGTACTTCGCCTGAGAGGTCGGCTCGACTTGCTTGAGCAAGGCCGAAATGGGGAACCCGATCCACGGAATGACCATCGACCAGGCTTCAACACAACGAAGACGATAGATCCGCTCTTCCAACTGATAAGGCTTCATGAAGTCTTCCAGCGCATACCGCCCTGGCTTGCCCACTTCACCATCCACCACCACACGCCACGGTTCGGTCTTCAGTGCGCTTGCATTCGCAGCAGGATCGCCTTTATCAGTGCCGAACTCATAGAAGTTGTTGTAGTGGGTTGCATCCTTGAAGGGCGTGATCGCTTCGTCCTTGACGGTAATCGCCCCCCATTTAGTAGAAGGAAGCTTTTCGGCAAACCAGGAAGGCGCCTTGCCAGGCTCGACGTCCGCATAACGCACAGCCTCTTCCGCACAAGCCCAGCGCGGCAGGCTACTGACAGCCAAACCTGCAACGGCAGCCCCGAGAACATTTCGACGAGATAGATAGAAGGATTCAGGCGTGACGTCCGACTCATGACAGTCAGACGCCTTGGGGACTTTGATCAGCATGGCAACTCCGCAGCTTTGGAGAACAGATGTACCAATAGACTGCGGAGTATGAGGGAAATTACATCACTCGGCGTTTTTGTGCCGACGAAGACGCAACAGGTATTGCACCGGACCAGAGGCCGCGTAAGCGAGAAAAACCAGCAGCAGAATGCGTGGCGGATCGCTGAATACCACAGCAAAGACCAGCACCACCGCAAGAATTGCCACGAAAGGCACGCGCCCTTTCAAGTCCAGCTCCTTGAAGCTGTTGTACTTGATGTTGCTGACCATCAGCATGCCGGCAGCCGCTACCATCAGCGCAACCAGGAAGGACATCTTCGACCCCTGAATGCCGTAGTCGCTGAACGCCCAGACAATTCCCGCAACCACACCCGCCGCAGCCGGACTGGCCAGACCAATGAAGTAACGCTTGTCCGCAGTGCCGACCTGAGTGTTGAAGCGCGCCAGACGCAATGCCGCCCCCGCCACATAGATGAAGGCAACCATCCAGCCGACCTTGCCCATATCACCCAAGGCCCAGCCAAACGCCAGTAATGCCGGCGCGACACCGAAGGCGACCATGTCCGACAGCGAGTCGTACTCGGCACCAAAAGCACTCTGGGTATTGGTCATGCGAGCCACACGACCATCCAGACCGTCGAGCACCATCGCGACAAAAATCGCGATTGCGGCAAAAGCAAAGTACTTGCTCGCATTGACCGAATCACCGGCGCTCAAGGCGGCCTGGGCGCTCATCGAGTTAATGATGGAATAAAACCCTGCGAACAGGTTCGCAGTGGTGAACAGATTCGGCAGAAGATAGATACCACGATGCCGGACTTTGCGACCTTCAGCGTCATGCCCTTCCTCGATATGTTCATCGATAGGCAGCAGGCTTTCGGCGTCAGAAGCCTGGTTTGGCTCTTCGGGGCGTTCGCTCATGGACGTTACCTTGCAACAGGATGGAAAGTTTTCGACAGGTGTCTGGGACGACGGTTCGGCCACAAACGATGCAGCTTTATACCAGAAGCGGCGACCCAAACGAAAAAACGCGGCCTAGGCCGCGTTTTCCGTACAAGGGCGTGACTTAGTTTTTGGCTTTGTCGACGATCTTGTTGGCACCGATCCACGGCATCATGGAACGCAGTTGCTCGCCGATGATCTCGATACCGTGAGCGGCATTGTTACGACGCTTGGCGGTCATCGAAGGATAGCCGGTTGCGCCTTCGCTGATGAACATCTTGGCGTATTCGCCGTCCTGAATACGTTTCAGGGCGTTGCGCATGGCCTGACGGGACTCGGCGTTGATCACTTCCGGGCCAGTCACGTACTCGCCGTACTCAGCGTTGTTGGAGATCGAGTAGTTCATGTTGGCGATACCGCCTTCGTACATGAGGTCAACGATCAGTTTCAGTTCGTGCAGGCACTCGAAGTAGGCCATTTCTGGCGCGTAGCCAGCTTCAACCAGCGTTTCGAAACCGGCTTTGACCAGTTCAACGGTACCGCCGCACAGAACGGCTTGTTCGCCGAACAGGTCGGTTTCGGTCTCGTCCTTGAAGGTGGTTTCGATGATGCCGGTACGACCGCCACCAACGCCAGCGGCGTAGGACAGCGCAACGTTTTTGGCGTTGCCGGAAGCATCCTGATAGATAGCGATCAGGTCAGGAATACCGCCGCCTTTGACGAACTCGGAACGCACAGTGTGGCCCGGTGCTTTCGGCGCGATCATGATCACGTCGAGGTCAGCACGCGGAACAACCTGGTTGTAGTGAATCGCGAAGCCGTGGGAGAAGGCCAGGGTGGCGCCCTTCTTGATGTTCGGCTCGATTTCGTTCTTGTACAGGGCAGACTGGAACTCGTCCGGGGTCAGGATCATGACCAGGTCGGCAGCCGCGACAGCGGAAGCAACGTCGGTCACTTTCAGGCCGTGAGCTTCGGCTTTGGCAACAGTGGCCGAACCTTTACGCAGACCAACAGTAACGTCAACGCCGGAGTCTTTCAGGTTGCACGCTTGAGCGTGGCCTTGGGAACCGTAACCGATAATGGCAACTTTCTTGCCTTGGATGATGGACAGGTCGCAGTCTTTTTCGTAATAAACTTTCATGAAATTCCCCTATATATCCAGGCCGTTCAGGCCATTCGCTAATTTGGTTTAGATGCTGAGTACTTTGTCGCCGCGGGCAATACCGGTTACGCCGCTACGGACGGTTTCCAGAATCGACGCAGTGCCAATGGACTGAATGAAGCTGTCGAGCTTGTCGCTGGTACCGGTCAGTTGAACGGTATACACGCTGGCGCTGACATCAACGATCTGCCCACGGTAAATATCGGTCGTGCGTTTGATCTCGGCACGCTGGGCGCCGGTGGCCTTGACCTTGACCAGCATCAGTTCGCGCTCGATGTGAGCACTCTCCGACAGGTCGACCAATTTGACCACTTCGATCAATTTGTTCAGGTTCTTGGTGATCTGCTCGATCACTTCATCATGGCCAACCGTGGTCAGCGTCAGACGCGACAGGGTCGGGTCTTCGGTTGGCGCCACGGTCAGGCTTTCGATGTTGTAGTTGCGCTGCGAGAACAGGCCGACTACACGAGACAGAGCGCCCGGTTCGTTTTCCAGAAGCAAGGAAATAATGTGTCGCATGATTAAGTACGCTCCGTCTTGCTCAGCCACATATCGCGCATGGAGCCGTCTTTGATCTGCATCGGGTAGACGTGTTCGCTGGTGTCGACCGAAATATCGATGACCACCAGGCGATCTTTCATGGCGAACGCTTCTTCCATCTTCGACTTCAAATCTTTCGAGTCGGTGATGCGCACGCCGACGTGGCCATAGGCCTCTGCCAGCTTGACGAAGTCAGGCAGCGACTCCATGTAGGAGTGCGAGTGACGACTGCCGTAACTCATGTCTTGCCACTGGCGAACCATACCCAGAACGCCATTGTTCAGGATGACGATTTTTACCGGCAAACCATATTGCAGACAGGTGGACAGTTCCTGAATGTTCATCTGGATACTGCCCTCGCCCGTCACACAGGCGACATCCGCATCCGGGAAGTTCAACTTGATACCCATGGCCGCCGGGAAACCGAAGCCCATGGTGCCCAATCCACCGGAGTTGATCCAGCGGTTCGGCTTGTTGAACTTGTAGTACTGCGCCGCGAACATTTGGTGCTGACCCACGTCGGAGGCCACAAAGGCGTCGCCCTTGGTGACTTCGCACAGGGTTTCGATCACGGTCTGCGGCTTGATGACGCTGCCGTCGCCCTTGTCGTAAGGGAACAGGCCACGATCACCGCGCCACTCGTCGACCTGCTTCCACCAGCTGGCAACGGACTCCTTGTTCGGGGTCTCGCCGATTTCCTTGAGAATCGCGACCATTTCGGTCAGGACGCTCTCGACCGGACCGACGATAGGCACGTCTGCCTTGATGGTTTTGGAAATCGAAGCCGGGTCGATGTCGATATGAATGATCTTGGCATTCGGGCAGAACTTTGCCGGACCGTTGATCACGCGGTCATCGAAACGCGCGCCGACTGCAAGGATCACGTCGGCATGGTGCATTGCCAGGTTGGCGGTATAGCTGCCGTGCATGCCGAGCATGCCGATGAACTGACGATCGGTGCCAGGGTAGGCACCCAGGCCCATCAGGGTATTGGTCACTGGCAGGTTGAGCATCTTCGCCAATTCGGTCAGCGGCGCGGAGCCACCACCGAGAATCACACCACCGCCGGCGTACATCACTGGACGCTTGGCCGCCAGGAGCATTTCTGCCGCCTTGCGGATTTGCCCGGAGTGACCGCGGACGGCCGGGCTGTAGGAACGCAGCTTGGCTTTCTTCGGGAAGATGTATTCGAACTTTTCGGCAGGGTTGGTCATGTCTTTCGGGATATCGACAACGACCGGACCCGGACGACCGGATTGCGCCAGGTAGAACGCTTTCTTCATGACTTCCGGGATTTCCGATGCGTGCTTGATCATGAAGCTGTGCTTCACGATCGGCCGGGAGATACCGATCATGTCGGTTTCCTGGAACGCATCGGTGCCCACCATGCTGCTAGGCACCTGGCCGGAAATGACCACCATCGGAATGGAGTCCATATAGGCCGTGGCAATACCGGTGATGGCGTTGGTTGCGCCCGGGCCGGAAGTCACCAGTACCACGCCGGCTTTACCGGTGGCTCGGGCATAACCGTCAGCCATATGGGTCGCAGCCTGCTCGTGACGAACCAGGATGTGAGTCACTTCCGGTTCTTTGAACAGGGCATCGTATACATGAAGGAGAGCACCACCCGGGTACCCGTAGATATATTTGACGCCTTCGTCACGCAAGAAGCGGACGAGCATCTCACCGCCAGATAAAAGCTCCACGTTGTTCACCTCTAAAACGCCAGAATACCGTCCACTCAAACGGGGACGGGTCTTAATAGGTTTACTTCTCAGCAGAGCATGAGCGACGGTGGTCGCCGACTACGTCAGCACTGACTGAGCAAGTATTGGGATCGTCCCAAGTGTTGCGGGCCTTTCCCACCCAGCGCGAGGTAACGCGTTGCGGGTGTAACAAGTCGGCGCGGGTGTGCGCCTCATGATCTGCTGAGTGGGCCTGCTTCTGGCAGTCCCTCTACAGCGGACTTTGGATTCTTCTGTTTCGTCCTCTGCAAGTCAAGTCGTCAATGTGCTTTATTGAAGTAAGCACATGAGAAAGCAAGAAAAAATCGCCAAACAGCGACTGTGTTAGCTTCGATTGCGCAACTCAACACCAGTAAATGGTACGAGAACGAAGCTGGTGAAACTGCGGAGCAATCCCCGACTTCGGAGGATGTGAGCGGCGAGATGCACCGCCTGACCGATCAACAACGTCAGGAACGCATCGGCGAAACACAGAAACAGGTTGTGCAGAACTGCTGTAGGAGCCGAGCAAGCTCGGCTCCTACAAAGAAGGATCGGTGTTAGCGCGAGGTGGTGATCAGCAGGTCAAACTCTTTGAGCAGCACTTGCAGCTGCCGATCCTTGCCCTGGACATCACGGGCGGCGAAGACCATTTCGGCCATTTCCTGAATCCCGGATACGGCGGGCAATGGCTGATCCTGCTCGAGGATCATTTTCATCCGGGGCAGGAAGATCCATTGCAGCCACTGTTCGAAGTCCAGCGTATCGACCGAAAACGGCTCGACACTGGAAAGCGCTTCAGCAGAGGGTGCAACGTCACCCCACCACCCCTGCACCCGCAGTTCACGCTCAATCAGCAGCAGCTGCTCGGCAATCTTCGGGAAACGTGCGTCCATCACAGCGATACCTTGGCCTTCTGACGGGCCAAAGCTGCGCCGGCAGAATCACCTTGTTTGTCTCGCGCCTGGGCGATCAAGTCCCAGAGACTGGCCTGGAGATCCGGACGGCCATTGGCGAAGGTCAGACCACGACGGGCGAATTGTTCAGCCTGCGCGGCATCCCCTTGAGCCATGCGCACCTGAGCCAGACGATAAAGCACCTGCGGCTCACGCGGCGCGACGCGCTGAGCACGCTCCAGACTGGACGAAGCACCGTTGAGGTCGCCGCTTGCCTGTTGCTGTTGAGCCGTGGTCAACAGCGCCAGCACCGGACCATCAAGCTGCTCGTCGGCTGACAGACCGCCAGCGCTCGCCGAAGGAATCCCGCTCGGCGTCGACGGCATGCTGTAGCTGCCCTGATCGATCGGTGCAGACTGGACTGGCGACGTATCGATCGGCCCAGGAGTAATCGGACCCGGTGTGATTGGCGAGGTACTGATCGGTGCGGAGGTGGCAGCGCCGCCACCCGGGATCATCACCACCACACCGGTATCGCCTTGCGGAATCGCCTGGGTCTGGGATTGGGTTTGGGCTTGCGCAGGACGTTTCACAGTCGTCTTGCGAAAGCCGCCATTCGCCGAAATCCGCTCACTGTTGGACACAGCCGTGCCGGAATCCTCAACCGGAATCGAACCACGTTGTACGGTGGAGCAACCGCTGAGCAACGCCACGGTGACAACCGCTGGTATCAACCACTTGTTCACTTGAATCCCTCTTTGCTTAATTCATCCAGCCCTTGACCCAATCCATCACCGTTTCACCGGAAGCGGGGCCTTCGCCACCACAAGCCGCACCGGGAGGTGGTTCGCTGCCGCGAATATACGGCATCTGCACAGCGCCTGGGCAGCCCGCATCGGAGCCTTGACCGCTACGTGAATCGACCCAGGCTTGAACTACGTTGTCCGGCTGCGGCATGTCCAGCGGCAGCGGATCGGCTTTGCGCATGAAACTGGTCCAGACCTGCAAGGCGCCGGTAGCGCCGGTGAATGGCGTCTTGCCGTTGTCATCGCGGCCCAGCCAGACCACCGCCAGCAAGTCCTGACTGAAACCGGCGAACCAGCTGTCCCGGGAATCGTTACTGGTACCGGTCTTGCCGGCCAGGGTGAGGGTCTTGGGCAACACGTTATAAACCGAACTGCCGGTACCTTCACGCATGACCCGCTGCATGGCGCTCTGGATCAGGTAAATGGACGCTGGATCAAAACGCTGCTCGATCTGGAAAGGATAGCGTTTGAGCGGTTCACCTTCGGCGGTCAATACGCTGCGAATCCCGCGCATCGGTGTGTTGAAACCACCGTTGGCCAACGTCTGGTACATGGTCGCCACTTCAATCGGCGTCATGCCACCTGCGCCCAGCAACATCGACGGGAACGCCGGAAATTCACGAGTCACGCCCAAGCGAGCCAGGGTCTTGAGGACGTTCGGTACACCTATTGCCAAACCCAGGCGCGCGGTTGAAAGGTTGTAGGAATGCGCCAGCCCCTGATACAGGAAAACCGTGCCGTGGGAACGGCGATCGTAGTTCTGCGGTTTCCAGACCTGACCGTCCGCGCCTTTGACCGAAAAGGACTCATCCGACAGCCAGCTGGTCAGCGTGTATTGAGTGGGCTTCTCAAGGGCCGTCAGATAAACCGCCGGCTTGATCAACGAACCGATGGGGCGTACCGCGTCCAGCGCACGGTTGAAACCGGCAAAACTGGCCTGACGGCTGCCGATCATGGCCTGGACCTCACCGGTTTCCGGGTTGGTCACGACCATGGCGGCTTCGACTTCATCGGAACCCTTGCGACCGGACAGACGCTTGAACGTGTCGTTGACCGAGGCTTCGGCTTTCATCTGCAGAATCGGGTCGAAGCTGGTGAAGATCCGCAGACCTTCTTCGGTCAAGTCTTCGTCGCGGTAGTCTTCGCGCAACTGGCGTTTAACCAGATCGATAAAACCCGGGAAAGAGCTGTCGGCCAGCTTGCCGCGCGTCGTCACACCCAGTGGCATTATCTTCGCGGCAGCGACCTGCTCAGCGGTGGCGACGCCTTGTTGTTCAAGGACATCGAGCACCAGATTGCGTCGCTCAAGGGCCCGCTCAGGATTGCGGCGCGGGTTGTAATAGGACGGCCCCTTGACCATTCCCACCAACATGGCGACCTGGTGCAGTTTCAGTTCGGACAACGGCTGCCCGAAGAAGAACTGGCTGGCCAGACCGAAACCGTGAACCGCGCGCTGGCCGTCCTGACCAACGAACACTTCATTGAGGTAAGCCTCAAGAATTTCTCGTTTGTCGTAATGCAGCTCAAGCAGCATCGCCATCATGGCTTCGGTGAGTTTGCGCGACAGGCTGCGTTCGCTGGTCAGGTAGAAGTTCTTGACCAACTGTTGTGTCAGCGTACTGCCACCCTGGGTCATTTTGCCGCCAGAGGTATTGACGTAGACAGCCCGGACAATCGACTTCGGTGACACGCCCCAGTGGCTATAGAAGTCCCGATCTTCCACGGCAATCAGGGTTTCCAGCAGATAAGGCGGGACCTGATCGATTTTGATCAGGATGCGGTCTTCCAGGTTTTTCGGGTAAATACCGCCGATCATCAGCGGCTCCAGCCGCACCACCGATAGCTTCGAACCGTTGGTCGCCGAAAGCTCTGCGACATAGTCGCCAGAGAAACGCACGCGCACGGGCTGAGGTTTCTCCAGGCCTTCATAGAACTGGAAGCCGCGGGTATTCAAATCGACGGTATTGCCGTTGACCGAGGCTGCGCCCGGGCCATTGCTCACGCTTTCACGTCGGTAGCCCAAGGCGTCGAGCTCGGTGAGGAAGTCCTCCTTGCTCAGCTTCTGGCCGGTGAACAGTTCGAGCGGGCGCGCATACACCTTGGCCGGAATGGTCCAGCGCTTGCCGGAGAATTTTTCCTGGACGATAGCGTCGAGATAAACCGCGAATCCGGCGAGCACCACGAGGCCGACCAGACTGAGTTTAAGGGCCCAGCCCAACCATGGGCTCAGGCCCCTGGAAGGTGGTTTTTTTGGAGTGCGGGGGGATCGAGTACGAGTCATGGCGGCGGATTATACGCACTTTATCCAGACTCGACAGACGCCCTCCGAGGTTTGCGTCAGGCGGACTTGCGGCCATAATGGCGGCCTTGAATTTTTCCCAGACTCTGAAGGATCGCCTGTGAGCCAGTCCCTGATCGCCGCTCTGCAAAACCCGGCCCTCTACCCGCATCCGGTAGACGGGTTCCAGGTCATCGAAACCCATATTTCCTGGGTCATCCTCACAGGCCCCTTTGCTTATAAAGTGAAGAAGCCCATGAATTTCGGCTTCCTCGACTTCACCAGCCTCGACGCCCGCGAGCACTTCTGTGGTGAAGAACTGCGCTTGAACCAGCGCCTGACCAACGATTTGTATCTGGAAGTGTTGCCAATCACCGGCAGCGCCGAAGCGCCACAACTGGGCGGTGAAGGCCCTGTCGTCGACTTCGCCCTGAAAATGCGTCAATTCCCACAAAGCCAACTGCTCAGCACCCTGCAGGCCAATGGCGAACTGACCACCGCGCACATCGACGAAATGGCTGCGCAGATTGCCCAATTTCACCTCTCCGCGCCGAAAGTCCCTGCCGAACACGAAGCTGGCACCCCGGACAGCGTGATGGCACCGGTGCGCCAGAACTTCGAACAGATCCGCCCGTTCCTCAGCGACAAGGCTGATCTGCTGCAACTCGACGCCCTGCAAGCCTGGGCCGAAAGCAGCTTCGAACGCCTCAAGCCACTGTTCGCCCAGAGAAAAGCCGAAGGCTTCATTCGTGAATGCCATGGTGATATCCATCTAGGCAACGCTACCGTGATCGATGGCAAGGTCGTGATTTTCGACTGCATCGAGTTCAACGAGCCGTTCCGTTTCACCGACGTCTACGCCGACACCGGTTTCCTGGCAATGGACCTGGAAGACCGTGGCCTGAAGTCCCTGGCACGCCG
The DNA here is from genome assembly GCF_000282215.1 of Pseudomonas sp. GM21. Lineage (GTDB taxonomy): Bacteria > Pseudomonadota > Gammaproteobacteria > Pseudomonadales > Pseudomonadaceae > Aquipseudomonas. The sequence goes on from NZ_AKJS01000168.1 coordinate 10,924, forward strand.
CTTCATCAGCCAATACCTGGAGCTGACCGGAGACTATCAAGGCCTTGAACTGCTGAACTTCTATAAAGCCTACCGCGCACTGGTTCGCGCCAAGGTCAGCTTGTTCAGCATGCCGGCCGAAGCCGACCCGGTGCAGCGCGCCACGACCCTGCGCCAGTACCGCAACTACGCCAACCTCGCGGAAAGCTACAGCACCATTCCTTCGCGTTTCATGGCGATTACCCACGGTGTGTCCGCTGTCGGCAAGAGCCACGTCGCCATGCGTCTGGTCGAAGCGTTGGGCGCCATTCGCCTTCGCTCGGATGTAGAACGCAAACGTCTGTTCGGCGAACAAACCGTAGCGAATGAACCGCAGGCCGGCATTTATAGTGCCGACGCCAGTGCCGCCACCTACAGCCGTCTGCATGAGATTGCCGGGGTCATCCTGCGCGCCGGTTTCCCGGTGGTGATCGATGCCACCTACCTCAAGCGCGACCAGCGCGACGGCGCGGCAAAAATCGCCGAGGCCACAGGTGCACCGTTCCTGATCCTCGATTGCAACGCACCACAAGCCGTGATCGAAAGCTGGCTGGCCCTGCGCCAGGCAGACAACAAGGATCCGTCCGACGCCAACCTGGCCATAATCGAAGCCCAGCAAGCCAATCGTGAACCACTGACGCCTGCAGAAATTCTGTGCAGCAAGCGTGTCCAGACCAATGAAAGCGGGACCCTCGATACGGTCGTCGCGCAAATTCGTCAACGCATGCCAGGCCTGTAAAACTATTTCAGCCGTGAGGCCTCCCCAGGCTTCACGGCTGTCAAATAGTGGCACTATACTGGCGTCATAAAACCATCAGGTGATGCGACATGAGCCAGCCCAAGTTTCTCGACACCCCGCTGTATGCCCTGCTGCACAAAGACGACATCACAGGCTTCAACAACGAACGGCCCAAAGACGGCACCATTGACATGGTGGGTGGCGATTTCCGGGGTCTGGACTTGCGTGAGCTGAACGCAGATGGGGTCGACTTTACCGATGCCTATTTCCGATCCGCCGATTTGCGCGGCATCGACTTTCGCAACGCATCCCTCGAAGGGGCCAGCCTGGCTCATGCCCAGATCTCCGGCGCCTACTTCCCGCCAGAGCTGAGCGCGGACGAGATCCTGATGTCGATGAACTTCGGCACTCGCCTGCGTTATCGCACTCGTTAAAAAGACGCTTTACCTGACAAGTCCAGCGCGCCACTTTGCGCTGGACTCCGAATTTGCTCGCGACAGCTAGACTTCTAGTACCCACCCCATTTGCATTCGCCGACACTCAGCCAAGTTGTTGAGTTTGCTTCTTAGAAGCTTTTACGTCGAAAACCGCCAAACAATCACGCTTTTCCTACTGATGGCTACACTCCTGAGAAGCTCGCACACGCTCCGTTCGGCCGTCGCAAGGAGGCTTGATGAATGATGAACTGCAGCACCTGAAAAATCTTGGCAAGACGTCGGCGCAGTGGCTGCATGCCGTGGGTATCCACAGTGCCTCGGACTTGCGTCGCCTTGGGGCGGTGGATGCTTATCGAGCCGTGCGTACGCGCGGGTTTCGAGCGTCCAAGGTGTTGTTGTATGCAATCGAAGGCGCATTGATGGATGTGCACTGGAATGACATTCCAGCCGAGCGAAAAGAAGCCTTGAACAAACAGCTGGAAGCGATTTCGTCGCGCCACAAGGCTTGAGGTATTGATTTCACTCAGGCTCGCGACCTCATGCCCCAGTGTTTACCGGGCTTTGAAACGGACTGGCGACGCATTTAAAAGAAATCAAAAAACAGCGGTTGACTTGGTAATGAGAATCGATATGATTATCACAACTGGTCGCGAGACTGGTCGATATTTGAAAAGCCCTTGGTTCGGACTCTCAGATATCTCCTCATCAGGCTAATCACGGTTATTTGACCCGGCTCTTGCCGGGTCTTTTTTTGTCTGTGAAAAACCTGTCCGTTACTTGCCGAATTGCTGACGCATCTGTGCGCAGTAATCCTTAGGCGGTGAAGCGGGGGTGTACCAGACGTAATCGGCCATTGCCGCTGTCACCTCGGCCCCCTGCTCTGCCAGCATCAAAACCGCCGGCGCTTGTGCCTGCCCCAAATCCAGCATATGAATCGGCACACCAACGTCCTTGCGCGCGTGATAAGCACCGACAAAAAGCAGTGAAGGTGTAGGGGCTGCCACCAAGCGCTCAGCCATTCGCCGGTCTCGTTGCTGCTGGACCGCCAACATGGCGGGCATTTGCGAAGCGGGCAGCAAGCCACAATGGGAGTCGCTGATCTGTGCCAGCAACACCTGCTTGACCACTGCGGCATTGGAACGCGAACCGCTCAATGGCGCAGGCTTGGCGTAAACCGCACGAACGTCGAGGCTATCCAGATTGGCCGCGAGCAGCGGATAAGGCTGAATCAGCGCGAAACTCACGATCGGCCCGTACAGCTCCCAGTCCCACCCCTCCTGCCAAGCCAAGGCAGCTGGCAAATTTTCCGGTGGCGTCGTGGCATGGCGAACGTCATCAACGCGCTGTTGTTGATCCGGCATCAGCATTTCCAGGAGCAAACTGCCTTGTGGTCGCAGCTCACCCAGCGACTGCAGCAACCACAGTTGCAGTTGATGGTGATCGCGATTGTCATGCTGCTCGCCGACGATCAGCCGCGAAGGCTTGGCAAGTCGTTCGATCAGTTCCTGCGCCGTCAGCGTTTGGCCGGTACTCAGGTCCCGAATGTCAGCACTGACCGGCGGTGGCACCGAGACATGTTGGCAGGCACTCAATAGCAGTACGGCCAACAGCAAAATTCCACGCATGTTCACCTCAATGACAAGTATCAGCGGGCGATGATCAGCGGATGCCCACGCTCCGGATGGCGCTGGACCAATACTTCCAGCCCGAATACGGCTTTGAGCGGCTCCGGCTTCAGGACCTGTTCCGGTGTATCCAGTGCCACCGGACGCCCGCCCTCAAGCAGCAACAGTCGATCACAATAACGCGCCGCCAGGTTCAGATCATGCAAGATGACTAACACGGCCGCGCCGCGATCGGCAAATTCGCGCACCGCTTGCAGGGTGGTGTGCTGATGCAGCGGGTCGAGCATCGAGGTCGGCTCATCGAGCAACAGCGTCTGCCCTGCCTCACCCGGCCAAAGCTGCGCCAGCACCCGGGCCAGATGCACCCGCTGACGCTCGCCACCGGACAGGGCCAGGTAGCTGCGACCACTCAGGTGCCCGGCATCGGCGGCGTGCAACGCGGCAGCGACAATCTCGTCATCGCGCACCCGACCGCTTTGATGGGGTAAACGCCCCATACCCACCACTTCTTCGACGCGAAAGGCAAAGTCCAGGGTCGACACCTGCGGCAGCACCGCCAGGCGCTGGGCGCGCAACGCTGCAGCCCAGTGACTCAACTGGCGATCATCGAGCCAGACGCTTCCATGATGGGCATGCAATTCGCCGCACAAGGCACTCAGCAAGGTACTTTTGCCGGCGCCATTGGGGCCGAGCACGCCAAGCACTTCGCCAGGCATGAGCTCAAGCGTGATGTCCGACAATACGGTCTTGGCGCCGCGACGGATTTGCAGGTCTTGCGTGCGCAACATCAGGCGCGCCTCCGGAGCAACAAGAACAGGAAAAATGGCGCACCAATAAAGGCCGTGACGATGCCGATCGGTAGTTCGGCCGGCGCCAGGGCCAGTCGGGCCACCAGATCGGCAAATAACAGAAGACTGGCACCTGCCAGAACCGAGGCGGGCAACAACACTCGATGATCGGGGCCGGCCAGCAAGCGCACCAGGTGCGGCACCACCAGCCCGACAAATCCGATCATTCCCGCCGCCGCCACCGCTGCGCCAACACCCAATGCCGTGCAGAACACCAGCTCACGCTTGAGCCCTTCGACGTCGATGCCCAGATGTCCGGCCTCCGACTCGCCCAGCAATAATGCATTCAAGGCCTTGGCTCGACGCGGCAACCAGAGTGCCACGCCCGCACTTACCACCAGCAACGGCCAGAGTCGTGCGTAACTGGCGCCATTAAGGCTGCCCAGGTTCCAGAAGGTCAGCGTACGCAAGGTTGCATCGTCAGCCAGATAGGTGAACAACCCCACCGCCGAGCCTGCCAGAGCGGTCAATGCGATACCGGCCAGCAGCATCGTCGCGACGTTCGTCTGGCCATTGCGTCGGCCCAGTCGATACACCAGCGCCGTCACCCCCAAGCCACCGAGAAACGCACACACCGATAACAGATAAGGCCCGAACGACTCAGGCAGCCCGCCAAACATTGACCCACCCACAATCGCGATGGCGGCACCCAATGCCGCGCCGCTGGACACTCCAACCAATCCCGGATCGGCCAGCGGGTTACGAAACAGACCCTGCATCGCCACACCGGTCAGCGCCAGCACGCCGCCCACCGCCAAGCCAAGCACGGTTCGCGGCAGACGGATCTGCCCCACGATCAATTCGGCTTGCTCCAGCCCGTCCGGCGCAATCGGCAATCCGAGCAGGCGCAGGGCAGCGTGCAAGGTGTCGAGCAACGGCAAACTGACCGGCCCCAGCGCCAGTGACAGCCAGATCGCCAGCAAACACAAAAGGCTCAGACCATTGAACAGCGCACGCGGTTTAACCAGAATGGTCATTGGTCGGCAGTGCCAGGAAAGAACCCGTCAGAGAGCTTTTTCAGGCTCTCGGGCAACCTTGGCCCCAATCCGCCCACCAGCAACGTCGGGTCCAGCTCCATGACTCGACCGCCCTTCGCCGCGCGGGTCGAGGACAGCATCGGATTTTCCTTGAACAGCGCGGCACGCGCCGCATCCCCCGTCAGTGCGCGGTCGGCAAACACCAGCACTTCGGGATCCAGGCTCACAAGTGACTCAACAGAAAAAGGCTTATAGCCGGTATGTGTGGCCAGGTTGTGACCGCCGGCCTGTTGCAGCAACCAATCGGCGGCGGTGTCCTTGCCAGCGATGAGCGGTTTGCCGCCCGCATGCCCGAGCAGCATCAACACGCCCGGTGATTGTTGCGTGAGCTGTGCCTTGGTCACCCGGATTTTTTGTTGATCGAGTTGCGCCTGATAGCGCTGGTATGCCTGTGCAGCCTGGTCTTCAGCCCCCAGCAATTTGCCCAGATGCTGCAAATTGACCTGCAACGTCGGTAGATCCGGTTGAGCCGAGAACAACTCAACCTGCACCCCTGAGTTACGAATCTGCGTGATCACCGGCGGCGGACCCATTTCTTCAGTGCCTATCAGCAACTGCGGGCGTAAGCTCAAAATACCTTCTGCCGACAATTGCCGCTGATAGCCGATGCTTGGTAGCGCCTTGAGGCTTTCAGGGTGCTGACTGGTGGTGTCGACACCCACCAGTTTCGATTCGCCCCCCAGTACGCTCACCCACTCGGACAGCGCGCCACCGGCAGTGACCCAACGTTGCGGTAACTCGTCCGCTGCGCCATGGTGACTGACGACGAGTCCGACACAGAGCGCAGCAACGCGGGTACTCAGGCGCATAGACAGCTTCCTTTAAAGTTTTTTCCCGGGCATCGAGATGGCAGGCCACGTATTCTCGGCCACCGGCACCTGCGCCCGATGGGCCAGGCGGCCATTTGATAATTGTTTGTATTTGAACGTCAAGCTCGGACATTTCTAGTCACGAGGCGATGGATCTGAGGATAGACATGAAGTTTCTTTGCACAGGTGTCGAATTGGCTGACGCCAGCAGTCGCGGTTTCGACATCGAAGGACAGAAACTCTTTGCCGTACGCCGGGGTGGTCAGGTCTACGTCTACGTGAATCGCTGCCCGCACCGCGGGGTGGGCCTGGAATGGACGCCAAACAGCTTTCTCGACCCCAGCAACAGTCTGATTCAGTGCGCCACCCACGGCGCACTGTTTCTGATCGAAGACGGGGAATGCGTTTCCGGCCCCTGCGCCGGTCAATCGCTGACCACCGTGCCCTGCCGCGAAGACGCGCAAGGTATCTGGGTCAGCCTTTAGCCGCTGAGCAGCACGTCCAGGCGCCGATCAACCACCATTTCCTCATGGGTCAGACGCACGCCATAGGCCAGCACTTCCACCCCGCACGCCACCGCCTCACGCAAAGCCGCCGCGTAGGCCGAGTCGATTTCTTGCGCAGGACGCACCGCATCGATACCGGTCAAGTTGACGCAATACAACTGAACCGCACGAATCCCGTCCCGGGCCAGGTGCGCCAATTCGCGCAAATGCTTGGCTCCACGCTGGGTCACCGCATCGGGAAACGCGGCCACCGCAGAGCCGTCGAAGCCCAGGGTAACGCTTTTGACTTCTACATAGGCCGGGCCGCTGGGGTAATCAAGACGGAAATCGATCCGGCTGCTTTCCTGCCCATAAGCCACCTCGCGCCTGAGCTCAGTAAAACCGTTCAGTTCACTGATCACACCCGCGCGCAACGCCTCTTCAATCAAACCATTGGCTCGCCCGGTGTTGACGCAAAACAAGCGCCCTTGCGGGGTTTCGCCGACTTCCCAGGTACCGGGCAACTTGCGTTTCGGATCGTTGGAACGGCTGAACCAGACCTGCCCACCCTCGACCTGACAATTGAGCATCGAGCCCGTGTTGGGACAATGAATAGTCAGCAACTCGCCGCTAACGGTTTCGATATCGGCGAGAAAGCGCTTGTAACGACGGATCAGACGCCCTTCTTCGAGGGGAGGATGAAAACGCATCAGCCTTGCCAGCTCTTCAAACCGCGAGCGATTCGCTCGACCGCTTCCTGCAAGCGCGGCCGGCTTTGAGTGTAGGCAAAACGTACATGGTGCCCAGCGTGAAAGCGCCCGAAATCGAGTCCCGGGGTAATTGCCACATGCTCGGTTTCAAGGAAGTGTCGGCAGAACGCGTAGGCATCACCGCCGAACTTGCTAATATCCGCATACAAATAGAACGCGCCTTCCGGCTCCACGGCGATACCAAAACCCAGCTCGCGCAAGGCTGGCAGCAGGAAATCGCGACGACGGCCAAATTCAGCGCGGCGCTCTTCGAGAATGCTGATGGTCGCCGGCTCAAAGCAGGCCAATGCGGCATGCTGGGCCATGCTCGGCGCGCTGATGTAGAGATTTTGCGCGAGTTTTTCCAGCTCGCCGACAGCGGCCTCAGGCGCCACCAGCCAACCGAGACGCCAGCCAGTCATGCCGAAATACTTGGAAAAGCTATTCAGCACAAACGCACTGTCATCGACTTCCAGCACGCTGGCGGCATCGGTGCCGTACGTCAGGCCGTGATAGATCTCATCCACCACCAGATGACCGTGTCGCAGCTTGATCGCCGCAGACAACCCCGCCAGCTCATCGCGCGTCAGGATCGTCCCGGTCGGATTGGCTGGGGAAGCCACTAACGCGCCCACGCTGTCGTGGTCCCAATGACGCGCAACCAGATCAGGGGTCAGCTGATAACGCACCTCTGGACCTACAGGAACAAGCTGCGCCGCACCTTCCACCAATCGCAGGAAGTGCCGGTTGCAGGGGTAGCCCGGATCCGCCAGCAACCAGTGCTTGCCCGGATCCACCAGCAAGGCGCTGGCCAGTAACAAGGCGCCCGAACCGCCTGGGGTGATGAGGATTCGTTTGGGGTCAATGTTCAACCCATAACGCTGCTGATAGAAACCGGAAATGGCCTCTCGCAGCTCGGGAATACCCCGCGCGGCGGTGTAACGGGTCTTCCCTGCCGACAATGCCGCCTGGCCGGCTTGAATGATCGGCTCAGCGGTAGTGAAGTCAGGCTCGCCGATTTCCAGGTGGATGACGTCGTGGCCAGCGGCTTGCAGTTCGTTGGCCCGCGCCAGCAACGCCATGACGTGGAAAGGTTCGATTGCACGACTGCGGGCACTGTAGGACTGAGCCATTAGCCTTCCTTCAACAGAGAAAAGAATCAATTCTACCCAAGCGCAGGAACGAGCGAGAGCCTAAAGCGGTCTGACGCCTTAGCACCTGACCATAAACGACTCAAACGAGTACCCCAAGTTTGACTAAAATCAATATTTGACCAGGTCTCCAACACCACCAGACAAGGCTTTGCGATGATTTGCAAGCGCAAAGGGCCACTACCTCGACATCCAGGAGTAGCGCGCCCCGATTTGATCTGGTAAGTTCGCCCGCTTGCAGCCGCAGGGCCGGCAGGTGTCGGTGATGGAGCAATCCTGCGCAGATGGATTACAAGAGTAGAGGCGGTCCATTTCATGCCCACCCAAGCAAAGCAACAGCAAAGCACGACAATCAGCGGCTTCGAACCCTACAAAGAAGTGAAGGGCGAGGAGTACATGGGCAAGCCCATGCGCGCTCACTTCACCAAGATCCTGAACAAGTGGAAACAGGACTTGATGCAGGAAGTCGACCGTACTGTTGATCACATGAAAGACGAAGCGGCCAACTTCCCGGACCCGGCAGACCGTGCCAGCCAGGAAGAAGAATTCAGCCTCGAGCTGCGTGCCCGCGACCGCGAGCGCAAGCTGATCAAGAAGATCGACAAGACGCTGCAACTGATTGAAGACGAAGAATATGGCTGGTGCGAGTCCTGTGGCGTCGAAATCGGCGTCAAGCGACTCGAAGCCCGCCCTACCGCCGACATGTGCGTTGACTGCAAGACCCTGGCGGAAATCAAGGAAAAGCAAGTCGGCAAGTAACATCGACTTGAACGAAGAACGGAGCGTGCGAACGCTCCGTTTTTGTTTCTGAGATTCACCACGGAGAGCAACCTGTGGGAGCGAGCCTACTCGCGAAAGGGCCATCAGCTTCAACATTGATGGCGGCTGATACACCGCTTTCGCGAGCAGGCTCGCTCCCACAGGGACTTGAGCACGACCAGACAAAGTAAACTTGCCCTCATGACTGCTATCACCTCCCCCACCTACATCGGGCGTTTCGCCCCCACGCCCAGTGGACATTTGCATTTCGGTTCGCTGGTCGCCGCACTGGCCTCGTACCTCGACGCCCGCGCGGTGGGTGGCCGCTGGCTGATGCGCATGGAAGACCTCGACCCGCCACGGGAAGAACCCGGCGCTCAGGCGGCGATTCTCAAGGCACTTGAAAGCTATGGTTTCGAGTGGGACGGCGAAATGGTCCGCCAGAGCGACCGGCATGAAGCGTACGCCGAAGTACTCAACCGCCTGTTCAATCACGGCCTTGCTTACGCCTGCACCTGCTCGCGCAAGCAGCTGGAGCACTACCACGGTATTTATCCGGGACTGTGCCGCAACGCTGGCCACGGCACCGAAGACGCGGCGATTCGCCTGCGCGTGCCCGAGCTGGAATACCACTTCATCGACCGCGTGCAAGGTGAATTCCGCCAGCATCTGGGTCGCGAGGTGGGCGATTTTGTGATTCGCCGTCGCGACGGGCTCTACGCTTATCAACTGGCTGTCGTACTGGACGATGCCTGGCAAGGCATCACCGATATTGTGCGAGGCGCCGACCTGCTGGACTCCACGCCGCGCCAGCTCTATCTACAAGAACTGCTCGGCCTGCGGCAACCGCGTTATCTGCACATCCCGCTGATTACCCAGCCCGATGGCAACAAACTCGGCAAATCCTACCGCTCGCCGCCGTTGACCGAAGATCAGGCCACCCCTTTATTGCTGCGTGCATTACGCGCACTCGGGCAAAACCCCGCTACCGAACTGGCTTACGCCAGCCCACGGGAGGTGTTGAACTGGGGCATTGCCCACTGGGATGCGACGCTGATCCCGCGCACACTAAACCTGCCTGAGGCGCAACTGCAGTGATCGCACTTGCAGTGGCGCGCCCATCCGTTACCATCGCCGCACGTTTTCGGGCACGCGCATAAAAAAGAGAGACCGGGATGTACATCTATCGCTTGGTCCTGCTCCTGGTAGTGGGGATTTATCTGTTCTCCCCGGCCATCATGGATTGGTGGATCGACGCCACTGGCGCCTGGTATCGCCCTTATCTGCTCTGGCTGATTCTGATCGTCGTGACCTTCATCCTGCAGAGCCAAAAAGATGCCGATGAGCTTTAGCCTGACCCAGATGATCCTGATCAGCGCCGCGTACCTGGCGGTGCTGTTCGGCGTGGCCTGGGTCAGTGAACGGGGCATGATCCCCCGGGCGATCATTCGCCACCCGCTGACCTACACCCTGTCACTGGGCGTTTACGCCAGTGCGTGGGCGTTTTACGGCACGGTGGGCCTGGCCTATCAGTACGGCTACGGGTTTTTATCCAGCTACCTCGGGGTCTCCGGCGCATTTTTGCTGGCGCCGGTGCTGTTGTACCCGATCCTGAAAATTACCCGCACCTATCAGCTGTCGTCCCTGGCCGATTTGTTCGCGTTCCGCTTCCGCAGCACATGGGCGGGGGCGCTGACCACCATTTTCATGCTGGTCGGCGTGTTGCCGCTGCTGGCCTTGCAGATTCAAGCAGTCGCCGACTCCATCAGCATTCTCACCCGTGAGCCGGTGCAGCATCGGGTCGCCCTGAGTTTCTGCGCACTGATTACCCTGTTCACCATCTTCTTTGGTTCCCGCCACATCGCCACCCGCGAGAAACATGAAGGCCTGGTGTTCGCCATTGCCTTCGAGTCAGTGATCAAGTTGATCGCCCTCGGCGGTGTCGGTCTGTATGCCTTGTACGGTGTATTTGACGGCCCGCAACACCTTGAGCTTTGGCTGCTGCAAAACCAGACCGCCCTCGCCGCCTTGCACACGCCGCTGCAAGAAGGTCCGTGGCGTACGTTGCTGTTGGTGTTCTTCGCCTCGGCGATTGTGATGCCGCACATGTATCACATGACCTTTACCGAAAACCTCAACCCGCGCTCGCTGGTCAGTGCAAGTTGGGGCCTGCCCCTGTTCCTGCTGTTGATGAGCCTGGCGGTGCCGCTGATTCTCTGGGCCGGCCTGAAGCTCGGTGCCACCACCAACCCGGAATACTTCACGCTGGGCATCGGCATCGCCGCCAACAGCAAAGCCTTGGCACTGCTGGCCTATATCGGCGGTTTGTCGGCGGCAAGCGGCCTGATCATCGTCACTACCCTGGCGCTGTCCGGGATGGCACTGAACCATCTGGTGTTGCCGCTCTATCAGCCACCGGCCGAAGGCAACATCTACCGTTGGCTGAAGTGGACTCGTCGGGCGTTGATCGTTGCGATCATCATGGCCGGCTACGGCTTTTACCTGATGCTGGGTGCAGAGCAGGATCTGGCGAACCTCGGCATCGTCGCATTTGTTGCCACGTTGCAGTTCCTGCCCGGGGTGCTGTCGGTTCTGTATTGGCCAACCGCCAACCGTCGCGGCTTCATTGCCGGTTTGCTGGCGGGGATTCTGGTGTGGCTGGTCACGATGCTGTTGCCGCTGGTGGGCAATCTGCAGGGCTTCTATATTCCGCTGCTGAACATGATCTACGTACTGGACGACACCAGTTGGCACATGGCGGCGATTGCCTCGCTGGCAGCCAACGTGCTGATGTTCACTCTGATATCGCTATTCACCAACGCCAGCCCTGAAGAGGCCAGCGCCGCCGAAGCCTGTGCGGTGGACAATGTGCGTCGCCCGCAACGCCGCGAACTGCACGCCGCGTCGCCTCAGGAATTCGCCACGCAGCTGGCAAAACCCTTGGGCGCCAAGGCGGCACAAAAAGAAGTCGAACAGGCGCTGCGCGATCTCTACCTGCCGTTCGACGAGCGTCGCCCATACGCCTTGCGCCGATTGCGTGACCGCATCGAAGCCAACCTGTCTGGCCTGATGGGCCCGAGCGTGGCTCAGGACATGGTCGAAACGTTCCTGCCTTATAAGGCAGGCGGCGAGAACTATGTCACTGAAGACATTCACTTCATCGAAAGTCGCCTCGAGGACTACCACTCGCGCCTGACTGGCCTTGCCGCCGAACTCGATGCCCTGCGCCGCTATCACCGCCAGACCCTGCAGGAACTGCCGATGGGTGTTTGCTCACTGGCCAAGGATCAGGAAATCCTCATGTGGAACAAAGCCATGGAGGAATTGACGGGGATTGCCGCGCAACGAGTGGTCGGTTCGCGCCTGAGCACCATTGCCGATCCGTGGAAAGAACTCCTGCAAGGCTTCATTAATTTGCCGGACGAACACTTACACAAACAGCACCTGGCCCTGGATGGCCAGACCCGCTGGTTGAACCTGCACAAAGCGGCGATCGATGAACCGCTCGCACCGGGTAACAGCGGCTTGGTGTTGCTGGTGGAAGACCTGACCGAAACCCAGATGCTTGAAGACAAACTGGTGCACTCCGAGCGCCTGGCCAGCATCGGTCGACTTGCGGCAGGTGTCGCCCACGAAATCGGCAACCCGATCACCGGCATTGCTTGCCTGGCGCAAAACCTGCGCGAAGAGCGCGAAGACGATGGCGAACTGAAGGAAATCAGCGGGCAGATCCTTGAGCAGACCAAGCGTGTGTCACGCATCGTCCAGTCACTGATGAGCTTCGCCCACGCCGGCAGTCACCAGCAAACCGATGAGCCCGTCTGTCTGGCCGAAGTGGCTCAGGATGCCATCGGCTTGCTGGCGCTGAACCGACGCAATTTCGAAGTGCAGTTCTATAACTTGTGCGACCCCGATCACTGGGTCGAAGGCGATCCGCAGCGACTCGCCCAAGTACTGATCAACCTGCTCTCAAACGCCCGCGACGCCTCGCCTCCCGGTAGCGCGGTGCGGGTAAAAAGCGAAGCCGGCGAACACACGGTCGACTTGATCGTGGAAGACGAAGGCAGCGGTATTCCGAAGAACATCATGGACCGATTGTTCGAACCTTTCTTCACCACCAAGGATCCTGGCGAAGGCACCGGTCTGGGCCTTGCACTGGTCTATTCCATCGTTGAAGAGCATTATGGACAAATCACCATCGACAGCCCGGCTGATGTTCAAAGCCAACGCGGCACCCGAATCCGGGTGACCTTGCCGCGTCATGTCGAAGCGACGTCCGCTGTGAACTGAGACCGTCGAGAGTATCGAATCAATGCCGCACATTTTGATCGTCGAAGACGAAACAATTATCCGCTCCGCCTTGCGCCGCCTGCTGGAACGTAACCAGTACCAGGTCAGCGAAGCCGGTTCAGTGCAGGAAGCACAAGAACGCTTCACCATTCCCACGTTCGACCTGATCGTCAGTGACCTGCGTCTGCCGGGCGCACCGGGCACCGAGTTGATCAAACTCGGCCAGGGCACACCGGTGCTGATCATGACCAGCTACGCCAGCCTGCGTTCGGCAGTCGATTCGATGAAGATGGGCGCGGTGGATTACATCGCCAAGCCTTTCGATCACGATGAAATGCTCCAGGCCGTCGCCCGCATCCTGCGTGACCGGGCATCACTGCCAGCCAACGTCGAACCTGCCGCCGGCAAAGCGACCAACGGCGCCGCAAAAGCTGGCGTCGATAACAGCAACGGTGAAATCGGCATTATCGGTTCGTGCCCGCCGATGCAGGACCTGTACAGCAAAATCCGCAAAGTCGCGCCAACCGACTCCAATGTCTTGATTCAGGGTGAATCCGGTACCGGTAAAGAGCTGGTGGCGCGTGCCCTGCACAACCTGTCCAAGCGCGCCAAGGCACCGATGATTTCGGTGAACTGCGCAGCCATTCCGGAAAGCCTGATCGAGTCCGAGCTGTTCGGTCACGAAAAGGGCGCGTTCACGGGCGCCAGCGCCGGGCGTGCAGGTCTGGTGGAAGCGGCGGACGGCGGCACCCTGTTCCTCGATGAAATCGGCGAATTGCCACTGGAAGCCCAGGCCCGCTTGCTGCGCGTGTTGCAGGAAGGCGAAATTCGCCGGGTAGGCTCGGTACAATCGCAGAAAGTCGACGTACGCCTGATCGCCGCGACTCACAGGGACCTCAAGAGCCTGGCAAAAATCGGCCAGTTCCGTGAAGACTTGTATTACCGCCTCCATGTGATCGCCCTGAAGCTGCCGGCCTTGCGCGAGCGCGGTGCGGACGTTAACGAAATCGCCAATGCCTTCCTGGCGCGGCAGAGCGCGCGGGTCAACCGCACCGATCTGAAATTCGCCCCGGATGCCGAACAGGCGATTCGTCATTACACCTGGCCAGGTAACGTTCGCGAGCTGGAAAACGCCGTCGAGCGCGCAGTCATCCTGTGCGAGAGCCCGGAAATTTCGGCCGAGCTGCTGGGTATCGACATCGAACTGAGTGACCTGGAAGACGACGACTTCATCGGCCTGGCACCGCAGCAGGCCAGCAATGGCGGTAACTCCAGCCATGAGCCGACCGAAGATTTGTCACTGGAAGACTACTTCCAGCACTTTGTCCTTGAGCATCAGGACCACATGACCGAAACCGAGCTGGCCCGCAAACTCGGGGTCAGCCGTAAATGCCTGTGGGAGCGTCGTCAGCGCCTGGGCATCCCGCGCCGCAAAACCGGGGTCGCCAGCGAAAGCTGAATGGCACCTGTCTGATGCGCGGGTAACACATGACTTTGTGAAAAAACTGTTACCTCAGATTTTTCACGTAACAGAAGCCGGGGCTTACGGTAACGAAGCCCCGGTTTTTTTTGGCCTGAAAAAACTGAACCAACCGGCCAAACCCCTTGTTTTACTGGGGTTCGCAAAAGTTGGCACGCACCATGCTATATGTCTGGTACAAGAACAATAACAAGCAATGCATAACATAATAAAAATAAGACGAATCGACTCACGCACAATAAAAACAAGACGGCGAGAGGCGCAGCTAACTGATTCTTTTGGAGAGGCGTTGTATTTGGGGGATCGCCCCACGACCAGGCCGAGAATAATAAAAAACTGTCCTAAGACAGTGCCTGAACTGGTTGGATCGCAAGATCACTGCAGCACAGCGACCAAAGCAATCCGTTTGCTCTTGGCTCCCGATTGGGAGGGTCATGAAAGAAACACGTCATGACGAGGGCACTTAACAAAAACAAAAAGCCCGAAACCAATAATAAAAATAGAGCATGCAACTACTTCTTGGGGAGCTTCGGCTCCCCTTGTAGTTTCCGAGATTCAAAAAAACCTTCCCAAATCTGCCTTGAATTGCGCTTGAAGCCTGCGGCTTACAGCTCATATCTGCTGTGTCCTACACCATCCCTCGACTAAATGCTAGAATCCCCGCCCATCATGCGGTCATTCTTCTGTTATGGCCGAACATTCCTTCAAACAGTGCATCCCATGCTGAAGAAGCTGTTCCAGTCATTCCGTTCTCCCAAGCGTCATACGCAACACATTCGCAGTACGCCTGAAGTGCTCAACAGCGGCCAACACTCGCTGCAAAAGGCCCAATTCAGCCGTTACGCGGTGAATATCGTCGAACGCCTGCAGAACGCCGGTTACCAGGCTTACCTGGTCGGCGGCTGTGTGCGTGACATGCTGCTCGGCATCACGCCCAAGGATTTCGACGTCGCCACCAGCGCCACACCTGAACAGGTGCGGGCCGAATTCCGCAATGCGCGGATCATCGGCCGTCGATTCAAGCTGGTGCACATTCACTTCGGCCGCGAAATCATCGAAGTCGCGACCTTCCGCGCCAATCACCCGCAAAACGACGAGGAAGAAGACAGCAACCAGTCTTCCCGCAATGAAAGCGGGCGCATCCTGCGCGACAACGTCTACGGCACGCTGGAAGAAGACGCGCAACGCCGCGACTTCACCATCAACGCCCTTTACTACGACCCAGTCAGCGAGCGCATTCTTGACTACGCCAACGGCGTACACGATATCCGCAATCACTTGATCCGCCTGATCGGCGATCCGAAACAGCGCTACCAGGAAGACCCGGTACGGATGCTGCGGGCCGTGCGTTTTGCCGCCAAACTGAATTTCGGTATCGAAAAACACAGCGCCTTGCCGATCCGCGAGCTGGCCCCGATGCTGCGCGAGATCCCGTCGGCCCGCCTGTTCGAAGAAGTGCTCAAGCTGTTCCTCTCCGGCCACGCCGCGGACACCTTCGAGATGCTGGTCGACTTGCAGCTGTTCGATCCGTTGTTCCCGGCCAGTGCCGAGGCGCTGGAATACAACCCGACGTACACCCACACCCTGATCAGCGATGCGCTGATCAACACGGACCTGCGGATCAAGCAGAACAAACCGGTGACCCCGGCGTTCCTGTTTGCTGCCCTGCTGTGGCCGGCCCTGCCGGCTCGCGTACTGCGCCTGCAAGAACGTGGCATGCCGCCGATTCCGGCCATGCAGGAAGCCGCTCACGAACTGATTGCCGAACAGTGCCAACGCATTGCAATCCCGAAACGCTTCACCATGCCGATCCGCGAGATCTGGGACATGCAGGAGCGCCTGCCACGCCGCAGCGGCAAGCGCGCCGACCTGTTGCTGGACAACCCACGGTTCCGCGCCGGTTACGATTTCTTGCTGCTGCGCGAAAGCGCCGGTGAGCAGACCGATGGCCTGGGTGAATGGTGGACGGATTACCAGGACGCCAATGACAGCGAACGTCGCGACATGATCCGCGACCTCAGTGGCAAGGACGACGGCACCGGCGCACCCCGCAAACGTCGCCGCAGCGGTGGCGCCAAGCGTAAACGCGCAGCCGGCGAGCCGAGCGTCTCGGGCGAGTAATCCATGGAACGCATCTACATCGGCATGGGCAGCAATCTGGCTGACCCCGCCGAACAATTGCGCAACGCCGTCGATGCGCTGGCGCAGCTGCCGCAGACCGGACTGGTCGGGGTGTCCGCGTTTTATCAAAGCGACTCGCTGCTGCCCGGCCAACCGCGTTACACCAACGCGGTCGCTGCCCTCGACAGCACCCTGGCGCCGCTGGAGCTGCTTGATGCGCTGCAAGCCATCGAGAACGAACAGGGTCGCGAACGCCTTGAACGCTGGGGGCCACGCACCCTGGATCTGGACATCGTGCTGTTTGGCGATCGCCTGATCGATGAGCCTCGCCTCAAAGTCCCTCATTACCATATGCAGGAACGGGCCTTTGTCCTGTATCCGCTGGCTGAGTTGGCACCTGTGGATTTGCGTTTGCCTGATGGCCGCTCTCTCTACGAATTGCTCGCAGCTTGCCCGTTCGTCGGCCTGGAACGCCTGCCTGCGAATTAACGCTGATCCCCTGTGGGAGCGGGCTTGCCCTAATGCCGATCAGTTAAGCCTTAACGCGGACCGTAGCAGCTGGCGAAGCCTGCGTTCGGC
>NZ_AKJS01000169.1 GCF_000282215.1 Pseudomonas sp. GM21
TTCCGGTCGTTCAAGCCTAACGTTACAACGCCATAGAAAACGCCGCCCATCGTGAGATGTGCGGCGTTTTTTTATGCCTGCTGAATAGGCATGCACAACACAATCCATGTGGGAGCGGGCTTGCTCCCACAGGTCACTCGTATGCCTTCAAGATCTGCTGTACCGCGCCATCCACGCTCAAGTCGCTGAGGATCACCTGTGTACCCGCCACCTCAGGCAACACCGCCAACGCGCTTTGCGCCGAATCCTTGAGCCGCGCCAGTACCAACTGCGTTCCTCCCCCCCGCACCCGCACAAAAAACTCCTGCAATGCCTCAATGCTGGTGCCATCCAGATCGGGCGATTCTTCCAGGCTGAGAATCACCGAGTGAATCGGCGTTGGCGAATGGCGGATCAAGCGCAACGTACTGCCCAGAATCCGCTCGACGTTGGCAAAGAACAACGCCTCCCCCGGCCGAACAATCAACACCCCAGGCACTGTCTGCGCCGTCGGATGGCGTTGCAGGTCGACAAAGTCATGACCACCATCAATGCGCCCCAGGACCTGAATATCCGCTGCTGACATTTGTTTGAGCATCAGCACCACACTGATCGCCACCGCCACCAGCAGGCCGTCCAGCACCCCCAGCACCAGCACTGCCGCCACCGCGCAGATCACCAGCAACCGGTCGCGCCGCCAGATGAAATACCGTCCCAGCGGTTGCAGGCTCAAGCCTCGCGCCAGGGCATGGATAACGATGGCGGCGAGAATCGGCTCCGGCGTCAGGGCGATGTAAGGCAACACCGTCAGAACAATGAGCAACACCACCAGCGCCGCCACGCCACCGGCCAGTCGTGAAGTGGCCCCCGCCGCTTCATTGGCCGACGTTGCCGAGAACCCTGCCCCTGCCGGCATGCCATGAAACAATCCGGATAACAGGTTGGACGCACCCAGCGCCAGCAGATCGCGGCTCGACGAAGTCCGGTCGCCGTGCTTGAGCGCGTAGGAACTGATCGAGCCGTACGACTCCGCGTACAGGATCATCACCATGGCAAAGGCCAATTCGCCCAGCCGCAACCAGTCAGTAAAGGGCAATGTCGGTAACCGGGGCACTTCCAGGTTCAAATCGATCACACCGATCAACTTCACGCCATACGCCGGCAGGTTCAGCCACTGACTGGCAACGATGCCGATCACGACCACCAACAAGCCACCCGGCAAGCGTCGGAATCTTGCAAACAGCACTAACAAGGCCAATGCCACGACGGCGACACTCGCCGCTACCCCATTCCATTGCGGCAGCTGTTGCAGTAACTGCGGCAGAAACCGCACCAGATTGCCGTCGCTCAGATGCACACCGACCACACTGGCGAATTGCTTGAGGATGATGGTCAGCGCCAGGCCAAAGGCAAAGCCGCGCAGCACCGGCTTGGCGATGAATGAGGTCACGCTCCCCAGTTTGAACAGCCCCGCCAGCAAGAAGAACGCACCGGTCACCAACACCAGGCCGAAGGCCAGGGTCGAACGCAACTGGGGGTCGCCGTTGGCCAGCGTCGCGGTAGCGGCGGCCAGCACCGCTGCGGACGAAGAGGTGGCCGACACAATGGCAAAACGACTGGTACCGAACAGCCCATAACACAGCAAACCGGCAAACAAGGCGATCACCCCGGCCTGCGGCGCCACGGCGGCAATACTTGAATAGGCGACTGCTTCGGGCAACAACAGACCGGCAATCGACAACCCGGCCAGCAAGTCCCGCCAGGGATTGGGTCGCTCGGTGAGGTTGGGGGGTGAGGCGCTCGGCAATCCGTTGACTCCAGGCGAAAAAAAACCGCTGCACGTATCACGTGCAGCGGCCACTGTAGCTGTCAATTCGGCGCTGCGCGAGCAGGCCGAACGATCACGCGGTCAGCGAGTAGATCAACGCGGTAATAGCCACCAGGCCCACCGCTGTCACGAAGACATTGGACGCCTGCCCGCGATAACGCGCCATCGCCGGCACCTTGCGGATCGCGTACATCGGCATCAGGAACAGAATCGCCGCGATGATCGGGCCGCCCAGGGTTTCGATCATCCCCAGAATGCTCGGGTTCAGCGTGGCGACGATCCAGCACACCACCAGCATGAACGCCGCGGTCATACGGTTCAGGGTCTTCGGCGCCGGGCGTTTGCCGCTTTTGACGATCAGGCCTTTAAGGCCTTCGCTGGCACCGATGTAATGGCCCAGGAATGACTTGGAGATGGCCACGAAAGCAATCAACGGTGCCGCGAAGGCGATGGTCGGGTTGCTGAAGTGGTTAGCCAGGTACGACAGGATCGACAGGTTCTGTGCCTTGGCTTCGGCCAGTTGTGCCGGCGACAGGGTCAGCACGCAACTGAAGACGAAGAACAGAACCATCACCACCATCAACAGGTGAGCGCGGGACAGGATCTGCGAGCTGCGCTCTTCGGCGTGGTCGCCGTAACGGCGCTTCTGGTCGACCGCAAACGCCGAAATGATCGGCGAGTGGTTGAACGAAAACACCATCACCGGAATCGCCAGCCACAACGTGTTCAGCAGCGCCGACGGTTCAGGAAGCGTGCTGGCGGTGGTCAGAATGCCGCCGTTCCAGTGCGGAATCAGGAACACCGCCAAAAACAGCAACGCCACGATAAATGGATACACCATCAGGCTCATGGCCTTGACGATCACCTGCTCGCCGCAACGCACCACCGCCAGCAGGCCAAGGATCAGCACCAGCGACATCACCGCACGCGGTGGCGGTGTGATGTGCAATTGATGCTCCAGGAAACTGCCCACGGTGTTGGTCAGCGCCACGCTGTAGATCAGCAGGATCGGGAAGATCGCAAAGAAGTACAGCAAGGTGATCAGCGCACCGGCCTTGATGCCAAAGTGTTCTTCCACCACTTCAGTGATGTCGGCGCCTTCGCGTCCAGACAGCACGAAGCGGGTCAGACCACGGTGTGCGTAAAAAGTCATGGGAAACGCCAGCACTGCCAGGACCAGTAACGGCCAGAAACCGCCGAGCCCTGCGTTGATCGGCAAAAACAGCGTGCCGGCCCCGATGGCGGTGCCAAACAGGCCCAGCATCCAGGTGGTGTCATGACGATTCCAGTTCGAAAGAGTCGCTGGTGCCGCCGCTACATAGCGCTTGTCGACGCTATTGGCCTGATCATTCATCCGGTGGGATCTCCACATTCCGGTCAGTTGCTACCCGGTCAGGACGAGTCGGAAAAACCCGACAGGCAGCGCCCTGGCCGAAACAGGGGCGCGATTGTCCGGGATTAATGAATAAAAGCAAATACTTAGCTGAGGAGTGGTGGTGCGGATCAGAGGTTTTCAGGACGGCGATTGACGCTTTCCTGATCGAACAGGGTGCATCACAGACTGATGCGCCGTTGTCACTGAAACCCAGATCATCGCCAAAGTGCCGATTAAAATGCTCGGCTTATGCTCCCGAAACACACCAATCTGCTCTAGGCTCGAGGACATCGTGAGTGATCCAAGGGCACAGGCTGCGACCAGGCCCGTCATTGACGTGGCGATGATCACCCCATGAGTCAGGTCTGCTTTTTGTTTGTAGTACCAGCACAGTCCCAGATAGATGGCGATGCAAAGAATGCTGCTGATAATCGAGCAGTTGAATTGGTCCGGCGCCATAGGGCCCTATCCTTGATATGAGGCCGATTTTGTAGCTCGAAAACCAAAAATTGCGCCTAGAACAGCACCCACCAGAGTACTTCCAAGACCAGGGAAAATCATATTCGCGAACGAGGCACTGCCCACTGTCGTCGAAATTATTGTGACGTCCATGACTCGACTGATAGGCAAGCGTGTTTCCTTACGACAAATTTTCTTGGCTGGCATGTGTTCGCCTCCTCCTGGATGGGCCGCTCTGGGCGCCTGCGTACGAAAAACATGCCGTGGATTATGTGTGAGGCACGTATGGCGGGCAAACACCAATAGGTAACTGAAAGCATCCGAAACCGTGGGTGTGTGATCATCGCCGCACAGCAGCTTCCCCTTGATAAAGGCCCTCTGTCATGTATTTTCAATTGACCGGCCTTCTATCTGGAGACATCCCATGCCACTGGTTCGTGTCGACATCAAAAAGCATCAGGATCCCACCTTCGCCAAACGCGTCGGCCAGCTCATCTACGCCGCCATGCACAGCGCCATCGCCGTGCCGGAAAACGATAATTTCCAGATACTGGCGGAGCACGATGAACACCATTTCATCTTCGACCCCCAATACCTGGGCATCAAACGCACGGACAATCTGGTGATCATCCAGATCACGCTGAGCGAAGGCCGTTCGGACGAGAAGAAAAAACTGCTCTACAAAACCATCGCCGAAAGTCTGAATCGTGAACTGGCGGTGCGTCTGGAGGATGTTTTCATTAATCTGGTGGAAGTGAAAAAAGAGAACTGGTCGTTCGGCAACGGGATTGCCCAGTACGCGCTTTGATCCCCACCTTTGATACCTGTGAGCCACTGATGCCCCGAGTTTCCCGCAAGCAAGCTGACCTCAACCGTGAAATCATCGTCGAGGCTGCCACGCGCCTGTTTCGCGAGCGGGGCTTGCACGGCATCAGTGTCGTCGACGTCATGGCGGCAGCAGGTCTCACCCATGGCGGCTTCTACGGGCATTTCGAGTCCAGGGAAGCGTTGGCGCAGGAGGCCAGCGGCCGGGCGTTCGACCAATCGGCAGAAAGCTGGCAGGAGCGGATCGCCGCCCATGTCGACGACAATGACGCCGCCCGCCGTGCGCTGATCGAGCCTTACCTGTCGCAAGCCAGCCGCGATAACCCGGGTGAAAGTTGCCCGGTGGTCGCCTTCGCCGGGGACATGTGCCACGAAGCGACAGACAGTGGATTGCGCCAGACCTTCATGGAAGGGCTCAACCGGCTGCTGAATTCCTACGGCTCGCTGCTCAATTCAGGCGATGTCGATGCGGATCGGCAACAGGCGCTGGTGGAGTATTCGCTGATGGTCGGTGCCCTGACCCTCGCCCGCGCCAGCCGCGGCGATGCGCTGTCGGATGAGATTCTTGACGCGGCATGCACGTTCCTGACCTCGAAGGGTTCATCCAACTGATCAGCCCCGTGTAAGACCTTTGGCCATTGCCAAACTGATCGGGAATCAGCAATCTGAAGCGACGTTCGAGCCCCCCGACATTCCTATGCTCACAGGAGCGCAGCATGCCTGCAACCGTTCTGGTACTGGTTGAAACCATCAATGATTATTTGCCGATTCTTGAACATCAGGGTTTTCATCTGATTCTTGCCCCAACCCCTGCCGAGCGCGCGGCGGCCATTGCCCGCAATGGCGTTCAGATCGATGCGGTGCTGACCCGTGGCCCATTGGGTCTGAACGCCGATGAAATCGCCGCCCTGCCCAACCTCAAGATCATCTGTGTCATCGGTGCCGGTTACGAACACGTTGACCTGCAAGCCGCCGCCGACCGTGGTATCACGGTCACCAACGGTGCCGGGGTGAATGCGTCGTCGGTCGCCGACCATGCCATGGCGATGCTGCTCGCGCTGGTGCGTGACATTCCCCGCTGCGATGCGGCGGTGCGTCGGGGTGAGTGGCCGAAGATCATGCGCCCTTCCCTCGCCGGCAAGCGCCTGGGCATTCTCGGCCTCGGTGCCGTCGGCATGGCCATCGCCAAACGCGCCGCCAATGGCTTCGACATGACGGTGAATTACCACAACCGTCAGCATCGCAGCGATGCGCCCTACACCTTTTGCTCCACGCCTACCGAATTGGCCCGTGCCTCGGATTTTCTGATCATCGCGACCCCGGGCGGTATTGGCACCAGGCATTTGATCAACAAACATGTGCTAGACGCCTTGGGGCGCGACGGGTTCCTGATCAACATCGCCCGCGCCAGCGTGATCGTCACCGCCGACCTGGTCAGCGCGCTTGAACAACGACGCATTGCCGGCGCCGCGCTGGACGTGTTCGATGCCGAGCCGCAGGTGCCGCAGGCACTCAAATCGTTGAGCAACGTGATCCTGACGCCGCATGTGGCGGGATTGTCCCCTGAGGCGACTCAAGGCACCGTCGAGTTGGTGGGACGCAATCTGGCGGCGTTTTTCTCCGGCAACCCGGTTTTGACGCCCATTGCCTTGCCGTGTGCGCAGAGCAGCGCCGCGGTTTGAGGTTTATTCAAACAGGTGTATCAAAAACAATGATTGGCCGGCAACACGCTCACCTATAAGGGGCGTTGAAGGTTGTGGGTGCCGGAAGCGCGGATTAGATTAGTCAATAGTCGCAGGACTCCAAAATAAGCAGAAGGGATAAGCATGGCGCTTACTGACCAGTCCACCCGTATCCGCTCCGGCGAAGAGCTCGACGCCAGCCTGATCGATCCATACCTCAAGGCGCACATTGCAGGCCTGAGCGGTTTACCGCAGATCAGCCAGTTCCCGGGCGGCGCGTCGAATCTGACGTACCTGCTCGAATACCCCGAGCAGGAATTCGTCCTGCGTCGGCCGCCGTTTGGTCACAAGGCCAAATCCGCCCACGACATGGGCCGCGAATTTCGCATTCTCAACCAGCTCAAGGACGGCTTTCCGTACTGCCCCAAAGCCTACGTGCACTGCACCGACGAATCGGTGATCGGCGCCGAGTTCTATGTGATGGAGCGGGTCAACGGGATCATCCTGCGTTCCGAACTGCCGCCGGAACTGGGCCTGGATTCGGCGAAAACCGAAGCGCTGTGCAAAAGCTTCATCGACAAGTTCGTTGAACTGCACCGTGTCGACTACAACGCTTACGGCCTGGGCGACCTCGGTAAACCCGAAGGTTATGTCGCTCGGCAAATCAAAGGCTGGAGCGATCGCTACGAGAAAGCCCTGACCCCGGACGCGCCACAGTGGGAAGCGGTCAAAGCCTGGCTCAACGACAAGATGCCGGCCGACCACCCGACTTCCAGCATCGTCCACAACGACTATCGTTTCGACAACGTGATCCTCGATCCGCAAAACCCGATGCAAATCATCGGCGTATTGGACTGGGAACTGACCACCCTCGGCGACCCGCTGATGGATCTGGGCAACACCCTCGCCTACTGGATCGAAGCCGGCGACCCGCCACCGGTGCAACTGATGCGCCGCCAGCCCAGCCATGCACCGGGCATGCTGACCCGCCGTGAATTCGTCGACTACTACGCCGAGCGCGCGGGCATCCGGATCGACAATTTCGACTTCTACTACACCTATGGCCTGTTCCGTCTGGCTGGCATCGTGCAGCAGATCTACTACCGCTTCTTCCATGGTCAGACGCAGGACAAACGCTTCGCGCAGTTCATTCACATGAACAAGATGCTGGAGCAAATGAGCCTGCAAGTCATTTCGAAATCCAGCCTCTGATCCGTCTGGCGCGCTTCTCGCAAAGCAGGCCCCAATAACAAGACTTTTTAGAAGAGAATCCCATGTCCAAGACTCAGTTGTTCGACCTCGACGGTAAAATCGCTTTCGTCTCCGGCGCCAGTCGCGGCATCGGTGAAGCCATCGCCAAATTGCTGGCCCAGCAAGGCGCCCACGTCATCGTCTCAAGCCGCAAGCTCGACGGCTGCCAGCATGTCGCCGACGCGATCATCGCCGCTGGCGGCAAGGCCACTGCCGTCGCTTGCCACATCGGTGAAATGGAACAGATCAGCCAGGTCTTCGCCGGCATCAAGGAACAGTTTGGCCGCCTCGACATTCTGGTCAACAACGCGGCGACCAACCCCCAGTTCTGCAACGTGCTGGACACCGACCTTAGCGCCTTCCAGAAAACCGTCGACGTCAACATCCGCGGCTACTTCTTCATGTCGGTGGAAGCCGGCAAGATCATGCGCGAAAACGGTGGTGGCAGCATCATCAACGTCGCCTCGATCAACGGCGTCTCGCCAGGCATTTTCCAGGGCATCTACTCGGTGACCAAGGCCGCCGTGATCAACATGACCAAAGTGTTCGCCAAGGAATGCGCGCAGTTCGGCATCCGTTGCAACGCCCTGCTGCCGGGCCTGACCGACACCAAATTTGCTTCGGCACTGGTGAAGAACGACGCGATCCTGAAGACTGCGCTGCAGCAAATTCCACTCAAGCGCGTGGCTGATCCGAGTGAAATGGCGGGCGCCGTGTTGTATCTGGCGAGTGATGCGTCGAGCTACACCACTGGGGTTTCGTTGAATGTGGACGGCGGATTCCTGTCCTGAATCAAATCGCCAGGTAAGCAAAAGGCAGCCTTTGGGCTAATGCCGATCAGTTAAGCCATTACGCGATCCGTAGCAGCTGGCGAAGCCTGCGTTC
>NZ_AKJS01000170.1 GCF_000282215.1 Pseudomonas sp. GM21
GCGGAACTGGCCGCCGTAGATCGTCAGGCCGCTGATCTCGGTAGACGTCAGCTGGCCACCCTGGAAGGTTTGTGGCAGCGAGCGGCCATCGTCTGAACGCAGGATCGGCAGTACCGGCATCCATTCGCCGACCTTCACTTCGGTTTTGCTCACTTTCATCTTGCCGGCCACCGCCAGACGACCAAAGTCATCGACCGGGCTGCCGTCGCTGCCAACCGGCAGCAGCTGGGTGCCGCGCGTGCCTTTACCGCCATCGAGTTTGATCGACAACAGGCCCAGCGCATCGACGCCAAAACCGACCGGGCCCTGGGTGAACCCGGACTTGGCATCGAGAATAAAACTCTGCGTCCATTCCTCGGCCTTGCTTTGCGCATTGGTCGGGTTGGTGAGGTTGCGGTTGATGTAGAAGTTGCGCAGGTTGAGCGTGGCCTTGGCGTCGTCGGTGAAACCTTCGGCGTGGCCGGTCATCGGCAGGGCCAGGAACAGGCCGCTGCAACCAATGAGGCTAAGGGTATGACGGCGTTTGAAAATCTGGCGTGGGGTGCAGGCGGAGGAATTGCGGACGAGCTTGCTCACTATGACGCTCCCTTGTTTCTTTTTGTTTTTATTCGTTATACGTCGTCGTACAACATTGGCGGGGATTATTTGCGAGGGTCTGAGGGCTTGTCAATCAGAAGTTATTTGATGACCTTGTGAGCGGATGCGCAACTCGGCGCAGGTTCGCTCACGGTGCTGTCGGCCGCCGGGGTCTGTTTCTTCGGATGGGCATGGGCCCATACCGACGAAACGGCGAGCAGCGAGCCGAGGAGGGCCGCCGTGGTCAGGGCTTTCTTGAGCGTCGTGAGTACCTCTGGGGCAGGATCGAAGGGGCGCCAGTTTACCCGCCGCACGCTGAGTGTCGAAGATTCGGTTCAGCCTGTCGCCGCGACGTAGGGGCGAATGCTAGTCTTGGTCAACGCTGGTGTCAGGGAGCCCTCATGGGCAATCACAAGATCGGGATTCGTCGCAATAACGTCGAGAAAATTCTGCTCGGGGCGGAGAAGGTCTTCGCCGAAAAAGGCTTTGGCGGCACCGCCATGGCCGACATCGCCGCCGAGGTGCAACTGCCGCGCTCCAACCTGCATTACTACTTCAGCACCAAGACCGAGCTGTACAGCGCGGTATTGTTCGATCTGCTGGAAGTCTGGAAGCAGGACGCGCTGTGCTTCGAGCTGTTCGACGATCCGCGCGTGGTGCTCAGCAGTTACATCCGCGCCAAGATGAACCACTCCCGCAGCCGGCCTTACGGGTCGAAAGTCTGGGCCAACGAGATCATCCACGGTGCGCCGACATTGGGTGAGGCGCTAGACGCCAGCCTGTATGACTGGGCGAAGATGAAGGAAGCGAAAATTCGCCAGTGGGTGGACGATAAACGCATCTTGCCGGTGGAGCCTTCGAGCCTGCTGTACATGATCTGGGCCTCGACCCAGCACTACGCCGACTTTGATCATCAGGTGAATATTCTGAATGACCATCAGCCGTTGTCGGACATGCAGTTCGAGCGCGCGGTGCAGACAGTGACCAGTGTGATTTTGCGGGGGATCGGGTTGGAGCCATAAACCCAAAAATCGCAGCCTCGTTTCACTCGACAGCTGCTACAGAGAAATGCACCCCCTGTAGGAGCTGTCGAGTGAAACGAGGCTGCGATTTCTGGACTTTCAGCGATCAGAAGGCAACATGAAACGGATTCCTCGGATCATGATTCCAATCCAGAAACGGCTTGCCCGTGTCAATCGGCACCATCTCGATACAGTCCTGCACCGGGCAGGTGATCTGGCACAAATTGCAGCCCACGCACTCATCCTCAATCACTGAATATTGATGCGTCCCGTCCGCCTGCTTCAGACTGGCAATCGCCTGGTGCGAAGTATCCTCGCAAGCGATGTGGCAGCGCCCACAACCAATGCACGCTTCCTGGTCAATCTTCGCGATCACCTGATAGTTGATGTCGAGGTACTTCCAGTCCGTGGTGTTGCCCACCGCGCGCCCGGAAAACTCCGACACACTGGCGTAACCCTGACTGTCCATCCAGCGTGACAAACCGTCCTTCATCTCCTCGACGATCCTGAAACCATGCAGCATCGCCGCCGTGCACACCTGCACGGAACCGCTGCCCAGCGCAATAAACTCCGCCGCGTCGCGCCAGCTGCCGATGCCGCCAATGCCGGAGATCGGCAGGCCTTGAGTCTGCGGATCACGGGCGATTTCGGCGACCATGTTCAGCGCAATCGGCTTCACCGCCGAACCGCAATAACCGCCGTGGGTGCTTTGGCTGCCCACGGCCGGGTTGGCGACCATGCGCTCCAGGTTGACGCTGGTGATCGAGTTGATCGTGTTGATCAACGACACCGCATCCGCGCCGCCGCGATGGGCCGCACGGGCGGCGACGCGGATGTCGGTGATGTTTGGCGTGAGCTTGACGATCACCGGCAGCGAGCAATACGTCTTGCACCAGCGGGTGACCTGTTCGACGTACTCCGGCACCTGGCCGACTGCTGCGCCCATGCCGCGCTCCGGCATGCCGTGGGGGCAGCCGAAATTCAGTTCGATGCCGTCGGCGCCGGTGGCTTCCACCAGCGGCAGGATGAATTTCCACGACTCTTCGACGCAGGGCACCATCAGCGACACGATCAGCGCGCGGTCCGGCCAGTCCTTTTTGACCTGGGTGATTTCCCGCAGGTTGATCTCCAGCGAGCGGTCGGTGATCAGCTCGATATTGTTGAAACCCACCACCTCTCGGTTCGCACCGAAATGTGCCGAGTAGCGCGAGGACACATTGACCGCCGCCGGGTCTTCACCCAGGGTTTTCCAGACCACGCCGCCCCAACCGGCCTCGAAGGCGCGGACCACGTTGTAAGCCTTGTCTGTGGGCGGCGCGGAGGCCAGCCAGAACGGATTGGGCGCTTTGATGCCGGCAAAGACAATCGAGAGATCGGCCATTTACGCAGCCTCCACGTTGAGCGTCAGTTGAGCGTTGATGGCCTCGGCGGCGCGTTTGCCGTGTTGCACGGCTTGCACGGTGAGGTCTTGATCGAGGCTGGTGCAGTCGCCGCCGGCATACACGCCGGGGATGCTGGTGCGCAGTTGCTCGTCCACCAGAATCCGTTCGCCCTGACGCTTGAGTTCGCGGGCCAGCGGGTCGGCGAGGGCGCTGCCGTCAAAGGCCTGGCCGATGGCCTTGAAAATGGCGTCGGCGACCAGCTCGAAGGTTTGCCCAGTGGTTTGCAGGTGTCCGTCAACCAGGTGCGTGCGGGCGAAACGCATGCCGCGCACCTGGCCTTGGTCATCGAGCAGCACTTCTTCCGGTTGCGCCCAGGTCAGCAAGCGCACTTGATTGGCCTTGGCGATGTCCTGCTCGTGACCGGTGGCGCCCATGTCTTCAACGCCACGGCGGTACACCAGATTCACATCGCGAGCACCGAGGCGGGCCATCTGCACGGCCATGTCGATGGCGGTGTTGCCGGCGCCGAGGACGATGCAATGATCGGCCAGCGGCAGTTGAGTCAAGTCATCGGCCTGGCGCAGTTCGCGAATGAAATCAGTGGCGGCGAGCAAGCCGGGCGCTTCTTCGTGGGCTAGGCCGAGTTGTTTGCTGGCACTCAGGCCTAGGCCGAGAAACACCGCGTCGAATTGCTGATGCAAGTCGCTGAGGGTCAGGTTGTCGCCGAGTTTTTGCCCGTGACGGATTTCAATGCCGCCGATTTGCAGCAGGAACTCCAGTTCCTTTTGCGCGTAATCGTCCACCAGTTTGTACTTGGCGATTCCGTATTCGTTGAGGCCACCGGCCTTTTCCCGGGCTTCGAAAATCACCACGTCGTGGCCGTGCATCGCACTGCGGTGAGCGCAGGACAAACCGGCCGGGCCGGCACCGACTACGGCGATGCGTTTGCCGGTTGATGCTGCACGCGGGAAAGGATGTTCACTGAAGTGAGCGTTGTCTACGGCATAGCGTTGCAGCAAGCCGATCAGGACCGGGGCGCATTCATGGTCGTTGTTACGCACGCAGGCTTGCTGGCAGAGGATTTCCGTCGGGCACACCCTCGCGCAACTGCCGCCGAGGATATTCGCCGAGAGGATTTTCTGCGCGGCGCCCTGAACGTTTTCCTGATGGATATTGCGAATGAAAGACGGAATATCGATCTCGCTGGGACAAGCGTTGACGCACGGGGCATCGTAGCAATACAGACAGCGTGAAGCTTCCAGGTGAGCCTGACGATCATTCAGCGGCGGCGCCAAATCGGTGAAATGGCCGGCGAGGGCGGCGCCATTCTCATAAGGATGCGGGAGGTGGTTCAAAGTCTTGATCACGGTAGTGGCCTCACGGTGATTGAGGTGCTGCCTCTGGTGGGCATTGGTTTTTGTGTTGTCTGTTCTGACCCCTTCGCGAGCAGGCTCGCTCCCACAGGGGAATGCATTTCAAATGTGGGAGCGACGGTGCGACGATTCGACCTGCTCGCGAAGGCCGAAGGCCTCGATCTCAGCGGTTCACAGCTTTTGGCTGGTGCAGTGCAGCCCGCTTGCTCAGCAAATCAAACACCGCCGGATACGCCGGCCGTTCGACATAGCGCCCCGCGCCGCGCTCGGCGCGCAAATCGCCATCGGCCCAGACCACGCGGCCCTGGCTGATGGTGTGACTTGGCACGCCGCGCACGGTCTTGCCTTCAAAGATGTTGAAGTCGACCTGCTGGTGATGGGTTTTCGCTGAAATGGTCCGAGTGCCTTGCGGGTCCCACAGCACCAGGTCCGCATCGGCCCCGACACGAATCGCTCCTTTGCGCGGGTAGAGGTTAAAGATCTTCGCGGTGTTGGTGGAGGTCAGCGCCACGAAGTGCTGCATCGACAAACGCCCGGTGTTCACCCCTTCATCCCAGAGCACCGCCATGCGGTCTTCGATACCGGCGGTGCCGTTGGGGATTTTGCTGAAGTCGTCGCGGCCAGCGGCTTTCTGCTCGGCGCAGAAACAACAGTGGTCAGTCGCGGTGGTGTGCAAGTTGCCGGATTGCAAACCGTGCCACAGTGCCTCTTGATGACCGCGAGGACGGAAGGGCGGGCTCATCACGTAACCGGCGGCGGTCTGCCAGTCCGGGTGTTGATAGACGCTGTCGTCCAGCAGCAGATGCCCGGCCAGCACTTCGCCGTAGACCTGTTGGCCTTTGCTGCGGGCGTAGGTAATTTCGTCGAGGGCTTCTTTGGTCGAGACATGCACCAGATACAGCGGTGTACCCAGCGTCTCGGCGATACGGATCGCCCGACTGGCCGCTTCGCCTTCAACCTGCGAAGGCCGCGACAGTGGATGCGCTTCCGGGCCGGTGATGCCCTGGGCCATCAATTTGCGTTGCAGGTGATAGACCAACTCGCCATTTTCCGCATGCACGGTCGGCACCGCGCCGAGCTCCAGGCAGCGCTCGAAACTCGCCACCAGCGTGTCGTCCGCCGCCATGATCGCGTTCTTGTAGGCCATGAAGTGCTTGAAGCTGTTGACGCCATGCTGGCTGACCAACTCAGCCATCTCTTCGCGCACCTGTTCGCTCCACCAGGTGATCGCCACATGGAAGCCGTAATCCGACGCCGACTTCTCGGCCCAGCCGCGCCACTGGTGAAACGCCTCCATCAGCGATTGCTGCGGATTGGGAATCACGAAGTCGATGATCGACGTGGTGCCACCGGCCAGTCCCGCTGCGGTGCCACTGAAAAAGTCTTCACTGGCCACGGTGCCCATGAAGGGCAGCTGCATGTGCGTGTGCGGATCGATGCCGCCGGGCATCAGGTACTGGCCGCTGCCGTCGAGCACTTCGGCACCCGCCGGAACATCAAGGTTTTCGCCAATGGCTTTAATCACGCCGTCGGCGCAATAGACGTCGGCGCGATAACTTTCATCATGGGTAATAACGGTGGCGCCACGGATCAACAGAGACATTCCGAGTTCCTCGCAGGCAATGACCGGCTTATGCCGGTTCTAAGTGTTTTATATCAATCTGCCGTTAACAGGTGTATTCCTGCCAACGCTGTCAGGAATTGAAGCTAGTCTTAGTTCAAGAAATCAGCAAGAATAATTTATATAAGCTTATGGCTATTTTAACGTATTGATAAATAAAGAATAAAAACGAAAATCACCAAAATGGTGAGGCTGTTCACTATTTTGACGCACTTGACAGGTTCTAAAAATAGACAAGATTTCCTATGTGAAATCAGCTGCTTGAGGATGGTCTATGGTTGATGCGCGACGGTGAGAAAAAGTGTGATGCACCAGATTGAGTCCTGACGGTTCGGACAACTTGCCTGGCACTCGGCCTGAGTGAACGGACAGGTCACCGAAGATTCGCTGGATATATGAATAAAAACAGTTGGTTGTAACGTTTTGTGGAACTGCCCGATGCTCAATCGGGTTGCCCGGCACGTTTATTGATGGCCCGGCACCTGATGAGCAAAAAATAATTCAAAGAACAGTGGAGCGGCCATGCAACAGATCAGATCGCAAGTGACCGAGCGCGAAGGCTTGTTTGAGCTCGAAGCCGGCAGCGACGTCCTCGACAGTCCCCGTTACAACCACGATATGGCACCCACCAAGCTGCATGAACGCACCTGGAACAAATGGCACATCACTGCGCTGTGGATCGGCATGGCTATCTGCGTGCCGACCTACACCCTGGGCGGCGTACTGACCGCGTACTTCGGGTTGACGGTGGGTGAGGCGCTGTTGGCGATCCTGTTTGCCAACATCATCGTGCTGATTCCCCTGACGCTGAACGCCTTCCCCGGCACCAAGTACGGCATTCCGTTTCCGGTGTTGCTGCGTTCGAGCTTCGGCATTCTCGGCTCCAACATTCCTTGTCTGATCCGCGCCCTGGTGGCGTGTGGCTGGTTCGGGATTCAGACGATGTTCGGCGGATTGGCCATTCACTTGTTTCTCGGTTCGGTGTTCGAGGGCTGGAAGTCGTTGGGCGGCACCGGCGAAGTCATCGGTTTCATGGTGTTCTGGGCGCTGAACCTGTGGGTGGTGATTCGCGGCGCCGAGTCGATCAAATGGCTGGAAACCCTGTCCGCGCCGCTGTTGATATTGGTCGGTGTGGGCTTGCTGTTCTGGGCGCTGCCGAATGTGTCGATGACCGAGTTGCTGGCGATCCCCGCCAAGCGTCCGGAAGGGGCGAGCGTGGCAGGTTATTTTGCCGCCGGCCTGACCGCGATGGTCGGCTTCTGGGCCACCTTGTCGTTGAACATTCCCGACTTCAGCCGCTACGCCAAGAGCCAGAAAGACCAGATCGTCGGGCAGATTATCGGCCTGCCGTTGACCATGTTCCTGTTTGCGTCGCTGGGCGTGGTGATGACCGCCGCCTCGGTGAAACTGGTGGGCGTGACCGTCTCCGATCCAGTAACGCTGATCGGGCATATCCAGAGCCCGGTCTGGGTCGCGCTGGCCATGGCGCTGATCATCATCGCCACGCTGTCGACCAACACCGCCGCCAACATCGTTTCGCCGACAAACGATTTCCAGAATGTCGCGCCCAAGTTGATCAACCGCACCAAAGCGGTGTTGCTCACCGGGGTGGTGGGGCTGTTACTGATGGGGCATGAGTTGCTGAAAAAGCTCGGGCTGATCGTCTCTGACCTGAGCCTGGAAACGGTCTACTCGAACTGGCTGCTGGGCTATTCCAGCCTGCTCGGGCCAATCGCCGGGATCATGGTGGTGGACTATTTCCTGATCAAGAAACAGCAACTGGACTTGGCCGGGCTCTATCGCGATGACGTTTATCCGGCCTGGAACTGGTTCGGATTTATCGCGTTTGGAGTGCCGGTGGTGTTGACCCTGCTGTCACTGGGCAGCGATGCGTTCAGCTGGTTTTACAGCTATGGCTGGTTTACCGGCTCGGCGTTGGGTGGGGTGATTTATTACGGGTTGTGCTCGTTGCGACCTAGCCCGTCTGTCGCGAAATCGGCGGTGTGAAAGATGTTCGTTCCCACGCTCTGCGTGGGAATGCAGCTCGGGACGCTCTGCGTCCCAAATGCGGACGCGGAGCGTCCATGGATGAATTCCCACGCATAGCGTGGGAACTATCAGTAGAAAGCCTGAGGAGATCACCATGAACGCTGCCGTAGACGTTCTGCAATCCACCCATCAGCACATCAACCGCGACCGCCTGTGGCAATCCCTCATGGAACTGGCCAGACTCGGCGCCACGGTCAAGGGCGGCGTCTGTCGCCTGGCCCTGACGGACCTCGATCGTCAGGCCCGCGACATCTTCGTCAACTGGTGTAAAGACGCCGGCTGCACCGTCAGCGTCGACGCCGTCGGCAACATCTTCGCCCGCCGTCCGGGCCGTAACCCGAACCTGCCACCGGTCATGACCGGCAGCCACATCGACACCCAGCCCACTGGTGGCAAGTTCGATGGCTGCTTTGGCGTACTGGCCGGTGTCGAAGTACTGCGCACCCTCAACGACCTGAAAATCGAAACCGAAGCGCCACTCGAAGTCGTGGTCTGGACCAACGAAGAAGGCTCGCGCTTCGCCCCGTGCATGATGGGTTCCGGCGTCTTCGCCGAAAAATTCACCCTCGAAGAAACCCTCGCCAAAGTCGATGCAGAAGGCATCACCGTGGGCCAGGCGCTGAACGCCATCGGCTACGCCGGTCCGCGTCAGGTCAGTGGGCATGCGGTGGGCGCTTATTTTGAAGCACACATCGAGCAAGGCCCGATCCTTGAAGACGATCACAAAACCATCGGCGTGGTAATGGGCGCGCTCGGCCAGAAATGGTTCGACCTCAAGCTGCGCGGCGTCGAAGCCCACGCCGGCCCGACCCCCATGCACCTGCGCAAGGACGCGCTGGTCGGCGCAGCGGTGATCGTCGGTGCAGTCAACCGCGCCGCGCTGGGCCATCAACCCCACGCCTGCGGCACCGTCGGCTGCCTGCAAGCCTATCCCGGCTCCCGCAACGTCATCCCCGGCGAAGTGCGCATGACCCTCGACTTCCGGCATCTGGAGCCGGCACGCCTGGACTCGATGATCGCCGAAGTTCGACAAGTGATCGAAACCACCTGCGATGAACACGGCCTGACCTTCGAACTCACCCCGACGGCAGATTTCCCGCCGCTGTACTTCGACCAGGGCTGTGTCCAAGCGGTGCGTAACGCGGCCCAAGGTCTGGGCTTGTCGCACATGGACATCGTCAGCGGAGCAGGGCACGACGCAATCTTCCTCGCCGAACTCGGCCCGGCCGGGATGATTTTCGTACCGTGTGAGGGCGGTATCAGCCACAACGAAATCGAGAATGCCGCGCCGGATGATTTGGCGGCGGGGTGTGCGGTGTTGCTGCGGGCGATGCTGGCGGCGTCGGCGGCGATTGCCAGTGGGCAACCCTCGGCCTGAAACAACTGACGTGCGCTTCGGCAGGCACAGGTTCTACGCACGATCCAATCCCTGCGCGGTCGTACTCTTCACGGGGTTATAAAAGCCCCGTTTTACTGACGGAGTACCCATGAGCCAGGACGTCCTGAGCACCGACACCAATCGTCGCCAGTTGCAGCAGATCATTGCGGGTTTGTCCGACGGCGTGATTCTGCTGGAGCTCGACCAGACGATTATTTGGGCCAATGACGCGGCACTGGCCATGCACGGTGTCGGGCAGCTGCGCGAACTGGGCGCCAATGCCAGGGAGTACGCCAAGCGCTTCGCCTTGCGCTATCGCAATCATCACCCGGTGCCAAAGGCTAAATACCCGATCAGCCGCGTCGCCCAGGGCGAAACGTTCGACGATGTGCTGGTTGAAGTGACGCCTGCCGACGATGAAGAACGCACCTGGGTGCACAGGGTGCGTAGCATGGTGCTGGCGGACAGCGCCGGTGAACCCGAGTCACTGGTGCTGATCATGGACGACGTCACCGAGTGGGCCAGCGCCGAGCAGCGATTCGAAAAGACGTTCAACGCTAACCCGGCTCCGGCCGTGATTTGTCGCCTCAGCGATTTGCGTTATATCAAGGTCAACAGCGGTTTTCTGGAAATGACTGGTTATACCCGTGATCAGGTGATTGGGGTGTCGACGTACGAATTGGACGTGCTGCAAGGCGCAGAAAACAAAGGCCTGGCGATTGAGCGTTTGCGCGAGCACGCCACGATTCCACAGATGCAGGCTGAATTGCGATTGCCTGACGGGGGCAGCAAACAGGTGATCGTCGCGGGGCAACCGTTGGAGTTGAACGAAGAAGACTGCATGCTGTTTTCGTTCGTCGACATGGAGCCTCGGCACAAAGCCGAAATCGCGCTGCGCCAGAGCGAGGAGCGCTTTGCCAAGGCCTTTCGCCTGACACCGGTGCCGACGCTGGTGTGCAGTGCCGAGGATCAAAGGGTGCTCGATGCCAACGAAGCCTTCCTCGTCACACTCGCGTATCCCAGTGAAGAAGTGCTCGGCAAAACCGTGGTGCAGATTGATTTCTTCGCCGACTCGGGCGCAGGCACGCGCTTGTTTTCGGCACTCGAGAAGGCCGCAAGCCTGGACCGTGTCGATATCAGAGTCCGTAAAAAAACCGGGGAAGTGATCGATTGCACGGTGTCGGCCGACACCGTGAACATTCAAGGCAGTACCTGCTACCTGCTGGTGCTGATGAACATCACCGAACGCAAGCGCACCGAGCTTGAGCTGGTCGCGGCGATCGAGGAAGTCATGAAAGACGCCTCTTGGTTCAGCCGCACGCTGATCGAAAAACTGGCCAATGTGAAAAGCGTTAACGCGCCGACGTTGCCCGGCGCGTCCTTCACCGAGCTGACTGCCCGCGAGCGTGATGTGCTCGGCCTGATCTGCGAAGGTTTGGCCGACAAAGAAATCGCCGTGCGTCTGAAACTGGCGCCCAACACGGTGCGTAATCACGTTTCGATGGTGTACTCAAAACTGGGCGTTCACAGTCGCAGCGAGGCGATTGTCTGGGCGCGTGAGCGAGGATTGTTCTCCCGGCAATAGGTGCAAATGCACTAGTGCAGTCAGTGCAAATGGAGGTGTTGGTACCAGGCACCGGCGAATAGGCTGTCAGGATGCGAAACGAGTCTTTGACCGCTTTGTGTCCACGACGAAAGAGCCCAAGGAACCGCCACATGCATCGCCCACTCAACACCCTCTCCATTGACGAGGTTGCCCGTCAGCCGATGGGTGAATCGCCATGATTCACTTGGCGCAATTGCGTGCGTTGCTTGAACAGCACTTTTCTCCCCGTGCCTGTGAATGCAGTGTGTCGGGCGATAATTCGGTGACGGTGAAGCTGTATC
The DNA here is from genome assembly GCF_000282215.1 of Pseudomonas sp. GM21. GTDB lineage: Bacteria > Pseudomonadota > Gammaproteobacteria > Pseudomonadales > Pseudomonadaceae > Aquipseudomonas. The sequence continues at coordinate 11,289 of NZ_AKJS01000170.1, forward strand.
ACCCGGCGTCAGGTGAGGTCGACCTGGTGGTCAGTGGATTGAAGGTGACGAGCCTCAACTCGCCGCAAGCGGTGGCGTCGTTGATCGAAGAGCTGCGTTACGAACTGCAGAGCAACAGGTTGCATCGCCCGGGCGGGGACGAGTAGAGGCTGTCGTTTTTCGCGGTCAAATCAGCCTGAACACCTTATTTGCTGGCATTGGCCGGTGACTGGTCTATAAGAAACGGGAAGGTAAATTTTTCTGTGACCGGTCCGCGGCTTCGCGGTGTTGTCGTCGTGTCGCGGAAAGCATCCATTACTTACCGCGGGTCAGCTTATGAACAGTCTTGGAAAACGTGCTTTTTCGCCGCTGTCGCTCGCCTTTTGCGTTGCGATCCTCACTGGTTGCTCCAGTCCACCCCCTCCGCCACCCCCTCTACCACCCGTAGAAAAAACCTGCGAAACCGTAGACGACACCAATGTTACAGGTAACGCAAGTGGAGCCGGTGAAGTGACACGGGTCACTACGACTACTCGCTGCGTGACTCAATAACCTTGGGCGCGTGAAGCGTTGAGAACGATCCTGTGCACAACAAAAAAGGCAGTCCAAAGGCTAATGCCAGTCAGTTAAGCCAAACCGCACTTTGTAGCAGCTGGCGAAGCCTGCGTTCGGCTGCGAAGCAGTCGTGCAATCAGACGATGCGGTGTTTCAGGAAGACC
>NZ_AKJS01000171.1 GCF_000282215.1 Pseudomonas sp. GM21
CAGGCTCGCTCCCACAGGGGTAGTCGTTGTCCGTGAGTTAGTTATTTCCCGCCACTGCCCGCCACACTCTCGCCACCCCGGGTCAGGTAATAGGCGCCGAGGATCGGCAGCATGGTCACGATCATTACCAGCATCGCGACGACGTTGGTCACCGGCACGTCCCGTGGGCGACTGAGCTGGTTGAGCAGCCACAGCGGCAAGGTACGTTCATGGCCGGCGGTGAAGGTGGTGACGATGATTTCGTCGAACGACAGGGCAAACGCGAGCATACCGCCGGCCAGCAGTGCCGAGCCGAGGTTCGGCAGGACGATGTAGCGGAAGGTCTGCCAGCCATCGGCGCCGAGGTCCATGGACGCTTCGATCAAACTGTGCGAAGTGCGACGCAAACGGGCGATGACGTTGTTGTAGACGATCACCACGCAGAAGGTCGCGTGACCGACGATGATGGTGAACATCCCCGGCTCGATCCCCAGCGTCTTGAACGTCGCCAGCAACGCGATCCCGGTAATGATCCCCGGCAAGGCAATTGGCAGGATCAGCATCAGCGAGATGCCTTGCTTGCCGAAGAAGTCCCGACGATACAACGCCGCGGAAGCGAGCGTGCCAAGGACCATGGCGATCAAGGTCGCGACGGAGGCGATCTGCAGCGAGAGCTTGATCGCTTCCAGCACGTCCGGCCGTGAGAACGCCACGCCAATCCACTTCAGGGTGAACCCCTTGGGCGGAAAACTGAACGCCGCGTCTTCGGTGTTGAAGGCGTAGAGGAAGATGATCAGGATCGGGAAGTGCAGAAACACCAATCCACCCCAGGCTGCGATTTTCAGACCCCATGAAGCCTTGTCAGAGTGCATCGAAGGCCCCCAGTCGTTTGACGATAGTCAGGTAAATGGCGATCAACACAATCGGCACCAGCGTGAAGGCTGCGGCCATCGGCATGTTGCCGATCGCACCTTGCTGGGCGTACACCATGCTGCCAACGAAGTAGCCCGGTGGGCCCACCAGTTGCGGCACGATGAAGTCGCCTAGTGTCAGGGAGAAGGTGAAGATCGAACCCGCCGCGATGCCCGGAATCGACAGCGGCAGAATCACTTGCATGAACGTCTGGCGCGGCTTGGCGCCGAGGTCGGCCGAGGCTTGCAACAAGGACGGCGGCAGACGTTCCAGCGATGCTTGAATCGGCAGGATCATGAACGGCAGCCAGATGTAGACGAACACCATGAAGCGGCCCAGATGCGAAGTCGACAAGGTGCTGCCGCCCACGCCGGGAATGCCCAGCACGAACTGCAACACCGGCTCCAGTCCCAAGTGCTGAACGAACCACTGCGCGACGCCGCCCTTGGCCAGCAGCAAGGTCCAGGCATACGCCTTGACGATGTAACTGGCCCACATCGGCATCATCACCGCGATGTAGAAAAACGCTTTGGTCTTGCCGGTGGTGTAGCGCGCCATGTAGTAGGCAATCGGGAACGCGACGATGGCACTGGCGATGGACACGACCACGGCCATGCTCAAGGTGCGCAGGATGATGTCGAAGTTCGATGGCTGGAACAGCGCAGCAAAGTTGGCCAGGGTCAGGTCAGGCGTGACCGCCATGGTGAAGTCATCGAAGGTGTAGAAACCTTGCCACAGCAGCACCAGCAACGAGCCGAGATAAATCGCGCCGAACCACAGCAGTGGCGGCACCAGCAGCATCGACAGGTACAGGTTCGGCCGGCGGTACAGTAGGTTGGAAAACCTGCGCAACGGCGAACCGCTGGCTGGGGTTTGAGGGATAGCCACGGTGTTCATTTCATACCCCGCCGGCAACGGTGTCGTGCAGTGGGATCATCGCTTCCCGTGCCCAGCGCGCGCTGATGCGTTGCCCGGTCTGGTGCCGGGCGCTGACATCCAGCCATTGATTGTTGGCCTGGCTGATGTTCAGGGTCTGGCCGTTTTCCAGTTTCATCTCATAGCGCGTGGCGCTGCCCTGGTACTGAATGTCGTGCAGCAAACCGCTGACTTCAATCTCGTGGCTGGCCAACGGTCCTTCGGCGAAACGCACGTGTTCCGGGCGAATCGAAAACGGCTGCGGATTGCCGCTCAACTGCTTCGCCAGATCGCCGCGAATCACATTGGAGGTGCCGACGAACTCCGCGACAAAGGTCGTCGCCGGTTTCATGTAGAGATTGCGCGGCGTGTCGACCTGCTCGATGCGTCCCTTGTTGAACACGGCCACGCGGTCAGACATCGACAGCGCTTCGGTCTGGTCGTGGGTGACGAAGATGAAGGTGATGCCGAGCTGGCGTTGCAGTTTTTTCAGCTCGCTTTGCATCTGTTCGCGCAGCTTCAAATCGAGGGCACCCAACGGCTCGTCGAGCAGCAGCACACGCGGGCGATTGACCAAGGCGCGGGCCAGAGCCACACGCTGGCGCTGACCGCCAGACAATTGCACCGGTTTGCGCTCGCCGTAGCCGCCGAGGGCGACCATGTCTAGGGCTTCTTCGGCGCGTTTCTGGCGCTCGGTTTTACCGACGCCTTTGACTTTCAATCCGTAGGCGACATTGTCGAGTACGTTCATATGCGGGAACAGGGCGTAATCCTGAAACACGGTGTTGACATCGCGCTCATACGGCGGCAGGCCGGCGGCTTCTTCGCCATGAATGCGGATCGAGCCTGCACTCGGTTGTTCGAAACCGGCGATCAGGCGCAAACAGGTGGTTTTACCCGAGCCGGAAGGGCCCAGCATGGAGAAAAACTCGCCGTCCTGGATGTCGATAGAAACCCGGTCTACGGCTTTCACTTCGCCGAACAAACGGGAAACGTTGGTGAACTGGACTGCAAGCGTCATGGTGCGGTGCTCCAAAAAGACGAGGGCCGTCACAGCGGCGGCCCTGCCTGGACTTCTGAAAATCTGAATCGTGATGACTACCGTGTAGCAGCTGCCGAGGCACGAGGCTGCGTTGGGCTGCGCAGCGGCCTCGAGGGCGGTCCTGCGGACGCGCAACGCAGCCTCGTGCCTCGGCAGCTGCTACAAAGGGCTTATCTGCCGCCCATAATCGCGATGTAGTCCTGGGTCCAGCGGCTGTACGGCACGAACTTGCCGCCTTCAGCTTGTGGGGTTTTCCAGAAGGCGATCTTTTCGAACTGGTCGAAACCGTTGGTCTTGCAGCCTTCAGCGCCGAGCAGCTCACTGCCGGTGCACGCCGCTGGCACTGCTGGCAACGAACCAAACCAGGCCGCCACATCCCCCTGGACTTTCGGTTGCAGCGACCAGTCCATCCACTTGTACGCGCAGTTCGGGTGCTTGGCCTCGGCGTGCAACATGGTGGTGTCGGCCCAACCGGTGGCGCCTTCTTTTGGAACGGTCGAAGCAATCGGCTGCTTCTCGTTCATCAGGCCGTTGACCTGATACGGCCAGGCACCGGACGCGACCACGCCTTCGTTTTTGAAGTCGCTCATCTGCACGGTGGTGTCATGCCAGTAGCGGTGGATCAACGGCTGCTGGGCTCGAAGCAGATCGAGTACGGCTTTGTACTGCGCTTCCGTGAGTTGGTACGGGTCTTTGATGCCCAGTTCAGGCTGGGTGGCTTTCAGGTACAGCGCCGCGTCGGCGATATAGATCGGGCCGTCATACGCCTGCACGCGTCCCTTGTTCGGCTTGCCGTCGGGCAGGTTTTGCGCATTGAACACCACGCCCCAGCTGGTCGGCGCGGTCTTGAACACGTTGGTGTTGTACATCAACACGTTCGGACCCCACTGATAGGGGGTGCCGTAGGTCTGGTTGTTGACCACGTACCAAGGCGCATCTTTCAGGCGCGGATCGAGGTTCTTCCAGTTCGGGATCAACGCGGTGTTGATCGGTTGCACACGCTTGCCGGCGATCAACCGCAGCGAGGCGTCGCCGGATGCAGTCACCAGGTCGTAACCACCCTTGGCCATCAAGCTGACCATCTCGTCGGAAGTGGCGGCGGTCTTGACGTTCACCTTGCAGCCGGTTTCCTTCTCGAAACCGGTGACCCAGTCGTAGGCCTTGTCGCTTTCGCCACGTTCGATGTAACCGGGCCAGGCCACAATATCCAGCTGACCTTCGCCGGCGCCGACTGCTTTCAGCGGTTCGGCGGCCTGGATGCTGGCACTCGCCAGCAGCGCGGTAGTGATTGCACTGAGCAGTGCGGTCTTGTGCACGAACATGGGACACACCTCTTTGTTTTTTAGGTTTTTGTTAAGAGTAGCTGCAAGCGGCAAGCTTCAAGCTGCAAGACACAGCGATCTGCTTTTGGCTTGCAACTTGAAGCTTGCCGCTCAAAGCTCCCGGCTGTGCCGGGCCATGATGTGTCGCACCACGCTGTAGTCCTGCAGCGAATCGCTGGATAAGTCTTTGCCGTAGCCCGATCGCTTCAGGCCGCCGTGGGGCATTTCGCTGACCAGCATGAAATGGCTGTTGATCCAGGTGCAGCCGTACTGCAAGCGCGCCGAGACCTGCATCGCCTTGTCCAGATTCTGGGTCCAGACCGACGAGGCAAGGCCGTATTCGGAATCGTTGGCCCAGTCCACCGCCTGTTCGAGTCCATCAAAACAGGTCACGGTGACCACCGGCCCGAACACTTCGCGCTGGACGATCTCATCGGTCTGCTTGCAACCGGCCAGCAACGTTGGCTGGTAATAGAAGCCGGCACCGGAATGCACCGCCGCACCGGTCACGCGTTCGATGTGCGGCTGACCGAGGGCGCGCTCGACGAAACTGGCCACTCGGTCGCGTTGGCGGGTGCTGATCAGCGGCCCGATTTCGTTGTCGGCATCGCGTTTGCCGGCGAAGCGCAGGCTGCTGACCGCCGCGCCGAGTTCGGCCACCAAACGGTCATGAATTCCGGCCTGTGCATAAATCCGGCACGCTGCCGTGCAATCCTGGCCGGCGTTGTAATAACCGTAAGTGCGCACGCCTTCGACCACCGCTTGAATGTCCGCATCGTTGCACACGATCACCGGGGCTTTGCCGCCCAGTTCGAGGTGGGTGCGTTTCAATGTTTTGGCGGCGGCCTGGAGGATTTTTTGCCCGGTGACGATATCCCCCGTCAACGACACCATGCGCACTTTAGGATGACTGACCAAATGGCTGCCAACGCCTTCACCGCCGCCGCAGACGATGTTGATCACGCCGCGTGGAAGGATCTCGGCCAGCGCAGGCGCCAGGGCCAGGATCGACAGCGGCGTGTGTTCGGAGGGCTTGAACACCAGCGTGTTGCCGGCGGCGAGGGCCGGGGCGATTTTCCACGCGGCCATCATGATCGGGTAATTCCACGGCGCGATTGATGCGACGACCCCGATAGGGTCGCGACGCACCATGCTGGTGTAGCCCGGCAGGTACTCGCCGCTGAGCTGGCCGGTCTGGCATCGCACGGCGCCGGCGAAGAAACGGAACACATCGACCGTCGCGCTCAAGTCGTCCTGGCGGGCCAGATGCAGCGGTTTGCCGCAGTTCAGCGATTCGAGGCGGGCGAGGAGGTCGGCTTGTTTTTCGATGGCGTTGGCAATGTCCAGCAGCAGGTTTGAACGTTGCTGCGGCGTGGTCCGTGACCAACCGGCGAAGGCGCGGTGGGCGGCGAGGATGGCGGCTTCGACTTGCTCGGTGCTGGCTTCGGCGATGTGTGTCAGCACTTCCCCGGTGGCGGGGTTGAGGATCGGTTCGACAAAACCTTGGCCTGGGACCAACTCACCATCGATCAACAACGCGGTAAACAACGGGGTCTGCGCGCCAGCCATTTTTCGGGTTCTCTTTTCTTGTGTGGCCATGCTGCTCCCTGTGACTGGGGCCCGGCCGTCTTATATAGATGCATCAAGACTAGTGCGCGGGCCCGAGGTCGACAAATTCTAAATACTGAAGGCTGCGTTCGATTAAATAGATGGCTTTCGCCCGCCGTGGGGTTGCTCGCGGGCGACAGTCAGGAACGGGTCTACCAACGCCGGCCGCGCGGTGCCTCGGCGCCAGGCCAGGCCGACGTCGAGGGTCTGGCTCAGGTCGGCAATGGGCCGTGCTTCGATAATGTCGCCCTCCAGTGACCACGGGCGATACGTCATGTCGGGCTGGATCGACACGCCCAAACCTGCGGCCACCAGGCTTCGCACCGCCTCGGTCGAAGCTGTCCTGAGGGTGATGCGTGGTTGCAGCGATGCGGCGGACCACATGCGCTGAGCGTTGCGGTCCATTTCATCGACGTTCAGTTGAATCAGCGGTTCCCGCGCCACGTCGGCGAGATTGATGCTGTCGTGTTCCAGCAGAGGATGCTGGGCCGGCAGCCATAGGCGATGAGGGGAATGCGTCAGGACTTCGGTTTGCAGGGCGTGACGGTCTTCGAGGTTGGACAGGATCAGCACGCCGACATCGATCTCGCCGCTGACCAGCAAATGCTCGATGTAGGGGCGTTCATCCTCCATTACCCGAATCTCGACATTGGGATAGGCGCGCTGGAAACGGGTGAGCAAATCCGCGAGGTAATAACCGGCAACGAGGCTGGTCACACCAATGATCAACTGGCCGGCCACCTGATCGGTGCTCTGTTGCAGGCTGCGCTTGGCGTTCTCTACGGTGGCCAGGATCAAGTGTGCCTGGCGCAGGAATTGATGCCCGTGGTGGGTCAGCGTCATGCCCTTGGCGTGACGGTTGAACAGGCCGACGCCGATTTCCTGCTCCAGTTGCTGGATCGCCAGGGTCAGGGTCGATTGCGAAATAAACGCGGTTTGCGCGGCGGCGGAAATCGAGCCGGTCTCGGCCACGGCGATGAAATGACGAATCTGACGCAAGGTCATCATGTGGAAAATACCCGGTGGGCGGTTTTTATAGATTCACTTGAGTGTATATCGTTTTAATCGATGGGCTCCTGGGCGTTACAAGAGGTGAGCAACATCTGGAAGCACTCTCGCTGGAAGGGACAGGGCACTTTCGATCTAGGCTGGTGGCCTTAGTGTCCGGACATCCCTTTCCTGGAGGCTGAAAAATGAATACCCGTGGATTGCTCGATCAATTGCTCAAGTCCGGTCAGGATCTGTTGCAGAACAAGGCCGGTAATCATCAGAACAAGGCGTCCAGCGGTGGCTCGGGTGGCCTCGGAAGTTTGCTCTCGGGTGCGAGCGGCGGTGCGATAGCGGCAGGCGCCATGGGCTTGTTGCTCGGCAGCAAAAAGGCCCGCAGCGTCGGCGGCAAAGTCGCCGTCTACGGCGGCCTTGCGGCATTGGGAGTGGTCGCCTACAAAGCCTTTGGCAATTGGCAGGCACAGCAGGGCACCGCGCCGAAGACTGAGCCGCAAACACTCGACCGCTTGCCTGCGGCGCAAGTTGAACAGCACAGCCAGGCGATTCTCAAGGCGCTGGTCGCTGCAGCGAAAGCCGACGGCCACGTGGATGAACGAGAGCGCGCATTGATAGAAGGTGAGTTCACCAAGCTCGACAGCGATCAGGAATTACAGCAGTGGCTGCATGCTGAACTCAGCAAGCCACTGGATCCGGCGGAAGTTGCCCGCGCCGCGAGCACGCCGGAGATGGCCGCCGAAATGTACATCGCCAGCGTGATGCTGGTGGATGAGCAGAGCTTCATGGAGAAGTCCTACCTCGATGAGCTGGCGCGCCAGTTGAAGCTGGAGCCTGGGTTGAAGGCCGAGTTGGAGAAGCAGGTGCGTCAGGCTTCCATGTAGGCCGATCAAGGCACTTACGGGCACCGATTGATTGTTCAATATTCGATAACACCACCCATCGGTATAAGCCGGCTACTGTCAAATCTGACAGTAGCCGGCCTCCCTGTTTAGGGCATTCAATACCCCTGTCAAACCATTGGCAGGAGCCATTTTAATGACCACTACTTCGCAAGCTGAGAGTTGCATCGGCAGTTTTAATAATCCCCGTGAAACATCAGTAATTCCCGTAGGTAGCAATCCGATTTCAGTTGCTTTTAGTAAAGATGGAACGCGTGCTTTTGTATGTCACGATACTCTCGATGCCGAAGGTGAAATCTCGGTTATTGATGTTGAAGCCTCTGAGGTAATCGATGTCCTTAAAGTAGATAGGGCCGTGAGGGCTATTGCCGTCAGTCCGGATGGTCAGCGCTTCATTGTATGTTGGCAGAATGGTGGGTGGTTGTTCGATGCGGTGACGTTAAAAGCCATCAAGGCCACGCCAGGTGTGGGGTCGGATACTTCAGTGGAATATAGTCCGGATGGTCAATACATTTACTTCGCTAGCTTGAGTGGGCCGCAGTTTCACGTGTTGGATGCTGAACGCCTGGAGGAAGTCTATTCGATAGATTATTGCGGCTCACCCAAAGCGATCGCGATCAGCCCGACTAAATCCAGAGCTTACATTTCGGGAGAAGATAACGGCGAAATAATGGTGTTTGATACTGATGCTCGGAAAATTGTCAATACCATAGCCGTCGGAAAAGAGCCGTTTGACGCCGCGATTTCCGGGGATGGTCGTCTCCTCTGTGTATGTAATTACTCGGGTCGAACTATTTCATTTGTTGATCTCGACACTGAAGTGGTGGTGGGGGTTGCTGTTGTTGAAAGTTCGCCAGTTGCAATCGCGTCTAGTCCTGATGGCCTTTATGTGTATGTGGCTTTGAATACGGAAGATGCGGTCGTAGTCATCGATAATAGTACTTTTAAAGAAGTGCGGCGCTTTTCCGTCGGCTCGCTCCCGTTCGACGTCGCAGTTCACCCTGCAGGTACTTGTTTGTATGTTGCGAATTTAGCATCGAGCTCTGTCTCGGTTATCAGTTTGGAGCCTGTTGTGTCCAAAGTTATTGAGGATTTTGAACTGGCTGATTTGCAAACAATAACAGAAGCTGGTGAGGTGATGTCGACCGATATTTTCAAGGTGACATTACTTGATGTTGAGGTAACGGAACCGAAGCAGTATCTGGAGATTGCCAATGTGAATTGGGGCGGTCGGTGGGTAAGCGGGAATGCGCTTTATAATTTTGATGCTTACACTGACAAGATGATGACGTACTCGTTGGAGTTGCTTGAGGGTACTGCAAGCGCCATCAAATTTTGGGTGGCTGGCGGTAATAACACGTCGCTGATCCCTTATTTGGATGTATGGTTTATGAATGGTCCGGAGGGCGTGATTGATGCCCAGCATATTCCATGGCCGCCGGGTAGCGATTCCGAAAAACAGATTGACTCTGGCCTCCTTCAAGGTATCCAGAGCATAAAAATCAGGACGAATGGACAGTTTGTTATTGATCAAATTGAAGTCGTGCGGGAGTGATGAGCTAAAGATCAAATGTTGTCGGGGGGCGGCCAGCGACACCGCGTTATAGTTATTCGCGAACTGGCTCGCTCCCACATGATTGACCTGACGCTTTCCCGCCCGGATGAGAGCCGAAGCACACTGTCTTATAGATGAAACACCGCCCTCGGCTATACTCCCCGGCATTTGAGCCACCCCCGAGGACTGACTGTGAAGAATTGGACGTTGCGCCAACGCATTTTGGCGAGTTTTGCAGTAATCATCGCCATCATGCTGTTGATGGTGGTCGTCTCGTATTCACGGTTGTTGAAGATCGAGTCCAGCGAAGCCAGTGTTCGCGAAGATGCGCTTCCCGGGTTGTATTACAGTTCGATGGTCCGCAGTGCCTGGTCTGAAAGTTATCTACGAATGCTCGGCATGCTTGGTCTGGAGCAAGGGCAGGACCTCAGCGCTGAGGAGGCTTCGGACTTCAAGGGCTACGCCTCGCGTCTGCAAGAGCAAATGGAGCTGTATCGCGAGACGGTCACAACCGATGAAGACAAAGTCGAGTACGCCGCGTTCGAAAAACTTCATGAGGATTACCACCGGACGCTGTCAGCCGTGATCGAGCTGTACAAACGCAACCAGGGTGGCGAAGCGATCAAGATGTTCAATGAAGAGCTGACCCCGACCTGGACGGCGGGCCGGACGAAACTCACGGACATTTTGCGCCACAACAAAGGCGTGGCAGACCGAGACGTCGCAGCCATCGATGATGCCGTCGTCACCGCCAAAATAGTCATGGGCATTTCCTTGCTGATCGCCGTACTGGCGGCCGCGCTCTGCGGCCTGTTGTTGATGCGCGCGATCATGGCGCCGATGAACCGTATCGTGAAAATCCTCGAAATCATGCGCACCGGTGACCTCAGCGGTCGTTTGAACCTGGAGCGCAAGGATGAATTTGGCGCGGTGGAAACCGGCTTCAACGACATGATGACCGAGCTGACCTCCCTGGTATCACAGGCCCAGCGCTCGTCGGTGCAGGTCACCACCTCGGTCACCGAGATCGCTGCCACGTCCAAGCAACAACAAGCCACCGCCACAGAAACTGCCGCCACCACCACTGAAATCGGCGCGACGTCCCGGGAAATTGCCGCGACTTCCCGTGATCTGGTGCGCACCATGACCGAAGTGTCCACCGCCGCCGATCAGGCCTCGGTGGCCGCTGGCTCTGGACAGCAAGGCCTGGCCCGCATGGAAGAAACCATGCACTCGGTCATGGGCGCGGCCGATCTGGTCAACGCCAAACTGGCGATCCTCAACGAGAAGGCCGGCAACATCAATCAGGTCGTGGTGACCATCGTCAAAGTCGCCGACCAGACCAACCTGCTGTCGTTGAACGCCGCCATCGAAGCCGAGAAGGCCGGTGAATACGGGCGCGGGTTTGCCGTGGTGGCCACTGAAGTGCGACGTCTGGCGGATCAGACCGCCGTGGCCACTTACGACATCGAGCAAATGGTGCGCGAGATTCAGTCGGCGGTGTCGGCGGGGGTCATGGGCATGGACAAGTTCTCCGAAGAAGTGCGCCGTGGCATGTCCGAAGTGCAGCAAGTTGGCGAGCAGCTGTCGCAGATCATCCACCAGGTTCAGGCACTGGCGCCGCGGGTGTTGATGGTCAACGAAGGCATGCAGGCACAAGCCACCGGGGCCGAACAGATCAACCACGCGCTGGTGCAATTGGGCGATGCCAGCAGCCAGACCGTCGAGTCGTTGCGCCAGGCCAGCTTCGCCATCGATGAGCTGAGCCAGGTGGCCGTCGGGCTGCGCAGCGGCGTTTCGCGATTCAAAGTCTGATGAACGAACTCGCGGCCAAGCGCGGTACCGGGGTGCCGGTCAAACAATCATTGTTTCTGGTTTTTCGCATCGGCAGCGAACGCTTTGCCTTGCAGGCTATCGAGGTGGCGGAAGTGCTGCCGCGCCTGCCGCTGAAGCCGATTGCCAAAGCGCCGCACTGGGTCACCGGGGTATTTGCTTATCGTGGCGCGGTGGTGCCGGTGATCGATCTCAGTGCGCTGACCTTCGGCCAACCGGCGCAGGCCCGCACCAGCACGCGGCTGGTGCTGGTCAACTACTGTCCGGATGAGACGACCCCAACCCAAAGGCTAGGGCTGATTCTGGAGCAGGCGACGGATACGTTGCGCTGCAACCCGGCGGAGTTTCAGCCGTACGGCCTCGACAATCGTCAGGCGCCGTACCTGGGGCCGGTGCGCGAAGATGCACAGGGGCTGCTGCAATGGGTGCGGGTCGCCGATTTGCTCGATGAGCACGTTCGCGCGCTGTTGTTCCCGTCGCCACCCTTCGATCCGACGCTGCTTGAGGAGCAGGCATGAGCAGCGATCAACGGTTTTTCGATTTCCTCAAAGAGCGCATCGGTCTCGACGTAACGTCGGTGGGACCGGCGATCATCGAGCGCGCCGTGCGCCAGCGCAGCCTCGCGTCCAACTCGCTGACGGCCGATGAGTATTGGCACACGCTGCAACGTTCGCAGGATGAGCAGCAGGCGCTGATTGAAGCGGTGATCGTGCCCGAGACCTGGTTTTTCCGGTACCCGGAGTCGTTCGCTACCTTGGCGAAACTGGCCACCAAACGACTGGCCGAGATCAATAACATGCGCGCGCTGCGGATTCTCAGCCTGCCGTGTTCAACCGGTGAAGAACCGTACTCCATCGCAATGGCCTTGCTTGATGCCGGGCTCAAGCCACATCAATTCAAAGTGGACGGCATGGACGTCAGCCCGCTGTCGGTGGAAAAAGCCCGGCGTTCGCTGTACGGCAAAAACTCGTTTCGCGGTCAAGACATCGCCTATCGTGAGCGGCACTTCAGCGCTGAAGGCGAAGCCTTTCGCCTCAGTGGTCGCGTGCTTGAACAGGTGCGTTTGCAAGTTGGCAACCTGCTGGATCCGGCGTTACTGGCCAGCGAGCCACCGTACGATTTTGTGTTCTGCCGCAATCTGCTGATCTATTTCGATCAACCGACCCAGCAGCAGGTATTCGAAGTGCTCAAGCGCCTGACCCATGCCGAAGGCGTGTTGTTTATCGGCCCGGCCGAGGGCGGTTTATTGGGGCGTTTTGGCATGCGCTCGATTGGCATTGCGCAGTCGTTTGCGTTCAGCCGTCAGAGTGTCCCGGAGCCTGAACCGGTTCCTGTGTTCGTGCCGGCCCCGCTGCCGATGCGCCAACCAGCGCGCAGTGCGCCACCGCCCCCCGTGCGCCTTCGTCCGTTCGCAACCGTTACGCCGTCACCCGACACGGCGAAAGCCTCGGACGCCGTCGCATTGCTGGCGAACATCGCTGTGCTGGCCAACGAAGGCAAAAGTGTTGAAGCCCGCGCCGCGTGCGAACAGTATTTGCGCAGCCACGAACCGGTCGCCCAGGTGTTTTATTGGTTGGGATTGCTCAGCGATGTCAGCTCAAACGCCTTCGAAGCCCAAGGTTTTTATCGCAAGGCGTTGTACCTTGAACCGCAACATCCCGACGCGTTGATGCACCTGGCAGCCTTGCTGCGATCCCGGGGCGATGCGGCGGGTGCCAGACGATTGCAGGACCGCGCCGCCCGCAGCGAGCGCGCTGACAGTGAGCGTAAACGATGAGCGCCTCCGACAGCTTTAGCGTCACCCATGAAGATGCCCAGGCCATCGACGATTGCTGGAACCGCATCGGTATCCACGGCGACAAGTCCTGCCCGCTGCTGACCGAGCACATTCACTGCCGCAATTGCGCGGTGTATTCGGCTGCCGCCACGCGCTTGCTCGATCGTTACGCCTTGCAGCAGGACGACCGCGTACAACACTCGGCAACGGTCGAAACCGAAGTAAAAACCCGCTCGCTGCTGATGTTCCGGCTCGGCGAAGAATGGCTGGGGCTGGCCACTCGCAGCCTCGTGGAGGTGGCGCCGCTGCAAGCCATTCACTCCTTGCCGCACCAGCGCTCACGGGCCTTGCTCGGCGTGGCGAATGTGCGCGGTGCGCTGGTCGCGTGCCTGTCGCTGGTGGAGCTGCTCGGGCTCGATGCGACTAATAACGTGGCTTCCGGCGCGCGGGTCATGCCGCGTATGCTGATCATCGCTGCCCACGGTGGGCCGGTGGTGGTGCCGGTGGATGAGGTCGACGGCATTCATGCCATCGACGAGCGAATTCTCGATGCCGCCTCACAATCCGGCACTCAGGCCAGCGGCAAATACACCCGAGGCGTGTTGCCCTTCAAAGGTCGCAGCTTGCGTTGGCTGGACGAAGAACAGCTGCTGTCCGCCGTGACCCGGAGCCTCACATGACCCCCGAGCAAATGCGCGACGCTTCGTTGCTGGAGCTGTTCAGCCTGGAAGCCGAGGCCCAGACCCAAGTGCTGAGCGCAGGCCTGTTGGCACTGGAGCGCGACCCGACCCAGGCCGATCAACTCGAATCCTGCATGCGCGCGGCGCACTCGCTCAAGGGCGCCGCGCGGATCGTCGGCGTCGACGCCGGGGTCAGCGTTGCGCATGTGATGGAAGACTGTCTGGTCAGTGCTCAGGAAGGGCAACTGTACCTGCGGCCTGAACACATTGATGCCTTGTTGCAAGGCACCGACTTGCTGATGCGCATCGCCACGCCCAACAACAGCCTGACACCGGCGGATATCGACACCTATGTGGCGTTGATGGCGCAATTGCTTGATCCGCTGGCACCCGCGGCGTCGATCAGCCTGCCCGTCTTGGCCGAGCGTGAGCCAGAGCAGCCGCGCGTCGAGCTGCCAGTCCCGCTCGTTGAGCCACCACTCGCTGCGTCGGTCGAGCCTCCACGCAAGGCCAAACGCACCACCGAAAACGGTGAGCGCGTACTGCGCGTGACGGCCGAGCGCTTGAACAGCCTGCTCGACCTGTCGAGCAAATCCCTGGTGGAAACCCAGCGCCTCAAGCCGCACCTGGCAACCATGCAGCGCCTCAAACGCACGCAAAACAATGGTCTGCGGGCGCTGGAAAACCTCAATGTGCATCTCAAGGATCACGCCTTGAGTCTGGAGGCCCGGGAAGCGCTCGAAGATGCGCGGCGTTTGCTGGCGCAGGCCCAGCAACTGCTGATCGAGAAGAACGCCGAGCTGGATGAATTTGCCTGGCAGGCCAGTCAGCGGGCGCAGGTGCTGTACGACACCGCGCTGGCCTGTCGCATGCGCCCGTTTGCCGACGTGTTGAGCGGGCAGGTGCGCATGGTCCGCGATCTGGGCCGAGACCTGGGCAAACAGGTTCGGTTGGAGATCGAGGGCGAGAAAACCCAGGTCGACCGCGACGTCCTGGAAAAGCTCGAAGCGCCGCTGACGCACTTGTTGCGCAACGCCGTGGATCACGGCATCGAATCCCCGGAGCAACGGTTACTGGCCGGCAAACCGGCGCAGGGACTGATTCGCCTGCGTGCCTCCCATCAGGCCGGTCTGCTGGTGCTGGAGTTGAGCGATGACGGCAATGGCGTCGATCTGGAAAAGGTCCGCCGCACTGTCGTCGAGCGGCAGTTATCCCCAGCCGAAACCGCCGCGCAGTTGAGCGAAGAAGAGCTGCTGACGTTTTTGTTCCTGCCGGGTTTCAGCCTGCGCGACAAGGTCACCGAAGTGTCCGGGCGTGGCGTGGGGCTGGATGCGGTTCAGCACATGGTCCGCGAATTGCGCGGCGCGGTGGTTCTGGAGCAGACGGCGGGCGAGGGCAGTCGTTTCCACCTCGAAGTGCCGCTGACGTTGTCGGTGGTCCGCAGCCTGGTGGTGGAAGTCGGTGACGAGGCTTATGCGTTTCCGCTGGCCCACATCGAACGCATGTGCGACCTGGAGCCGGCAGACATTGTGCAAGTCGAAGGGCGTCAGCATTTTTGGCACGAAGGCCGGCATGTCGGGCTGGTGGCGGCGAGTCAGCTGTTACAGCGACCGGTCAACCAGAGCAGTCAGCAAACCCTTAAAGTCGTGGTCATCCGTGAGCGCGATGCGATTTACGGCGTGGCGGTCGAGCGTTTTGTTGGCGAGCGGACGCTGGTCGTATTGCCGCTGGACGAACGATTGGGCAAGGTGCAGGACATCTCCGCCGGGGCCTTGCTCGACGACGGCTCGGTGGTGCTGATCGTCGACGTCGAGGACATGCTGCGTTCGGTGGACAAATTGCTCAACAGCGGACGCCTGGAGCGCATAGCCCGCCACAGCAATCAAGTGGCCGAAGCAGCGCGTAAACGAATTCTGGTGGTTGACGACTCACTGACGGTTCGCGAGTTGCAACGCAAGCTGCTGCTCAATCGCGGCTATGAAGTGGCGGTGGCGGTTGACGGTATGGATGGCTGGAACGCCCTGCGTTCCGAGAATTTCGATCTGTTGATCACCGACATTGATATGCCGCGCATGGATGGCATCGAACTGGTGTCGTTGTTGCGTCGTGACAATCGCCTGCAATCTCTGCCGGTGATGGTGGTGTCGTACAAGGATCGTGAAGAGGACCGTCGTCGTGGGCTGGACGCCGGGGCTGACTATTACCTGGCCAAAGCCAGTTTTCATGATGATGCCCTGCTTGATGCAGTGGTTGAGCTCATCGGAGGAGCACGCGCATGAAAATCGCCATCGTCAACGATATGCCCCTGGCGGTAGAGGCTTTACGCCGGGCATTGGCGTTTGAACCGGGGCACCAGGTGATCTGGGTGGCCGGCAATGGCGCGGAGGCGGTGCAGCTTTGCGCCGAAAATACGCCGGATCTGATTTTGATGGACCTGATCATGCCCGTCATGGACGGCGTGGAGGCTACCCGGCGAATCATGGCCGAAAATCCGTGCGCCATTGTCATCGTTACCGTCGACCGCCAGCAAAACGTGCACCGGGTGTTCGAGGCCATGGGCCACGGCGCGCTGGATGTGGTCGACACCCCGGCCCTCGGTGCCGGCAACGCCCAAGAGGCGGCGGCCCCGTTATTGCGCAAGATCATGAACATCGGCTGGCTGATTGGTGGCCGCAGCGCTCAAGTCCCGCAGGCACCGAGCCTGCATCGCAATTCCGCTTCGCGCCAACACCTGATCGCCATCGGTTCATCTGCGGGCGGGCCGGCCGCGCTGGAAATTCTGCTCAAGGGGTTGCCGCGAGATTTTTCGGCAGCCATCGTGCTGGTCCAGCATGTGGATCAGGTATTCGCTGCCGGTATGGCCGAATGGCTCGGCAGCGCCAGTGGCTTGAACGTGCGCCTGGCGGTGGAAGGTGAAGCGCCCCAGGCCGGCACGGTGTTGCTGGCCGGCACCAACCACCATATTCGCTTGCTGAAAAACGGCACGCTGGCCTACACCGCCGAACCGGTCAATGAAATCTACCGGCCCTCGATAGATGTGTTTTTCGAGAGCGTGGCCAATTACTGGAACGGTGATGCCGTAGGGGTCTTGCTGACGGGCATGGGACGCGATGGTGCCCAGGGGCTTAAACTCATGCGCCAACAAGGTTACCTGACCATCGCTCAGGACCAGAAAAGCAGTGCGGTATACGGAATGCCAAAGGCGGCCGCAGCCATCGATGCAGCCATGGAAATTCGCCCACTGGACAAGATAGCGCCACGATTGCTGGAGATTTTTGCGAGATGACCACCGTTAGCAGCAATCCTGGTCCAAGTAGTACTTCAGGTGACCGCACATGAATGAATTACAGCTCGACGAATTCAAAACCAACGAAAACGCCGCCATGGTGTTGTTGGTGGACGATCAGGCGATGATCGGCGAAGCCGTGCGTCGCGGGTTGTCGAACGAAGAGAACATCGACTTCCACTTCTGCTCCGACCCGCACCAGGCCATCGCCCAGGCGATCCGGATCAAGCCGACGGTGATCCTTCAGGACCTGGTGATGCCCGGCCTGGACGGGCTGAGCCTGGTGCGCGAGTACCGCAATCATCCGGCGACCAAGGACATTCCGATCATTGTCCTGTCGACCAAGGAAGACCCGCTGATCAAGAGCGCGGCGTTTGCCGCCGGCGCCAATGACTATCTGGTGAAGCTGCCGGACAACATTGAACTGGTGGCGCGGATCCGCTATCACTCGCGTTCCTACACGATGCTGTTGCAACGCGATGCGGCTTACCGTGCGTTGCGGGTCAGCCAGCAGCAACTGCTCGACACCAATCTGGTGCTGCAACGGTTGATGAACTCCGACGGCTTGACCGGGCTGTCGAACCGCCGGCATTTTGATGAGTACCTGGAACTGGAGTGGCGACGTGCGCAACGTGACCAGAGCCAACTGTCGCTGCTGATGATCGATGTCGATTACTTCAAGTCCTTCAACGACAACTTCGGTCATGTGGAGGGCGATGAAGCCCTGCGCAAGGTGGCTGACGCGATCCGCGACGCCGGTGCTCGTCCGTCCGATCTGCCGGCCCGTTATGGTGGCGAAGAGTTTGCGTTGGTGCTGCCCAATACCACGCCGGGCGGCGCACGTCTGGTGGCGGAGAAACTTCGCCAAACCGTGGCGGCGCTGAAGATTGCGCATATTGCACCGACAGAAGGTTCAAACCTGACTGTCAGCATTGGCCTGTCTACCGTGGTCCCGCAACCGGGCAGCAACTGCCGGCAATTGATCTCGGCGGCGGACAAGGGGCTGTACCGTGCGAAGCACAATGGGCGTAATCAGGTGGGGATCGAGTGAGCTAATACGCGTTCTGTAGCAGCTGCCGAGCCTGCGAGGCTGCGTCCGG
>NZ_AKJS01000172.1 GCF_000282215.1 Pseudomonas sp. GM21
CATTTCCATGCTGATCACCCTGGGTTCTCCTGCTCAAAAATTGAGCAGAAACAGTTGAACACCTGGGTCAGTTTTCAGTCGGCAGAACAGCCTTTACTGGGTCAGTTTTCGGTCAGCGGCAACACCATGGCGGACATAATCGTGCGATTGCGTGCGGATATGCCCGATTCCCAAAGGGAGTCCGGGCTGTGTGCGCTCAAGGGCCTGAACTTGGCTTTTTCATCGCAACAGAGCACCAATGCCTTATCCGGTGGATCTAGATACAACCCGATAACATCCCAAAACGTCTCTTCGAAATGCGGATCGTGGGAGCACCAAAGCGAACAATGGAAGAAGCAAAAGATATCGCTGGTTCTCTTCTGTTTCGTGATAGTCCTTTGGATAAACATAAACCAACCATTCGTCGGAAACCCTGACGTATGACCAGATAACAGCGCCCCAAAAAAACCAAAACGTGCAATCCCGAACACAAAAAACCAAACCTTTAATGTCACTTACCTAAAAGTAATTTATTTACAAGATGGAGTTAAATTCATCAAGGCACGAATAATCATGACCTGCCGCGAGAAAACCCTGTATCCATTACCTCAGTCGAGAAAATTTTAAATCATTCAAAGATCGCAAAGTAAGACAACCTTATCACCGTTTTTTTATCGTGTGATTTTAAGCGCTGCATCAGCCTACCAACCAAGCAGGGTGATTAATTGCCCCGTGCCAGGAACCTTTTCAGGACAAACCTAACGTCATCTGCTGAAGTTAACGACGGAGATTTTCATATCATTCGCGCATGCCCTGCAGAGAAATTTGCGCGTTTTTTGAAAGCCCAGCCCCCTCAATACTCTTTATTTTAATAGCCCTGCCAATAAATTGACAAACACAGCATGCCTAAAGTTTACGTCCACCAAACAATTAACAGCCAGATAAAACACGAATCGAAAGAATCGCTAACTCGACTAAGTCAGAATCTGCAAAACCTGCAGAACAAAGGCGACATACTCAAATTGAAGGGCCACGACTTAACAACCACACCCGAAGGATTAAAACACTTGGTCAACCAGAGTCGCTACCGAACAGAGGAGCAAGGGGCGAGTCATTATTTCGGCGGCACCAGAGAAAAAATTTCAATTGGCGACGCACTATACCTTGTAAAAGAAGCGTTGAAACCTCAACAAAATCAATCCAGCCTCAAACAAGGCGTTTCCGCTCTACCTGCCACTCCTCCAGCAGCCCCGCAAATTCGCCTGGCCCCAATCAGTTTCGATGAAAAAATCTCCGAGCTATTTTTAGCTCATACGGAAAAAAAACCAACGCCTGAACAAATATGCGTACTTAATGATCTGTGCACCGGGCTATCCATCCTGAAAATTCGTGGCATTTCAGCACTTATTCCTTCCGCGGCCCATGCTCTCAACGAATCAACTAAAATTTCAGATTACTCACTATGTGAAAATCTGGGATGCTCCGAATCATTCACAGAACTTCCATGGCAACTCGATAACGAGCTTGTCAAACTGCTAATATCAACACTCCCTGAATGCTCTCCACCTGAAGGACGAGCTGCAGTCGAAGTTCTCAATACAATCCCAGCCACGACCAAAGCCATAATGCTTCGCTCATGTACTTTCTGTATGGCAGACTTGAGATCAGCAAATTTAAAAAACGCAAACCTTGACAATATAAACTTAAGCCACTCCAACATTGAACACCACGAAAATCTACCCCAGCATCATTTGCAATGCAGCGGCAGCACATGGAAGAATTCAACGCTATTGAACACAAGCATCAACGACAGTGACTTTTCCGGAGCAAAGCTAATAGACATCGAACTATGCTCAATTGACTCTCAGCGTGTAAATTATACCGACGCCAAGTTAACTGGAGCAAACCTAGACAGGGTCAACTTCTCAGGCAGCGATTTTTCACGAGCCGACCTGAGTAGCATTCGTATTAACCACGTAAATTTTTCCAACACCGATCTGACTGGCACAACAATTTCATTGGCTCCAGATTTTTTGGATGAGGTGGTCAGGGAGATTGACCATCACATCAATCACCTTAGCCACTACAATGAAGGCCTGCTTTTATCAATCAATAGCATTAATCCAAGGCACGAAGAACAAAGAAACGCCTTAATGAGATCAGTGATTGAAAGGCTGCTCCCTCTGGAGGGTGATTTACCTGTCGGAAGCAGGAACTCACTGGCGGATGTATTACTGAAAGAGCCCTCCTATACCAAGGACCCGGTCATCGCCCGGTTTATTCAAACTCAATTGCTGCCGCATTGGATGGAAAGCAAAAACCAAGAGCTCCTTCGTCCGGACGAAGTAGATCTGGCCACGGTGTTTAACCTGCTCAACGCCAGTGCGCCGGATGCTGATTGGTCAGAGCACCGATACCAGGTAGCCGTCAATCAATTGCTCTTATCCGCGAACCTGGCGTCGAATCGGGCAGACCTGCATCAATCCGCCGAGAAACTACGCACCACCTATCTGAACACACCATCGATCAAGGAGGCGGCCTCGGCATGTGACGCAATAGAAGAAAACTTGTCCAAAGTGACCTATATCTTTACTTCCGGTAATGGTGAGCAAGTGTTGGCCCTTGAGCCCGAGCTATTCGAAAAGATCGTGTTCACTCACCACAAGGTCATCCCTTGGAATAGCGCTTACCTCTTCACGCGCAACGCTGAGACCGAGTCGTTTGAACCCGCCGATTTCGGTAACCTGAAGGAAGTCTATGCCATACAACCGTTCCTGAACGCGCGCTATGCGGCAGTTACACGGGGTGAAATCGGGAAAAATCTGGTCAGTCGCGTACTGGGCAACTCCCCCCATTCAGCCACGTTCCTGGAAGCATTTGAACGTAACACTGTCAAGAACAAGCTAGTGACTCCCCAACAACAGGATGAGCTCTACGATGCCTTTGCTGCCCATTGGCAGGTAGCCCAAGGCGATGTACATAATCCACAACACGAGTCCAGGCACTTGCGACCTGAGCACCAGGAGCAACTGTGCCAAGCCGTCGTCGGTCTCGGACTTCAAGATACCGGCCCCAATCGCGCCGCCCTGATGCTGTGCCTGTCGAGTATGTTTACACGCTACAGCTCCAGCGCTTTGTTCGGTACCGAGACTGAGTCCCCTCCCGCCGTGCGACTCTACGCGTCTGCGCTGCTGAACGAAGCCCGAACACTGGATCCTTCACTGATCGATGATGCCACAGCGAACGATTGGCAATCCCGACTCTTGGGTATCGGTAGAGCGTTCTCCTGCACGGAGATACTGAGTAGCATGATGAACACTTACATAAAAAGACAGGCTCGGACAAACAGCGAGCTTGAAGAAATGTCACTGGAACTCTATCCGGCTGCGTGGCGCTGACAGACAAGCCTTTAGTAAACACCCTGTTTTCTACAAATTTCGCTCAATGAGTCGCGAATCTCGCGACTCTCGCGCCCTGCACCGCTGCGCGGCGGTGCTGCCATCGCCGTACATTTGGAACTGCTTGCACGGAGCAGCCAAAGAGGGAGTAGCAGTGTTAGTTTCATCCCACAACACCGAACAAATTGTGTACAACTGTGATCGTTTTTATATGTTTAACAACCATAATTTCAAACAGTTTACTCACGGCGATAAGTATATCGATTACTTGGGTGCAGAAAATCTGGATGACGCTTTTATCCGTGCATCTGGCAACTTCTAATTGTCCAGTTTGTCCTTCTCGAAAACCCGCACGATTCTGGGCATCACACTGAAAATAGCCAACGCCAGCAGCGTACTGACCACGGCCGTCGCCTCCCGCCCCAGCCCGGCCGACACGCCAATGGCGGCGGTCATCCATAACCCGGCGGCGGTGGTCAGGCCTTTGACGTGGGCCTCATCGCCGTCGGCATTTTTCAGAATAGTCCCCGCGCCGAGGAAACCGATCCCGGCGATGACGCCCTGCACCACCCGGCTCATGGCGTCGGCTTGAGCACCGGACATCTGCGGCACCAGCACGAACAGTGCCGCCCCCAACGCCACCAGCATGTGGGTGCGGACCCCGGCGGCTTTGCCCTTTTGCTCGCGCTCGAAACCGAGGATGCCACCCAGCACCGCCGCCATCAGCAGGCGCACGGTAATGCGCGTCAATTGGGAAGCATCACCGATGTCGGCGAACTCCGATTGCAGCGTCACCCAGACCTCATGCCACCAGGCGTTCATGCTGTTGTCCTTATGCGTGTTGTTAAAGGGTGGACCGCGCCGACCATTAATCGGTTGCACCGAACGATGGCCGTCGATTGCGCCCTAAGGTTTACGTACTCGCCAAAAAAAAGGACCTCATCATGACTGTGCGCATCGAAAACGAGACCTGCTTTTTCATCACCGAAAACGGCGAAGAAATTCGCCTGTGCCCCGACGTCACCATCTTCACCGACGCCGAAAAGGCCATGTCGGCGGTAGAACTCGATGGCCAGCGTATCTACATCACTGAAGCAGAAGCGGATGCATTGACCGTAGCAGGCGCGGTGGACGGTCGCCGGCATTTGAAGGCGACGGACAGTGGTTCGGTCATTTGACTGACACTGCTCAATCACACCTGCGCAGGCGTGCCACAGGCGTTTGCGTACTGTCAGAGCAGGTGCTTCAAGTTGTCGCAGGCGGCGGATCAACGTTCATCTGATCCGCTTTTTATTGCAATACCTGAGTCTGTTATGCAAACAGATCGACGCTCATAGTGCGCTGGCCTGATGGAGGCTGATGAGCGACAGACCATGAGCGATAGAATCCCCGTCCGATTAGTTGAAAGCACCCCAGCGGTACAGACTTTTGAGCCTTCGCGTCCAAAGATGAAGGCCAAGTCCAGCGACAACCTGATCCACACCCGCAGCTTCACCGGCCTGTTCCGCACCTTGCGTTTGAGCGGAGCGGGATTTCTGTTTTTGCTGTTCTTCGGCACGGTGTGGCTGAATTGGGGCGACCGCCAGGCGGTGCTCTGGGACCTTTCCGAAAGTAAATTCCACATCTTCGGCGCGACCTTCTGGCCGCAGGACTTCATCCTGCTGTCGGCGCTGTTGATCATCGCCGCGTTCGGTCTGTTTGCGATCACCGTGTTCGCAGGCAGAGTCTGGTGCGGTTACACCTGCCCGCAGAGCTCCTGGACCTGGATCTTCATGTGGTGCGAGAAAATCACCGAAGGCGAACGCAACCAGCGCATCAAGCTGCAAGCCGCGCCGTGGGGCTTGAACAAACTGCTGCGCCGCTCCGCTAAGCACACGCTGTGGCTGGCGATCAGCCTGCTCACCGGGCTGACCTTCGTCGGCTATTTCACCCCGATCCGGCCATTGGCCGAAGAGCTGCTGACCTGGCAAATGGGCGGTGTCAGCCTGTACTGGGTACTGTTCTTCACCGGTGCCACGTACATCAACGCCGGCTGGCTGCGCGAGGCGGTGTGCATGCACATGTGCCCCTATGCACGTTTCCAGAGCGTGATGTTCGACAAAGACACCCTGACCATTTCCTATGACGCGGCCCGTGGCGAAAACCGTGGCGCGCGCAAACGCGAAGTGAAGCCGGCGCAAGTCGGCCTGGGTGATTGCATCGACTGTCAGCTGTGCGTGCAGGTCTGCCCGACCGGCATCGACATCCGCGACGGCTTGCAAATGGAGTGCATCGGCTGCGCCGCGTGCATCGACGCCTGTGATTCGATCATGGACAAAATGGGCTATGCCCGTGGGCTGATCAGCTACACCTCGGAGCATCAATTGCAGGGTGGCAAGACGCACCTGCTGCGGCCACGGCTGATCGGTTACACCGCTGTGTTGCTGCTGATGATCGGTGCCCTCGCCCTCGCACTGGTAGAGCGCCCCATGGTGTCGCTGGACGTGAGCAAGGACCGTGGCCTCTTCCGGGAGAACAGTCAGGGCCAGATCGAAAACATCTACAGCCTCAAGGTCATCAACAAAACCCAGCTGCGCCAGGACTATCGTTTGAGCCTGGTGGAGGGCGACGGCTTCCAGTTGCAAGGCAAGACACAGCTGAGCCTGGCCCCCGGTGAGATTGTCGATGTGCCGCTGTCGGTGGCGATGACTACGGAACGACCAAGCAGCAGTTCGCAGACGATCACGTTCAGGATTGTCGACAGCGATGAGCCTGAGATTTACAGCGAGGCCAAGAGCCGGTTTGTTGCGCCGATGAATCGCTGATCCCTTAGACTGCAGTGGCGCCATTCGCGAGCAGGCTCGCTCCCACAAGGACACCGCAATACCTGTGGGAGCGAGCCTGCTCGCGAAGAAGTCACCTCGATTTTCTGACTGAAATCAAATCCAGGCACTCGATGAAACGCTACGAAAAATTCGCCGACGACATCGCTGAACTGATCCGCTCCGGCGTCCTCGGGCCCGGCCAGCGCGTGCCATCGGTGCGCTACGCCAGTCAGACCTATGGCGTGAGCCCGTCCACGGTGTTTCAGGCCTACTACCTGCTCGAACGCCGCGGCCTGATCCGCGCCCGGCCGCGCTCCGGCTACTTCGTCAACGTGCATGCTCCGAGCCCGTTTTCGGAGCCGGTGATCAGCAGCCAGGTCAATGAATCCACTGAAGTCGACGTTAGCGAACTGGTGTTTTCGGTGCTCGACTCGATCAAGGACCCGAACACCGTCCCGTTCGGCTCGGCTTTCCCCAGCCCGATCCTGTTCCCGTTGCAGCGCCTGTCGCGCTCGCTGTTCAGCGCGACCCGGGACATGGACCCGCGCATGGTCGTCACCGACCTGTCGCCGGGCAACCCGCAATTGCGTCGGCAAATCGCCCTGCGCTACATGGTCGGCGGGCTGATGCTGCCGATGGAGGAGCTGCTGATCACCAACGGTGCCCTGGAAGCCTTGAACCTGTGCCTGCAAGCAGTCACGCAACCCGGCGACCTGGTGGCCATTGAAGCGCCCGCGTTTTACGCCTGCCTGCAAATTCTGGAACGGCTGAAACTCAAGGCCGTGGAAATCCCGGTGCACCCTCGGGATGGCATTGACCTGGGAGTGCTGGCCCAGACGCTGGAGCGTCACCCGATCAAAGTCGTTTGGTGCATGACCAGTTTCCAGAACCCGATGGGCGCAACCATGCCCGAGGCAAAGAAGCAGGCACTGGTGGAATTGCTGCGCCACCATCAAGTGCCGCTGATCGAAGACGACGTCTACGCCGAGCTGTATTACGGTCAACAGGCGCCGAAACCGGCCAAAGCGTTTGATACCGAAGGGTTGGTGATGCACTGCGGTTCGTTCGCCAAGAGCCTGGCCCCTGGTTATCGCATCGGCTGGGTCGCTGCCGGACGTTACGCGCAGAAGATCGAACGCCTGAAACTCATGACCTCACTCTGCGCCTCGATGCCGGCGCAAGCGGCCATCGCCGATTACCTGCAACACGGCGGTTACGACCGCCACCTGCGCAAACTGCGTTACGCCCTCGAAGAACAACAAAGCGCCATGCTCGCGGCCATCGCCCGCTATTTCCCGGCACAGACCCGCGTCAGCCAACCGGCCGGCGGCTACTTTTTGTGGCTGGAACTGCCCGCGCAGATGGATTCGCTGAAGCTGTTCCAGATGGCGTTGGCCCAAGGTATCAGCATCGCGCCGGGGCCGATCTTTTCGCCGACCCAGCGGTTTCGCAACTGTATTCGGTTGAATTACGGCAGCCCGTGGACCGAAGATTCGGAGAAGGCGATGGAGACGTTGGGGCGGATTGTGCGGTCGTTCTGACCCCAATCGGTCCCACGCTATGCGTGGGAATGCCGCTTCGGACGCTCCGCGTTCGGCTCTGGAGAGTGACGCAAAGCGTCACGGGATTCATTCCCACGCGGAGCGTGGGAACGAGCTGCGATTAACGGCCACCACCCAGATCCACGAAAGTCCCGGTCGCATAGGAAGCCTTGTCCGACAGCAACCATACAATCGCCTCCGCCACTTCATCCGGCCGCCCGCCGCGCGCCATTGGTATTGCCGACTCAAGCTTGCTGACCCGGTCCGGATCCCCGCTCAGCGCATGGAAGTCGGTGAAAATAAATCCCGGTCGCACAGCGTTGACGCGAATGCCCTCGCCCGCCACTTCCTTGGACAGGCCGATGGTAAAGCTGTCCAGCGCACCTTTGGACGCGGCGTAATCCACGTACTCATTGGGCGAGCCCAAACGCGAGGCCACTGACGACACGTTGACAATGCTGCCACCCTGCCCGCCGTGCTTGGGCGACATGCGCAGGATCGCGTGCTTGGCACAGAGAATCGGCGCCAGGACGTTGGTTTTGAGGATTTTGAGAATGCGGAATTCAGACATTTCATCGACCCGGGACTTGTGCCCGACGGTGCCGGCGTTGTTCACCAGCGCCGTTACCCTCCCCAACTCGGTGTCCACGCGGTGGAACAGCGCAATCACTTCATCTTCGATGCTGACATCGGCGCGCACTGCGATGGCTTGAGCGCCCATTGCACGAACTTGATCCAGCACACTTTGCGCGGCGGACTCGTCAGACTGGTAGTTGATACAGATCCGATAACCCCGTTCGGCGGCCAACAAGGCGGTGGCGGCACCAATACCGCGGCCGCCACCGGTGATGACGATGACTTTGTCCATACGAGCATTCCCCATTCCAAGCGTAAGCTGTCTGGGTCAAGAATAACTGCCATTGCCGGCTTTTGCATGGACACACATCAACTGTTACGACTAACACCCTGCGCACCACGGTCCGCCGTAGCAGCTGTCGAGCTTGCAAGGCTGCGTTCGGCTGCGAAGCAGTCGTAAAACCTGCCACACGCGGTCTGTCTGAATTATCAGGCCGTCTGATTTCACGACAGCTTCGCTGCCGGACGCAGCCTCGCGTTGCTCGGCAGCTTCTACGGAGTCCGGCGGGATCTTCAGGCTGTCGCCAATTGTTCTGCGCGATGGATGTCCACCATGAAACGCGCGGCCGGCAGTGGGTGCCCCAGCAGATAACCCTGCAATGAATCACACCCCAGTTTGGTCAGGAAGTCCTGCTGCACACCGGTTTCGACGCCTTCGGCGACGATTCGCAAGCCCAGCGCCTGACCCAGTGCGACGATTGCCGAGACAATGGCGGCGTCGTCGCTGTCGTGTTCCAGGTCGCGAACGAACCCCCGGTCGATCTTCAACTCATTGGCCGGCAGGCGCTTGAGGTACATCAAGCTCGAATAGCCCGTCCCGAAGTCATCAATGGACAGGTCGACGCCCATGGCCGAGAGTTCCTGCAGCACTGTCATGCTTGCATCGGCATCGTTCATGGCGGTGGTTTCGGTGATTTCCAGGGTCAGGCTGTTGGCCGGCAGCCGATGGGTGCTCAGGGCCTTGGCCACGCTTTTAACCAGACCGGCATGGCAAAACTGCAACGCCGAGAGGTTCACCGCGATCCGCCAATCGGTGTAGCCCTGCGCATACCATTCGCGCATCTGCCGGCAGGCTTCGTTGAGCACCCACTCGCCGATAGGAATGATCAGCCCGGTTTTTTCCGCGATGTCGATAAACGTGTCCGGCAGCATCATGCCCCGCGTCGGGTGCTCCCAACGCAGCAGCGCTTCGGCGCCTACCGGGCGGCCATTATTCGCATCGAACTTGGGCTGGTAATAGAGACTGAACTGGTCCTGATCGAGCGCATTGCGCAGGTCTTGCAGCAATTGCAGCTGCCTGCGCGCGTTGCTGTTCATCGAGGCGTCGAAGAAGCTGTAGCCGTTTTTCCCGGAACCCTTGGCGTGGTACATCGCAGCGTCAGCGTTCATCAGGAGGTCTTGGGCAGTCTGTCCATTGCCTGGGTACAGCGCGATGCCGACGCTGGCGGAAATCTGCAAGTCATGTTCAGTCACCCGGAACGAGCGAGCAATCAAACCGACCTGACGCGCCGCCAGGCCCAGCGCGTCATCCGGCTCGGCGAGCCGCACCAGCAGGACAAACTCATCCCCCCCGATGCGCGCCAACGTGTCTTGACAGCGCAAATCCTCTCGCAGGCGCACCGCGACTTCACGCAACAACTGGTCGCCCATGTGGTGGCCAAAGGCGTCATTGACCGGTTTGAAACCGTCCAGATCGATGAACATCAGCGCAAAACAGCCGCCCTGTTCCTGCACATTGGACATTGCCTGTTCGATGCGATCGGCCAGCAACACGCGATTGGGCAAACCGGTCAGGGGATCGTGCAAGGCCAGTTGGGTCAGTTCGCGGTTGGCCTCGGTCAGCGAGCGCGCGAGGTCAGCGGTACGTGCTTCCAGACGCGCATCGAGCACTGACGTCAGCAAGGCGATGCTCAGCACCGCCAGCGTGGTGATCAGCACCAGATTGTCCAGGCCTTTGCCGCTCAAGCCGCTGACCACCGCCCCACAGAAACTGCCGTCCGGGAAGCGCGCAGCCGCCATACCGGTGTAGTGCATGCCGACAATGGCGATGCCCATGATCACTGCAGCACCGCAGCGGAACAGGGTGACATGAGGCGAGTGCTGTCGCAGGCGGAAGGCGATCCAGAGTGCCGCACCCGATGCGCCCACCGCTATCAGCAGCGAGGTGCCGAACAGCGTCGGGTCGTAATCGATACCCGGCTGCATGCGCAGGGCGGCCATGCCGGTGTAATGCATCGCACTGATCCCGGCGCCCATCACCAGCGCGCCAAACACCAATTGCCAGGCCGGCAGCCGTGGCTGGCTGACCAACCACAGCGCAAAGCCGCAGGAGAGGATTGCGGTCAGCAGCGATAGCAACGTGATGGTGAGGTCGTACCCCAGGTCCATCGGCAATTTGAATGCGAGCATGCCGATGAAGTGCATCGACCACACGCCAATGCCCATGGCAAGGGCGCCACCCGCCGTCCACAAATGCACCGCCCGGCCTTTGGCCGTGGCAATACGTCCGGTCAGGTCGAGCGCGGTATAGGAGGCGAGAATCGCGACACAGAGTGAAATGATAACCAGGGTGGGTGAATAGCTACCGATCAGCATGAGACTTCTCACGAGCGCCCGCCGTACTGCGTCCTTTCTCAGGGGGCAAATGCCGGCGATTGTACTGATTGCGCTGAGGAACGCACTGACAAAATAACCAAAACGCCATCAAGCCGATGAAACGCTTGTTTGATCCCCTGCGACCAGCACATTCCCGTGTAGCAGCTGCCGAGCAGCGCGAGGCTGCGTTCGGCTGCGCAGCAGGCGTAAAAACCTGAAAACGCGGTCCTCCTGAAAGACCAAGTCGCCTGATTTCACGACAGCTTCGCTGCCGAACGCTGCCTCGCGCTGCTCGTCAGCTGCTACAGGGCACCGTCCCAGCCGCCACCCAGCGCGGCGATCAATTGCACACTGGCAATCAACCGGCTCTGCTGAAGATCCAGCACGTTGCGTTCGTTACTCAACGCCGTGGCCTGGACCACCACCACATCCAGATACGCAATCAAACCGGCCTTGTACTGGTTCTGGGTCAGGCGCAACGAGATACGTGCGGCGTCCAGTGCTTCCTGGCGCACGCCGGCTTCGTCTTCCAGCACCTTGAGCTGCACCAGGTAGTTTTCCACTTCACGGAAACCGTCGAGCACGGTCTGGCGGTACTTGGCCACCGTCTCATCGTAAGCCGCTTCGCTGCGATCGACTTCTGCCGAGCGCTGGCCGCCATCAAACAAGGTCATGGCCAGTTGTGGCCCGACCGACCAGAAGCGGTTGGGCACGCTGATCCAGTTGGACGAGCTGCTGCTGCTATATCCGCCGTTCAGGCTCAAGGTGAAATCCGGGTAATAGGCGGCCTTGGCCACGCCAATGTTGGCGTTGGCCGCCATCACCGAACGCTCGGCGGAGGCGATGTCCGGACGACGCTCCAACAATTGCGAAGGCAGACCCACCGGCACTTCGGGCAAGGTCGGGATGGTGTTGGTTTCCGCCAGGCTGAACTCGGCCGGGGGCAGCCCGATCAACACGGCGATGGCGTTCTCGAACTGGGCACGCTGCCAGATCAGGTCAACCATGTCGGCCTGGGTGCTTTTGAGTTGAGTCTGCGCCTGGGCCACCGCGTCTCGCCCGGAAACACCGGCGCGGTATTGGTTTTCGGTCATGGTCAGCGAGCGCTGATAGGCCACGACCGTCGCTTCCAGCAAGCGTTTCTGTCCGTCGATCACGCGCAATTGCAGGTAGTTCTGCACCAGTTCGGACTGCTGACTCAAACGCATCGCGGCCAGGTCGGCAAAGCTTGCCTGGGCGTTGGCGGTGTCGGCTTCAAGGCCACGGCGCAATTTGCCCCACACATCCGCTTCCCAACTGACCCCGGCCTGGGCAGTGTAAGTGTCACGAATACCGCTGGAGGAACTGGTCAGGCTCGAACTGCTGCTGCCGGTGCCCTGGCTGGAGCGGTTTTTGCCGACGGTCAAATCCACCGTGGGGAAAAACGCCCCACGCGCACTGCGCACCAACGCCTGGGCCTGACGGTATTGCGCCTCGGACTGGGCGACAGTCTGGTTGGACCGGTTCAGTAGTTCGATCAGGCCGTTGAGCTGCTGATCGCCATACAACTCCCACCAGGCACCGCGCGCCAGGGAATCACTCGGGCTCGCCTGACGCCAGCCTGCCGCTTCCTTGTATTGCACCGGCGCGGCCGCTTGCGGGCGCTGATAGTCCGGGCCGACAGCGCAAGCGCTGAGCATCGCCACGCACAGCGCCAGGCTCAGCAGGCGCGGGCCTCGTACGGCGGCCAGCGGGACGGCCAGATGGGTAAGCGAACGGTCAGTCATAGCGGAGTTTCCAGAGCAACATCAGTGCGCACCCCACGCCATTTATTGAAACGATGGCGCAGGTTGTCGAGATAGAGGTAAACCACCGGAGTGGTGTAAAGGGTCAACACCTGGCTGAAGATCAGCCCGCCAATGATGGTCAAACCCAGAGGCTGGCGCATTTCCGCACCTTCGGCACGGCTCAGCAGCAACGGCAGGGCTCCAAGGATCGCTGCCAGGGTGGTCATCAGAATGGGACGCAAACGTTGCAAGCAGGCACTGCGAATCGACTCCAGCGGTACCAGGCCTTGGTGCCGTTCGAGTTGCAGCGCAAGGTCGATCATCAGGATGGCGTTTTTCTTCACCACGCCGATCAGCAAAAACAGGCCCAGCAACGAGATCAGGCTGAACTCGCCGCCCAACACATAGATCGACAGCAAGGCGCCGACCCCGGCCGATGGCAACGTCGACAGGATGGTCAACGGATGGATGTAGCTTTCATACAGCACACCCAGCACCAGATAGACCGCCAGCAGCGCGCCGAGAATCATCCATGGCTGGCTCTTTTGCATCGCGGCGAACGCATCGGCGGTGCCGGCCATTTTCGCGATCACTTCTTCGGGCAAGCCGAGTTTGGCAATCGCCCGTTCGATGGCCGCAGTGCCCTGCTCCACGGTCACCCCTTCGGCCATGTCAAAGGACAGGCTTTCAGAGGCAAACTGGCCTTCGTGGCTGACCCGATCGTTTTCCAGGCTGGCTTCGTAATGGGCGATGGTCGACAACGGAATCCGTGCACCGTCGGCAGTGATCACTTGTACTTGCTTGAGCGTAATCGGGTCCTGGGCGTATTTCGGGTCGACTTCCATTACCACCTGATACTGGTTGAGGCTGTCGTAAATCGTCGAAATCTGCCGCTGGCTGTAGGCGTTGTTCAGCACCGAGGTGACCATGGCCATGTCCACCCCCAGTCGCTTGGCCTGATCGCGATCGACAATCAGCGTCACCTGCTGGGCACCCCGGCCTTCCCGGGCGTCAACCGCCGTCAATTCCGGCAACGCCTTGAGCGCGGTGACCACTTTCGGGTACCACTCACGCAAGGCACCCAGATCACCGCTTTGCAGGATGTAGGAATACTGCGACGAGGTCTGTTCGCGACCCCCGCCAAATTGCAGGTCCTGGTCCGCCATCAGCATCAGCTGTGCGCCGGGAACCTTGGGCATTTCCTTGCGCAAGCGTTCGATGACTTTCTGCGCGGAAATGTTGCGCTCCTTGATCGGTTTCAGGCGAACCAGCATGAAGGCATTGTTGGTGCCGTTGGTACCACCGATGAACCCCGCAACGCTCTCCACCGCGTCGTCCTTGAGGGCGGCACGGCGGAAGATTTCCATTTTCGGCTGCATCACGTTGAACGACAGACCGTCGTCCCCGCGCACGAAACCAATCAATTGACCGGTATCCTGCTGTGGCAAAAACGTTTTAGGAACAACTATATACAGCGCAATGTTCACGCCAATCGTCACGAAGAGGCTGAGCAAGGTCAGACGACGATGACGCAATACCCAGTCGAGGCTGGTCGCGTATTTGCCCACCATCCAGTCGTTGGCGCGCCGACTCCAGCGCTGCAAACGGTTTTCCTGACCCGGCGTGTGCGGCTTCAGCCAACGGGCGCAGAGCATCGGCGTCAGGGTCAGCGAGACCACCAGCGAGACCACGATGGATGCGGCCAGGGTGATGGAAAACTCGCGGAACAGGCTTTCGATGATCCCGCCCATGAACAGGATCGACAGGAACACCGCCACCAGCGAGACGTTCATCGACAGCAAGGTAAAGCCGACTTCCTGCGCACCGAGGTACGCGGCTTTCATCGGCGGCACGCCTTCGTCGATGTGCCGGGAGATGTTCTCCAGCACCACGATGGCGTCGTCGACCACCAACCCGGTGGCCAGGATCAGCGCCATCAGCGACAGGTTGTTCAGCGAGAACCCGTAGAGGTACATCACCGCAAAGGTGCCCACCAGCGACACCGGCACCGCCAGCGTCGGAATCAGCGAGGCGCGGAAGTTACCGAGGAACAGGAACACCACCAGAATCACCAGCGTCACCGCGATCAGCAGGGTCATTTCCGCTTCATGCAGGGTCGCCTTGATCACCGGCGAACGGTCCATCGCCAGGTTCAGCTTGACGCTGGCCGGCAGCACCGCCTGCAACGCCGGCAACTGTGCCTTGATTTCATTGACCGTCTCGATGATGTTGGCGCCGGCCGCCCGGTTGATCACCAGCAACACCGCCGAGTCGTCGTTGAAGAAACCGCTGTTGTAGCGGTCTTCGACACCGTCGCTGACCTTGGCCACATCCTTGAGGCGCAGGGCTGCACCACCGTTGTAGTGGATGATCAGCGACTCGTAATCCTTGGCCTTTTCCAGTTGATCGTTGGCCTGGACCTGCCACAACCGTTCGCCGTCTTCGACCGAGCCCTTGGGCCGGCGCACGTTGGCATTGGCGATGGTGTTGCGCACGTCGTCCAGGGCCACGCCGTACTGATTGAGGGCTTGCGGCTCAAGCTCGATACGCACCGCCGGCAACGAACTGCCGCCGATCTGCACTTCGCCCACGCCCTGCACTTGCGACAGGCTCTGGGACAGGATCGTCGAGGCCAGATCGTAGAGCTGGCCTTTTTCCAGCACGTCCGAGGTCAGCGACAACACCATGATCGGCGCCTGGGACGGGTTGACCTTTTTGTAGGTCGGCATGCTGCGCATCCCGCTCGGCAGCAGGTTGCGCGAGGCGTTGATCGCGGCTTGCACTTCCCGGGCGGCGCCGTTGATATCGCGGTCGAGGTCAAATTGCAGGATCACCCGGGTCGAGCCCTGGCTGGAGCGGCTGCTCATGGTGTTGACCCCGGCGATGGTGCCGAAGGATCGCTCCAGCGGCGTGGCCACGGTCGAGGCCATGACTTCCGGGCTCGCACCGGGCAGGCTGGCCTGCACCACGATCACCGGGAAATCCATCTGCGGCAGCGGCGACACCGGCAACAGGCCGAAGCTCACGCCGCCCAGCAGCATGATTGCCAGGCTCAGCAACATTGTTGCGACCGGGCGTTTGATGAAAGGTCCGGAGAGGTTCATGACTGTTCTACCGCATCCACGGCTTCAGACTTGTGGCCCCAACGCCGACCGAGACGGTCGAAGTACAGGTAGATGACGGGCGTTGTGAAAAGCGTCAGCACCTGACTCAGGAGCAAGCCACCGACCATCACCAGCCCCAGCGGTTGACGCAATTCCGCGCCGGAACCGGTGGCCAGCATCAGCGGCACGGCGCCAAACAACGCGGCCAGGGTGGTCATCAGGATCGGCCGGAAGCGCAGCAGGGCCGCCTGATAGATCGCCGTCTCCGGGTCCACGCCCTGATTGCGCTCAGCGTCGAGGGCGAAGTCGATCATCATGATCGCGTTCTTTTTCACGATACCGATCAGCAAAATGATGCCGATGATCGCGATCATGCCCAGGTCATTGCCGCTCAGGATCAACGCCAGCAATGCGCCGACCGCCGCCGAGGGCAAGGTCGAGAGAATGGTGATCGGGTGGATGTAGCTCTCGTACAGCACGCCGAGCACGATATACATGGTCACCACCGCCGCCAGAATCAGCAGCAAGGTGCTCGACAGCGATGCCTGGAACGCCTCCGCCGCGCCCTGGAACTGGGTCTGCACACCCAATGGCATGCCAATGTCTTTCTGCACTTGGTCGATGATCTCGACCGCATGCCCCAGCGCCACACCCGGTGCCAGGTTGAACGACATCATCACCGCCGGGAACTGGCCGATGTGGGTGATTGCCAGTTGCGCCTGACGCTCTTCGATGTGCGCCAGGCTCGACAGGCGCACCTGCCCGCCGTCAGTGGTTTTCACGTGAATCTGATTCAGTGCATCGGGGCCGATCTTCTCCCCGGACTGCGATTGCAGGACCACTCGGTACTGGCTGGCCTGGGTGTAGATGGTCGAAATCTGCCGCTGACCGAAGGCGTCGTACAGCGCATCGGTGATGTTTGCCACCGACACCCCGACCCGTGAAGCGGCATCGCGGTCGATCACCAAATAGACCTGCAAACCCTTGTCCTGCAAATCGCTGGCTACATCGGTCAGTTCAGGTCGCTGGACCAGCGCTTCCACCAGACGGTTGCTCCACAGGCTCAGCAACTCGGCATCTGGCGACGACATGCTGAACTGGTATTGCGTGCGGCTGACGCGGTCTTCGATGGTCAGGTCCTGCACCGGCTGCATGAACAGGCGGATGCCGACCAGCTTGTCCAGCTCCGGTTGCAGGCGGGCAATGACTTCGGTGGCGCTCAGGTCGCGGTTGCTGTGGGACTTGAGGTTGATCAGCAGTCGACCGCTGTTCAGCGTCGAGTTGTCACCGTCCACACCAATGTAGGACGACAGGCTTTCCACCGCCGGGTCGGCGAGGATCACCTTGGCCAGCTCCTGCTGACGCGCGCTCATCGCCGCGAAGGAAATCGACTGCGGCGCCTCGGAAATGCCCTGGATCACCCCGGTGTCCTGCACCGGAAAGAAGCCCTTGGGCACCGCCATGTAAAGCACCACGGTCAACGCCAGCGTGCCGACCGCCACCAGCAATGTCAGCGGCTGGTGCTTGAGCACCCACTGCAATTTGCGTCCGTAGGCGGTGATCATCCAGTCAATCCACGCGCCGCTGGCACGGTAGAAACGACCCTGCTCTGCTTCCTTGGGTTCACGCTTGAGCAAACGCGCGCACATCATCGGCGTCAGGGTCAGGGACACCACCAGCGAAATCAGAATCGCCACTGCCAGCGTGATCGCGAACTCGCGGAACAATCGCCCGACCACGTCAGCCATGAACAACAGCGGAATCAACACCGCGATCAGGGACAGGGTCAGGGAAATCAGGGTGAAACCGATCTGCTTGGCGCCCTTGAGTGCCGCGTTCAGGGGGCTGTCCCCTTCTTCAATAAACCGGGAGATGTTCTCCAGCATCACGATCGCATCGTCCACCACAAAACCGGTGGCGATGGTCAGGGCCATCAGGGTCAGGTTATTCACCGAGAAACCGGCGAGGTACATCACGCCGAAGGTGCCTATCAGCGACAGAGGCACGGCAATCGATGGAATGATCGTGGCGCTGGCGCGGCGTAGAAACAGGAACGTGACCATCACCACCAACGCAATGGCGATCAGCAGCTCGTGCTGCACGTCTTTCACCGAGGCACGAATGGTCTGAGTGCGGTCGGTGAGTACGGTGACGTCGAGGCCAGCCGGCAGGTTGTCGGTGATGCTCGGCAGCAACGCCTTGATCCGGTCGACCACTTCAATGACGTTGGCCCCCGGCTGACGCTGAATGTTCAGCAGCACCGCCTGGTTTTCGTTGGCCCATGCCGCCAGACGTTCGTTCTCGGCACCGTCGACGATTTCCGCGACATCCTTGAGCCGCAACGGCGCTCCGTTGGCGTAGGCCAGAATCAGGTTGGCGTAGTCTTTGGGGGAGGTCAGTTGATCGTTTGCGTCGAGCATCGACACCCGGGTGGGGCCATCGAAGTTGCCTTTGGGCTGGTTGACGTTGGAGGCCCCGATCAGTGTGCGCACATCCGACAGGTTCAGACCGTTGGCCGCCAGGGCCTCGGGATTGACCTTGATCCGCACCGCCTGACGCTGGCCACCGGCAATGCTGACCATGCCGACGCCGCTGATCTGGGCGATTTTCTGCGCCATGCGCGTGTCGACCAAATCATTGAGTTTGGGCAGCAACATGGTTTTCGAGGTAATCGCCAGGGTCAGCACCGGGGTGTCCGCCGGGTTGACCTTGTTGTACACCGGTGGCGCCGGCAGGTCCTTGGGCAGCAAATTGGTCGCCGCGTTGATGGCGGCTTGCACCTGCTGCTCGGCGACGTCCATGTTGATGTCGAGGCTGAAGCGCAGGGTCAGCACCGACGCGCCGCCGGAACTGGTCGACGCCATCTGGGTCAGGCCGGGCATTTGCCCGAACTGACGCTCCAGTGGCGCCGTGACCGCGCTGGTCATGACATCCGGGCTTGCACCAGGATAGAGCGTCATGACGCGAATGGTCGGGTAATCGACCTGAGGCAACGCCGACACCGGCAGCAAGCGATACGCGATCAAACCGGCCAACACAATGGCCAGCATGCTCAGGGTCGTGGCGACCGGGCGAAGGATGAACAGCCGCGAGATGTTCATGCGCCGCCCTTTTTCGCCTTGTCGGCGGCCGCCGGCTGTGTGGAATCCGCCGCCGATTTACCTTGCAGGTGCCCGGTCGGGGTGGACGGCACGTCCTTTGGGTCATTGACCACTTCGACTTCGCTGCCCTCCTTCAAGCGGTCGGTGCCTTCCAGCACCACACGGTCCCCGGGGGCCAGGCCTTCGGTAACCACGGTGTTGAGCCCGTCGCTGGCGCCGACTTTCAACTGACGGATCGTGACCTTCTTGTCGCCGTCCAGCGCATAGACGAAGGTACCGTTGGTGCCAAACTGAATCGCCGCCGACGGTGCGAGCACCACACCCTTGAGGGTGTCAGCCAGCAAGTGGACGTTGACGAACTGATTGGGGAACAGCGCTTGATCGCGATTCTCGTAGCGCGCCTTGAATTTCAGGGTGCCGGTGGTGACGTCAATCTGGTTGTCCAGGCTCTGCAACACGCCAGTGGCTTGCAATTGGGTGTCGCTACGGTCCCAGGCTTCGGCGGGCAGTTTGGCGCCTGTGCGATAGCGGGCCAGCACCACGTCGAGGCTGTTTTCCGGCAAGGTGAAGGCGACGCTGATCGGCTGGGTCTGGGTGATGATCGCCAGCGCCGTGGTGTCGTTGGCGGCGACCAGGTTGCCGACGTCGAGCTGGCGCAGGCCGACACGCCCGGTAATCGGTGCACGGATCTTGGTGAATTCGAGATTGAGCCTGGCGTCGTTGACCGCCGCCTGATTGGTCTTGACCGTGCCCAGGTACTGACCGACCAACGCTTCGGCGGTGTCCAGGGTTTGCTTGGCGATACTGTCTTCCTTGAACAGCCCGCGATAACGCTCGACATCCACCTGGGCGTTTTTCAGTTGCGCCTGATTTTGCAACAAGGTGCCCTCGGCCTGGAGCAAGGCGTTCTGGTACGGACGCGGGTCGATTTCAGCCAGCAGATCGCCAGCCTTGACCATCTGCCCTTCTTCAAAGGATATCTTGATCAGCTCACCGCCCACCCGGCTGCGCACATTGATGGTGTTGAGCGCGGTGACAGTACCGAGTGCCTTGTAGTACAGCGGGAAGTCACCCTTGACCGCAGGCGCCACACGCACCGGCACCGGGCCGGTCGCCCCGCCGAAACCCGGACGCATCCCCCCCGCCTTGCCGGCACGCCCGGCCACGGCTTTCTGCCCGGCACCCTCCGTGTGAGCAGCGCCGGTGGGCCAGAATTTCCAGCACACGCCAGCGATGACCAACAGGACTAGCAGGCCGAGCAGCCAGCGACGAGGACTACGAGAAGCGGAGGATTGCATTGAATGATCAACCATTGGGCGCGTGGGCTTGTTTTACATGAGGCTGAACGATAAGCACTGGCGGGCATTAAGCAAAGCGGCTTTACCGGCAATTTACCTTGGGCTTACGTATCAGGAGTTCTATCTAAGACACTGAAGCACAAATGAAAACGGCCTGGACAGGGCCAGGCCGTTAACAATTGTAAAGGCTGTGCTTATTTCAGAACGGAAAGCGCCGCGTCGTAATTCGGCTCCTGGCCGATTTCGCTGACCAGTTCGCTGTGCAGCACGTTGTCGTTTTCGTCCAGTACCACCACAGCACGGGCGGTCAGGCCTTTGAGCGGGCCGTCAGCGATGGCAACGCCGTAGTTCTCGATGAACTCGGCACCGCGCAGGGTCGACAGGTTCTGCACGTTTTCCAGACCTTCGGCGCCACAGAAACGTGCCTGGGCGAACGGCAGGTCAGCGGAGATGCACAGCACAACGGTGTTGGCGACATCATTGGCCTGGGCGTTGAACGTGCGAACCGAAGTCGCGCAGGTCGGGGTGTCGATGCTTGGGAAGATGTTCAGCACTTTGCGCTTGCCGGCGAAGTTCGCCAGGGTCACGTCAGACAGATTGCCGGCAACCAGGGAAAAGGCTGGCGCCTTGGAACCGGCTTGTGGCAGTTGGCCGTTGACTTGAACCGGGTTGCCTTTAAGAGTGACTTGAGCCATGAACGGAGTCCTTCTGAACGTTGTGGTAAAGAATCTCGAAGAGCTGGAAGTTAACCACGAAATGGCCCGGCGACCTATGGCCAGATACAAATCGTGAAGTGTTGTCGATTTGGCCTGTCGCCATTCGACCATGTAGTGAATCCCCCACCTCCAACGGAGATAACACCATGCGATTCATGATCATCGTCAAAGCCAGCCAGGATTCCGAAGCCGGTGTGATGCCAAACGAAGAACTGCTGCGCGCCATGGGCAACTACAACGAAGAACTGGTCAAGGCCGGCATCATGATCGACGGCGAAGGCCTGCACCCCACCAGCAAAGGCACGCGTGTGCGTTTTTCCGGGGAAAAACGCACCGTCATCGACGGCCCGTTTGCCGAAACCAAGGAACTGATCGCCGGTTACTGGATATGGCAAGTGAAGTCGAAACAGGAAGCGATCGACTGGGTCAAGCGATGCCCCAACCCGATGCCGGGCACCGAGGCTGAAATCGAGATTCGCCAGGTGTTCGAGGCAGAGGATTTCGGGGCCGAGTTCACCCCCGAACTGCGGGAACAGGAAGAGCGGATTCGCGCGCAGGCGAAAAAACGCTGAGCACGACCTAAATGAGGGAGCGAGCCTGCTCGCCCCCACCTGGGTTCAGTTGATGACTTGATTCCACCTTTTCACGACCCTCATTTGACAGATGCCCGGCATCCGTCAAAGCTGCACTCAGATTGATCGCGCGCCTTAAGGCAAACGCACCTGGACTACGGAAGTCGTAATGCCGAAGCATAAAAACAACGCAGTAAACCCTGATTCGAAACCGAACCCGATCAATCGTTACCTTTTTCCCGTGACCATCAGTGCCTTGCTGCTGGCGGTCATTGCTATCGGCTGGTTTCTGTTCAGCAGCACACCGGCACCGCTAAAACCCGTGCCCGTCAGTCCCCCTGCCGCGCAACCGGCCAAACCCCAACCGGTTGCAGTGGCTCCGGCGAAGATGGTCGATGAACAACAATGCCAAGGCTGCCACAGTGAGCAGGTCAAGGATTGGCAAGGCTCCCACCACCAATTGGCGATGCAGGAAGCGAATGCCGAGACGATGCTGGGCGACTTCAATAACGTCACCTTCAAAGGCGAAAACGAAACCACCGTTTTCTCGCGCAAGGGCGATGCATTCTGGGTCAACACACCGGGTATCGACGGCAAGAACGCCGACTTCAAAGTGGCTTACACCTTTGGCATCGCACCGTTGCAGCAATACCTGATCGAGGTCGGCGAAGGTCGCTTGCAACCATTGGGCGTGGCCTGGGATACCGAAAAACACCGCTGGTTCCACCTCTATGCGGGCCAGGGCGTGAACTTCAAGAACCCGCTGCACTGGAGCAAACCGAGCCAGAACGCCAATTTCATGTGCGTCGAGTGCCACACCACGGGCTACAAACGCAATTTCGATGCCGCCAAAAACACCTTCGACAGCCAATGGAACAGCCTCGGTGTCGGCTGCCAGGCGTGCCACGGTCCAGCCTCCAATCACCTGGAATGGACGGCGAAAAAAGGTGATTTGATTCATGCCGGTTTTGCCATCGACCTCAAGGACAAGAACGCAACGGTGGAACTGGAAACCTGTGCCCGCTGCCATTCGCGGCGCGCACCGCTGAGCGATGGCTACACCCCCGGCAAACGCCTGATGGATGACTACCTGCCAAGCGCCCTGACCCGCGAGTTGTATGCGCTGGACGGCAAGATCAAGGACGAAGTGTTTGAACACGGCTCCTTTGCCCAAAGCAAAATGTTCGACAAAGGTGTGCGCTGCAGCAACTGCCATAACCCGCACAGCAACGAGCTCAAGGCGCCGGGCAACGGCGTTTGCCTGCAATGCCACAACACGGCGGGCAAAACGTCGGTGGAAGGTGTCAATGGCAAAGGCCTGCAAGCGAAAAACTACGACGCTGTCGAACACACTCGCCACACCATGGGCCAACCGGGTTCGCAGTGCGTGGATTGCCATATGCCTGGCAAGTTCTACATGGGTAACGACTTCCGGCATGACCACAGTTTCAGCATTCCCAACCCGGAACGGGCGAAAAAACTGGGCACGCCGGATGCCTGTCTCACTTGCCACACGGGCAAGGACGGCGACAAGGTCACCGAGCAGTTCAAACTGTGGAGCGGCGCCCCCACCGCACAGGCCTCGCGCTATGACGAAAGTCTGTGGCTGGTTCGAAACGGCCAGCCCGGTGCCGCACAAGCGTTGTATGAGCAACTGCAACGCAGCAACTTGCCGGCGATTCAACGGGCCACCTTGCTCGCCGAATTGCAGCTGTACCCAAGCGAGCAAGCGTTGAATCTGGCCACCAAGGACTTGAGCAACCCGGCGCCACAGGTGCGTGAAAGTGCCGTGAGGGCCATCAGCGCGTTCCTGCCGCCCCCCGAACGCGCGCCGCTGTTGTCGCCTTTGTTGACCGACCCGGTAATGGCTGTACGGATCGCCGCTGCTCGGGATCTGTTGGGTGTCGCCGGCACGGGATTGGGCAGCGCCCAGGCGAGCTGGAACGCGGCCATCGCCGAGTACGAAGCGGCCCAGATGAGCCTGCTGGAACGGGCCGAAGCCAACCTCAACCTGGGCATGTTCTATCAGGCCAGTGGCCGCAATGACGAGGTCGAAAAGTACCTGCGTACGGCCCTCAAGCGCGATCCGGACTTCTACCCGGCGCTGGTGTCGCTGGTGCAATGGCTGGAAGCCAATGGCCAACGCCAGGAGGCGCAGGCGCTACTGGCACAAGGTGTGAAAGACCACCCGGACGCCGCACTGTTGCAGTACACCCAAGGTTTGTCGCTGGTACGTGCAGGCAAATCGGACCAGGCTATGTCGGCATTACGCAAAGCCGCGCAGCTGGAACCGCAAAACGGCCAGTACAGCTACGTGCTGGCGGTGGCGTTGCATGACAGCGGCAAGGTTGAAGAAGCCTGCGAAGTGCTGGAGCGCTTGCTCAAAGTGCAGCCGGTCAACCGCAATGCGCGGCTGGCGTTGATCCAGTACTACCTGGGCAATGGGCAGGAACCGAAAGCGCAGGTGCTGTTGCAGGCCTGGAAGAAAATGAACATCGGCGACCCGGCGCTGAAATAACGCGGTCTGTAGCAGCTGCCGAGCCTGCGAGGCTGC
>NZ_AKJS01000173.1 GCF_000282215.1 Pseudomonas sp. GM21
GGCCCAGAGTGTGTAAAAACACCTTCGCGAACCCTTGCTATGATTTCTGAGGAATTCATCGCAGGGATCGCCCATGAAGCGCTTTATCCAAGGTGAACATCGAGGCCAAGGCACCTTACTTCCCGAAAGCCTCGACGACTACGTCAGCGATACCAATCCGGTGCGCGTAGTCGACGTCTTTGTCGACGAACTTGACATGGGTAAGCTGGGTTTTGAAGGCGTCACTCCCGCCAATACGGGGCGACCTGCATACCATCCCGCGATCCTGCTGAAGATCTACATATACGGCTACCTCAACCGCATTCAATCAAGCCGGCGCCTGGAGCGAGAAGCCCAGCGCAACATCGAATTGATGTGGCTGACTGGTCGCTTGATGCCGGACTTCAAAACCATCGCCAATTTTCGCAAAGACAATGGCAAGGCCATCCGCGGGGTCTGCCGTCAATTTGTGGTGCTGTGCCAGCAACTGGGATTGTTCTCGGAAGCGCTTGTTGCCATCGATGGCAGCAAGTTCAAGGCGGTCAACAATCGGGATCGGAATTTCACCAGTGCCAAGCTTCGACGGCGAATGGAGGAAATTGAGTCCAGTATCAATCGCTACCTGACCGCACTTGATACCGCAGATCGTCAGGAGCCTTCCGTTGCCCAGGCCAAAGCCGAACGCCTCCATGACAAGATCGAGGTCTTGAAAGCCAAGATGCAGGAGCTCAAGGAAGTCGAGGTACAGCTAAACGAAACGCCGGATAAACAGATCTCGCTAACCGATCCTGATGCTCGCTCGATGAAGACACGAGGAACAGGGGTGGTCGGCTACAACGTCCAGACTGCAGTTGATGCGAAGCACCACCTGATCGTGGCGCACGAGGTAACGAATGATGGCGTTGATCGAGACCAACTGAGCTCGATGGCCAAGCACGCACGAGTGGCCATGGGTGTCGAAGAACTGTCGGCAGTCGCTGACAGAGGGTATTTCAAAGGCGAAGAAATCCTGGCGTGCCATGAGGCTGGAATTACCGTTTTCGTGCCCAAGACACTGACCTCGGGAGCGAAAGCGGCTGGCCGCTTCGGCAAAGATGATTTCATCTATGACGCCTCAACGAACGAATATCGATGCCCAGCTGGGCAAAGCTTGATCTGGCGATTCTCAAGTGTTGAGAAAGGGCTGAAGCTGCATCGTTACTGGAGCTCGCACTGTCAGAATTGCGCGCTGAAGGAGCGCTGCACGCCCAGCTCTGAGCGGCGAGTTAGCCGCTGGGAGCATGAGTCGGTACTTGAGGCAATGCAGCATCGCCTTGATCAAGCACCAGAAATGATGCGAATCCGCCGCCAAACAGTGGAGCATCCCTTCGGCACACTGAAGTCCTGGATGGGGGCCACGCACTTCCTTACCAAAACCCTCGACCGGGTGAGCACCGAGATGAGTCTGCATATACTCGCCTACAACTTCAAACGGGTGCTACGGCTGTTGGGCAGTGATGGCTTGAAGGCGGCAATGAAGGCCTGAGGCCTTTTTAACGCAGCGATTACTGCATCTAGCAGGCACTCACTGGGCAAGTCCCGATCAATACCAACAACACTGATTTGGCTTGATCGAGGCCTCTAGAGACCTACAGTGCAGCGAAAAACTGCCAATTACCCAAATCTCTGCACCCATAGTGTTTTTACACACTCTGGGCC
>NZ_AKJS01000174.1 GCF_000282215.1 Pseudomonas sp. GM21
AACTATCCTGACACCGGGGGGACACGTGTCGCCAACATGTCGTCCGCGGCGACACGTTCCCATAACGTGTCGCAAAAAGTGAAAAATTGCGACACGTTATGGCCTGATGTCTACACTGGCGACATGAGTGAAGGCTATTTCTGCTCAAAAAATATACAAAATGACCAGGATCGCATCCATGACCGAACCGTTACTGCCATGGCAGGCTGAAAGGCCATACAACCAACTACCTTTGTTACCGCCAGGAATTGAGATAGAAACACGTGCAGTCCTCAAAAAGTGTATTGAGGTAAATAGGATTGCGACTTATCTTTTATCGCCTTCTATAATGCTGAAGGCATGAAGGTGGTGTTGACATAGAATATTATATGGTGGCTCTTGGGAGTTGTTATTTGCTCTCAATGCAAGCCG
Source organism: Pseudomonas sp. GM21 (assembly GCF_000282215.1). GTDB lineage: Bacteria > Pseudomonadota > Gammaproteobacteria > Pseudomonadales > Pseudomonadaceae > Aquipseudomonas. Next base: position 412 of record NZ_AKJS01000174.1, read on the forward strand.
AACAACGGAAGTTTTTTCATTGTTTTGTATTCCGATTGTGCAATTTTAGATTTAACTAGCTTCAATCAACGCTCGCTCTTCCAGCCAAATCTCCTGAACAAACTGGTCAGTAATCGCGTATATCCCATGCCCGCGTCGCATGATGATGTTCTCGGCAACCAGCGCAATCACCACCGGCTGAATCTCTTCGACTCGCACCTCACGGCCCACAGTCTTCGAATACTCAGCCGCAGCATCGATGGAAAAAATCCCCCGAGCATCGCCTTCCGTAGACGCGATTTTGTTGAAAATAGCCTGAGCCAGGCTGCCTAACAGCTCCACTTTTTCTAGTTCGATGCTGGCCGCTGCCGAGCGCAAAGTGCTGGCAATAACAGGCAAGAACAGATCGGGATCACCTTCTTGCTGCATGAGTTGTCGCAACGCTTTGAGCATTTCCTCGGGCCGGTTTCCCAAGGTATTGAATGCTTCGATGGCGACTTCGAGTGAAGGTAGCTTTTCTTTCTTCACCGTCGCAGCGAGCCGGTTAAGCAAATATTCAACGTAATCCCCTTTCAGCACCGGATACGCTGTCGATGTCGCCCCAGAAAATGCCTGGTCCCTCTTCGCCGTCAGTTCGCTGACTTGCGCCCTGTGCGATCCCGTTCCAATAAACAGAAAGTACCCCGGTGTATCTGGTCGAGGATTGATCGCATCGCGAGCTGCTTTGAGTTCCAGAAGCAGCTGATTACCATCATCGGATGAAATGGCGTGCTGCACTTCGTCGATGATCAGCACCAAGTCGGTTTTCGCTTGATCGACAACCTCTGTCAGCGCCTGCGCCAGCGTTGGCCCACCTGAGTTCCCAATGCTGCCGAGTTTGAAACCAAATTTGAATCCTGCAGCGCCCACATCAGCACCACTGACACGCTTGAGCACTTCGAGCAAACCGGAGCCTGGTGTTTGGAGCTCCTGCAGGGTTTTACGGATGGCGTCATGCACCAGTGTCGCTGGATTGGCTAGCGTGTCACTCCATAGGTCGACGTAAATGACCAGAGCACCCGCTTCTTCCAGAGCAGGGATGAGATCGCTCCTCAGGAATGTTGTTTTACCGGTCCTGCGCAGGCCGGATAAAAACAGACCTGAGCGCAAACCTTCATCGAGAACGCCCGGATTGAGAAGCTGGTTCGCCATTTCTTCGGCCAATTCAGGGCGCTGAAAAATGCTGCTCATGCAATTACCTCTTTTTATGGATACGCCATAATTATTGGCCAGCCATAATTTAGGATAAAGTCCGGAGTCCGACCTGGAGGCGGGTTGATTGCTGTTTCCGGGTTATTTTGAGTGCAGAAGGGACGCTTTCTGATAGTCGTTTGGGCGATTGATGGTTTTGGATGCAAAATCATTTGTCTACTGTCTGCGCGATAAAACTCATTACACCAAGTAACTAATGATGTTCCCGCCCCCACCTTTATCCCCTCCAGCTAACTCCCTACATTGAGCTCCAACGCCTACCCATTCATTCCGAAGGGCAGGTCACTTGGAGATTCCCTCATGCCTTTTGTCAGCGTTCGCATTACCCGCGATGGCGTTACCTCAGAGCAGAAAGCTCAGGTGATCGTCGAAATCACTGAAACCCTGGAACGCGTTCTCAAAAAGGATCCGCACCTGACCCACATCGTGATCGAAGAAGTCGACACCGATAACTGGGGCTACGCCGGCATCACCACCACCCAGTACCGCAAGCAACTGGCTGAGGCGGAGGGCAAGTCATGACCGCGTCCGTCTCCATCGATTTTGTCTCCGACGTGGTGTGCCCGTGGTGCGCGTTGGGTGCGACGGCACTGGAGCAGGCGATCAGGAACGTGGCCGGTGAAGTCTCGGTCCAGCTGACCTACAAGCCGTTTGAGTTGAACCCGGACATGCCGGCGGTCGGCGAGAAAGCCGTCGAGCATTTGATGCGCAAATATGGACGCACCGCCGAGGACGTCGCCGCTGGCAAAGCAATGCAAATCGCTCGTGGTGAGGCCATCGGTTTCACATTCGATCTGGAGAAGCGCACCCACTTCTACAACACGTTTGATGCGCACAGATTGCTGTTATGGGCGTTGCAGGAAGGGCGGCAGGTCGACCTGAAGAAGATTTTACTCCGCGCTTACTTCACCGACGGCCAGAACCCGAGCAACCGCGAAACGCTGGTTCGTCTGGCCAGTGACGCGGGACTGGACGCGGCGGCTGCACAAGAAGTGTTGGCGTCCGGAGCGTATGCGAAAGAAGTGCGTGAGCTTGAAGCGTTCTACCGCCAGCACGGGATCAATTCGGTCCCGGCCATGATCCTTAACGGTCGTCATCTGGTGGCCGGATCGCAGTCGGTCGAGTACTACGAACAAATGCTGAGACAAATGGCGAAGGCCCCCGCCGAAGCCTGATTACTTACTTTTTAAATCATCTTTTATTAGTCGAGGTTCATCATGAGCAATTCGGAAAAAGTCATCGTAATTACCGGCGCATCCCAAGGCCTCGGCGCAGGCATGGTCAAGGCTTTCCGTGATCTTGATTACAAGGTTGTTGCCACGTCGCGTTCGATCAAGCCGTCTACCGATCCGGACATCCTCACCGTGGCGGGCGACATCGGCGATCCGGAGGTCGCGCAGCATGTCATCCGTGAAACCATCGCACGTTTTGGCCGTATCGATACTTTGGTTAACAACGCCGGGATCTTCATCGCCAAACCGTTCACCGCCTACACCGCTGAAGACTACGCCGCAGTGCTGTCGGTGAACCTCAATGGCTTCTTCTACATCACCCAACTCGCGATCACCGAGATGGAAAAGCAAGGCAAAGGCCACGTCGTCAACATCACCACCAGTCTGGTGGACCACGCGATTGATGGTGTGCCGTCGGTACTGGCTTCGCTGACCAAAGGTGGATTGAACGCGGCGACCAAATCCCTGGCGATTGAGTACGCCAAGCGCGGGATCCGGGTGAATGCGGTTTCCCCAGGCATCATCAAGACGCCGATGCATGGTGAGGAAACGCATGAAGCGCTGGGGAATCTGCACCCGGTTGGACACATGGGGGAGATCAGCGACATTGCGCAGGCGGTTGTTTATCTGGATAACGCCAACTTTGTCACCGGGGAAATCCTGCATGTGGATGGTGGGCAGAGCGCTGGTCACTAAGGCGCGTTTTACACGCCATACACAACAAAGCCCTCGTATTTCTACGAGGGCTTTGTTGTGTATGGCGCCGGCACCAGTTGGAAAACTAAATCCGTGCCCTTTTTTCTACAGACCAAAAAGCTCCATATCTTCCTCGTCGGGGACGTCGTCCGTAACAATCACTCGTGCGTGCGCGCTGTGTTCGTCCTCCATGCGCAACCCGAAGTAGCGAGTATCGTTGGCGTCCCAAAATGCCTCTAACTGCGCCATGGAGGCATGCTCAAGCAGCACCTCGGCGCTGTGCTCCAGGATGATCGAGTAATGTCGTTCGGTGTTCATTACAAAAGGGGCTCGCAACGGCGGAGTGAAGTGGCAGATTGTGCATAAGCACTGCTGCCATTATGCCGCCTCGTTGATTTGCGACAGTGACCGCTTATCGTTTCGGTGAGGTTTGTAGATGCGCGGTGCCGGAGTTGGATGAATCGATACGCACTCATGATGACTCTCGGCGGGAGGGGCGCAAGTGACCGAAATAGGCGGGCGAACACGAATCGGGGAACATTCAGGAGCGAAAGCCCCATAAACGAAAAAGGCCCACCGCAAGGTGAGCCTTTTTCGTTGTTCTATATGGTGGCACCAGGAGTCGAATATCTAAATAACTGTATGATTTACCTACTATTTTTATTCGATACTATTATAGGCTACCTCATGGAGTATCCTTAGTCCTAGCTAAATCCGGTGCAATATATATCGCGCATATGGAAGGCTGAGCTGACACTGGTGGTTGCAGATTTTTTGACTGATGCATCGATATTCGGATAGACAAAAGTGAGATGTCGTGTTTAACCAAACTCTGATCTGGTATTGCATCTTCTTCTGTTGGACCGAATACTTGGCTGTTGCCGCTGACCGAAAACTGACCCAGTAAAGGCTGTTCTGCCGACTGAAAACTGACCCAGGTGTTCAACTGCTTCTGCTCAATTTTTGAGCAGGAGAACACAGGGTGATCAGCATGGAAATG
>NZ_AKJS01000175.1 GCF_000282215.1 Pseudomonas sp. GM21
CCATCGCGAGCAGGCTCGCTTGTATGTTTAGACTTGAAGGGGTGGGCGGGACTAAAAGCTCGATTCCGACTCTAGCCAGTACGGACCGTGGGAGACTTCTCGTCCCGCCCTTTCTACCCGAAGCGCCGATAAGGAATTCATCGGTAAAACCGACGATAGAGGCAAGCCAGCGCAAGGGTAAACCCCGACAAGCCCTTAAACCCTAGCTCCGAGGATTCGTCATGACAATCCTTACCTCGCCAACGGTAATCGGTATCGATGTGGCCAAGGCCGAAATCGTCGCTTACCGCGAAGACATGCAAACCACTCAACACATCAACAACGACCGAGAGACTCTTGGGCGTTGGCTCAAGGCGCTGCCTGCGCAAAGCTCAATTGCTTTGGAAGCCACCAGCATTTACCACTTGGACACGGTCGAACTGGCCCATGAAATGGGACATCGGGTTTACGTTGTGGATGCTTATCGGCTGAGCCACTACCGCGAAAGCATTGGCCAGCGGGCGAAAACCGACCCTTGTGATGCGCGCCTGCTGGCGCGTTACCTGTCTAGCGAGCAGGGACGACTGCGCCTCTGGAGCCCACCTCCGCAGGCCTACAAGGTGTTGAAAAGTCTGCTGCATAGACGCGCAGAACTTATCAATGTGCGTGTGGGCATGACGCTGAGTTGGTCAGGTGAACCGCTTCTGAAAGATGAATTGGCCCGGCAGTTGAAGTCCTTCAAACAAGCTGAGCAAGCCATTCAGAAATTACTGCACAAAGTCAGCAAAAAGGCAGGCATCACCGAAAACATCAAGCGTTGCAAAGCCATTGAGGGGATCGGTGAGCTTACGGCTACGGGCTTGGCGACCGCATTCATGCGCGGTCACTTCGCCAACGGCGATGCATTCATTGCTTTTTTGGGGATGGACTTGCGAGCAAAGGATTCAGGCAAGAAGAACAGCCCTCGCCATCTGTCCAAAAAAGGCGATACGGAGCTGCGGCGCCTGGCTCACAACGCGGCGATGGCGGCTTGTAGGTCCCCCGTCTGGAAGCCGTACTATGAGTCCTATCTGGCCAGGGGCCTGGCAAAAACCCAAGCCCTGGTCATCCTCGCCCGCAAGCTATGCCGGGTGGCATTCGCCCTCATGAAAAACCAGAGCGAATACCAGCCGAATTTAAGGCTACAGGGTTCCCCTGCAACATAGAATCTCCCACA
>NZ_AKJS01000176.1 GCF_000282215.1 Pseudomonas sp. GM21
CGCCATCGCTGCGGGTTTCCTTTTTACTTGAACGGCTTTTTGAACACTAAAAATCCCGGAGCGCTGCGGGTCGGCGTCCGGTCAACTGTGTCGACACGATTTCATGGCACAGGGCGAATACAGTAAACCTCGCACTGCGATCTGTCTTGACTTTGTCAGACCCGATCCCGGTACTTTTATGCATGGAAGCCGGGAGCGGTCCGACAAACGGCCTGATCAGGCAACCTGAACCGGAATGGCGTTGCTGGTGTGGCTCAACTCGTTGCCCGGCGCCATGTAGAGCATGCGTGGCTTGAAGTTGAGCAGTTCGGCTTCGCTGTAATGAGCGTAAGCGCAGATGATGACGCGGTCGCCGACCTTGGCTTTGTGGGCGGCGGCACCGTTGACCGAGATCATGCGCGAACCCTCTTCGCCACGAATCGCGTAAGTGGTGAAGCGTTCGCCATTGTCGACGTTATAGATCTGGATTTGCTCGTATTCACGGATGCCGGACAAATCCAGCCATTCGCCGTCGATGGCGCAAGAACCTTCGTAGTCGAGTACTGCATGGGTAACTTCGGCGCGATGCAGCTTCGCCTTGAGCATGATGGCGTGCATGAGTGTTTTCCCGGGTCGGAATCGAACGGCGGGCAGTTTGCCCGAAGCCTCAAAGGGCAGCAATACAGCATGGAATCAGACGCAGTTCCCCTGTGGGAGCGAGCCTGCTCGCTCCCACAGGGGGCCGTGGTGTCTAGGAAGGAACTTCGAGATTCAGATGCAGGTTGTCGATCAACCGTGTGGTGCCAAGGAACGCCGCCACCAGAATCACCAGATCGCGATCATCCGCCGTAGCCTGACGCAAAGTCAGCGCGTGGCGAATTTCAAGGTAATCGGGACGCAATCCGGCCGCTTCAAGCTGTTTGATCTGCGCGTCGATCAGTGCGGGGAAATCCCGCTCACCCTGCTTGATCGCATCGGCAATCGAACTCAGTGTGCGATAGACCACTGGCGCCACGGCCCGCTGGTCTTCGCTGAGGAAACCATTGCGTGAAGACAGCGCCAGGCCATCGGCCGCTCGGACAGTCGGCTCACCAATGATCTGGACCGGCATGTTCAGGTCATGTACCAGGGATTTGATCACCGCCAGTTGCTGGTAGTCTTTCTGGCCGAAGACCGCGAGGTCTGGCTGGACCATGTTGAACAATTTGCTGACCACCGTCGCCACACCTTCAAAATGCCCCGGACGGCTGGCGCCGCACAGGCCTTCAGACAGCAGCGGAACGCTGACACGGGTCTGGCCGGCCATGCCGTCCGGGTACATTTCTTCAGCGCTGGGCGCGAACAGCAAGTGGCAACCGGCCTCGAGCAGTTTTTCCTGGTCAGCGGCGAGGGTGCGCGGGTATTTGTCGAGGTCTTCGCCAGCACCGAACTGCAGCGGGTTGACGAAAATGCTCGCGACCACGAAATCCGCCCGTTGGGAGGCTTTGGTAATCAGCGCGATATGCCCGCTGTGCAGGTTGCCCATGGTCGGCACGAAGCCGATGCGCTTGCCTTCACCGCGGGCACGGGCCACGGCGGCCCGCAGTTCGCGTACGGTTTTTACGGTGTTCATGCAGAGAATCCGTGTTCGATACCTGGGAAAGTCGCCGCTTTGACTTCGGTTACGTAAGCACTCAGGGCGGCTTGAATGGTGTGCTGGCCGGTCATGAAGTTCTTCACGAATTTTGGCACGCGACCGGTAATCGCCAAGCCCAGCATGTCGTGCAGGACCAGTACCTGACCGTCGGTGCCACTGCCGGCGCCGATGCCAATGACCGGAATCTTCACGGCCTGGGTAATTTCTTCGGCCAGTTCACTGGGCACGCATTCAAGCAGCAACATGGCGGCCCCGGCCTGTTCCAGCGAAATGGCATCGGCACGCATTTGCCGAGCCTGGTTCTCGTTACGCCCCTGGACTTTGTAACCACCCAGGATGTTCACCGATTGCGGTGTCAGCCCCAGGTGCGCGCACACCGGGATGCCGCGTTCGGCCAGCAGGCGGATCGAGTCTGCCAGCCACAGAGCGCCTTCAACCTTGACCATGTGCGCACCAGCCTGCATCAACAGGGCGCTGTTGGTCATGGCTTGTTCCGTGGTGGCGTAGGCCATGAACGGCAGGTCAGCGAGGATGAGCGCATCGGAGTTGCCACGTTTGACGGCTGCCACATGGTAAGCCATGTCTGCGGTCGTCACGGGCAGGGTGCTGTCGTGACCTTGCAAAACCATGCCGAGGGAGTCGCCCACCAGCAGCACCTCGACGCCAGCCTCATTGCAGGCGTGGGCGAAGGTCGCGTCATAGCAGGTCAGCATGGTGATTTTCTCACCTTTTTGCTTGAGACCTTGCAGAGTGGTCAGGGTGATGGCTGGCATGAAAAGATCCTCATTCAGGCGCTGTGGAAACTACTGCGAGTAACGCGCGTGATTCTTCGTTAAATACAGGCGCACGGTCTTTTGTCGTGCTTTTAAGGCCTGGATTGCGCCCTTCAACGCCGTGTTGGCGGCAGCGGGACGCCTATAGTCGTGAGGAGAACTCGGGAAGTCAATTGGATGTGTTACCGCGCTGTTACGTCGGGGGTGTTACCGGCGTAACTGATGCGATTCAGCAACAATAGATCTCATGTGCGGCACACAACCCGTGTGGGAGCGGGCTTGCCCACGATGGCGGACTATCAGTCAACATTGATGCTGAATGTAAAACCGCTATCGCGGGCAAGCCCTAATGCCAGTCAGTTAAGCCGAACCGCACTTTGTAGCAGCTGGCGAAGCCTGCGTTCGGCTGCGCAGCAGTCG
>NZ_AKJS01000177.1 GCF_000282215.1 Pseudomonas sp. GM21
CTGCTGCGCAGCCGAACGCAGGCTTCGCCAGCTGCTACACGTCGAACGCAGGCTTCGACAGCTGCTACAAGGGATTTGGGTATAGCGAAAGGACCCGGCGCGATGTGAATCACGCCGGGGGTGTTGCCAGGCTGCGCGGATCTTCGTGGGTCCCCGCGCAGTCTGATGAACGCTTTATGCCCGCTCGATGGCCAGTGCCACGCCTTGACCACCACCGATGCACAGGGTGGCGAGGCCTTTTTTGGCGTCGCGCTTGATCATTTCATGCAGCAAGGTCACCAGCACGCGGCAGCCCGATGCACCGATCGGGTGACCCAGCGCGATGGCGCCGCCGTTGACGTTGACCTTGTTCAAGTCCCATTCCAGGTCCTTGGCCACCGCCAGTGATTGCGCGGCGAATGCTTCGTTGGCTTCGACCAGGTCCAGTTGATCGATGGACCAGCCGGCCTTGCTCAGGCAGCGACGTGTAGCCGACACCGGGCCGATGCCCATGATCGCCGGATCAACACCCGCATTGGCGTAAGCCGCGATGGTTGCCAATACCGGCAGGCCGAGGGCCTTGGCTTTGTCGGCGCTCATCAGGATCACGGCGGCGGCACCGTCGTTCAGCGACGAGGCGTTACCTGCTGTCACCGAACCATCCTTTTTGAACGCCGGTTTCAGCTTGCCCAGCGCTTCAGCGGTGGTGCCGGCACGCGGCTGTTCATCAGTGGCGAAGGACAGCGGATCGCCCTTGCGCTGAGGAATCAGGATCGGCGTGATCTCATCGACAAAACGCCCGGCTTCGATAGCTGCCGTGGCTTTTTGTTGCGAGGCCGCAGCGAAGGCGTCCTGTTGTTCGCGGGTCAGGCTGTACTTCTCGACCAGGTTTTCGGCAGTGATGCCCATGTGGTAATCGTTGAACGCATCCCACAGGCCGTCGCTGATCATGGTGTCGACGATTTGGGCGTTACCCATGCGCAGACCGGTGCGAGCACCCGGCATGACGTAGTTGGACAGGCTCATGTTTTCCTGGCCGCCAGCAATGATCACGTCGGCGTCGCCGCAGCGAATCGCCTGGGTGGCCAGGTGCAGGGCCTTGAGGCCCGAACCGCAGACCTTGTTCAGGGTCATGGCCGGCACGGTGAACGGCAGGCCGGCCTTGATCGCCGATTGGCGCGCAGGGTTTTGCCCGGCGCCGGCGGTCAGGACCTGGCCCATGATCACTTCATCGACTTCAGCCGGATTCAGGCCGGTTTGCGCCAGCAACTGGCGAATCACCGCAGCGCCGAGGTCAACTGCAGAAACGCCCGCCAGTGAGCCCTGGAAACTGCCAATGGCAGTCCGGGTGGCGGCGACAATGACGACGTCTTGCATGGAAGGATTCCTCACTGAGCGTCAAACTGCATTTCTGGAACGTGATCAGGCACGATCAGTTTGCCAGCGGTTTTTGCGACGATTTCTTCGATGCTGACGCCCGGTGCACGTTCTTTGAGAATGAACGCGCCGTCCTGGATTTCCAGGTAGGCCAGGTCAGTCAGTACGCGCTTGATGCAACCGGCGCCGGTCAGCGGCAGGCTGCAACGGGAGAGCAATTTCGACTCTCCGTCTTTGGAGGCGTGGGTCATGGTGACGATGATGTTTTCCGCACCGGCCACCAGGTCCATCGCGCCGCCCATGCCCTTGATCAGCTTGCCAGGGACCATCCAGGAGGCGATGTTGCCTTCGACATCGACTTCAAACGCGCCGAGCACGGTCAGGTCGATGTGGCCGCCACGAATCATGGCGAAGGATTCGGCGGAAGAGAAAATCGAGGCGCCGATACGCGCGGTCACGGTTTGCTTGCCGGCGTTGATCATGTCGGCATCGACTTCGGCGTCAGTCGGGAACGCGCCCATGCCGAGCAGGCCGTTTTCCGATTGCAGCATGACTTCCATGCCTTCAGGGATGTAGTTGGCGACCAGGGTCGGAATGCCGATGCCCAGGTTGACGTAGAAGCCGTCCTGCATTTCGCGGGCGACGCGTTGAGCCATTTGTTCGCGGGAAAGTGCCATTGTTGTTATTCCTTCATTCGGTCCGGGGGCTGGGGATCACTTACGCACGGTGCGCTGTTCGATGCGCTTTTCGAACGTGCCGCAAATGACTCGGTCGACATAGATGCCAGGGGTGTGGATCTGTGCCGGGTCCAGCTCGCCGGGTTCGACGATTTCTTCAACTTCGACCACGGTGATCTTGCCGGCGGTGGCGGCCAGCGGGTTGAAGTTCTGGGCGGTGTGGCGATAGACGACGTTACCGAAATGGTCGGCTTTCCAGCCTTTGACGATGGCGAAGTCACCGGTGATGGATTCTTCCATCAGGTACTGGCGGCCATGGAATTCGCGTGTTTCCTTGCCGTCGGCAACCGGGGTGCCCACGCCAGTGGCGGTGAAGAAGGCCGGAATGCCGGCGCCGCCTGCGCGCATTTTTTCAGCGAGGGTGCCTTGTGGGGTCAGGATGACTTCGATGGCGCCGCTCATCAGCTGCTCTTCGAACATCTTGTTTTCGCCGACGTAGGACGCCACGACCTTGCTGATCTGCCGGTCTTCCAGCAGCACGCCGAGGCCGAAACCGTCGACGCCGCAGTTGTTGGAAACGACGGTCAGGTCGCGGGTGCCTTTGCGTTTGATCTCGTTGATCAGGTTTTCCGGGATCCCGCACAGACCGAAGCCGCCAGCGATCACGGTCATGCCGTCTTCAAGACCTGCCAGAGCTTCCTCGTAGGAACTCACGCGCTTGTCGAAACCTGCCATATGCACCTCTTTTATTCTTTGTGGTCGGCTGGCTAGCCGTATGCGACGAAGTGTCGCGCTCTTGTATTCATTTGTTAAGTTGATTTTTAAGGTTGATTGATTGATAAAGCTCAATAATGGCTGCTCTACTCTTGCAGCTTGCAGCTTGAAGCTTATAGCTTACAACTGGAGCAAAGCGACATGACCGTGAAGCAGATCCGCGCCTTCCTGGCCGTGGCCCAAAGCCTGAGTTTTGCCGTGGCCTGTGAGCGCCTGCACCTGTCGCAATCGGCATTGAGCCTGACCATCAAGGCGCTGGAGGAGGGCCTGGGCGGGCGCTTGTTCACCCGCAACACGCGCAACGTAGCGTTGACCGCCGAAGGCGAATCGCTGGTGCCGCTGGCGCGCCGCTTGATCGCCGACTGGGACAATGCCGAGGACGAACTGCGCCAACGTTTCACCCTCCAGCGCGGCCGCGTGACGCTGGCGGCCATGCCATCGTTTGCCGGCAACCTGCTGCCGCCGATCCTCAAGACGTTCCGCGCGCGCTATCCCAACGTCAATGTCACGGTCAATGACGTGATCAACGAGCAGGTGCTGGAGATGGTCCGAGACCGGCAGGTTGAGCTGGGCGTGGCGTTCGAGCCGACGCAGAGTTCGTCGCTGGCGTTCACGCCGTTGTACATAGACCGGTTCGTCGCTGTCGTGCCCAAGGATTCGCCATTGACCGAGCTTGATGATATCGACTGGCAAACGTTGCTCAAGGAGCCGTTCATCACTTTGCAGCGACCGTCGACACTGCGGGTAATGCTGGAAGAACATTTGCAGGCGCGGGGAATGAAATTGCCGGTGGAATTTGAAAGCCATCAATTGGCGACAGTCGGCAGGATGGTTGCCAGCGGATTGGGCGTGAGCGCGGTGCCTGCGTTGTGCGCCGGACAGATGCAGGAACTCGGAGCCCGGTGCCTTACATTGCGCGATCCGGTGGTAGAGCGGGCCATCGGCGTATTGACCCAGCCTGGGGTTGAACTGTCGGCGGCGGCGCAGGCGTTGTTCGATATCCTCAAGGAACAAAACCTGGGCCAGCGCCTGTCTTCGAGATGAAACATAGGAGCAATGTGGGAGCGGGCTTGCCCTAATGCCGATCAGTTAAGCCTTAACGCGGACCGTAGCAGCTGGCGAAGCCTGCGTTC
>NZ_AKJS01000178.1 GCF_000282215.1 Pseudomonas sp. GM21
GCTAGGTTTTCACACAGTCTGTCAGGCGGGTTTTTTATTGCCTGAGATTCAGGTCATTCAGTCGATGACAATGCTGCCATCGGCCGCCTGGCGGAAGATGGTGTAAGGCAGCAACAAGGTGTCGAATGCGCCGGACGTGACCACATCGACCAGCACGATGGCTGGAGCATTGGTGTGGTCTTGTGCATCCAGCCCTTTTTTCAGCGGCGCATTCAAGCTGCAAAAATCATAGCTCACACCACTGTAGATTCGCGGAACCGCACCAGAATAGCTCTGCTGTTCCTTAAGGCTTTCAGCCGCCACTTCATCGCCGCGTACCACCGTTTGAATCGTGCCGCAGCCTGCCAGCATCAGCGAACAAACATCACTCATGCCATCGGTGGCAACCGGCGTTTGACCGGGGTCTTCTTGACGATAGCGGTGTTGGTTTCGGCGTGGGTGTTCAGGCGGTCGAGGAGGGTGTCCAGTTGTTCCATCGAGCGCACGTGCAGGCGCGCGATGAAGCAGTCGTCGCCCGTGACTTTGTCGCACTCGGTGAATTCGGGAATGGCTTGAATCTGCCGTTCCACTTCCTGCAACTGACCGGGCAACGGGCGAATCCGCACGATGGCCTGGAGTTGATAACCGAAGCATTTCGGGTCGATATCCACGGTGTAGCCCTTGAGCACACCGCGTTCTTCGAGGCGACGCAGGCGCTCGGCGACACTGGGCGAGGACAGGCCACTGAGGTTAGCCAGCGCCTTGAGCGAGCGCCGTGAGTCTTCCATCAAGGCGCTGATCAGCACTTGGTCGATATCGTCAGTCATGGCAAACCCCTGTAAGGCAATTAATCAAAACCACCTTGATAAGAAAGGCAGAAACCGAGTTTAGCCTGCTTTTTGCGCTGGAGAAGCCTCCCGGATGATTGGCATACTTTGCGCTCAAACACAGGAGTCTGAAGATGGACAAATCAATACGTCGCGGCTCATTCGAGATGACCGCCGCCATGCTGATCTCCGGGACCATCGGCTGGTTCGTGCTGGTGTCCGGGCAACCGGTGCTGGACGTGGTGTTCTGGCGCTGCCTCTTCGGCGCAGGCACTTTGCTGCTGATTTGCGCGGCCTTCGGCTTTCTGCGTCCCGGCATTCTGACCCGTACCACGTTCCTGCTGGCAGTGATCAGTGGCGTGGCGATAGTCGGTAACTGGGTGCTGCTGTTCGCCTCATATTCCCGCGCCTCGATAGCCATTGGTACGGCGGTGTACAACGTTCAGCCGTTCATGTTGGTGGGCCTGGCCGCGTTGTTCCTCAACGAAAAACTCACCCTGCAGAAGCTGTTTTGGCTGGGCATTTCATTTTTCGGGATGCTGGCGATTGTCAGTGCCCATGGAGGGCACGGCGAGGGAGGCAATGATTACCTGATGGGCATCGGTTTGGCGCTGGGCGCGGCCTTCCTTTACGCGATTGCCGCGCTGATCATCAAGCGCCTGACCGGTACGCCGCCGCATCTGATCGCATTGATCCAGGTCTGCACCGGGGTGGTGTTGCTTGCGCCGTTCGCGCACTTTTCAGCGCTGCCGCAAGCGACGGATGCCTGGGCCAGTCTGGTGACGCTGGGCATCGTCCACACCGGTGTGATGTACGTGCTGCTGTATGGCGCGATTCAAAAACTGCCGACGGCACTGACCGGAGCGTTGTCGTTCATCTACCCGATCGCGGCGATTTTTGTCGACTGGTTTGCCTTCGGCCATCGCCTGGAACCGCTGCAATGGCTCGGCGTGGCGGCGATTCTGCTGGCTGCCGCGGGGATGCAACAGGGCTGGGGCTTCAAGTCTCGCAAGTTGGCGGCACAGTAAGCGTCAGATGTTCCAGCGCGGCGAGGTCTTGGCCAGTCGCTGGCGCATCTCGCTGATGTTGGCGGCGAACTGGCGGGTCAACAACCGATAGCCGTCCAGCGGGGTGTAGACCGGCGCATCGAGGCTTGATACTGCCGGCAGGTCGTCGGGCCGGCTCAGCCGTTGCGACGCACCGGTTTTCAATGCTCGCGCCATTCCTATCAGTTGCACGCGGATTTGCCGATGTTCCGCGGTCATCGCGGATTGCAACTGCGCCATCGCATGCGGGTCGCTGGCATCCGGGCGGGTGTTGCCGAGGATTTCCAGGGTGCTGACGCACATCCGCAAGTTGCGCTGAATGGCATCCAGTTCAGTCATGGAGATTTTCACCTCCTTGGACACCGACGGCATCAGCGAGCGCAATTGCACCATCACGGTGTTCAGGCGCCCCATGAGTTTGAGGTGTTCATCATCGCTGACGGGCTCGCCATTGATGATGCGCCCGTAGATCGTCGCGCAATCGCGCAGTGCATCGGCCAGGTTATAGCGCCAGGAAAACACCGCATACAACGGCAGCGCGAAGGAAAACGCCAGCGCCAGCGCAATGCCGATCAAAATGTCCACCCCGCGCCACAGGCCGGCAGTGATCGCGTTGTCGCCATGACCCGCGACGATAAACACAGTGATGGCGGCCAGCAACGCCGTGTAACCGCCCTTGCCAATGGCGTGATAGGAGAAAACCCCGCACACCACCGACATCGCGAAATAAGTCAGCCACGGCATCCCGAGCCAGGTCTGTTGCGCGACCAGCACCAGACCGACACCCGCTCCGATCAAGGTGCCAATGGCCCGTTCGGCGGCTTTTTTGCCGATATTGCCGTGGTGCTGCAAGCCACCGATCACTACCAGCATCGTCACCGACGCCCATTCACCATGGGGCAAATCAATGCCGGTGGTCAGCAGGATCGTCGCCAGCAAACCGAGCGATACCCGCACCGCGTGGATCAATTTGGCGTTGCGGTAGCGCCGATACGGGTCCAGCAACGGACGCAGCAGTCGGCGCAGCAGCGGTGGTAATCGTTGGCTGAAGGTGCTCAGTCGCTGTGTCCTCAGAAAATGTAATCAGTGGTCAGGAAGCTCGAACTGCGTCCGCTGATGATCTCGCTGATGAGGTCTTTGTTGGTTTCCTGGAACTTGGTGGCCACTAACGTGCGGATCGAAAACGTCCGTAATGCATCATGCACCGACAACGTGCCCTCGGCCGAGTTCTTGCGCCCGTTGAACGGGAAGGTGTCCGGGCCACGCTGGCATTGGGCGTTGAGGTTGATGCGCCCGACCTGATTGGCGAAGGTGTCCACCAGCCGGCCGACCGCGACCGGGTTGGTGCCGAAAATACTCAGCTGCTGGCCGAAGTCCGATTCCAGGACGTAATCGATCACCGTGTCCAGATGGCGGTACGGCACAATCGGGATGACCGGGCCGAACTGTTCTTCCTGATAGACGCGCATTTGCGTGGTCACCGGGTACAACACTGCCGGGTAGAAGAACGAGGCGCGGGCCAGGCCGCCGTTGGGGTTGACCACCTTGGCGCCTTTGCTTTCGGCGTCCGCCACCAGCGAATGCAGGTAATCGACCTTGCCCGACTCCGGTAGCGGGGTCAGCGCCACGCCGTTGTCCCACGGCATGCCGGGTTTGAGGCTGGCGAGTCTGGCGTTGAATTTCTCGATGAAAGCCTCGACCACGTCTTCGTGGACAAAGAGGATTTTCAGCGCGGTGCAACGCTGGCCGTTGAACGACAACGAGCCGGTCACGGCTTCGCTGACTGCGTTGTCCAGATCGACTTCCGGCAAGACGATGCCGGGGTTTTTCGCATCGAGGCCCAGCGCCGCACGCAAACGGTGAGGTTTGGGGTGAAGTTTTTTCAGGTCGCTGGCGGCTTTGTTGGTGCCGATAAACGCGAAGATGTCGATCTTTCCGCTGGCCATCAGCGCGCTGACAGTCTCGCGGCCGCTGCCGTAGATCACGTTGATCACCCCGGCCGGGAAGCTGTCGCGGAACGCTTCCAGCAGCGGGCGAATCAACAGCACGCCGAGTTTGGCCGGTTTGAACACCACGGTGTTGCCCATGATCAGCGCCGGAATCAGCGTGGTGAAGGTTTCGTTCAGCGGGTAGTTGTAGGGGCCCATGCACAGGGCCACGCCGAGCGGGACGCGGCGGATCTGGCCGAGGGTGTCCTGTTCCAGCTCGAAACGGCTAGAGCGGCGGTCGAGTTCCTTCAACGCATTGATGGTGTCGACGATGTAATCGCAGGTGCGGTCGAACTCTTTTTCCGAGTCCTTCAGGTTCTTGCCGATCTCCCACATCAACAACTTGACCACCGCCTCGCGCTGTTGGCGCATGCGACCCAGAAAGGCTTCGACGTGCTGGATGCGTTCGGCGACGCGCATGGTCGGCCACAAGCCCTGTCCACGGTCATAAGCACGGACGGCGGCGTCCAGAGCGGTCAGCGCGGTGTCGGCATCCAGTAGCGGCGTGCTGCCGAGGATCACTTGCTCGTCGCCATTGGCACCGCTCAGGTACACCGGGCTACGGACCTGGGCGAGCGGCCCGGACCAGGTTTTCAGTTCGCCATCGACCAGGTACTCACGCTGCTCGGTCTGGCCGTCGAGGCGGTACTTTTCCGGGATGTCGGCGTGGCTCGGGAACAGGTTGTCGAGAATATTGGCTGTGGTCATGTCGCTACCCCCTCTGGATTAGGTGATGCTTTGATGAAACGTTTTAGCAGACCTCGACCTCGCTTGTCATGACTCATCTCAGCGATTTGCGCCACAGCGTGGTAGCCCGTGAATTTCCCGGCGCGGGGGTCATGGCCTCAGAAGCCCCCTTTGTTGGCCCCCAATGCCCTCAACCTGCCCACGTGGGGTGCCTTAGTGTTGAGCTCTCCTTGATCACAACAAAAACAGTGCATCCGGCTGACCGGGCACCCAATGAGAGGACCGCCATGCGGGCACGCCGATTCACTGAAAAGCCTAGCCTTTGTTTTGCCCTGATGGGGTGCGTCTTCGTGGTGTTGCTCGCGGGGTGTGGTGAAGAGCCAAAAAGCCCGGCCACTTACAGTGAAGCGGCCACCACCCGACCAGCCGACGCCGAGCTGGCGCAGGTCTATGACAACAGTTGCAAACTCTGCCACGCCAACCCGGCGGCCGGGGCGCCGCTGACGGGTGATAAGAAAGCCTGGGAGCCCCGGGTCATGCAGGGCGCCGACACGCTGCTCGATCACGCAATCAACGGCTACAACGGCATGCCGCCAATGGGCATGTGCATGCAGTGCTCACAAGAACAGTTCCTGGCGCTGATTGCGTTCATGTCCGGCCAGCACATCCAACAATAAGAACGACAGGGAGCGATTCATGACGATGGACTTAACACGGCGTCAGTTGTTGCAGAGGGCCAGTGTCATTGGTGCCTTTACCGCGCTCGGCTCGTCGCCTGCGCTGGCCGAACTGCTGCGCGCGCCACGGCTGATTCCCTGGCGTAACTGGTCGGGAGGCCAGAGTTGCCTGCCGGCAGCGCGGCTAGCGCCCAAGGATCTGGATGAGCTGATCCAAGTGGTGCGCACGGCCCCCGGCAAGATTCGCCCGGTGGGCTCGGCGCATTCCTTCAGCGCGCTGGTGCCCACCGATGGCACGCTGGTGTCGCTGAGCTATTTCACTGGCTTGATCGATCACGACGCCAAAACCCTGCAAGCCGAGTTCGCCGCCGGCACGCCGATGTCACGCATGGGCACACCGCTCAAAGACATCGGCCAGGCCCTGCAAAACATGGCCGACATCGATTACCAGACCCTCGCCGGGGCGATTTCCACCTCGACCCACGGCACCGGTAAAAACTTTCAATCTTATTCCGCCCACGTCTGCGGCCTGCAATTGGTTACCGCCAATGGCGAGGTGCTGGACTGCGACAGCACGCGATACCCTGAAGTGTTCAGCGCGGCGCGGGTGTCCCTCGGCGCGCTCGGGGTGGCGACTAAAATCCGCCTGCAAAACCGCCCGGCCTATCGCTTGAGAGAACACCAGTGGGTCGCCAAAACCGAAGAATTACTGGAAGACCTCGACAAGAACACTCGGGAAAACCAGCACTGGGAAATGCAAGTGGTCACCCACTCCGACTACGCGTTGTCGATCGCCTTGAACGAAACCACCGACCCGGCCACACCGCCGATCCCGGCGGATGAGGAGGGCGGTAACGAATTCGTGACCTTGATCGAAAAGCTCGACAAGTACGGCAGCGACTTCCCTGACCTGCGCCACACGATGCTCAATAGCTTGCGCCACATCGCCAGTTTCGATGACCGGGTAGGGGACTCATTCGACATCTACGCCAACGTGCGCACAGTGCGCTTCAACGAAATGGAATATTCAGTGCCGGCCGAACACGGCCCGGCGTGCCTGCGCGAGATCCTCAAGCTGATCCGGGACAAAGACCTGCGCACCTGGTTTCCGATTGAATACCGTTACGTCAAAGCCGACGACATCCCCCTGAGCATGTTCGAAGGCCGCGACAGTTGCTCGATCTCGGTCCACCAGCATTACCAGATGGATCATCACAACTTTTTCGCCGCCGTCGAGCCGATTTTCTGGAAGTACAACGGCCGGCCACACTGGGGCAAGTTACACACCCTTAACGCGAAACACCTGCAGCCGCTGTACCCGCGCTGGCAGGAGTTCCTCCAGGTCCGGCAGGAACTCGACCCCAGCGGTAAATTCCTCAACGCCCACTTGTCATCGATTCTGGGGGTGAGCTGATGGCTGTCAATCGGCGTAATTTTTTGATCGGAACCGCTGGCGTCGGCGCGTTACTGGCGGGTGTCGGGGCGTGGTTACGGCCAAGTGATCGAGGCGCACCGTACAGCGACTATTTTCGTGCGCTGAACCGTGAACTCAAGGAACACGGGCCGATGCGTCCGGTGATGCTGATCGATCTTGACCGGCTGGATCACAACATCGATGTGGTGATGCAATCGGTCAAGCGCGGCGGCAAGCACCTGCGGCTGGTGGAGAAGTCGTTGCCAGCGCCAGGATTGCTGACCTACATCGCCAAGCGTGCCGACACGCAGCGCTTGATGTCGTTTCATCAGCCGTTTCTCAATCATGACGCGATACAGTTTCCCGAGTCCGACATCCTGTTGGGCAAGCCACTGCCTGTGCGTTCGGCGGAGCTGTTTTATCAGTCGCACAAGGGGACTTTCGACCCGTCGAAGCAACTGCAGTGGTTGCTCGATACGCCAGAGCGACTGCAACAATACCTGGCGCTGGCACAGGGATTGGGGACGCGGTTGCGGGTGAACATCGAACTGGATGTCGGGTTGCATCGCGGTGGCGTCAGCGATGTGGCAGTGCTCGGGCATATGCTGGCGCTGATCAGCCAACACCCGCAGCACCTGGAGTTCGCCGGGTTCATGGGCTACGACCCGTTTGTCGGTATGGGCGTGCCGGGGATTCTCGGTTCGCCCGAGGAGTTATTCGCCAAGGTCATGGTGATTTACAACCGCTGCGTCGACTTCACCCGTCAGCAGTACCCCGGTCTATGGCATGAAGGACTGACCCTCAACACGGCCGGCAGCCCGAGTTATCGCATGCATGAGCACGAACAACTGAGCAGCGAAGTCTCGGTGGGCACGGCGATGCTCAAACCAACGCATTACGATTTGCCTTCGCTGGTGGAGCATGTGCCCGCTGCTTACATCGCCACGCCGGTGTTGAAAAGCACCGGGGCAGTGGACATCCCGGCACTGGATGACAAGTCCCGACTGTTTTCGTGGTGGGACACCAATCAGCGCGAGACGTTTTTCATCTATGGCGGTAATTGGATGGCGGAGTTCGAATCGCCGCCGGGGTTGCAGAGTAACGGGGTGTATGGCCGCAGCTCGAATCAGGAAATAGTCAATGGTTCGGCGGCGGTGGGGCTGGGGGTTGAAGACCAGGTGTTTTTAAGGCCGACCCAGACAGAATCGGTGCTGTTGCAGTTTGGGGATTTGCTGGCGGTTCGGGGCGGGCGGATTGTTGATACCTGGCCGGTGTATTCCTGAAGGATATTCAGTGACTGTTACGACGCCATCGCGAGCTTACCCTCATGCCGATCAGTTAAGCCTTAACGCGGACCGTAGCAGCTGGCGAAGCCTGCGTTCGGCTGCGTAGCAGTCGTAAAACATGAGCTTGCGGTC
>NZ_AKJS01000179.1 GCF_000282215.1 Pseudomonas sp. GM21
CGAGCCTGCTCGCGATGACGCCGGCACAGTCCCCGAAAAATCAATGCCGTTTGATAAACCCCGTCAACGCCGCCAGCGCCTCCGACGACCGCAACCGCTGGGTAAACAACGCGCCCTCTTCTTCTATCACCTTGCGCAGCAATTCCCGGTCCGGCGCTTTCATCAACTGCTTGCTGATGCGCACCGCTTCCGGCGGCAGCGACTCAAAGCGCAACGCCATCTCCCGCGCCTTGGCCAACGCTGCTTCGCCAGTGCCCAACGCTTCGGTGGCAATGCCCCACTCTGCCGCCTGTTCACCGCTGAAACCTTCACCCAGCAGCAACAATTCCGCCGCTTTGGCATGCCCGAGCAAGCGCGGCAGGATCAGGCTGGAGCCGAACTCCGGGCATAAGCCGAGATTGACGAACGGCATGCGCAGGCGAGCATCGCGGCTGACATACACCAGGTCGCAATGCAGCAGCATCGTCGTGCCAATCCCCACCGCTGCGCCGGCCACAGCGGCGATCACCGGTTTGCGGCATTCCAGCAAATTGAGCATGAAGTGAAATACCGGGCTGTCCAGGCTACCGGGCGGTTGCTGGATGAAGTCGGCGATGTCGTTGCCGGCGGTGAAGCACTCGGCACTGCCGGTGATCAGTACGGCGTTGATTTCAGGGTCGGTGTCAGCCTGTTTCAGCGCCTCGGCCAGATGGCTGTACATGGCGCGGGTCAGGGCGTTTTTCTTCTCGGGGCGATTCAGGCGCAGCGTCAGCAAACCGCGTTCGCGTTCGATCTGGATGGCTTCGGTCATGGAGGTCTCGCGTCTGAAAAATCAGCGCTCAACCACGAGGCAGGAACACATCGGCCAGCAGTTGATTGCGCGGCAATCCCGCGAGGTACAGGCGCCGGGAAAAGGCGTCGACACTGTCGGGGGCTCCGCAGACTAAGGCCAGGGTTTGCCGGGAGACAAGCCGCAGTTGCGCCAATGCCTGCGGCAACTCGGCCGGGGTCCAGCACTCGACACTCAGGTTATCGCGGCCCTCGCCCATGTCGTGCAGCGGTTTGGCCAGGTAATGCTCGTCGGCGTCATGGGCCAGATGAATGACACGAATGGCGCCTTGGTGATCCTGTCGCAGCGCTTCGCGTAATACGCCAAACAGCGGCCCTAAACCGGTGCCCGCGGCCAACAGCCACAGCGGCCGGGTGTGCCAGTCCGGATCGTAATGCAAAGCGCCGCCGCGCAGTTCGCCGAGGCGGATCGAGTCACCGATTTTCAGCTGGCGGGCTGCGTCGCTGAACGCTCCCGGCTGTCGGCAATCGAGGTGGAACTCCAGAAAGCGGTCTTCTTCCGGCAGGCTGGCGAGGGAATAAGGTCGTGCCACATTGCCGGCCCATAACACCAGATGTTGTCCGGCGTTGTAGCGAAAAGGACGCTCCGGCGTCAGACGCAAGCGCAGCACGCTGGCGCTCAACCAATCGACGGCGGCGACCTCGGCCGGGCGACCATCGACCTGGGGATCGAAGGTATGCACCTGCAAATCCTCGACCACCTGACACTGGCACGCCAGGCGCCAGCCCTGCTGACGCTGGTCTGCGCTCAAGGCATCGGGGCGGTGGTCGCTCGGTAATCCTTGTACGCATTGCACCAGGCACGCATGGCAACTGCCGGCACGGCAACTGTAGGGGACGGGCACGCCGTTTTGATTCAAGGCATCGAGCAAGTTGCTTCCCTGCGCCACCGACCACTGACGCTCGCCGACCCGCAACTCAGGCATCGACGTTCTCCCAGGCCGCCGCACATCGGTTGCGACCGTCACGCTTGGCGCGGTAGAGCGCCTGATCGGCGCGCTGCAAGGCGTCATCGAGATCATCGCCCAGTTCCAGCAGGGTCATGCCCACCGACAAACTGAGGTGGGCAACGTCGAGGCCGATCAGCTCGACATCAGTGAAAGCGATGCGCAATCGCTCACAGCACGCGGTCAATCGTTCGGCATCGCAATCGGGCACCAGCACCACGAACTCTTCACCGCCATAACGTGCCAGCACATCACCGTCGCGCAGGCACGCGGTCGCGACACCGGCAAAGGCTTGCAGGACCTGGTCGCCCGCCGCATGGCCATGCACATCGTTGATGCGTTTGAAGTGGTCAAGATCGATCAGCGCCAGGCCATGCATCACGCCGGCGTCCATGGCGCTCAGTTCGCGGGAGGCCAGACGCAGAAAATGGCGGCGGTTGAACAGCCCGGTGAGTTCGTCGGTAGCGACCAGGTCTTCGAGCTGGCGCATCATCCCGCGCAGGGTGTCCTGGTGCGCTTGCAAGGCGAAACGCCGTTGACGCATGCGCTGGCGCGAAGCCTGGACGTAGCGGGCGTAGAGCACCAGCCAGATCAACACAATAAGCAACACACACGCTTGCAACCCGGCCAGCGCCGGGTCGCGGAGCTGAAGGTGGTAGCCCTCCCACAGCGTGATCGCACTGAAACTGAAAAATACCAGCAACGCACACCGCATCAACGCTCGGCGCGACAGATGGAACAACCCGAACAACAGGATCAGCACGTAAAACACCAGGAACGCGCCCCGTGCCTCATCCAGATTGGCGATCAGCCAGGTTTGCCACCCCAGCCCCAACAACACTTGCACTTCGGTCAGGCTGGGGTCGGAAAAACGCAGGTTGCAGCCGCTGTAGAACACCGCGAACAATGCCGCCTGGCTGATGATCACCAATCCGGTGCCAACGGCCATGCGGGCCAGGGATTCGTCGTATTGACCGGTGAAAAACGCCAGCCACAGCAACATCAGCGCCAGGGCGTAAGTGCCGGCTGCCAGGGCAAAGCGTTTAAGTAAAAGCTGTTGAATGGCGTTATGGGTCAATCGTTGACTCACTATGCGAAAGAAGCTGTTTGAGTGTCCTACTCTACAGGCCGGGTGCCACTTTAGTGGCGAGCCGGATAAATGACCATTCAATTTTCCAGACAGAAAACTGGCGTCAAAAGCATGACCCGTTTTCCGCCTTCTAACTTACCCGTAGCAGCTGGCGAAGCCTGCGTTCGGC
>NZ_AKJS01000180.1 GCF_000282215.1 Pseudomonas sp. GM21
GCCGAACGCAGGCTTCGCCAGCTGCTACAACAATTGCGTTACCGCAGAAATTGCTTAACTGATCGGCATTGGGGCTTGCCCGCGATAGCGTCAGTTCATTCAACATTGACGTTGGCTGACACTCCGCCATCGCGGGCAAGCGCGCTCCCACAGGTTTTTCGTGTGTTTGGGCAATTGTGGTCAACCGACGCCAACCACCCCATCCCCATGCATCTGCCGCAACAACGCGGCGCCACTGTCCATAAATTCTGCCGATCCGCTCGCCCCCGCCTCGACAGCCAAGCCTTCCAGTTGCGCATGGCCGTTCAGCTCAGGAAATTCCTCGATTCGCTGCAACAACCGCCACGCCAAGGGGCTCAGTTCAGAAAACTTCACACTCCAGTCCTCCGCTCGCCTCACCAGCAACAAAGTCGGCAGAGCAGGTGCCGTCTCGGGTTGAAAATCCGGCCCGACCAACTGCACCGGCCAGCCATACGCCAGCGGCCACGCCAGTGGCGACACCTGCAACGGCCGCGCGAGGATCAACGCCCCATCACTCGGTGCCAACGGCTCGGCATCAGACTGCTGCAACGCCATCTCGACCCATTCGTAATGCGCCAGCTCCACCATGAACGGCGGCCAGGTGCCCTTGCTCAACGCCTGCGGATCAGTCGCAAGAAACTCGACAAACTCCTGGGCAATCTCACCGAATTTCGGCGTGTGAGCGCGGTAGTCCCGCAGGAAGATCCGCACCAGCGAACGCCACTGCTCATCACCGAGAATCTTGATCAGCACCGGAAACGTCCCGCTGAGCAATGTCGACAGGTTGGCGAAAATCAGGTCGCGATACACCTGGGCTCGCGAGGAGTCCATTTCCACCGGCGGCGCGCAGTGTTCGGGATCGCGCAAGTAGCGCCCCAGGGTGGTTTGTTGCTCGAACAGGCTCGGCTTATCCACGGTTCACCTCCTCGGTTTGCAGGCGGCGTAGGGTCTGCAATTCAGCCACCAGTTCGCAAAACGCCGGGAAGTTGAAATCCCGCTCCAGCAGCGTCGGTTGCGCACCAAATCGGGCATAGGCTTGCGCCAGCAACGACCAGACCACCGGTTTCACCGAAGCGCCATGGGTGTCGATTTTCAAGGTGTCGGATTCATCGAAGTGCCCGGCGACATGCATCGCCACCACCCGGCCGGCGTCGATTCCGGCCAGAAATGCCAGTGGGTCGAAACCGTGATTGATCGAGTTGACGTACACGTTGTTGACGTCGAGCAACAGGTCGCAATCGGCTTCGCGCAACACGGCGTTGGTGAAGGTCACCTCATCCATGTCCTGCTGCGGCGCGGCGTAGTAGGAGACATTTTCCACCGCCAGACGCCGGCCCAGAATGTCCTGGGCCTGACGGATGCGAGCAGCCACGTGGTGCACTGCTTCTTCGGTAAAGGGCAGCGGCAACAGGTCGTAAAGATGACCGTCATCGCTGCAATAGCTCAAATGCTCGCTGTAAAGCGACACGTTGTAGTGGTCGAGGAACGCCCGGACTTCTTGCAGGAACCCAACGTCCAGCGGCGTCGGGCCGCCGAGGGACAACGACAAGCCGTGACAGGACAACGGGAAACGCTCGGCCAGGGCGCGCAACGCGTGACCATGGGCGCCGCCGATACCGATCCAGTTTTCCGGCGCGACTTCCAGAAAGTCGAAATCGCCGGTGCGAGCGGCCTGAAGGTCTTTCATCAAGCCGCGACGCAGGCCTAGCCCGACGGTGGCTTTCGTGGAGGTGGAAGAGGACTGCATGGTGTTGATCTCAATGATTGCCGTAACGGAATCACAGTTAATCGAGGTGCTGTATCGGGGCTGTGTTCGGCAGTGGCCGGTTGTTGGAGAGAACTGTATCCAGCGGCGAGATTGATACAGTGCGATACACACCACCATTCCCTTGAGAAAACACAAATCCCCTGGAGCGAGTTTGCTCGCGAAGGCGGTGAGTCAGTCAACATAAATATCGACTGACCCACCGCCATCGCGGGCAAGCCCGCTCCCACAGGGGACTTTCGTCGTTCCAGACAGCAGTGCATATCCCACGGACTAAACTTAATGCACCCAGGACGTACTTGGTGTCCTGTTCATTCCAACGACCACCGCCCAGAGGCAAATGCCTCGATAAATACTGCCTCTGGACCGTGATCCTGCTAAAGGAGCACACGTGATGGACGAGGCCAGACTCAATGATTTCATGGGCAAACTGGTGAACGACATGGGCGGCGCGGCGATGCTCGCCAATGTCATCCTCGGCGAGGAGCTCGGTCTGTACCGGGCCATGGCCGACAGTCAGCTCATCAGCCCTGAAACCCTCGCTGACAAAACCGGCTGCAACCCCCGCCTGGTGCGCGAATGGCTCAGTGCCCACGCCGCTTCCGGTTACATGGAACACCGCGACGGCCAGTTCCGCCTGCCCGAAGAACAAGCGCTGGCCCTGGCCATCGAAGACTCACCCGTCTATATCGCCGGCGGTATCGGCGTGGTCGCGTCGTTTTTCCATGACAAGGACAAATTGGTCAAGGCCATGCGCGGCAACGGTGCCCTGCCCTGGGGCGATCACCATCCGTGCATGTTCAGCGGCACCGAACGGTTTTTCCGACCCGGGTACAAAGCGCACCTGATCGCCGAATGGCTGCCGGCCCTCGACGGCGTGGTGGCCAAGCTCGAAGCTGGCGCCAAAGTCGCGGACATCGGCTGCGGGCATGGCGCCTCGACGGTGATCATGGCCCAGGCGTTCCCGAACTCGCGGTTTGTAGGTTTTGACTATCACGCGCCCTCCATCACGGTCGCGACCCAGCGCGCCGAAGAAGGTGGCGTGGCCGAACGAGCACGGTTCTTCCAGGGCACCGCCAAGAGCTACCCCGGCACCGACTATGACCTGGTCTGCTACTTCGACTGCCTGCACGACATGGGCGACCCGGTGGGAGCGGCCAAACATGCCTATGAATCGCTGAAACCGGACGGCGCGGTGTTGCTGGTAGAGCCCTTCGCCAACGACTCGCTCGACGACAACATCACCCCGGTAGGCCGGCTGTTCTACGCGGCTTCGACGTTCATTTGCACGCCTAACTCGCTGTCCCAGGAAGTCGGCCTCGGGCTCGGCGCCCAGGCCGGGGAAGCACGGTTACGCAAGGTCTTCACCGAGGCCGGATTCAAGACGTTCCGGCGGGCCACGGAAACCCCGTTCAACCTGATTCTGGAGGCGCGTAAATAAACACAGGCAGGCACCCGGACAGGCGCGCTGTCCGGGTGATCGGTCTGCTACGCTGCAACCACTCAAGGCCCTCCCCGGAGTGTTGAACATGCTCGACAGCCTCCTGCGCGAACAACTCGAGCGGCTTCGGCAATTAATGGCTGACCAGCCGTTTGTGGTACTGACCGGCGCTGGCATCAGCACCCCGTCGGGCATTCCGGACTACCGCGACAACCAGGGCGTGCGACGTGGCCGGCAACCGATGATGTACCAGGAGTTTCTGTCGGCCCCGCAATCACGTCGACGCTACTGGGCACGGGCCATGCTCGGTTGGCCGCGTGTGCACCTGGCACAGCCGAATGTCGCGCACGAAGCGTTGGCCCGTTTGCAAAGCACCCGGCATATCAGCGGCCTGATCACCCAGAACGTCGACACCCTGCACGATCAGGCCGGCAGTCATGACGTGATAGAACTGCACGGCAGCCTGCACCGGGTGCTGTGCCTGGATTGCGGGATACGCAGCGAACGCAATGCCATTCAGCGCTTGATGGAAGCGCAGAATCCTTACCTGGCCGGGGTCGACGCGGTACAGGCGCCAGATGGCGACACATTGCTGGATCCGGCATTTGAAGCGCGGTTTCAGGTGCCGCACTGCCCGCACTGCGCAGGCGAGCGGATGAAACCGGACGTGGTGTTTTTTGGCGAGAACGTGGCGCAGGCAACGGCGGTCAAGGCAATGACGGCGGTGGAAAAGGCTGCGGGGTTGCTGGTGGTGGGGTCATCGTTGATGGCGTATTCGGCATTTCGGCTGTGCCGGGCGGTGGCGGATCAAGGCAAGCCATTGATTGCGATGAATCTGGGGAAGACTCGGGCGGATGACATGCTGGATTTCAAGATTGAGGGATCGTGCGAACAGCTTTTGCCCCTGCTGGCCCAACGGCTGTCCACATAACTACAGACGAAACCCCCAATCCCCCTGTGGGAGCGGGCTTGTTCGCGAAGGCGGTGGGTCAGTAGATATCTATGCTGACTGATACACCGCCTTCGCGGGCAAGCCCTAATGCCAGTCAGTTAAGCCGAACCGCACTTTGTAGCAGCTGGCGAAGCCTGCGTTC
>NZ_AKJS01000181.1 GCF_000282215.1 Pseudomonas sp. GM21
GAGGGTGTAATTAATTTTGTGTAAACGGTCATTTGGCAGGAGACTGCCTACCCCAAGGAAATCCAATGACCGAGCCAAAACCCAAGCGCGCCAAACGAGTCAAGCCTGATCCTGAACTGGTTAAACTGGCCGACAGCCTGCTGGCCAATTATAAAAAGCCCGAGGATCTGATCGGCGAAAACGGCCTGCTCAAGCAGCTCACCAAGATGCTCGTCGAACGAGCGTTGGAAGCTGAAATGACCGAGCACCTGGGTCATGACAAAAGCGCCGCGGTGACCAATGCTGAAGGCAATGCGCGCAACGGCCATAGCGGCAAGACGCTCAAGGGCGACTTTGGCGAGCTGCCGTTGGACATTCCCCGTGACCGACAGGGCCTGTTCGAGCCCCAGCTCATTTCCAAACACCAGACACGCTGGACTGGCTTCGACGACAAAGTTATCTCGCTGTACGCCCGGGGCATGACCGTGCGGGAAATCCAGGGGCACCTGGAGGAGATGTACGGCACGGAGGTCTCTCCCAGCCTCATCTCGGCGATTACCGACGCGGTTAGCGAGGAGGTCAAGGTCTGGCAGTCACGTCCTCTGGATGAGCTCTATCCGATCCTCTACCTTGACTGTATTCACGTCAAAGTACGCGACAGCGGCGCGGTCAGAACCAAAGCGGTTTATCTGGCTATTGGCGTCAACATGGAAGGCCGAAAAGAAGTGCTGGGGTTGTGGATCGCCCAGACCGAAGGCGCCAAATTCTGGCTGCAAGTCGTCACAGAGCTCAAAACACGCGGGGTGCAAGACATCTTCATCGCCTGCGTGGACGGGCTCAAGGGCTTCCCTGAGGCCATCGAAGTGGTCTATCCGAAAGCCTCGGTTCAACTGTGTATCGTGCACATGGTTCGCAATAGCCTGAAGTTCATCGCCTACAAAAATCAACGTGAAGCGGCTGCTGATCTCAAGCTTATCTACCGCTCAACGACCGTCGAAATGGCTGAGCAGAAATTGACTGACTTCGAAGCCAAATGGGACGAACGCTACCCGTTGATTAGTCAATCTTGGCGAAAGAACTGGGCGAGAGTCATCCCGCTGTTCGATTACCCGCCAGAGATTCGTAAGGTGATTTACACCACTAACGCCATCGAATCGATCAACATGAGCCTGCGTAAAGTGACGAAAAGCCGAGCTTCATTCCCGACAGACGATGCGGTCATGAAGCTCTTTTATCTGGCGCTGAACAACATCAGCAAGAAATGGACGATGCCAATCAGGGACTGGGCGGGGGCCTTGAACAGGTTCAGTATCCAGTTCGAAGACAGGCTTTTGCAGGATTAACAGCAACGCCGTTTACACAGAATTCAGTACACCCTC
>NZ_AKJS01000182.1 GCF_000282215.1 Pseudomonas sp. GM21
ATCGAGTAGGAGGCGGATTTACATCCGCCGTCCTCTCACACCACCGTACGTACGGTTCCGTATACGGCGGTTCAGGCTATGCGGCTAAGCCGGTTTATCGTATCCAGTATTGAGATCAACCCTAGCTGATCCCACAGTTTCTTCGGTAACGCCTGATTCATATGAGGCGCCCCCGAGTTCCACCATGGGCCGCGACCATTGAAGGCTGATTTACAGGCGCGTGCTTCGCCAAGCCCCAAACGCATCAAGTTGCCTACCCTCGTAGAGGGTTGCTTCCATTGGCGCCAGATGACACAGCGAAGTTTATGCCGCACCCACCCGTCCAGCTCCTCAAGGGGTCGCTTGCTCTGACTAAGTTTGAAGTAGCCACTGTTTCACGTAGCCCGCCAATTCGTCGACCGTCATGCCATCGGCACCTGGCGCGCCCTTGTTGCTGACTACGCGGTGGTACGCACGCTTGAGGTTGGCAGGTGCAAGCACCCGCTCCATCAGCGTGTCCGGCTCCGCGTTCGTCCACGTCACAGACGCCGTCGATACCTGTGCGCTGTCAGCCGTCATCCTCGGATTCAGTCCGGGACTCGGAGTAACAGTCTTCTCTGGGAGAAATTTCTGCATTTCGGTATTCGACGAGACTCTGACGCCTACTGGCGGCATAACCTGTTCGGCCCTTGGTGGCAGAGTTACTTGCCACTTACTACGGCCTCGGCTGACTTCTGCACGCTCATCCCGTCGCCTCGCGGCGCTCGGTAGCACACTGGCAAACGTGCAGATCTCCCAGGGTAATTCGCGCGACCTTCCTGCTTATGCCTGTCGGATATACGTCGTAGCGTTCCGTG
>NZ_AKJS01000183.1 GCF_000282215.1 Pseudomonas sp. GM21
ACCCAGCTGAAGTACCGCTACGACAACGCGCAGCTGTTGCTCACGGAAATCGAAAACGAATCCGGCGAAAAATATCAGCTGGACTACACCCCCGGCGGATTGATCCGACAGGAAACCGGCTTCGACGGCCAGCGCACCGCGTACACCTATGACCTCAAGGGTCAGTTGCTGGAAAAAACCGAGTTCGGTGCTGACGGTTCGCAGCTGACCACCGCTTACGAGCGTGATTCAGCGGGGCGGTTATTGGTCAAAACGCTACCCGACGGCATCAAGGTCAACTACCGCTACGACAACCTCGGCCGCCTGATCAGCGTCGACGACGGCCACGACCACCCGCTGGAATTCGAGTACGACCCACAGGACCGTCTGATCACCGAACACCAAGGCTGGGGCACCCTGCGCTATGGCTACGACGCCTGCGGCCAACTCAATCGCCTGCGCCTGCCGGACGGCAGCAAACTCGACTACCACCACGCCAAGGGCGGCGCACTCACCGCCATCGACCTCAACGGCGCACGGCTCACCAGCCACCAGTTTGCCTTCGGCCGCGAGCAACAACGCCAACAAGGTCAACTCACCAGCCACTACCACTACGACGAACAAGGCCGATTGCAGGCCCACGCCATCCACCAGCAAACCCGGCCGCTGTACATGCGCCATTACGGCTACGCGGTCAATGGCAACCTGGCCACCGTCGCCGACAGTCGCCACGGCCAGCGCAGCTATTACTACGATCCGCTCAACCGCCTGGCCCGCGTGCGCCACACCCGCGACGACCCAGCGGAAACCTTCTCCCACGACCCCGCCGGCAATCTGCTGATGCAGGACCGCCCCGGCGCCGC
>NZ_AKJS01000184.1 GCF_000282215.1 Pseudomonas sp. GM21
CACCGATGGTGAAGTTGAGCACTGTCACGTCGCCGTCGACGCTGCTCGTGTCGGTAAGGACGCTGCCGGTAACGGCGGTGTCTTCCAGAGTGGAGACCGTTTCGCTGGCATCGGTGAAGCTGTCATCGACCGGGGTGACGCTGATATTCAGCGTGCTGGTGGAACCGGTGTTGGTGGCGTAGGTGACGGTCGGCACAGTGCCGTTCCAGTTCGCCATTGGGGTGAAACTGTAGTCGCCGTTGGCGGCGATAGTCACAGTGCCGACACCGGCGATAGTCGCGACTTGACCCGCGGTAAAGGAACCGGTGACGCCTTGTACGGTGAATGTCGCGACACTCAGGTCGTTGTCGACATCGCTATCGTTGCCAAGTACGTTGCCGGTGGCAACGTGGTCTTCATCGACAGTGTTGGTATCAGCGGTCAGGACGCTCAGGTCGTTGACCGGGGTAACGCTGATATTCAGCGTGCTGGTGGAGCCGGTGTTGGTGGTGTAGGTGACGGTCGGCACGGTGCCGTTGTAGTTCGCGGCCGGGGTAAAGGTGTAGGCGCCATCGGCCCCAATAATCAGGGTGCCGACGTTGGCGATGGTCGCCGTCTGGCCTGCGGTGAAACTGCCGGTCATGCCGTCAACCGTGAACGTGGCCACGCTCAGGGTGTTATCCACATCGCTGTCATTGTCCAGCACGTTGCCGGTGGCCGCGTGGTCTTCATCGACAGTGTTGGTATCCGCACCCAGGACGCTCAGGTCATCCACCGGTGTGACGCTGATGTTCAGGGTCGAGATGACATTGTTACCGGAGCCGTCGGTGACGGTGTAGCTGACCACTGGCACCGTGCCGTTGTAGTTGGCGGCTGGAGTGAAGGTGTAGGCCCCGTTGGCCCCGATTACCAGGCTGCCGACATTAGTGATGGTCGCGGTTTCACCGGCCTGGTACTGGGTGCCGTTAAACGTGAAGTTGAGCACGCTGACCGGTCCGTCGACGCTGATCGTGTCGGTAAGGACGCTGCCAGTAACGGCGGTGTCTTCCAGAGTAGAGACCGTTTCACTGGCATCGGTGAAGCTGTCATCGACCGGGGTGACGCTGATATTCAGGGTCGAGGTGACGTCAGTACCGGAACCGTCGGTGACGGTGTAGCTGACCTCTGGCACCGTGCCGTTGTAGTTGGCGGCTGGAGTGAAGGTGTAGACCCCGTTCGCTTTGATAACCAATGTGCCGACGTTGGCGATAGTCGCCGTGGTGCCTGCCGTGTACTGGGTCGCACCGATGGTGAAGTTGAGCACACTGACGGGACCGTCGACGCTCGAAGTCCCGGTCAGCACGTTGCCGGTCGCCACCGTGTCTTCTTTGATCGTGACGGTTTCACTGGCATCGAGGAAGTTGTCGTTGACCGGGGTGACGCTGATGTTCAGGGTCGAGATGTCATTGGTTCCCGAGCCGTCAGTGACGGTGTACCTGACCTCTGGCACCGTGCCGTTGTAGTTGGCGGCTGGAGTGAAGGTGTACGCCCCGTTCGCTTTGATGATCAATGTGCCGACGTTGGCGATAGTCGCCGTAGCGCCTGCTGCGTAAGTGAAATGTCCGATGGTGAAGTTGAGCACGCTGACTGGGCCGTCGACGCTGCTCGTACCGGTCAGTACGTTGCCGGTCGCCACCGTGTCTTCGTTAGTCGTGACGGTTTCATTGGCATCGATGAAGTTGTCGTTGACCGGGGTGACGCTGATGCTCAGGGTCGAGGTGTTGTCGCTGCCCGAACCGTCGGTGACGGTGTAGGTCACCGTTGGCACCGTGCCGTTGTAGTTGGCGGCTGGAGTAAAGGTGTAGGCCCCGTTGGCCCCGATCACCAGGCTGCCGACATTGTTGATAGTCACGGTTTCGCCGGCCTGGTACTGGGTGCCGCCAACCGTAAAGTTGAGCACGCTGACTGGGCCGTCGACGCTCGAAGTCCCGTTCAGCACGTTGCCGGTCGCCACCGTGTCTTCTTTGATCGTGACGAACTCACTGGCATCGAAGAAGTTGTCGTTGACCGGTGTGACGCTGATGTTCAGGGTCGAGATGTCGTTGCTGCCCGAACCGTCGGTGACGGTGTAGGTCACCGTTGGCACCGTGCCGTTGTAATTGGGGGCCGGGATGAAGGTGTAAGCCCCGCTCGCCGCGATCACCAGGATACCGACGTTGGCGATAATTGCCGGGACGCCTGCCGCGTAAGTGGTCGCACCGATGGTGAAGTTGAGCACGCTGACGGGACCGTCGACGCTCGAAGTCCCGGTCAGCACGTTGCCGAAGGCCAAGGTGTCTTCGTTGATCGTGACGGTTTCACTGGCATCAATGAAGTTGTCGTTGACCGGCGTGACGCTGATTTTCAGGGTCGAGGTGTCGTTGCTGCCCGAACCGTCGGTGACGGTGTAGGTCACCGTTGGCACCGTGCCGTTGTA
>NZ_AKJS01000185.1 GCF_000282215.1 Pseudomonas sp. GM21
ATTTTTTATGAGAACTTCATTGAGTTGATGGTGACTATCGATGGCGGCAATGGATCATTGCGCGCGGTGATGACACCGCGCGACAGCTGAGCTGCGGGCCTCTAAACGGCGGGAAGCCCGGGAGCGCGACGTAAAAAATCAGCCTTTGCTGGCCGCCAGATACGCGCCAAGACGTTGCCCCATTTGTTCGCCCAAGGCTTGCAAGCCGCTCAGGGGACGGACCATCACCTCAAACTCAACGATTTTTCCCTGTTCATTGAAGCGGATCATGTCGATGCCCTTTAACTGTTTCCCGCCCACGCTGGCGCTGAACTCCAGGACGACGTTCAACCCGTCTGCCGTCGCCAGTTCGCGGTGGTAGGCAAAATCCTCAAATACTTTGACGACGGTGTTGAGAATCATCGACACCACAGGCGCTCCGGGATAAGGCGTATGGGCCATCGGCGAGCGGAACACCGCTTGTGGGTCGAGCAAGTCGGGCAGGGCGCTCAAGTCAGCCGTGCGGATCATCTCGTGCCATTGCTCCAAGGAGGCCGCGGCGTTGGGGTGCAGGTTCAGATCAGACATTTTCTACTCCTGTATTTTTATTGTGGGTTCTGCAATGTCGAGAGGCGTGGTGTTGCGAAAGCGTTGATCAATGACCACCGCCGCATCCTGCGCCCACTGACTGTATATCGCAGGACCCCGATGGAAGCCATCCCGTGCCATCGAACCCGTCATGGGAGGCAGCCGTCGTCAGCATCGTGCGTCTGGACGATGCGCTCAGCCAGCGCGGCGAGTGCGATAAAAATAGCTCACGAAAAAGCCCGGCTGATCAGGCCGGGCTCTTTGTTGGGAACTGCTTTGAAGCAACTCATTCATGCAACGCGGCTTTCGATCAGGCGATCGGAGCCATCAGCGGCTACACGGTTTTCGATCAGACGGTCAGAACCGTCAGCGGCAACGCGGTTTTCGATCAGACGGTCAGAACCGTCAGCGGCAACGCGGTTTTCGATCAGACG
>NZ_AKJS01000186.1 GCF_000282215.1 Pseudomonas sp. GM21
AAGATTAAATTCCGAAACCCCTGTCTGCTAACGCAGACAGGGGTTTTGTCGTTTCAGGCCTGCGTTATCGATCAAACTCAGACTTATACAAACAGCTTCAACACATTATTCATCGCATCATCAGCAAACCCCTGCACAAACGCCTTGAACCCCGGGAGAGCCTCCCCCCCTCCCTGCGCTGGTTCGGCGATGATGGTCCAAGTCGCACGGGACTTGCCCACTCCCAGCGGCTCAACATTCATCGCAGCCCACAAATTGGCCACACCCAAGGTGTTGTAGATCGTGGTCCAGGTCATATTCAACGCGTGGTCATCCCGCGAGTTGAGTTGCTCGACCACCAGGTTGCCGTCCTTGAAGAATTTTTTGCGCAAGGACGACACGCCTTCCCCCGTCATTTCGATATGCGACAGCGCTGGAATGAACTGCTCGAAGCCTGCGAAGTTGCCGACGATTGACCAGACTTTCGCCGCTTCGGCGGGTACTTCCACAGACGACACCACAGGGCAGCCTTGAGGGTTTTTGATCAGGGTATCGGGTTGCAGAGTTCTCATGGTTTTACTCCGTTTGGATTGAATCAGATGAAGTTGATTTCTTTCAGGTAGTCGTAGCCACGACGCAGCAGCGCCGGTGATTTTTTTGGATAGTGCGCGCCCATCTGCCGCACCCCGGCCTCGGCGTTGTCGTGGCCGATCATCGAGATATCGCCGATGTCTTCTTCGAAGCCGTTGAGGTAAAAACCGAGCACGCCGAACAGCGCGTTGTCACTGTCGACCCGGCCCAGTTGCTGCTGCCAGTCAGCGACGCTGACCATGGAGAATTCCCGCCCGGCCTCGCGAAAGGAGACCACGTAGTCATCCCAGCTCAGGGGCTCGGGGTTGTGCAGGTTGAACACCGCTTTTTCGGGCTGATAGCGGCTGGCATGGAAGGCGATGAACCGGGCGAGAAAGTCCACTGGCATCAGGTCGAAATTCAGCGCGAACTTCGGCACCTGGCCAAGCTGGATCGAGCCTTTGAGCATCAGCATCAAGCGGTTTTTGTGTGGCTGGCAGACACCCGTGCGGCTGTTGAAACTGATGTTGCCGGGGCGATACAGATTGACCCGTACCCCACGCTCGCGAGCTCGCTCAAGAATCCGTTCGCCGACCCACTTGGACAGGTTGTAGCCGTTCTTGATGTAGATTGGGGGTGTGTGCGCGGCGGGCAATTCGAGCACCCGGCCCTCGGTGGTCATCGTGCTGGACGCCGAGAGCGTAGAGACGAAATTGAAGACCTTTTTGCTGCGCCCTTCACACAACCTGAGGCACTCGAAAATGGGTTCGACGTTGTCCCGCGCCAGTGACTCGTAATCGAGTACGTGATTGACGTTGGCAGCGTTGTGCACCAGCGCGCCGAACTCTCGATCGAGGCGCTCGTAAACTTCATCGGACAGTCCCAGCGACGGACGAGTGATGTCTGCGGCATGCACCCGCACCCGGCTCAAGTCGAGATGCTCCAGCCGGTTCTCGCGCAGCGCATGGGCAAAGCGCTCAACCGCCGATTGCCCACCACCATCGCGCACCAGGCAGGCGACCTCAGTGGCCCCCCAACCCAGCAGCGCCTCGACGATGTGCACGCCGACAAAGCTGTTGGCACCGGTTACGATCACCTTGTGGACATCGCCCATTTGGCTGATGGGCAGCGGCTTAACATCCAGCTCACGAAAGGCATCAGACAAGGCCTTTTCACTCAACACCTCTTCGGTGCCGGAGCCACGCACCAAAGTTGCCAGCTTGGCAATCGTCGGCAGTTCGATGAATCGGTTGATCGAGATACTGCGACCAAACTCTTCACGCAATCGCAGCAACATGCGCGACAACAGGATCGAGTGACCGCCCAGATTGAAGAAGCTTTCATCAGTAGAAATGTCGCAGGCCGGCAGCTCCAACAGTTCCGCCCAGATCTCCAATAGCAGGGCCTCATCGGCACTCGCAGGTAATCGCCGAGTAGTGTTTTCCTGAACGCTGACAGGGATTGCAAGCAACGCTCTGCGGTCGACTTTGCCATTGCTGGCGAAGGGCATGCATTGCAGTTCGGTCCAGGCAACCGGCTGCATGTAGTCCGGCAAAAGCTGCAACGCGTGAGCCTTCAAGGCTTCGCGAGCGGCGCCGGGCTGCTTTTCCTGAGGTTGCGTGAGAAAGGCCAGGATTCGCCGCTGACTGTCGATGACCACCGCCACCTGGCGATACAACAGGCTGTCGCGCAGGCAGCGTTCAATCTCTTCCGGCTCAACCCGGAAGCCGCGAATCTTCACCTGGTGATCCCGCCGCCCACACAGCTCGACGCCGTCGCGGGTCCACTTCGCCATGTCGCCGGTCCGGTAGGCGCGCAGGCTTTTGCCGCCTGGAACAGTCAGATTCAGATAGCGCTCGGCTGTCTGCTGCGGATTGTTCAAATACCCCAGGCACACGCCCGGCCCGACGATGTACAACTCACCGACGCCTTGGTCGGCTACCGGTTGAAAGTCTTCATCAAGAATCAGCACCTGGCTGTTGGCAATCGGTGCGCCGAGGGTTCGATTGCTGTCGCCGGGACGCAACTGCCGCGCAGTAATCAGCACCGTGGCTTCGGTCGGGCCGTACAGGTTGTATAGCCTGCCTTGGCGAGTCAGTTGCTCGATCACCCAGGGTTCACACACGTCGCCGCCGGTCATCACATGATCCAGACTCTGCAGCTGATCCAGCGGCAGTATGCTCAACAGTGCCGGTGGCAAAAATGCGTGGCTGAGTTGCCGGCGGCGGATCAGTTCGACCAGTTGCAAGGGGTCGCGACGTTGATCGTCACTGGGCACGATCAGCTCGGCGCCCTGAAGCAGGGTCGGGAATATGTCGATCAGCGACGAGTCAAAACTCACCGATGAAAACTGCAACACTCGACTCTGCTCAGTGACTTGCACGTAGTCGGCGTACCACGCGGTAAAGTGCGCGAGGTTGGCCTGACTGAGCAACACGCCTTTGGGATGCCCCGTCGTGCCCGAGGTATAGAGCGCCATGCACGGCGCATCGAGGTCGGGCTGGTGGCGCATCAAAGGGTGCTCGAGGTTCACGTCGTCGACATCGATGCGGCTAATGTCCAGCCCCGGCATGACGTCAGCGAGCGGATGCTGGCGGTCATGCAGCAACAACACAGCCCCGGCATCCGAAAGAATGTACTGCTGACGTTGCAGCGGGTGGCTCGGCTCCAGCGGCACATACACCGCCCCGCTGCCGAGAATCGCCAGAATCCCTGCATACAGCGCGCTGCATTTCGGCAGGCAGATCCCGACCACTAACGGCCCTTGATGTTGATCGAGCAGCGGCTGCAACTGCTGTTGGATAGCTCGGCTGTGGGCGTGCAGTTGCCCATAGTTCCGCGTCGTACCGCCGATGGTCAGCGCAGGTCGTTCGGCGGATTGAAGAAGGCGTCGTTCGAGGCGCTCGATCATCGGGACCTGGCTCAGTTTCAGCAGCCCGGGTTGATCGGTGCAGTTGAGCTGATGGACGAAGGCCAGGTGTTCAAGCCACAACAGATTTTCCACCCGCTCAAAGTGAGCAGGCGCTGTCGGTTGCGCATGCAGAAAATACTCGGCATCCCGGGAGAAGCGGCTGACCAGCAGCGCGACGTGATCCACCAGCTCCGCCACCGCCCGCAGGCGCAGCGCCTGGCCGTTGCCGGAGGACACGTCGGCGATGGGCGCGCGAGTGAACAAAGCCGAGTTGTACGTGCACAACACGTCCAGCGACGGCAAGCCGCCAGCCTCTGTGCCACCGACACCTAGTTGCAGCGTCAGTCGTGGTGTTTCGCCGAAGCGCGCAAACGGCTGACTCGCGTCGTCGATCAACAAATCAAACGCCGGTAGCTCGTTGCGGGTGTCGAACCGCATTAACGAATGACCGTGTTGTTCAAGCTCCAGCGCCAGGTCGGTCAAGGCCTGGCTTTGCCCAATGAGCAAAATGTCGAGACGTCTCATGGATGTACTCCTTGTTAATCCAGGTAATCGCTAAGTGCGTCTTGCACACACGGCGAGTCGAGCAGTGAACTGCTGCGAAAAAACCGCACGATGTTGGCGACCAGCGGGTGATGGCGATTGATCGGGAAGGCCAGCCCCGAGACTTCGCGCTTGAGTGCCTGACGTGCCCCCTCGCTGATCGGTAAAGACTCGATCAGCCGGAAGTCGAAGGACTTCTGAATGTCATTGGTCAGGTAATGGCCGATGAACACCGGCAGGATCTGCGCGATGCAATGGCGATCGTCTTCGCTCGCGGTGTGCCAGTAGATGCGCACCAGTCGCGCCCAGAAGCCGGAATGGCGGCCTTCGTCCAGCAAGTGATCGGCCATCAGGCCCTTGATCGACTGCTTGACCGTGTCGTCCTTGGCGAACGCCGCGACATCGCCGGTCACGGTGTTCTCGGCAATCGCCACGCAGATCAATTCGACAGCGCTGCGCAGGTGTTCCGGTGCGCGTGCGATGGCCGCCGGGATGGCTCGACTGAGTTCGATTTCGTCGGGTAACCCGATTGGCGCGATGCCGGTCATGGCGATGGTTTGCTGCATGAAGTCCATGGCCACCAACGCGTGGTAGTCCTCGTCCACCACCACGGTCATGGCGTCATAACGGCAGGCAAACGGGAACGCCACGGTGAAGCGATTCTTGGCGATGCTGCGTGCGGTCTTGTCGACGATCTCGGTTTCGAAAATCACTACGTCGTTGATGAATTTGTAGAGCGTCTGCACCAAAGCAAAGTCCCGCTGCTCCGGGCATTGGCGCAGGAAGGTTTCACTCAACACCAGCGGCTGCCGGCTCAAGGGATAGATCAGCTTGTCGTCGTTCTCCAACACCCGCCGTGGTCGAGTGCGGATGGTCGCGCGGCTCTCCCAGGCGTCGGCGAAGGATTGGTAGTCGGCGGCGTTCATGCGCTCACCTCAGGCAAAGGTTCACCCATGCTCAGACGCAGGCCGTCCCAGAGGGCAATGCGGCTTTCTACGGCGGCAATGGCGCTGGCGTAGACGTCCGCTTCGCGTTGCGGATTGCCATCGACCAACCGCGCGAGAAGCATTTGCGCCGCCGGGCCGTGGTCTTCGGAATCAACTTCGATGTGCCGCTCCAGGTAATAACGGAAAGTCGGCGCTTGCTCGATACCGATGCCCCAGTCGTCGAGAATTCGCTGGAACATCTGCGGAATGACACTCTCACGACCATGCAAAAACGCCGCTGCAACGCTGTGTCCCGGGGCATGCAACGCGGTGAGCAATGTGTGCCGCACAAACTGCGCCGCCGCGGGATCGACGTCCACGCTTTGCAGCGCAACGTCATAGCTCATGCCTTCCTGCTGCAACGCTACAAAGCGTTCCACCGCGACAGTGCTGGCACCCACTTCGCGCATCGCATCCAGATACAACTCAAAATGGCTGAAATGACCGTGGGCAGGACGATCATCGGACTCTTCGCCCAGTACGATTTCGTTGATCAGGCGCGCAGCCTGCGGGTCTCGTGGCGGCAGCCAGGGAAGTTGAACGCAAGTCAGTTCCTGTTGCAGACGCTTGGTCAGCGACATGAAGTCCCACACGGCAAATACATGGGCTTCCATGAAGCGTTGAAGTACCGACAGTGAATGTATTTCAGAGAAGATCGGGTGTGAACTAAGTTCTGCTTTCTTCTGGATGAGGCGTTCTTTGTTGTTTTTCATGAGCGAGCCTATAAGTGATCTGAAGTGTCATTCAGGAAGTAGCGATCAATAACTGTGTGTCGTTTAAAGATTTTTATGGGCGAATAAGTACCTCAAGCGAATTGATCGGTATGAGTGAACGTTGGTCCGCAGGCCAAGGGTTGCAGGCCTGTGCTAAGTGCGGCGAACAAAAACTAATACACGGATTAAGTTTCCGGCAAGCCATTTTTCAATTAAATAAAAGTTCAGGTTTTTACGGCGCGACAAGTTTCAATAAAACTTTAGGTTGAAGTTTTATTTTGGCGTAGTTGCTCCTTCCGACTAATAATCGTCAGAATTCAAATGAAGAGTGAATGCCTCACTCGAAGCAACTTCATAGTTGAGTCGTTGACGTGACTTTAGGGGGTGGAAGTTGGCTGGGATCAACACCGGTGCTTCCTTTCCCGTGACAAGACTCCTTCCTTAGGTTCTTGTTGCGAGGACTGCTGCGCAGGTGCGTAGCGTCGCCCGTTGATTCGTTTTGCAGTTCAAGAGTGAGCGTAATTCAAGGCGGCCGCTATCACCGAAACGTCATCTGCTCGGTTCAATGAGTGGGCTTGGGAGGGGGGAATCGAGGGCGCGGCTCTAGAGTGGGGTTTAGCGCCGTAGCGGCCAGCGAAAACGAGCAGCGCGATTTGCTCGTTCCGGCTGACGGCTCGGTTTACCGGGAGATTTTCTTGTTAAGTGCTTCAGGGCTGGCGAGGTAGCGTGTAATGACTTCGACACCCCGGTTGAGGTGATTCTCGAGCATCTTTACTGCGCGCTGGATGTCTCGGTCTTCCACAGCCAGTAATAGTGCTCGGTGATCGTCTTGGGACAGTTTGCCCAGGCCCATCGCTTCCAGGTTGAAACGCAAGAAACGCTCTTCTTCGTTCAACCCTTCTTCCACCAGACTCAACAATCGACGGTTGGGCGTCTTGCTGTACAGCGACATATGGAACAGGCGATTGAGCCGGCCAATCTCGGTGTAATCATGTTCTGTTTCCATGTCATCGATATGACGCGCAGCCTGCTCGAAGTCTGCTTTCTCAAGCAATGGAATGGAGAGTCGCAGGGCTTCAGATTCCAACAGAATACGCAGCGCATAGGTTTCAACGGCATCACCCGAAATCAGCGGTGCGACGACGGCGCCTTTATGGGCGACAACGTTAAGCAACGCCTGGGCTTCGAGCTGGCGCAAGGCTTCGCGCACGGGCATGCGGCTGACGCCGAACAAGTCGGCCAAGTCTTGTTGCCGCAACGCGGTGCCGCAAGGGATGCGCCCATCGAGAATCGCCGAACGCAGCGTTTCTTCGATCACCGAGCGTGCGAGGTGAGCGGGAATCGGCCCGCTGACCTTGATGCTGCTGAGAGGGTTGGTCTTTTGTGGCACTACTCGCACCCTATTCGACTGAAATATTTGGATCCAAATGGACACTAGTGACTGTGATGAAGCTTGTCAAACCGGTAAGGTTCTCATTCGTAAGCTTTTCATGTCATCCACAATACAAAGTCTAGCGCGTCGCCCGTGATTGCACCGTGCCATTGTCTTTTGCCGGGCTAACCTGCACCATCGGCCGAATTCCATTTGCCTGACCTGGATGCCTCGCATTGGCGGTACGTTTCGCAATCCCAAGGACTTTGCGCTGGCTATGTTGTGCGCTGTTGCTGGCCGGCGTCATGCTGGGCGGTTTGCAGGCCGATTGGGACTTTTCGCTGATCAGTCGCCGTGCTCAGGATTTGTACGGGCCGTTGGGTGAAGGGAAGCAGCGGATCGATGCCTGGCAGCAGTTGCTGGCCACTCAGAAGCAGATGAGCGAGCTGGAACAGCTCAACGTGGTCAACCGGTTCATCAACCATCAAGTGCGCTACGTAGAGGACATCGATCTGTGGCACGAGGTCGACTATTGGGAAACCCCCATCGAAGCGCTCTGGAGGGGTGCCGGTGATTGTGAAGACTACGCGATTGCCAAGTATTTCAGCCTGCGCCACCTCGGCGTCTCCAGTGACAAGTTGCGCATCACCTACGTCAAGGCGTTGCGCCAGAATCGGGCGCACATGGTGTTGACCTATTATTCAAGCCCCGAGGCCATGCCACTGGTACTCGACAGCCTGATCAACGAGATAAAACCCGCTAGCCAGCGGACCGATCTGTTACCGGTCTACTCTTTCAATGCGCAAGGATTGTATTTGCCCGGCGCCAAGGGCACGAAAAAAGTCGGTGACACCAAACGTCTGTCCCGCTGGCAGGACGTGTTGAAGAAAATGCAGGCCGAAGGTTTCCCGGTCGAAACGACAAACTAGGAGCACGCGCTCAGATGTCTTTGTTCAAACAGCTGTTGATCGCAATTTGTCTGTTCCTGGTGGTCGCCTTCACCGGCAGCTTCATGGTCAGCCTGGAAAGCTCGCGCACCCAGTACGTCAATCAGTTGCGCTCCCACGCCCAGGACGCCGCGACGGCGCTGGCGCTGTCCCTGACGCCGAACATCGACGACCCGGCGATGGTCGAGTTGCTGGTCAGTTCGATTTTCGACAGTGGTTACTACTCAAGCATCCGCGTCGTCGACCTGAGCAACGACAACACCATTGTCGAGCGCAACGGGATTCCTGCGGTCAACAACGTGCCGGACTGGTTCGTCAAAATGATTGGCCTTGAACCCGCCGGTGGCGACGCGATTGTCAGCCGCGGTTGGGAGCAAGCGGCGCGGGTCGAGGTCGTCAGCCACCCGATGTTCGCGCTGGCCAAGCTGTGGCAGAGCGCGCTGGGCAGTCTCGGCTGGTTGTTGATTTGCGGCGCTGTGAGCGCAGTGCTGGGGGCGTTGTTGTTGCGCCGGCAATTGAAACCACTGGATTACATGGTCAAGCAATCCCACGCCATTGCCCGACGCGAATTCCTCAGCCTGCCGGAACTGCCGCGCACCCCCGAACTGCGACGGGTGGTGCAGGCCATGAACCAGATGGTCGAGAAGCTCAAGGCGTTGTTCCAGGAACAGGCCGAACGCAGTGAAAAACTGCGGGTCGAGTCTTATCAGGACAACCTCACCGGGCTGGCCAACCGTCGTTATTTCGAGATGCAATTGAACGCCCGGGTGAGCAATCCGGAGCAGGCCAGTTCGGGGTATCTACTGTTATTGCGGGTCAAGGACCTGGCCGGTTTGAACCAGCGTTTGGGTGGTCAGCGTACTGACCAGTTATTGAAAGCCGTGGGCGAGCAGTTGTCCCGCGAGTGTGCCAAGTTCCCGGAAACCCAGAACCTCGTCACGCGTATTCGCGGCGGTGAATTCGCCGTGCTGGCGCCGGGGCTGGTGCGGGAAGAAGCGTTGCAACTGGCGCAGAACCTCGACAGTGCCTTGGCGAGCCTGCATGCAACGGGCGCCACCGATGTGGCCTCGGTGGCTTCGATCGGGTTGGCGCCGTTTGTTCATGGCGACTCGCCGCAAGCGGTGCTCGGACTCGGCGATCAGGCGTTGGCCCAGGCGGAAGCCCAGGGCGAGCCGAGTTGGGCGTGCCTGGATCACAGCGCGTTAGCCAGTGTCGGTGATGACCATCATGCGTGGAATAACTTGCTGGACCAGACATTGGAGCAGCGCCGGTTCCAGCTGTATTTCCAACCGGTCGTGGCCAGCCAGGACACGCAACTGGTGCTGCATTACAAAGTGCTTTCGCGTTTGGTCGATGAACAAGGGCAGACCATTCCCGCCGGGCGCTTCTTGCCTTGGCTGGAGCGTTTTGGCTGGACCGCGCGACTGGACCGGCTGATGCTGGAATTGGTGCTTGAGCAGATGGCCGAGCACGAAGAGTCGCTGGCGCTGAACCTGTCGTCGGCGACGTTGGGCGATCCGCAAGCACTGAATAAGATCTTCGAAATTTTGCGCGCCCATTCCAATCTGGGGCCGCGCCTGACACTGGAAATCGGCGAGGAGCAGCTGCCGGAACAAGCGATGCTGGAAGAGCTGACGCGGCGTCTGCGAGAACTCGGCTTCTCCCTGAGCCTGCAACGTTTTGGCGGGCGCTTCAGCATGATCGGCAACCTGGCACGACTGGGGCTGGCGTACCTGAAGATCGATGGCGGTTACATTCGCGCGATTGATCAGGAGAGTGACAAACGCCTGTTCATCGAAGCGATCCAGCGTGCGGCGCACAGCATCGATTTGCCGCTGATTGCCGAGCGGGTCGAGACGGAAGGGGAGTTGTCGGTGATTCGCGAGATGGGGCTTTATGGGGCTCAGGGGCAGTTGTTTGGTGAGCCCAAGCCTTGGCACTAACCCACTGATCGTTCCCACGCTCTGCGTGGGAATGCAGCCCGTGACGCTCCGCGTCACAACGGTGCCAGGCGCAATGCCGGCGGCGAGGCTGGAACGCGGAGCGTCCCTTGAGGCATTCCCACGCAGAGCGTGGGAACGATCTGGTCGGAAAATCTGAAGGCAAATTCCTAGGAGATTCCCTTCGAGTTGCGTCGGTTTTGGTGAACTTGTTCCGGGCAATGCGCAAGTCTAGTCTGGCTTTGTCACTGAATAATCGGTGACACGGACGTGCAAGTCCGGGTACAAGACGACGCGCAACGCCATTGGTTACGTGACGGGCAGTCATGCTCGCGGTGCTTGTTTTATGGCGGCTGTGCGTGGGAGATCGTTCTTTCGAGAACTATCTGCCGGGGTCCGTCTGCCCGGTCTTGCACACTCGCGCACAGCTGCCACCCCATTCGCGTGCAAGCGAACGGTCGTAGCTCCCAATACAGATGGAGATACAACATGTTCAAAGTTACCCCCAATCCGCCTTCTCACCGCAGAGGCCATCTCTTCACCGTCTCCCCCGACATCCCCACCGAAGCCCTCCTGGCCAACGCCTCAGAAGACCTGCTCTCCATCAGCGCCATCGCCGCCGACCTTGCCGACGATGTAGACGGCACACGCCGCTGCGTCGCGCTGGCGCTTAGCCGGATAGCCGATGGGGTCCATTTATTGGTGGAGCGAGCGCTGGATCAGCTTGAGTTGCCAGAGTTGGCGGCGGGTTCGGTCAACGTTTA
The DNA here is from genome assembly GCF_000282215.1 of Pseudomonas sp. GM21. Lineage (GTDB taxonomy): Bacteria > Pseudomonadota > Gammaproteobacteria > Pseudomonadales > Pseudomonadaceae > Aquipseudomonas. The sequence goes on from NZ_AKJS01000186.1 coordinate 10,726, forward strand.
GCGCAGATGATCGTTCCCACGCTCTGCGTGGGAATGCAGCCCGTGACGCTCCGCGTCACAACAGTGCCAGGCGCAATGCCGGCGGCGAGGCTGGAACGCGGAGCGTCCCTTTAGGCATTCCCACGCGGAGCGTGGGAACGATCAATGTGCGGGGTTAAATCAACCCGGTTTCTTCATCATCGATCAAATGGCTCAACCCACCCAAGGCTTCACGGGCCTGGGTCCGGTCCATCAGTTTGGCTTGTGCTGCTGGCGGCAGGTCGGTGACGCGGATCACGCCTTTGCTGGTCAGCACCTGGATCAAGTCGTCGAGTACCCGGATCATTTCCAGGTCGCTCTGCTTGAGCTGTTTGAGGCTGGTTTCCATCACTTCGTTGGCATACCAGGCCTGGATTTCATGGTGGTCGGCCGGCAGTGTTTCCGTGGCCTCGGCGTAGGCTGCGGCTTCCACGCGCACCAACTGGCCTTGCGCATCGCGTTGCACGTAAAACATTGAGCATCCCTCAGAAATGAACCAGCGTCATGCTGTCAGCAGCATAGGCCAACTGGACGCGAGTATGCGGTGCGGCGACGAAATCGTCACCGTGGAGAAAGGCACAAACGTGACGGCCGCCCCATAAGGGCGGCCGTTTTACGTTGGATCAGCTGTTGTTGTGGTCAACCTTGATGGTCGGATCGCTGCCGGCGATCAGGTTATTCAGGTTGGCAGAGGACCAGTTGTTACCTTCCAGCTTGATCGTCACATCCGGTGTCGCAGCCGCCGCGTTGCCGGAGTTGAACTGGCCGCCGGAGCTGACTTGCAGCGACGACACGCCATCCACCGTGGAAATCTTCAGGAAGTTATCGATGGTGCTGCCGCTCTCGTTCTGCAGCAGATCACGCAGGTCGATGCGGTCGCCTTGACTGGCATTGAAGTCCTTGATCACGTCGGTGCCGGTGTCGCCCGCTTTCCAGACGAAGGTGTCGCCACCCAAGCCGCCGATCAGCGTGTCGTTGCCAGTTCCACCGTTGAGGGTGTCTGTGCCCGCGCCACCGATGAGGGTGTCATTGCCGACACCACCCTCCAGCAAATCATTGCCAGTGCCACCGAGCAGGATGTCGTTGCCGCTACCGCCGTAGAGATTGTCGTTACCGCCCTGTCCGAAGATGATGTCGTTGCCGGCACCACCCAACAGATTATCGATACCATCGTGAGCGCCAGACACGTCGAGCGTGGAGTAGTGCTCAGTGACGTACTGGTGCACGTTACTTGAGGTGACTTTGTTGGTTTCGACACCGGTTTCCTTGCCGACAAAAGCCTGCAGCGCGGTGTAGCCCTCACCCGTCACGCCATTGAAGCTCACCAGATCGCCGAAGATGATGTCATTGCCATCGCCGCCGTTGATGGTGTCCTTGCCCGGAAGGGTCGCTTCGCTGTGGCCGAGAATTGCGTTGGCCAGATCTGCCGGGTTGATGTTGGCCAGCGGTTTTCCATCGGTGGTGTTATACGGTGCGAGGTCGCTTTCCGAGACACCGCTGTTCACGCCAATGGCTTGCACTTTAGAGTTTGCGGCAGCAAACAACGCGAACGCCTCTACCGCATTGTTCGCGCTGGTACTGTCGGCATAGCCGCTGCCTGCGTTATCCGACAGTTCATAGGTGCCGTCACCCTGAGCGTGAACTTGCAGGCCGGAGCCGTACTGTTTCGAGCTCCATTCATTTTTCGAGCTCTCGGACCATTTGTACAAATTACCCGAGGCATCAACAACCAGGCGACTCACACCGCCGATGTCCATTCTGAACTCGGTTCCTGGTGTGTAGGAGCCTTGCTTCAATACGGTGTCGAGGTAAATGTCGGTACCGCCATTGGATTTGAAGTCGACGACCAGCGGATTGGTTTGTTCGCTTTGCGTATAAGCAGTCGGCTTGCCATCGGTGATGAAGTAGGTGAGGTTGATCGCGTTGGGGTTGCTCAGCGCGTCAGGGCCTTTGAACCAGTTTGCGGTGGTTTTGAACACGTCTTCGTAGTTGGTGTAATCACCAGACTGCATGCTGTTGAGGACCCCCTTCAATGCGTCCAGAGCGCCCGCTTTCGACAGATCGATCGAAATCGATTTGTTGACCTGCGAATCGAAGTCCACGAGGAACACTTTCACGGTGCCCGCATTCGCGCTTAGCGAGGTGGCGCTGGCGATCAGCGAGGTGAACACGGCTACCAGGGAATTCTTCGCTGACGTTACGGAGGACGCGCTCATGCTGCCGGAGCTGTCGACCATAAACGCGAGGTTGTAATTCTGGCCCGGTACGACCGTCAGGCCGCCGATATCTGCCACCACGATGTCATTGCCACTGGTGCCATCCCGAACGTCGTCACCCGCAGTCAAGGTGAGCGTGTTGTAGACCGCCGGGTAAACGGTGACCGGGATCGTCGCGGTACTGAGTGTCGACCCGCCAAGTGCCTCGGTGGAAGTCGAAGTCACGGTCAGGTTGAACTGGCCGTTGTAATACGCAGGCGGGGTTACGGTCAGGGAGCTGAGGTTCCAGTCGGTGACAATGGCTTCGCCGGATGTCGCGGTGGCAGTGAAGGTGTGACCCGCGCCATCGGTGAGCACCGAGCCCGCCGGAATGCCACTGATCTTCACGCTCAGGCTTTCGGAACCGTCGACGTCAGTCCGTGCGGTGGTGATTGCGGACAGATGAACGCTGGTGCCTTCGGCGCCTGTGTTGAGTTTGTAGCCGTCGTAGTAGCCTTCGCCGTTGGTGCCGTGCAGGTCGGAAACCGTCACGCCGGAAGCGGCCAGATCCGCCACGCCGGTGTACAGCGGCACGCCGGCGCTACTCAGGTCGACCGCTGCACCGCCATTGACCGACAGGTTAACGTCATAGCTGCCTGGGCCGCTTTGGTTGTGGTGGTAGATGTCGAGAGTGTAGTAGCCAGTGGTAGTCGGCACGAAGCCCGACCCCGTGATCGCCCCGCCATTCCCCCACAACGCACTGGCCACGGTTTTGCCGCCAATGGTCACCAACAGGCTGTCATCGCCACTGCCGCTGAAGGTGTAAGTCTTGCCGGCTTCGAGGTAAATCAGGCCGGAGGTCTTCGACGCGGTGCCCGCAGCCACATCGCCACTGGATTGCACGTTGCCGACGGTGCTGCTGGAGTTCGGTTTACCGGCGGCATCGATCACCGATTTCAGCGTGTCGGATGGCGCGCCGTTTCCGTTGGTGCCCAGGCCGGCCAAGCCAGTCCAGACTTCCTTGATCAAGCCTGTCGACGTCACGTTGTTGCTGGCGACGTTCAGCGTTGGCGCATCGGCCACCGGGGTGATGTCGATTTTGATCGTGCCGGTGCTGCCCAGCAGTGTGCCATCGGTTGGCTGGAACTGGATCTGCGCGTAATCCGCCAGATTGTTGCCCGTGCCGCTGTTATAGCCGTTGGCGCCAGACTCGTTGGCGTCCGGCATGAAGCGCAACTTGCCCGCGTCGATGTCAGCCTTGGTGATGGTCTGGTTCGGCGTCAAGTCGGTCCAGGTCGAGCCGTTCAGGTACTGCAATTTGCCGTCCGCCGGCAGACCGGTGATTTTTACACCGAGGCTGGCGTCGGGGCTGTCGACATCGCGGACGTCGAAGGTCGACCAGCCGAGGATCAGCGGGGTGTCTTCGGTACCGGTGACGTTAACCGGTGCGGCGACCGGTGCGTCGTTGACCGCCACCACGTTGACCGTGGTGGTCGCGGTGTTGGAGTAGGTGCTGCCATCCGTCACCGTCACGGTGATAGTCCGCGGCACGGCGTTAGGGTTCTCACTGTCATTGGTGAACGTAATGTTTTTGATGCGCTCAATGTACTGAGCCAGCGTCGCCGTACCCGTCAGGATCAGCGTGATCGAGCCATCCAAGTGATTGCTGTTGATGCTGATGCCATCAACGCTGTTGCCCAGGTTCAGGTTGTCACCTGGTTGGCGGTTAGTCAGCACGATGGTCGCGCCGGTCAGCGTGGTGCTGTCCGAGTCGGTAATCGTGAAATCGCCGTCGGTTATTGATAGGCCCGGGCCGCTGGTGCCTTCGGCGAACGTCAAGTTGTAGTTGGCACCGGTCGCGCCGCTGGAGTTGTTGGCGTCGAGGTCCAGCACTGGTGGTGCATCGTTGTCGATGATCGAAGTGCTGACGCTGCCGTTCGATGTACTGACCGCCAGGTTCTCGAAGTTACCTCCTGTGGCCGATTCGATCCTGACCACGAAGTTTTCAGTGCCTTCGGTGATGCTGTCGTCCAGGGTTGCGATGCTGAAGTTGGCGCTGCTGGCGCCTGCCGGGATCTTCACGATAGACACGCCGCGGAAGTCCGAACCGTCGGCGGCGGTGCCGCTGTAGACGATGTTCAGCGTCACTTCGCCGTGTGCAGGGTTGGTCAGGCTGACCGTATAAGCCGCGGTTTGACCTTCAGTCACCGAACTGCTGCCACTGATGCTGACAGTCGTTGTGTCCTGGAAGTCGCTAACGCTGGTCGACACGGATGTTTTGTTGGGCGAAATCTCTTCGAGGTTGCCCCCCACTGCGGTCTTTATCGACTCGGTGACCGATGGCGCACCAATGTAGACGTCGTTGCCGATGGTAACTGGCAGGCTGCCGGAGCTCTGGCCGGCAGCGATGGTGATGGTTTTGCCACTGTCCAGGGTCACGGTGACCGGCGCGGTATGCGCGGTGACTAGCGCGCCTTGGGCGTCCGTCAAGGTCGCGGTGTAAGTGATGGTGCCGTTTTCATTCACGCTCGGCGTCGCGGTCAAGGTCACTGTGGTGACGTCGGTGACCGGGGTGACGCTGATGTTCAGGGTTGAAGTGACGGCAGGACCGGAGCCGTCGGTGACGGTGTAGCTGACCGGTGGCACGGTGCCGTTGTAGTTGGCGGCTGGAGTGAAGGTGTAGGCGCCATCGGCCGCAATGACCAGGGTGCCGACATTGGCGATGATCGCCGTGGCGCCTGCCGTGTAATTGGTCGCACCGATGGTGAAGTTGAGCACTGTCACGTCGCCGTCGACGCTGCTCGTGCCGGTGAGGACGCTGCCGGTAAGAGCGGTGTCTTCCAGAGTGGAAACCGTTTCGCTGGCATCGGTGAAGTTGTCATCAACCGGAGTAACGGTGATGTTCAGCGTACTGCTCGAGCCAGTGCTGGTGGTGTATGTCACCTGTGGGACGTTGCCATTCCAGTCGGCCGCCGGCTTGAAGGTGTAGTCGCCGTTGCTGGCGATGATCAGCGTTCCGACACCGATAATGGTCGCGGTCTGGCCCGCAGTGAAGCTGCCGTTGACCCCGTTCACGCTGAAACTGGAGACGCTCAGGGCATTGTCGACATCGTGGTCGTTGGTCAACACGTTGCCGATCGCGTCGTGGTCTTCGTCGACGGTGATCCGGTCCAATTGCAGCACGCTTGCGTCATCGACGGCCGCAACGTGCACCACCAGTGGCAGTGAGGTGCTGGCGCTTGGGGCGTCGCCGTCTTTGGCGGTGGCCGTTACGGTCAGGGTGATGTCGCCATTGAAGTTCGTCGGCGGAGTCAGCTTGAGCGTGGACAAGTCCCAGCCCTTGAGGTCCACGGAGGTCGAGCCATTGGTTGCATTGAAGGTGTGGGTGCCATCGGTGAGACTGGAACCCGTCGGCAAATCGCTCAGAGTGATCTTGAGTGTTTCCGAACCATCGGCGTCATTGGTGTGGGCCTGGATGGTCGACAACAGGATCGCGTTGTCTTCAAGGCCCGAGTTGAGCACCTGAGTGACGTTGATGTTGTCCAGCACGCCGCCCAGGCTGTTGTTGTCCCCGGCGCGGAACTCGAGTTTCTGGCTGCCATCGACAGTAACCGGAATGTCAAAGCTGTAGTGCTGCATGCCGGCGGTCGCGGAATTCAGGGTGCCAATGAGTTGGCCGCCCCAGTACACATTGATGAGCGAGTTATCCACACCCGCACGCGGTGCATAGTCGAGCGACACGTTATAGGTGGTGCCGGCCTTGGTAGCGATCTCGGTGTAGAGGTTGCTCACATCGCCGGAATTACGTTCCAGTTCGATGACCTGGTTATCGCCGCCGGCACCGTAGACGCTGCCCTGGCCAATTTCGACCATGCCACCGTTGTTGTCAGTGTGCCATACGCCGCCGCCGAGCTTGCTGACATCAACGTCGGCATGCCCGCTGTTCAGCGCGACTTCCTGGAGGTCAGTCGAGACGACCAACCCGCCACCGGTCAACGACAGGCTCGGAGTATCGGTTACGGGCGCGACGACGATGGTGCCGGTTGCCGAAGACGCGGAAGGCATGCCCTGGTTGTCGGTCGAGCTGTAGGTGAAGTGGGTGGTGCCACTCCAGTCGGCGGTGGGTTTGAAGTACACCGTTGCGCCGTTGGCGGTTGCGGAGATCACACTGCTGGTGGTCAACGCAATGGTCCCGGCGGCGTCAGCGTAAAACACGCCATTGGCTGGCAGGCTGGTCAGACTGAAATGGCCGACGCTGCCGTCGATGTCATTCCCGCCGAGCTGCACGGCGATCAATTGATCTTCATTACCGCTAGCGGAAGTGGAATGGACGGTTGGTGCGTCGTTGACCGGTGTGACGCTGATATTCAGCGTGCTGGTAGAACCGGTGTTAGTGGTGTAGTTGACGGTCGGCACGGCGCCGTTCCAGTTCTCCACAGGGGTGAAGCTGTAGTTACCGTTGGCGGCGATAGTCACCGTGCCCACACCGGTAATCGTCGCGCCTTGACCCGCATTAAAGGAACCGGTGACGCCTTGTACGGTGAATGTCGCGACACTCAGAGTGTTATCGACATCGCTGTCGTTGCCGAGCACGTTGCCGGTTGCACCGTGGTCTTCAGCAACAGTATTGGTATCCGCAGTCAGGACGCTCGGGTCATTGACCGGTGTGACGCTGATGTTCAGGGTCGAGATGACATTGCTGCCGGAGCCGTCGGTGACGGTGTAGCTGACCACTGGCACCGTGCCGTTGTA
>NZ_AKJS01000187.1 GCF_000282215.1 Pseudomonas sp. GM21
CGCGGAACGAACAGCTCCTTGGCTTCCGTGCCCGGCGATGCAGCCAGTTTGGCCAGGTCGAGGCCGGACTGGCCGTAGCTGATCGAGTGCACCGGGTTGAGAATGGTCTCGCCCCAGAACACGTTGTGCTGACCGGCCTTGGCGCTGAACAGAGATTCCTCGCCCACTTCGGTGCTGTAGAACACGAACGCATCGAGAATTTCGCCAGACGGACCGCTGTAATAACGCTGAGCGTAGTTGCTCAGGTGCGGGCTGCCAAAACCGACGTTGTCGTTGGTGACGCCGGCCAGACGTGGATCGTTGGCGACCAGGCCGGAGCGTGAGTCATTGCCGTTCACGAACGGGTTGGAGTTGGAGCCGGTGTTGGCATACGCCTTGTCGTACCAGCTGGCGGCACTGACGCGAAAGCCCATGGCGTTTTTGTAGACCACGTCCATTTCGGTCAGCAGGTCGACACGGTTGGTGATGTTGGTGCCGGACTTGCGGAAGTTGTAATCGCCATCGTTGTTGTTTGGCGTTCCCAACATGCGCTTGTCAGCACTTTCGGTGCGCACACCGTAGTTGTACTTGATGGTGTTATCGATACGAGCGGTCCAGTCCGGGTTGCCCGTATCCAGTTCAACCGCTTGGGCGGTCGGTATGGAAGCCGCCAGGATGGCCGAAGCCAGCAAGGTGTAACGCGAAACCGTGAAGCCTTGGTACTTATTGTTGTGCATTGCGTGTCTCCACCTGCTTGTAATTTTTACAAGCGTAGCGACACTCCCGCACTCTGCTCCCCGGACTTTCCTTGATGACACCCTTTGACGGGTTAAGGACGTTGATCGCTTTGATGGTCATGGTGTCGCTTCCTTGTTGTTGTAGAACCCGTGCGCGCGTTTGCAGGCGGCAAAAATGCACGCATCGGACAAACAACAAAAGGAATAAATAATTATCTAATTATACTCTTTGGATATATCAGTTGTTAAAGCCAAAGCCTCGCTGGTTAAACTGAGTTCGGATCCGGAGTAAAAAATTCACAGATCAGCGGTATTGAATTAAATACTTCACTGGTCTAGTCTCGATCCTGCGTTTTACGAAATCAGCTGTTAGCACCTAAAAAATAAACATCGGGAGCAAACATGAAAGCGAAATTGATGTTGGGATTGTTCATGACGGCCGCAGTTTCTCTGCCGGCCTGGGCCGCTGACTGGACCGTGGGTGCTAACGTCGGCAACGTGCCTTGGGAGTTTCAGGATTCCAAAGGTGAGTTCGTCGGCTTCGAAGTCGATGTTGTAAAAGAGGTAGCCAAACGCGCCGGAAAAAGCGTCGAGTTCGTCAACATTCCATTCAACGGCCTGTTCAGTGCCGTGCAATCCAAACGTGTCGACATCGCTATTTCATCCATCACCATCACCCCGAAACGTCTCGAGTCGGTAGCCTTTGCGCAGCCATACTTCGACAGCGACCAGTCCCTCACCGCACTGACCACGTCCAAGGTCAAGAGCCTGGCCGATATGAACGGCAAGGTTGTGGGCGTCGACACCGGCTCGACCGGTGATATGTGGATAGGCCAACACAAAGACGAGTACAAGTTCGCCGATGTTTCGCGTTACGAAGGGCTTTCTCCGGCCATGCTCGATCTGGGCTCGGGGCGAATCGATGGCTACCTCAGCGACATTCCGGCGGTGCTCTATTACATCAAGGACAAGCCGCAGTATTCCATCGTTGCGCGAATTCCCACCGGCGAACGCTATTCGCTGATGCACGCTAAAGGCTGGGACATGAGCGATCAGGTCAACAACATCATCAGCAAGATGAAAGAAGACGGCACGCTCGGAAAAATCCACAAACAGTGGTTCGGTACCGAAGCCAATAAAGATTCGAGCACCCTGCAGGTGACCGCTGTCCTCAAGTAAGCCTTGCCGATAATGCGTGAAAGTGGCGACACCAGTTCGCCACTTGTATTGACCGAGGTAACCCATGGATCTTTTACAGACTTTCTTTAACTGGAACGTGCTCGTCGAGTCGCTTCCGCTGATGATGCGCGGTCTGGGCGTGACCATTTTGCTGGGGGCGGTGAGTATTGCCCTGGGCCTGGTGGGCGGCCTTTTGCTGGCATTGCTGCGGTTGTACTCCTACGCACCGGTTCGAGCACTTGCGCGTATCTACATCGATATCATGCGCTCCATTCCGCTGCTGGTTTTGCTGGTGCTGATCTATTACGCGCTGCCTTTTGTCGGCATTCGGCTGTCATCTTTTGCGGCCGCCGCCAGCGCACTCTCGCTGGTCTCATGCGCCTACAGCGCGGAGATTTTTCGTTCGGGCATCGAAGCCATTCCCCGGGGGCAGTTCGAAGCATCGGCCTCTCAGGGCATGAGTTTTTTCAACACCATGCGCGACGTCATTTTGCCGCAGGCCATCCGCATCGTCATGCCGCCCATGACCAGCAATTGCATCAATGTCATGAAAGATACGGCGCTCGCCTCAGTGGTAGCGATGCCCGACTTGCTGAAGCAGGCCACCCAGGCGCAGGCACTGGCGGCCAATCCGACGCCGCTGGTAGGGGCCGCGTTGCTGTACCTGTTGCTGCTGTTGCCCTTGGTACAAATGGTCAGCTGGGTTGAACGTCGCAACGCCTCTGGAGGAAAAACCGCATGAGCACGTTGATCGACATTGAAAAACTCGACAAGTACTACGGCAACTTCAAGGCGTTGAGCGATATCAACCTGCAGGTTGAAGAAGGCGAAGTGGTGGTCATTCTTGGCCCGTCCGGCTCGGGAAAATCGACCTTGATCCGCTGCATCAATCTGCTTGAGAACTACCAGCAAGGGCATATCCGCGTGGCGGGTGAGCGGGTTGAAAGCGGTCCGCGACTGGCCGCCATCCGCAGTGAAGTGGGCATGGTGTTTCAGAGCTTCAATCTCTATCCGCACCTCACTGTGCTCGACAATGTATCGCTGGCGCCGATCCGTGTGCGCGGTCTGAGTCGGCGTGATGCCCATGCCAGAGCCAAGGAACTCCTGGTGAAGGTCGGCATGGGCGATCATGCGCACAAATACCCCAGCCAATTGTCCGGCGGCCAACAGCAACGTGTTGCCATTGCCCGCACCATGGCCATGGAGCCCCGCGCGATTCTTTTCGACGAACCGACTTCGGCACTGGACCCGGAAATGGTGGGCGAGGTCCTCGACGTCATGCAAAACCTCGCTCGTTCCGGCGTCACGATGGTCGTGGTCACTCACGAAATGGGTTTTGCCCGTCGGGTCGCCGACCGGGTGATCTTCATGGAAAGCGGACGCATTGTTGAGCAGAACACCCCGGAACCGTTTTTTACCGCACCGCAGGAACCCCGCACACAAGCGTTCCTGCAGGCCATCTTGCATCATTGATTCAGACTGGAGAAAAGTAGAGTGAATCCTCTCGATATTGATTACGTTCGCAAGCAATTTCCAGGTCTCGCCGGCGGTTATGCGTACATGGATAACGCCGGTGGCTCAATGGTGCTGAGCACCGTGGCCGAGCGGGTCAGCGATTACCTGCTCAACAGCAGCGTGCAACTGGGCGCTTCCTACCAGGCTTCTGTCGACGCCGGTGAGCGCGTGATGCAAGCGCGTCACGCGGTGATGCAATTGATCAACGCCGAGCATCCCGAAGAAGTGATCATGGGCGGCTCTACCACCCACTTGCTGCAAATTCTGTGTCGTGCCATCGCTCCGTCAATCGTTGCGGGCGATGAGATCATCGTCACCAATTGCGATCACGAAGCGAACATCGGCCCATGGGTCAGGCTTTGCGAAAGCCGTGGTGCGACCCTGCGTGTGTGGGAGGTCAACCCTGATAGTTGCGAGCTTGAACTGGATGACCTGCAGGTCCTGCTCAATCACAACACCCGTTATGTGGCCATGACCCACACCTCGAATATTCTCGGTTCGGTCAATCCAGTGGCCGAGGTTGCGCGGCGTGTCCATGCGGCAGGCGCCAAGCTGTGCGTGGACGCCGTCGCTTATGCGCCACACCGTCTGGTGGATGTGCAGGCCAGCGGCGCCGATTTCTACGTCTACAGCTTCTACAAAACCTTCGGTCCGCACTTCGCTGTGCTGTGGGGACGTCGGTATCTGTTGCTGGAGTTGCCGAGCCTCAACCATTTCTTTATCGGCCAGGACGTTGTGCCTTACAAATTGCAGCCCGGTAACGTCAACTATGAGTTGTCCTTCGGCTGCATCGGCATTTGCGATTACCTGCTCGACATCAGCACCCGGATTGGCGCCGAAGGCAGCGAGCGTAAACGCATGCAGGCGGCTTTCGATGCCTTCGAAGTGCAGGAAGATCTGCTCGCCGAGCGTTTGCTGGCGTTTTTACGTCAGCGCGAGGGTGTGCGAATCATCGGCAAGTCCCATACACGCCATCGGGTGCCTACGATCAGTTTCGTGGTCGAGGGCGTTCAGTCCGAAGCGGTAGTGCGCAGGGTCGATGAGCACCGGATCGGTATCCGTTTTGGTGATTTCTATGCGCGGCGACTGATCGAAGCCCTTGGGCTGGACCGGTTTGGCGGGGTAGTGCGGGTGTCGTTGGCGCATTACAACACGCTGGAAGAAGTCGACCGGCTCATCACTGCGCTGGATCAAGCCATCACGGCGTTACGTTGATCGACGCACACACTTTTAATTTTTACGAGCCTTCCCTATGGCCTTACCTGAAACCCTTGCAGAGCTGCGTGACAATATCGCCGCCCAGCACGAACAACTGACAGGTCGCCTGCGCGATGCGGCACGATTCCTGATCGACAACCCGCATGAGGTCGCACTCAGCACGGTGGCCGAACTGGGTAAGCGTTCAAACATCGCACCTTCGGCTTATATTCGGCTGGCACAGGCCCTTGGCTTTTCAGGTTTCAAGGATTTGCAGCGGTTGTTCCGCGCACCGCTGCAACAGGCTGCCGACACCCACTATAGCGAGCGAATCCGCCACTACGGCGGTGAAACCTTGCTGGAAGATCCAAGTGATGTCGGCGGGATTCTGCGGGAATTCAGCCAGGCCAATATCGTTTCTCTGGAGCACCTGGCGGAGGGCGGCGAACAGGCCAATATCGAAGCCGCTATCGCCCACTTGCAAGCCGCTCGCACCACCTTCGTCATCGGCATGCGCCGCGCGTTTCCGGTGGCTGCGTACCTCAGTTATGCGTTGAGCCGCGTTGGTCAGCGCACCGTGCACATCAGTGGCGCGGGCGGCACGTTGCCCGAACAGGTCAGTGCGATTGCCGATGATGATCTGTTGATCGCCGTCAGCTTTCCGCCGTACGCCCGTGACACCGTTGAGGCCTGTCGTCAGGCGAGGGAAGCGGGTGTGACGCTGGTTGCGATCACTGACAGCGTTCTCAGCCCTATCGGGCAGATGGCCGATACGGTCATTGAGGTCAACGACGCCGAGTTACTGGGCTTTCGTTCTCTCACGGCTTCGTTCTGCATTGCCCAAACCCTGGCCATGGGGCTGGCCTTTCGCGAGTGGGGTTCCCTGAGTCATGACCGGTTGAACGATATCGACTGTTAAACCCCAGTTTTTACCCTTGATCCAATAGCCAGAATTTCAGGAGTACATCCCGATGGTTTCACCTGCCCGCGATTTGATCGGTTACGGTAAAAAACGCCCTCAAGGCACTTGGCCCAATGGTGCGCGTCTGGCCATCAGCCTCGTCATTAACTACGAAGAAGGTTCCGAGCGCTCGCTGGCCATGGGCGATCCGGACCAGGAATCGATGACCGAATGGGGCAGCTATTCAATACCCGACGGCACCCGCAATCTGGCGATGGAGTCGATGTATGAGTACGGTTCCCGCGTCGGGATCTGGCGAATTCTGGATATCCTCGACCAACAATCGGTTCGCGCGACGTTTCATGCCTGCGCAGTTGCGTTTGAGCAGAACCCCGATGTCGCCCATGCGGCGGTAGCCGGTGGTCATGAAATTTGCAGCCACGGATATCGCTGGGAGGAAGTCTTTCGCCTGACCGAAGAGCAGGAGCGTGAACACATGCGCCTGGCGATCGAGTCATTCGAGCGCACCTGTGGCAAGCGTCCTGTTGGCTGGTATTGCCGGTATGGTGCCAGCGTCAACACACGTCGGCTGGTCGTGGAAGAGGGCGGCTTTCTCTACGATTCCGATGCCTACAACGACGATGTTCCCTACTTTGTCGAGGTCGAGGGGCAGCGTCACCTTGTGGTGCCTTATACCGCCGACGTGAACGATTTTCGCTACTGGAACTCGCCGGGTCTGTCCCAGGCATCGGACTTTTTCGAGTACATGAAAGAAAGCTTCGAGGTCCTTTATGAGGAGTCCGCTGAAGGCCCCCGCATGATGTCGATCGGGTTGCACCCACGCATGGTGGGCCGTCCCGGGCGGGTGAGGGCGATCAAGCAATTCATCGAATATGCCAGGCAACACGGTGGGGTCTGGTTTGCCACGCGTGAAGAAATCGCCCGTGCCTGGCTTGAACGAGCTTGATTGCGTGGCAACCACACCGGATCAAAAAAATGATGCGCTATTCCCCACTGTGATGAAAAAGTTCACGGGGAACAGCCAGCCCGCCTGACCGGCTGGTGCCGGTTACTTCTGGAAGAGGCCTGATATGCAACCTTTTGATACGGTCATTCGCAACGCCCGCGTGGTAACCGCCGCGGACACGTTCACCAGCGATATCGGTATTCGTGATGGGCGCATCGTCTCCCTTGGCCTGGACCTGCCGCAAGGTCACCAGGAAATCGACGCGGCAGGCCGGCATGTCACCCCCGGTGGCATCGACAGCCACGTGCACCTCGACCAGCCGACTGGCGACGGCTCGGTGATGGCCGATGACTTTTTCAGCGGCACGGTCTCGGCGGCCTGCGGCGGCACCACCACCGTCATCCCGTTCGCCTGCCAGCAGAAGGGCGAAAGCCTGCGCTCTGCCGTCGATGACTACCATCGTCGGGCGGGTAACAAACCGGTGATCGATTATGCCTTCCACCTGATCGTCACCGACCCCACCCCGCAGGTGCTGCGTGAAGAACTGCCGGCCTTGATTGCTGAAGGCTATACATCGTTCAAGATCTACATGACCTACGATGCGCTGAAGCTGGGCGACCGGGAGATTCTCGAGACGTTGTCGGTCGCGCGCCGTGAGGGCGCCATGGTGATGCTCCACGCCGAGAACAGCGATTGCATCGCCTGGCTTACCGAGCGACTACTGGCAGCCGGGCTGACTGCGCCGCGCTACCACGCCGCGTCGCGGCCGATGCTGGTGGAGCGCGAAGCGACCCATCGTGCCATCGCCCTTGCCGAGCTGGTGGACGTGCCGATCCTGATCGTGCACGTGTCGGGTCGCGAGGCCGTGGAGCAGATTCGCTGGGCCCAGAGCCAGGGGTTGAAGGTGTACGCCGAAACCTGTCCGCAGTACCTGTTCCTGACCGCCGACTCGCTGGGGTGTGACGACAGCTTCGAAGGTGCCAAGTGCATCTGCAGCCCGCCGCCGCGAGATGCCGCAAACCAGCAGGTGATTTGGGATGGGCTGGAGAACGGCTCGTTCGAGATTTTCTCGTCAGACCACGCACCCTTTCGCTTCGATGGCCCGAATGGCAAGAAAGCCCACGGTGAAGAGGTGTCGTTCGACCAGATCGCCAATGGCATTCCCGGTGTCGAAACCCGCATGGCACTGCTCTGGTCCGAAGGCGTGCGCACTGGGCGCCTCACCCCGCAAAGCTTTGTTGCGCTGACTTCCACTAATGCCGCCAAGATGTATGGGCTGTATCCGCGCAAGGGCAGCATCGCTATTGGTGCTGATGCCGACCTGGTGATCTGGAACGAAGGTGAGTCGGTGCAGCTGTGCAACGAAATGCTGCACCACAACGTCGATTACACCCCTTACGCCGGCATGACGCTGAGCGCCTGGCCGGCCATGACCCTGTCTCGCGGTGAGGTGGTCTGGGACGGCGAGCCGCGCGGTGAGGCGGGTCGCGGCCGGTTTCTGCCGTGCGAGCGCCCGGCGCCCGCGCAACTGCGCCGACGCAAGACTGAGTTGCCATTGTGAGTGCTGTCGCACAGGTGGCCGCCAGCCTGATTCGTGGTTGGCGCGAGGGGCGCCAACAACCGTTGCCAATCCTGGAACTGGCTAGCGAAGCCGAAGCCTATGCCGTGCAGCACCAGGTAGCGGATGCCCTCGGCTGGTTCGCCTCCGGGCCGCCAGCGGCCTGGAAACTGGGTGGCGCTCCGGGAGGGCTGATCAGCGCCGCCGCGGTACCGGCAATGGCGGTATACCCGTCGGGTTGGCAGGTTCCGCCGGGCGATGCCTTCGGTTTCGGGATCGAGGGAGAATTGATCGTGCGCCTGTCGCGCGACCTCGACCAGCACACTGATCTGGCCATGGCCTGTGCGGCGGTTGATGTGTGGATGCCGGGCATCGAACTGTGTGGCACGCGCTGGCTGCAGGGCGATCAGGCCGCGCCACTGCTTCGGCTGGCCGACCAGCAACTCAACCGCGCGCTGGTTCTCGGTGCACCGCAAAAGCTGGGGGAAATGCCGGATTGGTCAAGACAACAGGTGGCGTTGCGGGTGGCCGGGGAGCCTGAGTTCGTCGGCGTTGGCAGCCATCCATTCGGTGAGCCGCTGAGTTCGCTGCCGTGGCTGGCGCGTCACGCTGCAGCACTGGGCAGCCCCTTGCGAGCCGGTGACCTGGTGGCTTGTGGTAGCTGGACCGGTATCTACTGGGCGCCGGCCGGGGTGCAAGTGGAAGTTGAGTTTGCCGGGATAGGACGGGTTGCCTTGTCGACTTGATGCGTTACGGTGGGGTCTGGTTCGCCACGCGTGAAGAAATCGCCAGTGCCTGGCTGGAGCGCAGTTAATGGCCGTGGTCGCAGGGATTTGAATTGCACGGCGTTGCCCGGCAGAATCGCCTCCCGATCTGGCTAAGGTGCCGGGCGTTTGTGGTGAAAAGGAATAGCAGTTGAACGAACAGACATTGTCCATGCGCCTGGAGCGCGTGGCAGCCCATGTGCCGGCAGGTGCGCGCCTGGCCGATATCGGTTCGGATCACGGCTACCTGCCGGTAGCGTTGATGCGCCGGGGTGTCATCGAAGCGGCGGTGGCCGGCGAGGTAGCATTGACGCCGTTTCGCTCGGCCGAGCGCACCGTGCGCGAGAACGACTTCGACCAGCAGATCACCGTGCGCCTGGCCAATGGCCTGGCGGCGATCGAGCCGGGAGACGGGATCACCGCGATTAGCATCTGTGGCATGGGCGGCGAGACGATTCGCGACATTCTCGACAACGGCAAGGCGCACCTGAGTGGCCAGGAGCGTCTGATCCTGCAGCCCAACGGAGGCGAGCAGCCGCTGCGCCAATGGCTAATGGACAATGGCTACCGCATCCTCTGCGAGGAATTGCTGCGGGAAAACCGTTTCGACTACGAAATCATCGTCGCCGAGCGCGACGGGCCGGTAATGTACACCGACGAGGAACTGTATTTCGGCCCGCTGCAGATGCAGGCCCGCAGCCCCGCGTTCCTGATCAAGTGGCAGCGCATATTGCGCGAGAAGCACAAGACCCTGAGTCACTTCGCCCGGGCGCGGCAGGCCGTGCCCGAGGAAAAGGTGCAGGACATCGCCCGGCAGGCCCGGTGGATCACCGAGTTGCTGGTTTGAAAAGGAGGCGCCAATTAGCCTGTCTCAAGCCGAGGCTAATAGAGTGTTGCACTTACATTCCTGACTAGTCCAATTTTGAAAAATCAATGTCCATTGAGCCGGCCCTGTCGCTATATTTTAGGTTAGGTATTGATTGCCCACTATTGAGGGCATCAAGATCACCATAGATGGGCGAGCTCTCGTGAATGTGCAGAATAGAATCCATATTGAAGTAAGGATTCCCCTCTGACAGCTCTTGAGTGTTGGTTCTCAGCGCATTGAACTCATACAGTTTGTCGATGTAGTTTTTTTGGGCTTTTTTCATTTCTTCCTGTGTTAATGGTGCTTTTGTCAGGTTTGTGTGCAGGTCAATGTTTTCGTATGTCGTTAATCTCAAATCCCTGAGATCGATCTCAAACTCCGTGAGTTTCGCTGCGAGTTCATCAATCGCTGATGTAGAGTGGGTGATGCATTCAAAGGCCTCGGCGATTTGTTGGGGTGGGATTAAAGCATTGCCTTTATAAATATAAGCTGGAACTTGTGGGCCCATGAGACTGTTGAAGTCGTCGTGGAGAGGCTGGGCCTTGAGCGATTGCAGGAGTAGGTCCATATTAAGGTAACTGTTTTGGTCTGTGCGTTGCTTGATGCTGGCTTCCAGTACGCCAAACTCTTTTAATAGATGATTATATTTTTGGTTGTCCTCTTTGGTTGCGTCTTTTCTTAACGGTCCTCTTTCTGTGTTAGAACGACCGTCGACGCTTTCGTAAGTAGATTTTCTCAGTGTTTCGAGTGTGACTTTGGAGTCCTGGATTTTTACGGCGAGTTTGTCCAGTGCTGAAGTGGCCTGGCTGATTTTTTGAAAGGTAGTGGCGATGAGTATATGTGAACCGTGCGACATCGCTTTGGGATCAGGTTTGGTAGGTGCGGTGTTGGATTCTTTGGGCATTACGCTCGCTTGAGGGATGTAGGCTGAACTGATTGGTCCGATGGGCATAATTACTGCTTCTAGAGAGTGGACGTTAAATATTCTCTAAGGTTTGGTATTGTTGAATATAAAATTCCGCTCAGGCCGCATTGCGGCAGGCGCAACGCCTCGGCGGCCCGGAATCAGAGCGGCCGGCGAGCACACAAAAAAAAGAGGAGTAGAAATGCCTTACCGAACAGGAAGGGAAGCGTTTATGCAAGGCGTCCGGGCGCTCCTTCCATTGAGTCCCGGTGTCGTTCCATTCGGCTTGCTGACGGGGGTCATGGCAATCAATTTGGGCCTGTCACCTGGCACCACCATGGGCATGACGCTGCTGTTCTATTCAGGATCCGCGCAAATGGTCGCACTGCAACTGCTCCATACGGGCGTTGTGCCGTTGGCGATTGTGGTCACGGCCCTGGTCATCAACTTGCGCTTCATCATGTACAGCGCGTCACTGGCCCCCCATCTGCATCATTTACCCCGGCGCTGGACATGGCCGCTGTCCTACATGCTTTCTGACCAGTCCTACGCACTGTCCAGTCTCAAGCTTTCCTCTGGGGAGCTGGGGCAGTTCGCACACCACTACTATGCTGGCACCGCTATTGCCATGTGGCTGACATGGCAACTGTCGGTATTGGCGGGCGTTTACCTGGGCGCAAGCATCCCCGATACCTGGTCCTTAAGCTTTGCCATACCGCTTTCTTTCCTGGCGCTTCTGGTTCCTGGCATACGTAGCGCGGCGAGTCTGGGCGCCGCCTCGGTCGGCGGGCTGCTTGCCGTGTTCGCGGTCGATATGCCCTATAACCTTGGGCTGGTAACCGCTTCCATCGGCGGTGTCATGGCGGCTCTACTGATCGAGCGTTTTCGCAAAAGCCCATTGCGCGAGGCGCAGCCCCATGACGTCGAGAGGGAGCCGCAATGAGTGATTTGGCTTTGTGGGGGCTGTTCCTGGCGGTCGGTGTGGGAACGTTCGCCATGCGACTTTCCTTTATCGAACTCTATGGTCGATTGCGAATTCCGGCGCTGCTGAGTCGAGCCTTGCTTTATGTTCCGGCGAGTGTGCTGGCAGCCCTTGTACTACCTGCCGTGGTGTACCCCAATGGGCAGAGTGAATTCGTGTTGAATAACCCTCAGATACCCGCTGCCATTATTGCTGCGTGGGTCGCCTGGCAGACTCGAAATACTGTCCTGACGCTGGCGGTCGGGATGGGAGTGCTGTGGCTTTTCAAGTTTTTGGTGGCCTCGATGGATTAATCTGGAGTCGGCTATTTACCTTATATGCGGAAAGCCATATATTCGTTTTCCCGTATATGGGCTGTGACTTCACTCTGACCAGCAAAGCCCGTGTCCTTGCGCAGGAGAGCGTTTCGATCAGTCAGATACAAACACTGAGAAACGAAATGACTGACCCTCTGACACCCACCACTGTTTTCAAATGCCTGGCTGACGACACTCGGGTGCGCACAATGCTGCTCATCACCCGTGAAGGAGAGCTGTGTGTTTGCGAGCTGACCTGCGCGTTGAATGAGAGTCAGCCAAAAGTCTCCAGACACCTCGCGCAGTTGCGCAGTTGCGGTTTGCTGTCTGACCGTCGGCAAGGCCAATGGGTTTATTACCGAATGCACCCAACTCTCCCTGATTGGGTCCATCAAGTGCTGACCACCGTGCTTGAACGCAACGCGCATTGGTTAAGCCCTGACACCAAACGCCTTGATGGAATGGGTGACCGTCCTCAACGGGCACGGGCCTGCTGTGAAAGCAAGATCGCCTGATAGCGCCTTCGACTACGAGATCGCTCGATGAACCCAAGAGCGCCATTGCGCAGGACAATGACTATGTTTGATGACCATATGCCCCAACTCGATGCCGGTCTGATTGACCTCCCGTCTGCAGACAAACTCGGTATCGAAAAGACCTCCACCCACAAGCCACGCATTTTGCTGTTGTACGGATCGACTCGTGAGCGGTCTTTCAGTCGTCTGCTGGTAGAGGAAGCCGCTCGATTGCTGGAGCACTTCGGCGCCGAGACGCGGATATTCAATCCATCCGGCTTGCCGCTTCCAGATGACGCACCAGATGATCACCCACGTGTGAAAAAGCTGCGCGACTTGGTGTTGTGGTCAGAGGGCCAGGTCTGGTGCTCTCCAGAGCGTCACGGAAATATGAGCGCAGTGTTCAAAGCGCAGATCGATTGGGTGCCACTGGCCATGGGCGCCGTACGCCCGACCCAGGGCAAAACCCTCGCCGTCATGCAGGTGTGCGGTGGCTCGCAGTCGTTCAACGTGGTTAATCAGCTGCGGGTGCTGGGACGTTGGATGCGTATGTTCACCATCCCCAACCAGTCCTCTGTGCCGAAGGCCTATATGGAATTCGACGATAACGGCCGGATGAAACCTTCTCCCTTCTACGACCGTGTCGTTGATGTGATGGAGGAGTTGGTGAAATTCACGCTGCTGCTTCGTGACCGTCAGGACTATCTGGTTGATCGTTATTCCGAGCGCAAAGAGTCGGCAGAAGAACTCATGAAACGTGTCAATCAGCGCTCCATCTGAGGACACCCGGTCGAACTCCCACTGACAGCAGATACAGAGCACAACAACATGACGATCAAAGTTGGCATCAATGGTTTTGGCCGAATCGGTCGCCTCGCTTTGCGAGCAGCCTGGCGCTGGCCGGAGTTTGAGTTCGTGCAGATCAACGATCCGGCAGGTGACGCGGCGACTCATGCGCACCTGCTGAACTTCGACTCGGTGCATGGCCGTTGGAATGACCAGGCCGATTGCGAAGGCGACAACATCGTCATCGACGGCAAACGCATCAAGGTAACGGCCAACAGGGCGATTGCCGATACCGATTGGTCGGGCTGTGATCTGGTGATTGAAGCCAGCGGCAAGATGAAAACCGTCGCCGTGCTTCAGGCTTACCTCGACCAAGGGGTGAAGCGCGTAGTGGTCAGCGCTCCCGTGAAGGAAGAGGGCGCGTTGAACATCGTCATGGGCGTCAATCATCAGCTGTTCAACGCGGCGCAACATCGCATCGTCACCGCCGCTTCGTGTACCACCAATTGCCTGGCGCCAGTGGTGAAAGTGATCCACGAAAAGCTGGGCATTCGCCACGGTTCGATTACCACCATCCACGACTTGACCAACACCCAAAGCATCCTCGATCAGCCGCACAAGGATCTGCGCCGTGCGCGTGCTTCGGGTATGAGCCTGATTCCAACCAGTACCGGCTCGGCGACGGCCATCGCTGAAATCTTCCCGGAACTGCGCGGACGCCTCAATGGTCATGCCGTGCGTGTACCGCTGGCCAATGCTTCGCTGACTGACTGTGTCTTTGAAGTCGAACGGGCCACCACTGCCGAAGAGGTCAATCAGTTCCTCAAGGACGCTTCCGAGAATGGACTCAAAGACATTCTCGGTTTTGAAGAGCGTCCATTGGTGTCCATCGACTACCGTACCGATCCGCGCTCATCAATCATTGATGCGCTGTCGACCATGGTGATCAACGGTACCCAGGTCAAACTCTATGCCTGGTACGACAACGAATGGGGCTATGCCAACCGCACCGTCGAACTGGCCAGAATGGTCGGTGGGGCGGTTTAAGGAGCGGTCATGAAAGCGTTGTCAGCCCTCGCGCCGCAAGTGCGGCAGTACTTGCTAGTCACGGGCAATTACTGGGCCTTCACCCTCACCGACGGCGCCTTGCGCATGTTGGTGGTGCTGCACTTTCACGCGTTGGGCTACAGCCCGCTTCAAATCGCGGCGTTGTTTCTGTTCTACGAACTCTTTGGCGTGATCACCAACCTGGTGGGAGGCTACCTCGGTGCCCGGCTGGGACTGAACCGGACCATGAACATCGGGCTGGGCCTCCAGGTCGCGGCGCTGTTGATGCTGACGGTTCCTGTCGCCTGGCTGACCATCCCATGGGTGATGGGCGCGCAGGCACTCTCGGGAATTGCCAAAGACCTGAACAAGATGAGCGCCAAAAGCTCGATCAAGCTGCTGGTTCCGGATGGGCAGCAGGGCAAGCTCTACACGTGGGTGGCGATCCTCACCGGCTCGAAGAACGCACTCAAGGGTGTCGGCTTCTTTCTGGGCGGAGCCTTGCTGGCCTTGATCGGCTTCAAAGGCGCCGTGCTGGCCATGGCGGGTGTACTGGCGCTGATATGGATCAGCAGCTTGATCCTGTTGAAGAAGGACTTGGGCAAGGCCAAAGCCAAGCCAAAATTTCGCGACATCCTGTCCAAAAGCCGGGCGATCAATATCCTCTCGGCAGCGCGCATGTTCCTGTTCGGTGCCCGTGATGTCTGGTTTGTGGTGGCCTTGCCGGTGTACCTGAGCAGCGTCTTCGGCTGGGACTTCTGGCAGGTTGGCGGCTTCCTGGCCGCCTGGGTGATTGGCTACGGCATCGTGCAATCCCTCGCGCCCAACATCACCGGAAAGAAGCGAGGGCACGTACCGGATGGTCGTGCGGCGTTTTTATGGGCACTTGCATTGGCGGGGCTGCCGGCAGCCATCGCGCTCGGGTTGAACACCGGGCTGTCGCAACAGGTAGTGCTGTTGGGTGGGCTGATGGTTTTTGGCGTGCTGTTCGCAGTGAATTCGTCGTTGCACAGCTACCTGATCGTGTCCTACGCCAAGGAAGACGGCGTTTCGCTGGATGTGGGGTTTTATTACATGTCGAACGCCTTGGGGCGGTTGATAGGCACGGTGCTGTCCGGCTGGGTTTACCAGGTGTCCGGGCTGGGCGCGTGCCTATGGATATCGAGTGCATTCGTGCTGCTTGCAGCGTTGATTTCAATGGCATTGCCCCGTCACGCGCTGAGTGAATAACTGTTAGCAGACATGACGTTCCATGTTCTCCAAATCCTCTGAACAAGAGCGGTCTGATAACGCTGCCCTGGCGTAGAATCCCCAAACCGCGCCCCCATCCGAGACGGCCCCTCCATGCAAACCCCCGCACAATCCAGCCCTCTCTGGAAAACCTACCTCCTGTTCCTCGCCCCGATGGTCCTGTCGAATTTCCTCCAATCCATGTCAGGCACCGTCAACAGCATCTACATCGGCCAGATGCTCGGCACCCAGGCCCTGGCGGCCGTGTCAGGCATGTTCCCCATCGTCTTCTTCTTTATCGCCTTGGTCATCGGCCTCGGCGCGGGTGCCAGTGTGTTGATCGGTCAGGCTTGGGGCGCGCGTGAGCCTCATCTGGTCAAGGCCATCGCCGCGACCACCTTGCTGTTGGGCGCAATGATAGGGTTGTCCGCCGCGGTGCTGGGCAGTGTGTTCGCCAGGCCAGCCTTGCAGGGTTTGGGCACGCCGGCCGATGTGCTGGACGACGCGGTGTCCTACGCCCACGTGATGATGTGGATCATGCCGTCGCTGCTGGTCTATGTGCTGTTCACACAATTGCTGCGCGGGGTGAGCGATACGCTGTCACCGCTGATTGCGTTGGTGGTGTCGACGTGTATCGGGTTGGCGCTGACGCCAGCGTTGATTCGTGGCTGGCTCGGCTTGCCGATAATGGGCATTCAGAGTGCGGCGTACGCGGGGTTGGCGGGTAATTTGTCGGCGATGGGGTGGCTGGCATGGCGGCTGATTCGCAAGGGGCATCCGTTGGCGCCAGACCGGGAGATGTTTGCGGCGATGAAGCTGGATCGGGTAATTCTCGGCAAGGTGTTGCGCATCGGCTTGCCGACCGGGTTGCAGATGGTGGTGTTGTCGGTGTCGGAACTGGTGATTCTGGCGCTGGTGAATCAGCACGGCTCGCAAGCGACGGCGGCGTACGGGGCGGTGACGCAAATCGTCAATTACGTGCAGTTTCCGGCGTTGTCGATTGCGATCACGGCGTCGATTCTCGGGGCCCAGGCGATTGGGGCAGGGCACATCGAGCGCATGGGGCCGATTTTGCGCACGGGGCTGCTGATCAACGTGTGCCTGACCGGCGGGTTGGTGCTGCTCGGTTACCTGTTGTCGCATTGGTTGCTGGGGCTGTTCCTGACCGATGACGCCACGCGAGCAATGGCCGAACACTTGTTGCACATCATGCTCTGGAGTCTGTTGGTGTTTGGCTTCCAGGCGATTGTCGGTGGCATCATGCGCGCCAGTGGCACGGTGTTGGTGCCGATGGCGGTGTCGATTTTTTGCGTGGTGCTGGTGCAGTTGCCGGTGGCGTATGTGCTGGACGGGCATTTTGGTTTGCAGGGCGTGTGGATGGCGTTTCCGGTGGCGTACCTGGGGATGTTGGCGTTGCAGACGGCGTATTACCGCTTCGTTTGGCGGCATCAGAAAATCCAGCGATTGGTGTAGCGGCGCCGCTTGATGTCGGCCACGGTCAGGCCGACAATTCTTCGGGACTGCGTGATGAAACCGACGGGCGTAATTGCCTGAGGAGGTTTTCAAATGAGTCCCCCCTCGAACATCGTTTTGCAGGACCGGACAGCGGCCGGTCGGCGTCTGGTGGCGCCGTTGCTCGCGTACGCTCATCGCCCGGAAGTGATCGTTCTCGCCTTGCCCCGTGGCGGCGTGCCGGTGGCCTATGAAGTGGCCACGGCGCTGGACATTCGCCTCGACCTGTTGCTGGTGCGCAAGCTCGGAGTGCCATCGCATGAGGAGTTCGCCATGGGCGCGATAGCCAGCGGCGGCGTGCAGATTCTCAATGAACAAGCACTGCGGGCACATCCGATTGATCCCGCCGCGTTTGATGCGGTGGTTGCGCGGGAGACGCGCGAGCTGTTGCGGCGCGAGCAGGTTTACCGGGGAGCGCGCGCGCCGGTGCAACTCAAGGATCAAGTGGTGATTCTGATCGACGATGGCCTGGCGACAGGCGCCTCGATGATGGCAGCTATACGTGCGGCGCGGGCGCATGCGCCGTCTCGCATCGTAGTCGCGGTGCCGGTAGGACCACCCGAAACAGTCGAGGCGTTGCGCAGTGAAGTGGATGAATTGATCTGCCCGATCATGCCTGAGTGGTTGATGTCGATCGGGCATTGGTACATGGATTTTTCCCAGACCTCGGATGCGCAAGTCATCAGGCTGTTGCATCGGGCCTGGGCGAAAGAAGACTGCGCCGATCCACCCTGAGAGTTGCCAATGTAAAAAGTATGACTGTTTTAGGTGTTGTGTCCAGAATGCGAGCCGCTCGCTATTACACACCCTTTGGTAGCGTCGGCAACTAGTGGATCCAATAAATTTATGATGAAGTCGATGTAAATTCAGCAGGCCAGTGCTCATGGGCTTATCAGGGAAGTTGATGACTTAGTGTTGGCGCGATAAGTCACAAATTCTAACTACCGTTTGTCGGTAGTGTGCTCGGAAAATGAACATTCGAGTATTCTAGGGCTCTCATTCATCAGCGGTCATTCATGACCTGCCCCCCTTAGCCGTAGTAAAAGCCGCAGTAAAGAAGTGGAAAAGTGAACCTCATGTGCATCGAATGCTATGGGGATTTTTTTTACTGTATCCCGGGAGAAACACTTAAGCAGATTGTTGGTTCGCCTTGCGAGTCAATGAACTTAGCCGTGCCAGGTCTATGATTTGGCTTATCTTGAATCAGTAGATCGAACAGGTGTTTTGGAATAAGTACATAACCTGTAGAGCATCGATCAGTACTGTCGAATAAAGGTGGAGAACGTACCGTGGCGATAAATACAATTATGAGCCTTATTGAAAATAAAGAATTCATCGAGTTTTTACGAATGGGCGTTGTTTATGTCCATTTGGTTGCCTGTTGTGTCGCCATTGGTTTGGTGTTGACCAGTGATATTGCGATGGTCAGAGATTTGTTTAAGCGAAAAACATTAACCGAGCATGATAATGCTCACATGGAAAGTCTTCAGAAGTCTGTGGTTGTTGCGTTGATAGGCTTGTGGGTAACCGGTACCGCGATCATCGGTATAGATTACCTGGAAAAAGGCATGAACTACTTCATGAATCCAAAACTTCAAGCCAAAGTCATTATTGTTGCGTTGCTGACTTATAACGGTGTCGTGTTGCATCGCCTGGTTTTGCCCGCTCTGCAAAAGGCAGGTTCATTGCTCAATCTCGAGTTCAGCGCCCGGATGCTGGCGCTGTTCTGCGGCTCGCTGTCGGCAGTGTCCTGGATGTATGCGGCCATGTTGGGCATCGGGCGACCGCTGGCCTGGAAGTATTCCCTGACTGAACTGTTGATGGCCTATCCGGTGCTGATTGCACTGGGGTTCCTGACGATGCTTGCATTGACTCAACGGGCGAAACAACCGAACTACGCCGTTGCATCTCCGCAGACTTTCGCGGGCGCTTGTTAAGTTAGTTAAGCAAGTAAACCTTACAGGCCAGTTCAGAGCCTGACAGAAGCGACCTCCTTTGTGCAGGCAACTAATGCCTGTATCAAAGGAGGTCGTTTTTTTGCAGTCGCCTAGTGAGTTTTGAGCCATTCCTGAAACCGGGTCGCGCCGACGATGGGGTTGGCGCCCGGTGTCAGTGACTGATCATTGATCGGCGCACCAAAGTAAGGAACCGTGTCGTCCGCAATGGGTTGGCGCGGGTCCTTGGTGTGTTTCAGGTAATCGCTGGCGAACTCAACGAGAGGGCGGTTATCAGGGCCAGCCACTTCAACGGTCTGATTGGCAGGCGCCTTCAGCGCGATAGCGGTCAGCGCCGCCGCGACATCGGCCGAGGCCACCGGTTGCAACGCGGCGGACGTCAGGTGAATGGTGTCACCTTCCTCACGCCCGGAGTGAGCAATGGCATGGATAAACTCAAAGAACTGCGTCGCCCGCACAATGGTGTAGGGAATGCCCGATTTTTTGATCAGCGTTTCCTGTGCCATTTTTGCCCGGAAATAACCGCTGTCGAGCATTCGTTCGGTGCCGACAACTGACAGGGCCACATGGTGTTTGACGCCGTCGAGCTTCTCCGCCGCGAACAGGTTGTGCCCGGCGGTTTCAAAAAAATGCAACGCCGCGTGGTCCTCGAAAGAGGGCGAGTTCGCCACGTCGACCACCACGTCGGCGCCCTTTAACGCCTCCGTCAGCCCTTCGCCGCTGATGACATTCACGCCGGTACTCGGTGACGCCGCGAAGGCTTCATGGCCTAGATCCTGCAGGTTTTTGCAGACTTTACTGCCGATTAGCCCGGTACCTCCGATGACGACGATCTTCATGTCCATTCTCCCGAAAGCGGCAAGTGCAACGGTAATTAAAGACCCGCGCAGGTGGCAGGACAGGGCGCTGGGCCGGGTTGGCCGACAGATGGTCGGAAGTCCGCGCAGCAGGTGGAAGAAACGTTGGTTCTTTGCTTTAGTCCTCCTATCGCTGACCTGCGTGTGCAGGCGTATCGGCTCATGACCGGACGCCTTGACCGGAGAATCCCATGACTGTTCGATTCCCGCGGCTCGCGGTACTGGCAGCTTTGTTCACCTTCGGCTTTTTGCCCTGTGCCCAAGCGGTTCAATACACGCAAGTCAATCAAGCCGCGAGCAAGATCTCATTCACGTACAACCAGTTCAGCTCGCGGGTGTATGGCACGTTTGAAAAGTTCGAGGCCTCGCTTGATTTCGATACGACGAACCCCGCAGCGGCCCATGCGTCGCTCACCATCCAGCTCGACAGCATTAATGCCGGCAGCAGTGACGCCAACGCTGAATTGCAAAAGCCGGCGTGGTTCGATTCGGCGGCTTATCCCGTGGCGACCTTTGAATCGACCGACGTGAAAGCCCTCGGTGACGACAAGTACACGATTGTCGGCAAGCTGACACTCAGAGGCGTCACCCGCGAAGTAGCGGTGCCGGTCCACCTCAAAGCGGAGAAAGCCGTCGGGATCTTCGATGGCCAGTTAACGCTCAAGCGAAGCGATTTCAAAGTCGGCGACGGTGAATATGCGGATGCCGTCGTTTCCGATGACATCAATATCCGGTTCAAGATGGTTGCGCCGCAGCAGTAATCCGTTTGTTCACCCGGGTGGCTGGGTGTCACAATCGTTTTTTGGCACAGCATCATGATCAGGAGGATCAAATGGGTCGCCCAGGATTTCGGCACGATCAGGAGGCGTTCATTACCGCGCAAGTGCGGGGTGACCGCTTGCGCCAGCTATTCCACCAATCCGTTTCTGCGGTGTTCGGCAGTTACTTTGCCGCGATCATGCTGTGTGGTCTGTGCTGGGAGCGTATAGATCACCGCCTCATGTTCGGCTGGATTGGCCTGCTGACCGCCTCGTCGTTGCTGCGCGTCCTGATGTTTATTGCCTATTTCCGCTGCCCGGAAAGTGAGCGCACACCTGAACGCTGGGAGCAGACGTACTGGGTGACACTGATCTTGTCTGCCGGCATCTGGGGCGCAGGCGCTTTGGCGATCATGCCGGCAAACGACCTGCTGGCCCAGGCGCTGGTCCTGCTCTTCGCCGTCGGCATGTCCGTCAGCGCGGTGTCATGTTACTCGTCCTATCGGTACATGACGTTAGCGTCGATTGGCCTGGTGTTGTTGCCGTGTACGCTGTGGCTGTTGTTTCAGCCGACGGCCCTGCAATTGGGTATGGCGCTGGCCGTCCTGGTGTTTGCCTCGTTGGCCGTCAGCGCGACTCGCAAACTGTCCGAAGCCCTGGAAACGGCTTTTCGTCTGACTCGTGAAATGGAGCATGCGCACCGCATTTCCACGCACGCCGCACAAACCGATGAACTCACTGGATTGAAAAACCGCCGGGCTTTTTTCGAGCGCGCGCAGCAACTGTTCAATGACTGCCAATACAAGCGGTTGCCACTGTGCGTGGTGATGCTGGATATGGATCATTTCAAGCACATCAATGACACCTACGGCCATCAGGTCGGCGACCAGGTATTGCGTCAAATGGGTGTCGTCATCAGTGGCTGTTTTCGCGAAACAGATGTATTCGGCCGGTTGGGTGGCGAAGAGTTCGCCATCCTGCTGCCAGACACCTCCATAGAGGTTGCCGTTAATTTGGCCGAGCAACTGATCCAGGCTATCGGTGGTTTGATGTCCAGCCCTGTCCACCGCATATCGGCCAGTCTCGGTGTCGCCTCCATGGAGTTCCACGACAATGATCTGCAAAGTTTGATGAACAATGCGGACAAGGCGCTTTATCGGGCCAAGGCGCGCGGGCGAAACCAGGTGGCTGTTTCAGAGTAAGGGCGGGGCCACCTTATTTTCGTTTCGCAGCGAATGGTGGCAGCTCCATCTCTCTAGGAGTTTCACCATGTTCAAGGTCACACCTAATCCACCAGACGCCGATCCAGTGTCCCCGTACGAACCCGATTCAAAAAAACTCAACGAGGCCGCCGAGCGGGCCCTCAACTTCCACTTCCCGTCGAATGCCGACATCAAAGCCACCGCGCGAACGCGCAGCACTCTGTTTTCCGTGGACCCTGCGGCCACTGCCGAAACCCTGGCGGTTTTTCTGGTCGAGACGCTGGCCCCGGTCGATGTGATGGTCCATCAGTTGGTGGATCATCTGGAGGGTGAATCGCGCTACGCCCTGCTGGGTATTTCAAACAGCATCATGGTGGCGGAGATCACGGCGAACCGGATGCTGGATACGATCGAGCCACCGGTGTAACGGCTGTCCTGTGGCGAGGGAGCAAGCTCTCTCGCCACAGGGGGGCTGTAGTTGCCGCTTTAACGCACGCTGATCGGCGCCGTTATCGTCTTGCCAAGCGCAGACTTGACAGTGATGGTAGGGTTTGGCGCCGGTCCGGCACCGGAGGTCGCCACCAGCACTCGCCACTTCGCACCCGTGCCGACCTGCGTGAGCGTAGCCTTGCCCAGATTAAGCGTCCCGGCTGTAGAGGTCACGGTCACCGTTATGCTATTTCCAGCAAAACGCGAGGTGGTCCCGGAAATATCCCAGGTGTAGCGATTGTCGGTACGAACGGTGACGAACGCGTTGGTGACTGCCAGCGTCTCGGTGGCTGCTGCAGCCGTGACCGACACGGACACCGTTGCAGGGTCAGACTTCGCATCCTTGGCATCACTGGCCCGATAGGTGAAGGTCGCGGTGAACGCCTCGGGGACGATCGCCGGTGGGGTGTAGACCACCCGCAAACCGTCGGTGCTGACCGAGCCTTTACCCGAATCCGGCTGGTTCAGTTCCACCACCTTGAGCGGCAGATTGCCGTCCGGGTCGGTGTCGTTGGCCAGCACGTTGATGGTCAGCGGCTGGCTGCTACTGCTGGTAGCGCTGTCAGGGTTGGCCACCGGTTTTTGGTTGTCTCCTTCGTTGTTGTCACGTTTATCGCCGGTGCGGAAGGTAGGCAGCGCCACGGAGGCGACGTAAGTGACTCCGTCCCAGCCGGGCAGGGGCGTTGGCATCAGCTGGAACTGGCCGGGATTCTCGACATCCCAGCGCAACAGCATCGAGTTGTCTTCATGCTGGGTGTTGTGGCAGTGCTCCATGTAAGTGCCCGCGAACTCGCGGAAGCGCACCGCCACTTCAACGTTCTCTGAACTGTCGATCCCTTCGCCAATGCGATAGACGTCCTTGCGCGCCCATTTTTCCCAATCCGGCGGTGCCTTGCCGTCGCGCTTGAGAACTACGCCTTCCTCGAAATGCACATGCACCGGGTGGGTCCAGCCGTTGCCGCCATTCACGATTTTCCACACTTCGAGGGTGCCGTCGCCAGAGAAGCCGGCGTCCGTCGGACCGGTGGCCAATTGCGGCGCGGCATCTAACCGGCGTGGGTCCATGGAGTAGCCGAAACCGCCATCGGTCTTGACGGTCCAGGGGGCTTCGTCGGTGCCGTCGGAACGTCCGAAAATAAACTCGCGATGCCGTGCTGTGGCAAGTTTGGCCTGGTCATTGGGGTTATCGCGGTCGATGGTCAACGGGATCATGATCTTGCCGGCGGGCTTGCCGGGTTTGGCAGGCTCATAGGCGACCGGGTCCATGCTCACGTCCTGACCGGCGTAAGGCTGCACCAGAAATTGCATAAACCTGCCCACCGCCGGATCGCCGTTGTCCCACTTCAGGCCATTACTGGTGACCTTGAGCACCGCTTTGTATTTTTCGGCCAGCACGTCGGCCAGCGACAGTTCTATTTTTTCCGGGCCTTTACCGGTCTGGTGGTCCATCAGGTTGACGAGGAAAATCTTGTCGCCGGCGCTGATGCCGTATTTCGCAAAGTTGACAATGATGTCGTAGCGTTCGGCGATGCCTTGGACCGGCAGAATGGCGTTGTGGTCCTGAAAATCACCGTCGCCATCGAGGTCCATGCTGCCGTCGAAGGGCAGGGTGTGCGCCATGATGTTGCCGTCGTTGGCGATCAGGTGGAACGGCACGCGGTTGTAGGAAATCCCGGAACCCACCGGGCCTGGAAACTCGCCGCCGCTGCCGTTGATCTGCCGTACCATTGCCAGTCTGAAGTAGCGTGATACCGAACCATTGAGGATGCGGAACCGATAGCTGCGCGCCCGCACTTTCAGCACCGGTTGGTACTGCCAGTTGACCAGGATCTGATCGCCGAGAAAGCCGTCAGTGTTGAACGGGTTGAACCACAACTGGCCGTTGGCGTCCCAGGCCTTGTCGGCGATCATCAGGTTCACATCGTAGTCACGGTTGCCCCACGGCAGCGCCGAACCGCTGGGCAGGCGCAGGTTGACGCCGTCCTGGACGGCCTCGTTACCGCGATCCAAAGCGCTGTAGTAATTCATCATCACCGCGTTGCCCTTGTAGACGTTTTGCGCGGTGAAATCGAGCATGTGGTCGTGGAACCAGTGCGTACTCATGGTTTCGCGCCAGTCGCCACGGATTTTGATGGTGCCGTTGTCGCAGGTTTTCAGCCCGGGACTGGTGTCGTTGACGTACAGCGTTTCACCGGGTGCACAGGGGAAAGCCGCGCGTGGATCCTGCGCCGTGGTGTTGATGCTGTCGTAACCGGCCAGCTGTATCGGCCAGCGATAGTCGTAATACTGCCCCGGAAAGAAAAACGCATTGGAGTACCCGTCGCTTTCAGCTGGAGAGTGCCCGTTGTGTTCGTGGGTGCTGAGGGTATGCAGGCCGAAACCGAAATTGGCCGACGGATCGATCGGCAGGGCGTTGTAGTGACGCATCAGCACCGGTTGGCCATACCGCACCATCAGCAGTTTTGGCGGAAAGGTACCGTCGAAGGTCCAGAGTGCCTTGTGGTTCTGAATCGGCATCTTGGGGTGAAAACGGGTATCGATGCCTTTGGTCGTGCCTATCGCGATCGGAGTTTCCGAGGTCTGGTTGTAGAGCCCGCCCGGCCCGAACTCACCGACGGCGTAGTTGTGCAATTGCCGGCGGTCGCGCATGCCGCCGTTGAGTTTGGCGCCCGCTTGCACGGTTTTGAAGGCGACCTGCGGGTAGAACTCGTTCCAGCGTTGATGCGACCAACCCTTTCCTGGTGGCCGTCCTTCAGCCGGCGAGCCGACCGGTTGGCGATTGAGGAAGGCTTCGATCTGCGCCTTCCACGGATTGCGGTCGAGCACGTTGGAAAACTGCGACGGAAACGGGTATAGCCCCGGCTGGCGCATGAAGGCTTCCAGTGCCGCGGCCGACGGGCCGCTGCGAGCGATGCTGTTCGGATCTTGCGCAGGCGCCGGGCCGGCCAGCGGTACGGGGAACGACAGCGGCGGTTGCGGCAGGGTCGGGTCGAGTTTTTCCGTGCCGAATTCTTCGAACAGCAGCAGTTGCTGGGTGAACGGTAGCGCGCCAAACAGGGGGCTGGGTTTGCCGTTCGTGGGGAAGTTGAACGTCGTTTGCGCCGCGGGTGGCAACACGTTATCGATGCGAGTCGTGTCCTTGTTGCCATACACGCCGTTGGGCAGGGCATATGAACCCTGGTTCGTCGTTGGCATGCTCTTCAGTGCTTCCAGCGCAGCGGCTGGATCAGCCGGCTGGTTGATGAATGCTGAGGGGTCGGTGGGTGGTGGTTGTCCGACATCATCGATGGGGGCAGCGTTCAGGGTGGTCACGCTGAACGTGATCATCACCACCGAAGTAATGCCCTGCGCCATGGAATAGCCGAATGACTTGTTCGCAGGGACTGAGCTCTTCATGATTGTTCTCGTTAGGGCATGCCACGGTGATGGCACTCGCCCTTTGGGCCGAAGCAAAAGCTGAGCCATGAGAAACGTCAGACGAAAGTCTTAGTAAAACAAGGTCCTTTGTAAGACAAATGGGTTATCCCAGGATTGGGGGAAAGTGCGTAAAACCGGGGGAAATTCCTCATTGTCGGGGAAAGGAGCTAGCGATTCGGGTCAACCTCTGTAGCCGCTGGCAGCAGCGTGGCGATCAATCTGTGACAATACCCCGGCCGATGCCCAGTAAGCCTTATCCCGGAGTCAGACATTCAATGCCCCAACTCACCCACTTCACAACCCAGTGCCCGGAGCACATCAACAGCCAGATCCTGCAACTGGTGGTCGATAACCTGACCGACATCAGCATGGTCGGCATCGCGCCGAGCAATCCGCTGTACAACGTGTACCAATACACGGTCGGTTTCGAGGTGCACCTGTACTTGGACGCGCTCAACGGGGAGAAGGGGATTACGGTCGAGTTGATCGTCGCGACCGACGAAGACGATTCGGCGAAGGTCATCGGTTTCCTGCTGTACCTGCCGATGAAAGACGATCCCCAGGCGTGCGGCGTGGCCTACATGGCGGTCGATGCCAGCCATCGTCGTCAAGGTGTCGCGCGGGCCATGCTGCAAGAAATGACCCATCGCTACCCGCACGCCGAATTGACCTGCGCCGTCGCCAAAGTGCCGTGGTTCGAATCGATGGGCTTTCAGGTGTTGGGCGTACGCGGCACGCAAGTGCTGATGAACACCCGCGACTACAGCAGTGAAGGTTTGATGGGGCTGCTGGATGTGGCCTCGATCTACAGTTCGCTGGAAGTTCGGCAGATCCATCACTACTTGCTGCAAAAACACGGCAAGCGCGCAATGATCGATGCCGAGAAGCAGCGCGACCGGCATCTGGACCAGATGACCCGCACCGCCAAGGTGTTTGTGCTGAATCGTTTGGGCCAGAACGCGGCGAACGAGCCTCGTCTAGACTAGACTGATAGGTCCTTTCGGGAGCGCGCGGTCGCCGAGCCGTGATATTCTGCGCGCCAACTTGGTTTGACCTGTTCAGTTGGCCCGTCTTGGAGACGTGCCGACAGGATCAATGTCGCTCAAGCAACTGAAGCCAATAATGATAAAAAGTCAGTTCAGCAGGGACATATAACTGAGGTCGATGCAGTCAGTCGGCCTTGTGTGCCCACCCTCCAATCATCATGTACGAACCTTCACGACATCCTGCCTGAATGCCGTGAGCAAGGGGTTTTTCGTGAAGATGGAAGGGCGGATGGCGTTTTATCATAGGTGCTACAGATGTTTAAAAAAATGAATACGGCCCTGCTGGGGCTGGCTTTGTCGATGGGGATCACGTCTGTACAGGCGGATGAGGCAAAGAAAGTCGATGTGCTGCTGATTGGCGGCGGCATCATGAGCGCAACCCTGGGTGTGTGGCTCAATGAGCTGGAACCTGGTACGTCGATGGAAATGATCGAACGCCTCGACGGCGTCGCTCAGGAAAGCTCCAACGGCTGGAACAATGCTGGTACCGGTCACTCCGCCCTGGCCGAATTGAACTACACCCCGGAAGACGACAAGGGCAACGTTCAGATCCCCAAAGCCGTTGAAATCAACGAAGCG
Organism: Pseudomonas sp. GM21; assembly: GCF_000282215.1. Classification (GTDB taxonomy): domain Bacteria; phylum Pseudomonadota; class Gammaproteobacteria; order Pseudomonadales; family Pseudomonadaceae; genus Aquipseudomonas. The sequence goes on from NZ_AKJS01000187.1 coordinate 27,241, forward strand.
TTCCAGATCTCCCGTCAGTTCTGGGCCTGGCAAGTTCAGCAAGGCGTGCTGAAGAACCCGCGTTCGTTCATCAACTCCACACCGCACATGAGCTTTGTGTGGGGCGATGACAACATCAAGTTCCTGAAGAAGCGTTACGATGCCCTGCAAGCGAGCCCGCTGTTCGCCGGCATGCAGTACTCCGAAGACCCGGAGGTGATCAAGAAGTGGGTTCCGCTGATGATGGAAGGGCGCGACCCGAACCAGAAAGTCGCGGCCACCTGGTCGCCGATCGGCACCGACGTTAACTTCGGCGAGATCACCCGCCAGTTCGTGGCGCACCTGCAAACCACGCCCAAGTTCGACTTGAAGCTGTCCAGCGAAGTGCAGGACATCACCAAGAACGAAGACGGCACCTGGCGCGTCAGCTACAAAAACCTGAAAGACGGCAGCAAAGCCGAAACCGACGCCAAGTTCGTATTCATCGGCGCGGGCGGCGGTGCCCTGCACCTGCTGCAAAAGTCCGGCATTCCTGAAGCCCGGGAATACGCAGGCTTCCCGGTAGGCGGCTCGTTCCTCGTGACCGAAAACCCGACCATCGCCGAACAACACCTGGCCAAGGCCTACGGCAAAGCTTCCGTCGGCGCACCGCCGATGTCGGTTCCGCACCTGGACACCCGTGTTCTGGACGGCAAGCGCGTCATCCTGTTTGGCCCATTCGCGACCTTCAGCACCAAGTTCCTCAAAGAAGGCTCGTACCTGGATCTGCTGACCACCACTACCACGCACAACGTGTGGCCAATGACCAAGGTCGGCATCAAGGAATACCCGTTGGTCGAGTACCTTGCCGGCCAGCTGATGCTGTCTGACGAAGACCGCATGGACGCCCTGAAAGAATACTTCCCGAACGCCAAAGCCGAAGACTGGCGCCTATGGCAAGCCGGCCAGCGCGTGCAGATCATCAAGCGCGATGAAGCCGCCGGTGGCGTGCTGAAGCTGGGTACCGAGATTGTTGCTTCGCAAGACGGCACCATTGCTGGCCTGCTGGGTGCTTCTCCGGGCGCATCGACCGCTGCACCGATCATGCTGACCGTGCTGCAGAAAGTGTTCAAAGACAAGGTTGCAACGCCTGCCTGGCAGGAAAAACTGCACCAGATCGTGCCGAGCTATGGCACTCAGCTCAATGTCAGCCCTGAAAAAGTGGCCGAAGAGTGGGCCTACACCGCCAAGGTGCTGGAACTGACTCCGCCGCCAGCGATTGGGCAAGTGGTCGCTCCGGCTGCAGCTCCGGCTGATGCCGGGAAAGCGCCAAAGGCTAATGCTGCGACTGATATGGCTCTGTAACCAGAGAGCTGATCAAAAGCCCACTGAACCGGTGACGGTCAGTGGGCTTTTTTGTGGGCCGTGGTTTTTAAAGGGAAGCTGCCGGGCCGTTCACGCTCATACCTGGTCCATAGCCTCGGTTACCGACTGATCCTCACCCAGGAACCCGCCACTCTGATGGTGCCACAGCCGCGCATAGATGCCGTTCCTGGCGAGCAATTCGGTGTGGGTGCCTTGTTCGATGATGCGTCCATCGTCTATGACAATCAGTCGATCCATCGCCGCAATCGTGGACAGCCGATGGGCGATGGCGATGACGGTTTTTCCCTCCATCATTTCATCGAGGCTTTCCTGAATGGCCACTTCGACTTCCGAATCCAGCGCGCTGGTAGCCTCGTCAAGTAGCAGGATCGGGGCGTTCTTGAGCATCACTCGGGCAATCGCGACGCGCTGGCGCTGGCCGCCCGAAAGTTTGATGCCGCGCTCGCCCACCAAGGTGTCGTAGCCGGTGTGCCCTTGCCGGTCGCTCAGTTGGCTGATGAACTCATCGGCCTGGGCATTGGCCGCGGCACTGCGGATTTGTGCGTCGCTTGCATCGGGTCGGCCGTAGGCGATGTTGTCGCGAATGGAACGGTGCAGCAGGGACGTGTCTTGGGTGACCATGCCAATGGCGCTGCGCAGGCTGTCTTGCGTCACGTGCGCAATGTCTTGCCCGTCAATACGAATCTGCCCGCTGTCGACGTCATAGAAGCGCAGCAGCAAGTTGATGAGCGTGGACTTGCCGGCGCCGGAGCGGCCCACCAGGCCGATTTTTTCGCCCGGATGAATGTTCAGGCTCAGGCCATCGAGTACCTGGCGTTCGCCGTTGTAGTTGAAGCTCACGTTGTCGAAGGTGACCGCCCCGCCGGAGGTCACCAGGACGCCCGCGTCCGGCGCATCCTGCACCTTTGGGCCGCGGGTAAGGGTTGCCATGCCATCCTGCAGGGTGCCGATGCCCTCGAACAGCGAAGTCATTTGCCACATGATCCAGTGCGACATGCCGTTGATACGCAACGCCATGGCGGTAATCGCCGCCACGGCACCTGCGCCGACTTCGCCCTGGTGCCACAGCCAAAGCGCATAACCCCCCGCAGCCATGATCAACGCCACCACTAACGCCTGGTTGACGATCTCGAATTGGCTGACCAGGCGCATCTGGCGAAAGCCGGTGTGCTTGAAATCCTCCATGGCCGCGCGCGCGAAGTGCGCTTCACGATTGGAATGGGAGAACAGTTTCACTGTCGTGATATTGGTGTAGGCGTCTGAGATACGTCCGGTCATCGAGGAACGCGCATGGGCCTGTTCCTGCCCGACTTTCCCCAGACGAGGGACGAAGTACAGCATGGCCAGCCCGAACAACACGATCCAGGCAACGAAGGGCAGCATCAGTTTCAGTGCGAAGCCGCCGGCCAGTGCGATGATTGCAATGAAATACACCCCGATTCCAGGTGCGATCTCGATAAGGGTGAACAGCACGTCGCGCACGGCCAGCGCAGTCTGCATCACCTTCGTGGTGACCCGGCCGGAGAACTCATCGGAAAAGAACGAAAGGCTTTGCCGGAGCATCAGGCGGTGGAAGTCCCAGCGCAGCCGCAATGGCAGATTGATCGCCAATATCTGGTGCTGCACCATGGTTCGCAACGCCACCAGCCCGATGCTGGCAACCATAACGATGCCCATGCCCCACAACACGCGACTTTCCTGCGCAGCCGCATCACCACCGGCCTGCCAGGTCGAGAGCAGATCCACGACCTGACCGAGGAAAGAAAACAGCCAGGCTTCGTAGATCGACACTGCGGCACTGAGCAGCGCAAACGCAAGAATATAGCCGCGGGCGCCCCGTGTGCATGCCCAAAGGAACCGAGCCAGGCCTTCGGGTGGCGGTGGCACCTCGTCGGGCGGGAAGGGGTCGAGTCTTTGTTCAAATACGCGAAGCATGGTGGTCTCCGAAACGATCAAGTGAAGGAGATTCTGCCATTTAAAGGTTACGTTGAGGGTTATGTGTAGTGGCGGGGGGGCTCTATTGGCATGTTGCCCCCCTCGTATTCCTTCCAGAACATTCTTCGACCCACTGATACACAGGGATGAAATGGAAATGAATGGAGGAGGGGCTGAGCCGGTCTATTGCGGTAGTTTGGCGATCACCTTGATCTCGAAGTCGAAGCCGGCCAGCCAGGTCACGCCGATAGCAGTCGCCGTCGGGTAGGGCGCTTCGCCCCAGTACTCGGCCGCGACTTCCCAGATGGTTTCGAATGTCGACTCGGGGTCGACCATGAAGATGGTCGTGTCGACCACATCTTCGAAACTACTGCCGGCCTCGGCGAGGATCGCGTTGAGGTTGGCGAAGGCCAGGCGAACCTGTGCCGCGAGGTCCGGCTCGGCCGATCCATCCTTGCGGCTGCCGACCTGACCGGATACGAACAGAAACCCGTTGGAGCGAATCGCCGGCGAGTAGCGGTGCAGCTCGTACAGTGCATGGCGGTCAGGCGGGAAAACGACATCACGTTTGCTGGTCATTGCCTACTTCCTTCGGGGCCATCGCGGCCCGCTGTTTACGGTAAAGCCACTGTAGAAAGACGGCCGACTTGGATAAACAGGCAACTCTGGTCATGACTGTTTGTAGAATCCAAACTATCCAGACCCGAGTGAGGCGTGAAATGGACCGTTTCGATGCGATGCAGGCCTTTGCCCGAGTGGTGGAAACCGGCAGTTTCACCAAGGCGGCAGCCACCTTGCACATGAGCAAGACCAGCGTGACGCAACTCGTCCAGCAACTGGAAGCGAGGTTGCGCGTGCGTTTGCTCAACCGCACCACACGCAAGGTCAATGTCACCGCCGATGGCGCGGCCTACTACGAGCGCGTCATCCGGCTGCTGGCCGATATGGACGACGCTGAGACCAGCCTGTCCAGCGCGTCGATGACACCGCGTGGACGACTGCGGGTGGATGTGCCCAGCCCGCTGGCGCGAATGCTGCTGATACCCGCCTTGCCGGGGTTCTTTGCACGCTACCCGGAAATCCAGCTGACCATGGGCGTGAGCGATCGCATCGTCGACATCATTGGCGAAAACGTCGACTGCGTGGTGCGTGGCGGCGAGATCACCGATCAGTCCCTGGTGGCAAGGCATGTGGGCGATCTGAAACTCGGCATCTATGCGGCGCCGGGCTACCTGCAGCGCTTCGGTACGCCGGCGCAGCCCCGTGAGCTGGAGGAGGGCAGGCACAGTACCGTCGGCTTTCTCTGGTTTCGTACTGGCAAAACCTTGCCCTACGCGATGCAGCGGGGCGAGGAACGCATCGAGGCCCAGGGCCGCCCACAGCTGACGGTCGACGACGGCAATGCGTACCTCGCCGCAGGTCTGGCGGGACTAGGCATACTCTGGCTACCGCAGTACATGGCCAAACCGCACCTGGTCAGCGGCGAGCTGCTGCCGCTGTTCGAGGACTGGCACATGGTGCCGATGCCGATGTATCTGGCATTCCCGCCGAATCGCCATGTCAGCGCCAAGGTGCGGGTCTTTATCGACTGGGTAATGGAATTGATGGCCGAGCATGCGCCAGTGATTGGGCGGGGTTGATGGTGGAGGGGGCTTTCGGGCCAGAATTGGTCCAACGTGTCTTGTTCTTTCCAGGACTTTATGTCGCCCGGTTTTCTGTTGGATAGAAAACGCCCGGTTCAATCGTAATGCTGTTCATTTAAGGAACGACACAACTTTGTAGCAGCTGGCGAAGCCTGCGTCCGGCTGCGTAGCAGTCGTAAATCCTCAACGCGCTGATTTGCTGAAACACCGCATCGTTTGATTTCACGACTGCTACGCAGCCGGACGCAGGCTTCGCCAGCTGCTACAAGGTTCGCGTTGGCTTAAGTGAACAGCATTACGATTGAACCGGGCGTTTTTGCTCAGAACTTCACCTTGATCCCGAGTATGCCTTCATAGCTTCGGCTGTCTTCGCCAAAGGCTTTCTGATAGCCAAGCGAACCCGTGACGGTGGTACGTTCATCAACCTGATAGTCGACGCCCAGATTAAGTTCGCCCCATGTGCCGCTCATGTCGGTGCCAAAGGGAACATAGCCGTCGGCGGAAGAGAATTCGGTCTTGGTGCTGCCTTTGAACTCGTGCCAGACGCTCGGGCGAATCCATCCGTTGGTGCGATGTACCTTGCCTTTATCGTCCTCGCGGAACCAGTCCTTGTCGATGCGCACACCAAGGCGGCCGGTCAGGGAGTCCATATCCTCGAAGCGCACCTGGGCGAAGTCGTCATGGCTGTCATCGATCCGGACTTTGCTGACGATCACCTGGGCCTGTGGCTCGACGTGCAGGTTCTTGTCATTTTCGGCATGGAACGGGTAGCCACCTTCCAGGGAGGCGGTGACCCCGTGGGCGCGGGTCTTGAGTGCGTCCATGTCGTTGGGGGTTGCCTTGATGTCGAAGCGATTGAACTGAAGCACGCCGTCCAGGTACCAGCCTTCAGGGCCGAAGTGCGTCCAATAGCCACCGACACCATAGGCGTGCAGCAGGTCGTCACCCGAGTTGGCGCCATCGCTGTGCTCAATGCTGCCGGCGATGCGGCCGATGTTCAGCGACAGGCCAGCCTGGTCAGTGCTGCCATCAATGTCTTCGTTACGGTACAGATCGGCACCGACCTGGAAAGCCTGAATCCGGTAGTCGGAGCGGACGTTGTCGCCCAGTTCGTCATTGCCCTGGCGGTGAATCAACCGGCCCCAGCCCAGGCTTGGGCCGTAGCTGTCGACTTCTTCGGCGGGCAGCGGATCGGTGGTCATCCGACGTTCTTCACCGACGCGTTCATGCAGGGTATCGACGATGGCATGGCTGTAATGCAGGAGCATCGCAGGCAGCGCGCGGTACAGCGAAGTTTCCGCGCGGTAGTTGGGCACTTGCGGGCGCACTGGTGCGAGCGGTTGCTGCGGTTGCACCACTGGCACCAACGAATTGGACGGAGTAATCGGGGTTACTGGAACCTGCGGGCCAGCCGGCACCACCGGTTCAACCGGCACTACCGGCACTACCGGTTCAACAGGATTAACCGGCACTACAGGAACTACCGGCTCAACCGGCTCAACCGGCACTACCGGTTCAACAGGCTCGGCGTCCCGGGTCGAACGCAAGTACCAGGCTTGGGCGTTGCTGCCATCCTGGCTGGCACGGTGCAGGCTGTACTCGTAAGGGCCGGCCTTGACCCTGCTGAGCAGGCGGAACGCATCGGGCGTGGTGGTCGCACCGTTGACTGCATCGACCACCAGGATGCCATTACCTTGGGTCACGGCCCCGGGGCCCCCCGCATTCTTGATCAGCAAATTGCTGTTGCCGTCGGCCTTGCCGCCGTCCACTACCAGTTTGTCGGAGGGTGAGCCATCGGTGTAAAGGTAGGTGTTCAGCGCAAAGGTGCCGTTGGCGCCATGATAGTCGTTGACCGTCAGGTTCTTGAATTGCCCGCCCAGCGGCGCGCTGAAGTCGATCAGGCTGGATTCATTGCGCAGGGTGCCGAGATTCGATTCTCCCGTCAGGTTCCACAGGCTGGTATCGCGCAAATTGACGGTGGAGTGGCTATCGCCAGCAGTACGGGCCGAGCCGTTGAGTACCGAGCCAGCCACATCGATATTGGCGTTGCCGGCGCTGGCCAGCGAGCGGCCGACGCCTTGCCACAGGCCTGTGCCCATGTCAGGCACCTGGCTGCCATCGCTGGCCAGTGCGCGGTCGACATTCAACCACCGACCGCTGCCACCCACGATACTGTCGCTCAGCTTGATATCGGCCACGCCGGCGACGGCAACGGTTGCGCCCTCCCGGTTGTGCAGCACGCTGTTGTCCACGTTCGCCTGACCTTTGAGGGCGTCGGTGCCTTGGCTGTACAGCGCCGCAGCCTGGCCGCCATCGGCATTGATGGTGTTGTGGGTGACGTCCAGCACGCCGCCGTTTTTGGCCACCAGAGCATGGGCCAGGTCACCGTGGGTGTTAACCCCGACCTGGTCGAGTTGCACGCTGGCCTGGTTGTTGGCCAGGACGCCGAGAGCGCTGTCGCCGTGGGTGCTGACGGCACTGTTGCTGGCGCTAAGCTGTGCCCCGGATTCGGCTTGCAGGCCATGGGACAACTGGCCTCGGGTGGTGAGTGTGGAGTCGATCAAGTCGAGGGTGGCGGTAGGGGTTTGGTACTGACGGCTGACCAGTGCGCCGGCGGCCTGTTGACCCAGGGTTTCGACACTCAGGTTACGGGCGGTCAGACTCACCTGGCCAGGTTTGAGTGTACCGATGCCGGCGTACAGGCCCGTGGAGTATTGTCCCGCGGTTTTCACCGTCAGCCCCTCCAGCAGCATGCTGCCGCCATCATCCACTGCAGCGCCATAGGCTTGGCTGCCGAGGGTCTGCACGCTGGTGCCATAGGCGTTGAGTTGGGCACCTTGGTTACGCGAGGCCAGGGCATGGGGGAAGGTCAGGTTTGATTGCACCGGCGAACCGTTGCCACTGGTGGTCACCGATCCACCGTACAAGGTAATGGTCGAACCGGTATCCGCCACGACACCGATGGCATTGTCATCACCCGAGGTACGGACGCTCAGGTTGCGGGCGATCACCGTTGCACTGCCGGCACTGAGCCCGGCCGAGTAATTGCCTTGTGTGTCGATCAGACCGTTGTTGAGCTCCAGCTCGGCACCGGCGAGGGCACGTACGCCATAGCTGGTTTTTTGTGAGGTACGCACTTCGCTTTCGTTCAGGCGCAGACGCGAGCCTTGGCCTTCAACCAGTGCACCGAGACCCCAGGGGCCGACTGCACTGGCTGCAGGATCGAGTCGGATGTCGCTGCTGCTCACTTCGGCGCTGGCACCACCGTTGACATAAACGCCATGGGCGCGGGAACCCCCAACGTCGATGGTGCTACCGGCAATGGTGCCCCGGGAACCGTCGCCTTCGACGCTGACGCCGTGACTGAAGGTCCCCTGGCTCGACAACGCGCTGCCTTCGATGCTCACGGCACCGCCATTCATGGCGCGGGCAGCCGAGGTGAAATCTGCGACGCTACCAGCGCCTTTGAGCGTCACGCTGCCTTGGTTCAACGTGACCTTGCTGCCACTGCCATCGGCGCGGATACCGCCGATGTAGTTGCCGATTGCGCTGGCGTGGACGGCATCGGCCAGGATGCTGGAACCACCCACGGCGTGGAGCACAGCGGTGCTGGAGGTGCTGGTCGCGGCACCGGTACTGGTGAGCTCGCTGCGCTCAAGCTGGATGATCGCACCCGCTTCGGCGCGGGCACCGCTGGCAGAGACGGCACTGCTGCGTACGGTAACGTCGGCCGCATCGATCCGGCTACCATTGCCGCTGGCCAACAACCCGTGGCTGATGCTCAGGGTTTTCTCATCCAGCGGTGCCGAAGCATTACTGATGGAGGCGCCACTGGTGCTGATTTGCGTACCTTGACCCAGCTGGATACTGGCGCCGTCTCGCGCCCAGGCACCGACCGCGCCTTTACCGGCGGTCGTAACGGAACCGTTGTTGAGGGAGATCTGACTGTTGCTACCCGTCGCCAGCAGGCCATGGCCATACACTGCGCTGCCGGTATCGAGAGTGGCTGCGTCGAGGTCAATTCGCGCACCGTTCTCGGCACGGGCGGCGTTGGCCTGGGTACCCTTGGTGGTGACGCTGATTTGGCTGGCGCTAATCTGGCTATCCGCGCCGTCGGCCTTCAGGCCATGGCTGCCGGTGGTTGGGCTGTTGGCACCACTGGTCGTGAGGGTGCTGCCCTGGCCGAGCGTGATTTTGCCGCCGTCCTGGGCGAGCGCCGCGATCGAGCCCTTGGATTGGGTGCTGACCGATCCACCGAGGAAGTCGATGCGGCTGCCCGCGCCCACGGCCACCAGCCCTTGGTTGTTCAGGCCGTTGACGCCACCACCGAGGGTGATGGCGCTGTCGCGCAGCGATACTTGACCACCCGCTTGCGCACTGACCCCTGTCATGTTGTTCGCGGTGACGATGGCCCCATTTGCAGCCTTCGGAACCAGATTGACGGACACCCCGGTGCCGCTCAACTGGCCGCCGTCCCGTGCCAGCAGGGCTGTTTGTTCATGGGCATTGACGGCGGTGAGTGCCGTGTTGTTGACGGTGCCGCGCTCGAAACCGACGCTGCTCGCCGCTTGCGCCAACACCCCGATGGTACGGGTTGCACTCAGGTTGACCGTGGCGTCGTCATGGGCGCCAGCGTTGGCAATGCCAATACCATTGGCGCTGGTAATCACCAGCGGGGCGGGTGCGCCCAGCAACTGTCTGGTGAAAACCAGCGGGGCCTGATCACTGGCGCGCATGGCGATCAAAAGGTACGAAGGGGCAGCGATGGCAGCGGCTGAAGAGGGTGGGGCAAAGCCGTCGGCAGAAAGCTCAACACCATTCTCCTCGGCTTCGGCTTCTGTCACGCAGAAAGCGAATACACCGGCCAACAGCAGGCTGATGGCACGCCCCAGTCGGGTACGTTGAAAGGCAGGGTGGGTGGATGATTTATCGTTGTAAGTGTTCATGGCAGCCTCGCGGGCGCTGGAAAGTAGATGCCAGCAGTCTGCTCGTCGGGGTTGGCCGGGGATGTCGGAGCCGTTTCAACGTGGTTGTAGGAGTGACTCTCTATTGTTGCCCTGGTCTATGCTTGGGCGCAGGAACCGCCTTATAGGGAGAAACGCATGGGCACTGTGCTGCTCGTGGACCATCTGCCCATCGTTCGCAATGGTCTGCGTGCGTTGCTTGAACGTGCAGGCCATACCGTGCTGGCCGAAGTCGACAATGGCCAGGATGCGCTGATGCAATGCCGCCAGTTGCACCCGGATATGGTGATCATCGAGTTGTTGGTCCCGCGATTGGGCGGTCTGGATCTGCTGCGCCGGCTACGCGCGAGCCACGAAGGCATCAAGTTGCTGGTCTATAGCGTCCAGGAGGCCAGTCTCTACGCCACACGTTCGCTACAAGCGGGGGCGGACGCCTATGTCAGCAAAACCGACGCCGTGACAGAACTGGAAAGTGCGCTTCTGGCGCTCAGCCATGGGCGCCGTTATTTTCCGCGTGAAGTCACCCGTCAGGACACCCACAGCCTGCGCGATGAGGGTGAGAGTGAACTGGAGCAACTGTCTGGACGCGAACTCACGGTTTTGCAGATGCTCAGCCAAGGGCTCAACAACAAGGACATCGCCGAGCAATTGAGCCTCAGCTACAAAACGGTGAGTACCTACAAAGCGCGCCTGCATCAGAAACTCAAGGTCAGCAGTGATTTCCAGTTGCTGGAAGTGGCCCGCACGTTTGGCCTGGTCGCGGGTGAAGAACCCGGCGAGGGGCAGGACTCCTCACTCGATCCGCAACTGCTGCGTGAGTATGACTTGTTGCGTGCGTTGCTCGATTCGGCGCCCTACCCAATGTTCGTGCGCGATCTGGAAGGACGGCTGCTGATGTGTAATCGCCGTTACCTGGCCTACACAGGTGAAAGCTTCGAGAACATTCGAGGCACTACGCTTGCGCAGGCAAAATGGTTGCCGGCGCAAATGCGCCAGGACTCAGAAATGCGCTTGCGCGAAGCGGTCATTCGCCAGGAGTCGTTCATGGCCGAAGCCGTTTTCGAGAATGACGGGGTATCGAACGTTATGTATGTCTGGTGTACGCCATTCCGTAACGAGGCCGGTGAGCTTGTAGCCATGTTCGGTGGCATGCGCGACCTTACGGAGCGTGACAGGCTGCTCACCACATTGCGTCACGAAGGTGCCGAGGCGCGGTACGAAAGTCACCTGAAAAGCTCCATGCTGGCCGCGGTCAGCCAGGAGTTGCAGATGAAAATAGAGGCGATGCACAAAAGCCTCAAGGCAGTGCTGTTGCCAGACCTCGACCACCCTGAACGCATGTTGGACAAGCTGACCCGGCACGTCGACAGCATGCGCCAGTCCCTGGCCAGGCTCGACGACTGGATAACGCTGGATGCGCACGATCAGGAGACGCTACACGAGGCTCACAATCTGGGAGCGCTGACGGAAGAACTGCTTGGGCCAATACGCCAGCAGCTCGAATCAAAGGGCTGTCAGTTGAATCTGGGGCCGGGCCTGCGCGCGTTGAAAAGCGCCTGGATCGATGTCCGACATTACCGTCAGTTGCTGGAAAGCCTGTTTGCCTACCTGTTGCAGGGAACACCGCCACCCGGAATTTCCTTGATTCTGACGACGCGCATCCTGCCTCGTGGGTTTCTACGCCTGAGTCTTGAGTTGTCGCCTTGGCATGAACCGGGCGAGGATGCCCCATCAGCCCTGTTGGCGCATGCCAGCATCCAGCGCCTGGTGCTAGCGCTGCAAGGCAAGGTGCAGACCGAGTCCAGTGTGGATGGCAGGCCGCTTGTGTGGCGACTTGAACTGGATCTGCCACAAGACGTGGGCTCCTAACAATAGGGGCGATCCACAAAGGCAGGCGAAGGCGTTGTTTCAAGGCAGTGTGCAATAAAAAGCCCCGTCCCTTTTGCAGGAGGCGGGGCTTTTTGCATTTCAGTGTCCGTTCGGTATCACCTCAGGTCTAGCGAACACCGGCACCCGCCATGGACTCTGGCACCCACTGCGCCGTCGACAGCGCTTCGGTGTAGCGAATACCGCCATGAGGGCCTACCACGCCATTGATGTTGTAGGTGCGGCGCGACAGGTCGTACGTCATGAATGGGGTGGCGTCCGGGACCTGTTGGTCATAGCTCTGGCTGAGGAACGCGAAGGAGCCCCGGTACAGTTCGCCACTCATGTCGTACTGATCGGAGGCCAGAGCGGCCCAGGTGTCTTCATCCAGGTAAAAGCGGCGTTTCTTGTAGATGTGGTTGGCACCGGGCTTGAGGTTGCCCTCGACGACAAAGACCCGGTGTTTTTCCCAGCGTACGAAGTCCGGGGCAATGAAGTTGGGGGTGGTCAGCGACTTGGCCTCTCGGGCATAGGTCAGTTTGTAGGTGTTATAGGGCACGATCATTTCTTGCTTGCCCACCAGCGTCCAGTCGTACAGTTCGAGTGCGCGGGCGGTGCCGGGGTTCGGTGTGTCGTAGGCCAGGATCGAAATCTGTTTGACCCGGCGCTGGGCCGGCATGTACTGCCAGGCACGGCCAGGACGCTGCAGCGGATTGGTGGCGTTCTTGAGCATGATCGACTCGCCGGCTCGCCTCGCCGGTCCCGTATAGGACAGTTTCAACTGGTAGTAGAGGTCGGAGTTGCTGATGGGTTTCGACAGGTTCTCGTAAATCGGAAAGGAGACGAATGCCTCGCCGGTCACCGCCAGGCTCGCCACACCCGCCGAGTCGACGCTCCAGGAGTCGTACTTGGAACGGATGTTCACGCCCTGGTAGCGCAGCAGGAAATTCCACATCGCCTCTGCACCCGATTTCGGGATCGGGAACGGCACGCCGGGCAATACATTGTCGAAAGCTATCCCGCCGTTGAGGGACGTGGCGGCAGTGGCGTTCTTGCGACTATTGTCCAGTACCGCCTGCGGCAGCGATGCGGTGCGATGGGTCGGATACACGTCGATGCGATAGTCGGGGTAGCGGCGGGCCAGCTCGACAGTGGTGGCCGTCAGCATGCCTTTGTACTGGTCAACGTTTTTGCCAGTGATCGCCAGCAGTGGTTTTTCGTGCGCATGGGGATCCGGGCGCATGCTGTCACCGATCTTGAAACCGGCCGGGGCGGTGGTCAGGCCACCGCTATAAGGCGGAATGGAGCCATCGGCATTACCGGCCTTTTCAGCGCCTACCAGCGTCAGGCTGGTGCCCAGTTGCGCAGCTTCCTGACTCGATACATAGGCCTGTGCATCGATGGCCAGGGCCATGAGGAGTGGAGTAGCCAAAAAACCTTTCACGAACTTCATATTGTTATTCTCCAGCCTGGCGTACCAGGCAGTTCGAGACGCAGGCGGAGCAGTCGCGTTCGCCTTGTGGGCGTCCCGACTGGCTCAATCGCCAGATGCTTTTTTATGGCCCCATTAAAAAGCCCCCGACCAGGGGGCGCTTTTCATTTGACGACAGTCGCTTGGCTATTGATGACAGACCCATTGTGGGTCGGATGTAAGATGTATCCGGGTGTTATGGGGCGGTTTTTTTCGACCTTGTTTAGCGGCCTTTTAAAACAATGGGTTGGGGATAAATGTTTAGCGTTTCGTCATGAGGAATGCTTGTTGACGATCGAATGTATTCGACTTAAGTCTCATTTTCGAACGCCTGGAGCCTGAAACACACGATGGGTGATCGACGTGATCCCGGGTTCCCTGCTATTAATCAATGATTGTACGAGTGCTAATCATTTCGGGAGCGCGTCATGAGTCCATTCATTCGCATCGGCATTGCCGACGACCATCCAATGTTGCGTGAGGGCGTTGCCAATACGTTGAAAAAACGGGCGGATCTTCAGGTCGTGGAGCAGGGCGCCAATGCGGACGAAGCCATGGATATTGCCCAGAGGGTGCGTCCGGACGTGATGTTGATGGACGTCAATATGCCGGGCGATGTTTTCGCCGCGGTGCGGTTCATTTCCACTGAGTTGTCGGATGTGAAGGTGCTGATGCTGACGGTTTCAGAATCCGAAAATGACGCTTTTATGGCATTGGAGGCCGGCGCGCGCGGGTATGTGTTGAAAGGTGTCAGCGGACCGGAACTGGTCCAGGCGATCAGGTCGGTGGCCAAGGGTGAGTCGTATATCACCCCCGACTTTGCCAACAAACTGCTGAGTAACATCAAGAAACACGAAGCGGAAAATCAAAAGTTTGATCTGACCCCTCGGGAGGAGGAGGTCATTCGTGAGGTTTCATTGGGGCTGACCAACAGGGAGGTTGCGTCAAAGCTGTTGATCAGTGAAAAAACCGTCAAGCACCACATGGGCTGTGTGATGCAGAAACTGAACGCCCGGAATCGTGTAGAAGCGGTCACGGCCCTCCGGCACTACAGGGAGAGCGAAGCGCTCGGGCGGCTTCACATCGGCGCCGGGAAAACACCAACGGATGCCCAGGGTGGATCCTGACTAGAGTTTGAGCTGGGCATTGACCGACGTACCCGAAGCGCAGGAGTCGATGCTGAACAACCCGCCCAGAGATTCAACGCGATAACGCATACCGGCGAGCCCCAATCGGGTTCTGCCGGATGTCTCGAGCAGCATGGCATCTGCCGCCATGCCTGGACCACTGTCCCTGACGCTGATATTCAATACTTTACCCACGCACTTCGCCTGGATGACCTGACCCTCGCCGTTGGCATGACGGTAAGCGTTGTTGAGGGCTTCCTGCACAAAACGGTACAAACAGAGTTTGAGCGGCAGCGGCGCGGTCTTGGGTAGCTGCCCCAGGATTAATGTGACCTTGGTGCCAGTGCGTTGCTCGTGCCGTTGCGCCACCAGCTGCAACTCTTCCACCAGGCTCAAGTTGTTGATTTCCGGAAGTGCCAGGCCTCGTGATAATTCGCGTACCTCACGCAATGCGTCGGTGGCGGCGCCACGTATGGTTTCCAGCGACTCCTGATCGACCGCCGGGCAGTTTTCGACGAGGTCGTCGAGCCGGATCAGAATCAAGGTCAATAACTGCGCCGGCCCATCGTGCAGGTCCGCACCAATGCGCCGCAAGGTGAGTTCGTTGACCTGGGAAAACTCCTGGGTCGCCGTCGCCATCTTGCGCTGGAGTTCGGCATTGCTGATGTGCAAACGGGTTTGCTCCTGCAGCCGTAAGTGCAGTGCCACTTGCTGGCGCTGGATAATCTTGTCTCCGCGTCGCACGATGAAAAAAAGCAGCGTCAGCATTGCCAGCGTCGCGGCGCCAACAACCCCCCATACCTGCTCTCGGACACGATTGATCTCGCGCTTGAGGCTATCGGCTTTTTCATAGAATTCGCCCACCGCGATGATCTTCCCGGAGTTTGAATCCCGCAGGGGCGCGTAGATCTCATAGAGCGGCTGGTTGAGACTACGCTCGAACTCGTTCTCATCCTGCCTCAGTTCTTCGAGGTCGGTGACCACTTTGCCCTTGAGTGCCTCAGAGACGTGTTCCGTTGGGAATTTGTGGTGGGTGATGGATTTATTCGTGCTGTAGACCACCGTGCCATCCGCTCGCCAGATCTTGATCGAGACAATGTGCTGTTGGAGCGCACGACTTTGCGCGAGGTGGTCCAGGGACTGGATGCTTGCAGCCGAGAGGTCGTTGTCCCGGCTCATCTCCTGCACATACGGCTCCAGAAACGTATCCATGTACTGCGCGGCTGCTTCTGCCGCGCTATGTACCGCGGCTCTTTCTATTCGTTGGCTCACCAGTTTGCCGACGGAGAACATGGTCAGCCCCAGGATCACCGCTGCGAAAATGACAAACTGGGTCGAGAGACTCAGCTTGCGCGCCCGGACGCCGATCCGTGTGCGCCAGATGCCATTACGAACCTCATCGGAAGCAGGGGCTGGCTCAACCATAGCCTCAGTCTCCTGCGCGATCAAAGTCTCGTTTTTTGAGTCGGCTTGCGCATTTTTTACCATCGATTGAGTCCTTGATCATCGTTTGGAAACGATTTTTGTAGCCCGGTTGGGCGTCCGTTGATTAATTCTGAATTGATGATCCGCCTGCTGATCGTAGGCTATTGCAATGGCATTCGCTCAGAGTGGCGATTGTGCAAAGAGGCCCATTTGAACCTGACGTATCGCAGGTCCTGCCGGTGGCGCGGGAACTTCAGGTCGCTAGCCGGGTCAGTACGGCGCTGTATTGGAGATGCCGAGCAGCGATGTACCTGTTTTACGACAGTGCCGTCCGAGATCCGCCGAGTCCGCCCCTGATGCCAAACAAGAGTTTTCTGCCGGGTCTCATCCTGGCGTTCTGCGCCGTCGCGTCGCTTGGCTCGGTGGCTGCCGAGCGAAGAGCGCCCTCGCAAAGTAACAGCGCCTCAACCACGCTGATCGAAACCGCCTCGCGCCAGTATGAAACCGGGCAGTTGGACCAGGCCGCTGCCACGCTGGAGCGTGCCCTGCATATCCAGCCGAACAATCCCGCAACGCTGCATTACCTCGGCGTGTTGCGTCTTCAGCAGGGGCAGTACCAGCAGGCTGAAACATTGGCGGTGCGCTCGAACATGCGGGTGGGTCGCAACGTCGAGTTACGCAACCGCAACTTCCAATTGATCCAGGCGGCGCAACAGGCCAAGGCTTCGGGTACCTCACCCAACGCCAGGGACGACGTGGTCGCCGTACAGAAAGGGCTCGAAGAGGAGGTGCAAAGGCGCCGCGAAGCGGAGTTGCAAGTGGCTTCGGTACAGCCGGCGCCCGTGAACGATGAGGTTGAAATTCCCCGCGGCCACTGGCCGCCGCCGGGTAAATGCCGCATCTGGTTTCCCGATCGCCCGCCGGGGCATCAGCCGGCACCTGGCAAGTGCAAGAAGCTGCGAGATCGTGTTCCTTTAGGGGCTTACCTGGTGCGCGGGTGAGTTGCTGAGTGTGATTTTTCGTTTTGTTAGCCAATTAAAATGTTATGAGCTAATAACTTTGTATTTATAGCTTTTCTCCATGTTTTACATGGGCTTTGTTATATGTCCCTCCTTATATCTTTAGAATAATTTGTGATTAGTCACAGCTGCTTTTATGTCTTTATGATCTGTTCCACACAACTCGTGAGACAGGGGGTAGCTCGATGGCCATTCAAATCAAACCGGTCGCTGGTCGAATTGGTGCACAACTGGAAGGTGTGAAGTTAGGTGGTCACATCAGTGCTGAAGATTTCGAATTTATTAACCACGCATTGCTGAAATATAAAGTGCTGTTCTTTCGCAACCAACATCTGGATGACGCCGAGCACGAAGCTTTTTCCCGGCGCTTCGGTGATCAGGTACCGCATCCGACCGTACGTTCTGCTGAACAAAGCGCCGCCATTCTGCACCTGGACGCCAAGGAAACCCGCGCCAATTCCTGGCACACCGATGTCACCTTTGTTGCCAATTACCCGAAAATTTCCATCTTGCGCGGTGTGGTTATTCCACCTTATGGCGGCGATACGGTGTGGGCCAATACTGCAGCGGCCTACGCCGACTTGCCGGAACCCTTGAAACTACTGGCTGATAGTTTGCGCGCGTTGCACACCAACTTATATGACTATGCGACGCCGCGTAATACCAGTGAGGCGGGCCTCAAACGTTATCGCGAGCAATTCACTGCTGAAGTTTACGAAACCGAACATCCTTTAGTGCGGGTGCATCCCGATTCGGGTGAAAGAAGTTTGTTGTTGGGGCACTTTGTCAAACAGATACAGGGAGTAAATCACAACGATTCGAAACAACTGATTCGCCTGTTCCACGACCGTATTACCCATGTCGACAACACCGTGCGCTGGCACTGGGAGGAGGGCGATGTGGTGATTTGGGATAACCGCGCCACGCAGCACATCGCGGTCAACGACTACGGCGATGCTCCGCGCATCGTGCGCCGGACCACCATTGACGGTGATGTGCCGGTCGGGGTGGATGGTCGCTTGAGCCAGGCGCTCAAGCCAAGCCCGGATACCCGCTCGCCGAAAACCGAAGCCGACAAAAAACACCTCGCCGCCTGACAAGCGAGCCTCATGGACACAAGGAAGGTTGTATATGGAACTCAAAGGTATTGCCCTGTTTCACAAACGCAGCATCGCTGCGGCACTGGCGGCGCTTTTTGCAATACCCCTGGCCCAGGCCGATGTATTGCGCGTTGGTGTAGCGACAGCCGGCGGCGGTGATCCGGTAACGTTCAGCGGCTCGCCCCTGGCCATCGTGCGCAATCAGCAACTGCTGGAAAAGGCTTTTGCTGGCACCGGGACCGAAGTGCAGTGGTTCTTTTTCAAGGGGGCTGGTCCGGCGGTAAACGAAGCCTTGTCTAACCAGCAACTCGACTTTGCCTACCAGGGCGATCTGCCCGCCGTCGTCGGGCGCTCCAATGGACTGGACACCAAGCTGCTGGCCGCACTGGGCGTACGTGCCAATCTTTACCTGGCTGTTCCCAAGGGATCAGATATCAAAAGCATCGAGGATCTGAAAGGCAAGAAGGTGGCGATCTTTCGTGGTACCAACGGCCATCTGGTGACGATCAATCTGTTGGCCGAGCATGGTCTTACCGACCGCGATATCAAGGTCATCAACCTCGATACCGGCAGCACCCAGGCTGCCTTGGTTTCCAATGGAGTAGATGCCGCATTTGGCGGTCGCGAGTTGTTCAAGCTGCGCGATAAAGGCCTGATCGACATCGTTTACGACAACCCCACTCAGGATGTGCGCTACACCCGGCAGACGGCACTGGTTGTACGGGGTGCCTATGAAAAAGAACATCCGGACAACGTGCAAAAAGTCGTCGACACGCTAGTGGATGCGGCGAAATGGACGTCGGAGGACAGTAATCGTGACGCGGTTTTCACGGAATGGGCCAAGAGTAATGAGCCGGCAGAATCTCTACGCGCCGACTTTACCGGGGTCAAAATCAGGGATAGAGCCTCGCCGCTGGTCGACGACTTCCTGCTTGGCCGCTATAAGGCCGTGGCGGATCAAGCCAAGGAAGAAAAGCTCATCCGTCGCCCCGTCAGTATCGATGGCTGGTTCGAGACCCGCTATTTGCAAAAATCCCTCAAAACCAAAGGCCTTGAGAACTACTGGACGCCCTACGGTCCGGATGGCAAACAGCCGGCGGGTAATGCAGTAGCGGCCGCGACCAGCAAGCAAGGGAGCTAGACCAATGGCCAGGGCACAGACCGTCAAACTGGAACCGTACGCAGCGCCGGGATTTCCTGGCGATAACGTCAAACGTTTGCCACCGTCACCGGCCCGGCCAGTACGCAAGATTGAAGTGCCGCGTCAGTCAGCCTGGTCCGTCAGTCTGGTGGACAAGGCCTTGCCCTGGCTGTTGCCGCTGGTTTTGCTTGGCTTATGGTACTTGGGGGTGGAGCGGGGCTGGCTTTCCGAGCAGGTGCTTCCCCCGCCAGTGTACGTTTACCAGACGTTGTCGGACCTGGTCACCAGCGGTGATCTGTGGCTGAACACGTCTGCGAGCCTGCAGCGGGTGGTCGTCGGATTTACATTGGGCGCCTTCACCGGCGTGGCACTGGGACTGGCGATGGGACTGTCCAGGACTGTCGAGGATTATCTCTTACCCACCTTCAATGCACTGGTGCAAATACCGGTACTGGGCTGGTTGCCCTTTGCCCTGTTGCTGTTCGGCATCGGCGAGACGCTCAAGTATGTGCTGATTGCCAAGGCGGCCCTGGTGCCGATCACGCTATGTACTTTGCAGGCTTTCCGCCAGGCACCCAAAGGGTTGTTGGAAGTCGGCCGGGCCTACGGTTTCAGTCCTCGGCAAAGCGTCACCTCCATTGTTTTGCCTGCGGCTATCCCGACGCTGTTTACCGGTTTACGCCTGGGCTTCACCAAAGCCTGGTTATCGCTGGTCGTGGTCGAGTTGGTGGCATCGAGTGAAGGGTTGGGCTACCTGATCGTCTATGGGCGTCAGCTGTTTCAACTGGACCTGGTGATGGCGGCTGTTGTCGTGGTGGGTGCGCTCGGTTTGTTGATTGACCGCGGTTTTGATTACGCGGAGAAACGCCTCAATCGTGGTCGTCCAACTGTCGGGGGGCAGCTGTCATGAGCGCGGTCTTATCAGCACGTAGCGGTAGCCATCGATATCGCGGTTGGGTCTTGCCCATTGTCGTCATTGCCGTGTGGTGGGTGGCTTCGAACCAGGGCTGGAGTCAATCGGGGTTGTTCGTTTCGCCAGAAAAAGTGGCGGCAACGGCCTGGGATCAAATCACCTCCGGCAAATTCTGGCGGGCCATTTCTGCCAGCCTCGCGCGCAACCTCAGTGGCTTTTTTATCGGGACCACACTGGGCCTGGTGCTGGGTTGCCTGTTGGGCCTGTCGCGGCATTTCGAACGTTTAGTGGGTCCGAGTTTCAACACCTTCAAGCAAATATCCCTGTTCGCCTGGATCCCGTTGATCTCGGTGTGGTTCGGCCTGGGCGATGTGGCCAAGGTGGTGTTCCTGTCACTGGCAGCACTGGTGCCGGTGGTGGTCAACACCTGTGACGGTTTGCGCAATGTCCCGCCCAACCTGTTGGAAGTGGCCCGGGTGTACGGCTTCACCCGTTGGCAAACCATCATCGGGGTAATGTTGCCCGCCGCCTTGCCGTCGATTTTTACCGGGCTTTACCTGGCGCTGGTCTACTCCTGGCTGGCGACCATCGGCGCTGAATACCTGTTGGTATCGGGGGAGGGGATCGGCAACACGCTGATTGATGGCAGCGAGCATTTCATGATGGACCTGGTGTTGTTTGGAATGGTGATTATCGGCCTGGTTGGCTGGGGCCTCAGCGCAGTGGCCCGGACACTTGAGCGGCGGATGCAGCGCCTGTATGGCATCGCACCTCGTTGATTGGCACTTTCAAAAGGATCGCAACATGCTCAACAACAGCCTGACCCTGGAAAACATCAGCAAGCGTTTCGCTTCCCGACCGGGTAGCTCGACGCAGTTGCAAGTACTCGACAACATCCAGCTCGACATTGCGCCTGGCGAGTTCATCAGCATCGTCGGCGCCAGCGGCTGCGGCAAATCCACGCTGCTGCGACTGATTCTTGGCCTGGACGAAGAGTACGACGGGCGCATCCTGCTGGATGGCAAACCCATCGAAGGCACTGGCCTGGAACGCGGCATCGTGTTTCAGGATCACCGGTTGTTCCCTTGGCTCAACGTCGAGCAGAACGTCGCGGTCGGGCTCAAGAATTCCCGCCTGAGCGCTGCGCAGAAACGCGAGACCGTGCGCGAGCACATTGAACTGGTCGGCCTGCAAGACTTTATCGATGCCTACCCGCATCAGATTTCCGGCGGCATGGCGCAGCGCGTAGCGATAGCCCGCGGCCTGGTCAATCGACCGAGCGTGCTCTTGCTGGATGAACCGCTGGGTGCGCTCGATGCCTTGACCCGTGCGCGCCTGCAGGGCGAGCTGCAAAACATTTGGGCCAAGGAAAAAATCACCATGATCCTGGTCACCCACGATGTGGATGAGGCGGTATTCCTGGGCGATCGCGTGGTGGTAATGCAGCCCAACCCAGGGCGCATCCGGCGCATTCTCGACATCGATCTGCCGCGCCCGCGCAACCGCAGTGACAGCCGCTTCATCGCCCTGCGCGACGATGTGCTGAGCGATTTCGCCGAGCTGCACTGAGCCTCCACGCCGCGCACAAGCTCCGATTTTTTACGCCTGCTTTTTTCAAGGAACGGGAAATGTCCGAACGCCAACTCAGCCTCAACCTTTTCATCTACCCAAACGGTCATCACGAAGCCGCCTGGCGTCACCCGCAGTCGGTGCCGCAAGCGTCCATGGATATTGGCTATTACCAGCAACTGGCGCTACGCGCTGAACGGGAGAAGCTGGATGCGATTTTCTTCGCTGATTCGCCGTCGCTGGCCGAAAGCGGGCGTGAAGGCCTGCGCATTCGTTTCGAACCCATCACCTGGCTGGCGGCCATTGCCGCGGTGACCCAACGCATTGGTTTGATCGCCACGGCCAGCACGACCTACAGCGAGCCTTACAACCTGGCCCGCTCGTTCAGTGCGCTGGATCACCTCAGCAAGGGCCGCGCCGGTTGGAACATCGTCACCACGTCCATGGCGGCAGCCGCCGCCAATTTTGGCCTGGACCAACATCCTTCGGCTCATGACCGCTATGCCCAGGCCGAAGAATTCGTGCAGGTGGTCGGTGACCTGTGGGACAGCTGGGAGGACGATGCGCTGGTGCTGGACAAGACGTCCGGGGTGTTTGCCGACAATGACAAGGTGCATTCGATCAACCATGTGGGCACTTACTACAAAGTCAAAGGCCCCTTCAACTCGCCGCGCTCCCCCCAGGGGCGACCGGTGCAGGTGCAGGCCGGGTCTTCAGAGGATGGCCGTGATTTCGCCTCCCGACATGCCGAAGCGATTTTCACCGCGCACCAGACCCTGCACAGCGCAACCGAATTCGCCAACGATATCCGTGCCCGGGCGAAAGCGGTGGGGCGCGATCCTGGCCAGCTGAAAATTCTCCCGGGCATCAGCCCGTACATTGGCAGCACCGAAGCTGAAGCCCAGCGCAAATTCGACGAGCTCAACGATCTGGTGCTGCCGCATGTTTCACTCGGCCAATTGCGCCGCATGTTGGGGGTCGACCTGTCCGGTCACGATCTGGATGCGCCGTTCCCGCGCCACCTGGTCAATTTCGACAGCAGCGAGAGCCAGTCCAGTCGCTTCAAACTGATCATCGACATCGTCGACCGCGAGAAACCGACGCTGCGCCAGCTGATCAATCGTCTGGCCGGTGCTCGCGGGCATTGGGTGCCGGTCGGTACGCCGGTGCAGATTGCCGACCTGATTGAGCAGTGGTTCCGCAGTGGCGCCGCCGATGGTTTCAATGTGATGCCGCCAGCGTTCCCCGAGGGCTTTGACGTGTTCCTCGATGAAGTGCTGCCGATCCTGCGCAAGCGTGGGCTGTTCCGCCATGAATATGCGGGCAGTACGCTGCGCGAGCATTATGGTCTGAGCCGTCCGGTCTCGCGTTTTGCCCTGGCGCCCGCCGGAGCGACCTTTCCATTGCGCAGCGCAGTGCAATCGATTCCCGACCCTGTTTGATCTGATTGGAGGATCAGCGGGAGAGCACCTCAAAGTCTGATGAGGCGCTCTCCCGCTGACGTTCTGTTGAAGACTCAGTGAGAGACAATCGGCACCGTCACCGTCTTGCCGAACGCCGACTTGATGGTGATGGTCGGGTTGGGTGACGGGCCACTGCCGGTGGTCGTGACCGATATCCGCCAGCGGGCACCGGTACCGATCGGGACCAGGCTGGCCGTGCCAAGGTTCAGCGGGCCTGCGGTGGTCGAGGCGGTCGCCGTGATGGTGTTGCCTGTGCCTCGTGAGGTGGTACCGCTCAGGTCCCAGGTGTAGCGGCTGTTGCTGCGGGCGGTGACTACCGCGCTGGTGACCACCAGGTCTTCGTTGACCGCCGGGGCGGATACCGCCACGGACACCGTCGCCGGGTTCGACACCGCATCCTTGGCGTCGCTGGCGTTATAGGTGAAGGTCGCGGTGAACGGCTCGGGGATGGTGGCCGGAGGTGTGTAGATCACCCGCACACCATCGGTGCTGACCATGCCTTTACCCGAATCCGGCTGGTTCAGGTCCACCACTTTGAGCGGCAGATTTCCGTCGGGGTCGGTGTCGTTGGCCAGCACGTTGATGGTCACCGGTTGTCCGTTGTTGCTAGTAGCGCTGTCGGGATTAGCCACCGGTTTTTGGTTATCGCCTTCGTGATTTTCGTCATCGCCACCGGTGCGGAAGGTCGGCAGGGCGGCAGAGGCCACGTAGGTGACACCGTCCCAGCCCGGCAGGGGCGTTGGCATCAACTGAAACTGGCCGGGATGTTCGATATCCCAACGCAATAGCATCGAGTTGTCCTCGTGCTGGGTGTTGTGGCAATGCTCGACGAACGTGCCGGCGAACTCACGGAAGTGGATCGCCATGTCCACATCTACCGAACTGTCAATCTCCTGGCCGATGCGATAGACGTCCTTGCGCGCCCATTTTTCCCATTCGGGCGGTGCTTTACCGTCGCGGCTGAGGATGATGCCTTCTTCGAAATGCACGTGCACTGGATGGCTCCAGCCGTTTCCGCCGTTCTTGATTTTCCACACTTCGAGGGTGCCGTCGCCGGAGAAGCCGGCGTCCGTCGGGCCGTTGGCCAATTGCGGAGCAGCGCTGATCCGACGAGGGTCCATGGCATAGCCGAAACCGCCGTCGGTCTTGACCGTCCAGGGGGCTTCGTCGGTGCCGTCGGAGCGACCGAAAATGAACTCTCGATGCCGCGCCAACTTGAGTTTGGCCTGATCGGTGACGCTGTCTCGGTCGATGGTCAGGGGGATCATTTTCTTGCCGGCCGCTTTGCCCGGTTTGGCGGGTTCATAGTCAGCCGGGTTCAAGCTCACGTCCTGGCCGGTGTAAGGTTGCACCACCAGTTGCAGGAACTTGCCCACCACCGGGTCGCCCTTGTCCCATTTCGGACCATCACTGGTTTGCTTGATTTCGGCCTTGTACTCCTCGGACAGCACCTCGGCCAGGCTCACTTCCTCCTTCTCCGGGCCCTTGCCGGTCTGGTGCTCCATCAGGTTGACGAAATACAGCTTGTCGCCGGGCTTGATCCCGTTTTTCGCGAAGTTGATGATGATGTCGTAACGCTCGGCGATCGCCTGGGTCGGCAGGATCGCGTTGTGCCTCTGTTTATCGCCGTCTCCGTCCAGGTCCATGCTGCCGTCGAAGGGCACGGCATGTTCCATGATGTTGCCGTCGTTGCCGATCATGTGAAATGGCACGCGGGCATAGGACACACCAGAGCCTTTAGGCCCCTGGAATTCGCCGCCGTTACCGACGATTTCACGCACCACGGCAATCTTGAAGTAACGCGACACCGAACCGTTGAGAATGCGGAAGCGATAACTGCGTGCGCGCACTTTCAGGCGCGGCTCGTACTGCCAGTTCACCAGGATCTGGTCGCCGAGAAAGCCGTCAGTGTTGAACGGGTTGAACCACAGCTGACCGTTGGCGTCCCAGGCCTTGTCCGCGATCACCAGGTTGACGTCGTAGTCACGGTTGCCCCAAGGCAACGCCGAACCGCTGGGCAGGCGCAGGTTGACCCCGTCTTCCAGCGCTTCGTTGCCGCGATCCAGGGCGCTGTAGTAGTTCATCATCACCGCGTTGCCCTTGTAGACGTTTTGCGCGGTGAAATCGAGCATGTGGTCGTGGAACCAGTGCGTACTCATGGTTTCGCGCCAGTCGCCCCGGATCTTGATGGTGCCGTTGTCGCAGGTTTTGAGGCCGGGACTGGTGTCGTTGACGTACAGCGTTTCGCCCGGGGCGCAGGGGAACGCTGCACGCGGATCTTCAGCTTTGGTGTTGATGGTGTCGTAACCGGCCAGTTGCAGCGGCCAGCGATAGTCGTAGTACTGCCCCGGAAAGAAAAACGCATTGGTGTAGCCATCGCTTTCGGCCGGGGAGTGACCGTTGTGCTCGTGGGTGCTGATGGTGTGCAGACCGAAGCCCATATTGGCCGCCGGGTCGATCGGCAAGGCATTGTAGTGACGCATCAGCACCGGTTGGCCGTAGCGCACCATCAGCAGTTTTGCCGGAAAGGTGCCGTCGAAAGTCCACAAGGCATTGTGATTTTGCAGCGGAAAATTGGGGTGGAAGCGCGTATCGATGCCTTTGGTGGTGCCCGTCGTGGTCGGGATGTCCGAGGTCTGATAGTAGAGCCCGCCCGGCCCGAATTCACCGACGGCATAGTTGTGCAATTGCCGGCGGTCGCGCATGCCGGTGTTGACCCGAGCGCCCACTTGCACGGTTTTGTAGGCGACTTGGGGGTAGAACTCGTTCCAGCGCTGATGCGACCAGCCTTTTCCCGGTGGCCGTCCTTCGGCCGGCGAACCCACTGGATGGCGATTGAGGAAGGTTTCGATCTGCGCCTTCCACGGATTGCGGTCCAGTACGTTGGAGAACTGCGACGGGAACGGGAACAGGCCAGGCTGGCGCATGAACGCATCCAGCGCGGCACCCGCGGGGGCGCTGCGAGCGACGCTGTTCGGGTCCTGCGCAGGCGCCGGGCCGACGGTGGGGACAGGGAAGGTCAGGGGTGGCGCCGGGATCGTCGGGTCGAGTTTCTCCGTGCCGAATTCCTCGAACAGCAGCAATTGCTGGGTGAACGGTAGCGCCCCGAACAAGGGGCTGGGTTTACCGTTGGTAGGGAAGTTGAACGAGGTCTGCACATTCGGCGGCAGCACATTGTCTGCACGCGGCGTGACACGGTCGCCGAACACGCCATTGGGCAGGGCAAACGATCCCTGGTTGGCTTCTGGCAATGCTTCCAGGGCGTCCAGCGCAGCTTTGGGATCGGCCGGCGGATTGTAGAAGGCGGAAGGGTCGGTGGGCGGCGGCGGGCCGACATCATCGAGCGGTGCTGCGCCGACCTTGGCCAAGCTGAAAAAAATGACAGCGGCTACGCCCCATTTCCTCAGGAAGTTGAGCGAACTGAATGCCGATGCCGCGTTTTTCATGGTCTTCCCCTCGCAACATGCCAAATGGCGAAACCCGCCGTCCCCACCGGAAACGACAGTTACTGCGTTGCGAGGGTTGTGGCAAAAGTCGGGCCAACGGCAAAAAGGAGGTAAAAGTCCAGATTTATTAGGAGGTTAATTGGGAGTGTTTCTCAAATGAAACAACTGAGTGGTGGGGGATATTCCTCGAAATAGGTGGCTTTTTGCCTGAGTGGGTGGGGAACAACCTGTTTAGGGGGAGGGAAGTTCTGCTTGTGATCTGTAAACATTTGTCGTCGTACAACACAGCTGAAGGCTCCAAGACCCCACCTCCCATCGTCAACGCGCGTCAATTCGGATCGTTGAAGCCCCTGAAGCTACCGAGTTCTGTAAGAAATCGTAATTTTCACAAGGGGGCTTCATCAAGACCAACGGCTATTTTCGATATTGACAGCCCGACATGTAACTAGATATAAAAGGCACAGTTGTACGACGACAGACGATACGTCGGCTGTCATGCCAAAAAATAAAAAGAGTGTCGGCCCCAACATGAAATCAACTTGCGTACTCATCCCCCTCAGCGTCGCTTCCTCTGGCCTGATCTTGTCTGCTTGCGCGCCCGCACAGTCAGTTCCGTCGCAGGCGACCGTCCCGCCAAACCCCTGCTAGTACTCGCTACACACCCGGCTCCAGCCACCAGCAATTGCACTGCGCGTAATGCAACTGGCGGCGGGGTACAGCATAAGTTGATCGCAAGACCCGGCTGATTCTGACCAGCCTTGGCGCGGACTCTTCGCGTTTTGGCGATGCTCTACGACACAACTGATCTCGCTTGAAACCGAGAGATCATCACCACAATCCAATAATAAAGTGATGCCATGAATCTGAACGAGCCCATCAATGCGAATGCGCAACGCGTCGGCCAAACGGTCGGCAAATACCGCTGGACGATTTGTGCGCTGCTGTTTTTTGCCACAACCGTCAACTATCTGGACCGCCAGGTACTGAGTCTGTTGGCACCGCAACTGTCGACGCAGTTTGGCTGGAGTAACACCGACTACGCCAACATCGCCTCGGTTTTCCAGTTTGTATATGCGATTTCCATGCTGTTCGCCGGTCGCTTCGTCGACAAGATTGGCACCAAAAAAGCCTATATCTGGGCGATTGGCATCTGGTCCACCGGTGCGGTCATGCACGCCTTTGCCGTGCCGATGGGTGAGGGTATTGGCGCCCTGAGCAGTGCGCTCGGCCTTGCCGTCATTCCGGTCTCGATTGCCGGTTTCATGCTGTCTCGCGCGGTGCTGGCGATTGGTGAAGCGGGTAACTTCCCGATCGCGATCAAAGCCACCGCAGAGTACTTCCCGAAGAAAGAGCGTTCCTTCGCCACCGGTATCTTCAACTCCGGTGCCAACGTGGGCGCAGTCCTGGCACCGATCTGCGTACCGCTGATTGCGGCTCTCTGGGGCTGGGAAGCGGCCTTTATCGTGATCGGTATGCTGGGCTTCGTCTGGGTCGCCGTCTGGATTGCGCTCTACCAGAAGCCGGATCAGCAAAAGCGCCTGTCGGCGGAAGAACTGGCGTACATCCGTAGCGATGAACCTGCGCAAGTAGCCATCCCGGAAGTGTCGGGTGTCGCTGCCAAAAAAGTCTCGTGGTTCAAGTTGCTGACCTATCGCCAGACCTGGGCGTTTGCTTTCGGCAAGTTCATGACCGATGGCGTGTGGTGGTTCTTCCTGTTCTGGCTCCCAACCTACCTGTCGGCGCAATACGGCATGAAGGGCGCGGCCATCGTGGCACCGCTGGCCGTGTTGTACAGCTTGACGATGATCGGCAGTATCGGTGGCGGCTGGTTCCCGAGCTACTTCATGAAGCGCGGCGACAAGCCGTATGACGGCCGCATGAAAGCCATGCTGGTGATCGCGCTGTTCCCGTTGGTGGTATTGCTGGCGCAGCCATTTGGCTACATCAGCTTTTGGGTCCCTGTGTTGCTGATTGGCGTTGGCGCATCGGCGCACCAGGCGTGGTCGTGCAACATCTTCACGACGGTGTCCGACATGTTCCCGCAAAAAACCATCGCTTCGGTGGTTGGTATTGGCGGCATGGCCGGCGGCTTGGGCGGTGTGGTGATGACCAAGGTTGGTGGTTATGTGTTCGACTACTACAAATCGATCAACGATATTCACACCGGCTACATGATCATGTTCGCTATCTGTTCGGTCGCCTATCTGGTGGCCTGGAGCGTGATGAAGCTGCTGGTGCCACGCCACAAGGAAATCACTGATCTGTAAACAACGATCAGTGCAGTAGAAAGCCCCGTCCCACTTCAGTGGGGCGGGGCTTTTTCGTTTCAAGCATCTGATCCGTATTTTCCCGCGCTATCTGCCTCTGTTATGCACTCAGTTGCAGGCTCACAATGACCGCAAACAGTGAGCTCAAATGTAGGAGGCCCCGATGGGCAAGATGGCAATTTTCCTGGGTGGATTTCTGGTGCTGACCATTTTGATTGGCGTCCTGGCCACGATCTCTCCCGTTTGATCCTTACGCCAGCAGAGTGCTGATCAAACCTCTTCTCGCCACCGCCGCGCCTGAACCAGCAGTGCCGGCGCAAAGTGCAGCACCACCATGCGCACCAGATGATGAGTCAGGATGAACACCACGTTCAGCCCGCCACTGAAGGCGACCATGGAGATGGTCTCGATTGCGCCCGGCATGTAGGCCAGCCATAACGACCAGGGATCGCTGCCCCAAACCCGCCCGGCCACGCAGGCAAACGCTGCGGCGATCAGCAACATCAGGCCAACGGACATCAACGCGGTTCGTCCATGGCGAGCGAGTTCAGCGACACTGATGTCCTTGAATTTCGACCCGATCAGCACACCAAGCAGGACGGCCGCGGAGTCGACACTCCATGACGGCATGTGAAAGCCCTGCAAATAGCCGGTCTTGACGTAGACGCCTGTGAGCACGATAGCGGTCAGCATGAACGGCGCCGGGACGCCGACGTTCAGCAGCAAACGACCCAGCAACAGGCTTAAGGCGATCAGCGATAACAGGGTCAACGCCAGGCTGATGCTCAACGGGCTGCTCTGGACAATCGCCACGGTGGTCTGCCCGGGAATTAAAAAACTCACGAGGAGGGTGATGGAGATCAGTCGCACCAGATGCACGACGATCACTTTGCCGGATGCGCGTTCGGATTCGAGCAAGTCGAATACCGCCGCGAGTGCGCCGGGGTAGACGGCCAGCAGGGTATCCTTGCGGTTCCATCCGGTGATTTTAAGCAGCGCCAAACCGGCCACCGCGCTTTGCACCATCAAGCACACCAGCATGACACCCAGGCTGGGCAAGATGGCCGCGACCGTGTGGCTGTCCCACGCCGTAAACATCAGGCCGGTCGCGATCCCCAGGACGATTTGCACATAGCCGAGGCCGAAACGCAGGGTAGGGGAGAAGCGCAGGTTGCTGGCGATCAGTGCGCTCGCGAATATCGAACCCAGCAACAGGCCATGGGGGATGCCGGCGTATTGCAGCGCGGCGCCGACGCCGGTAGCGATCAGTAAACACAATAGGGTTTTCATGAGCCTTCCTTGATGAATTCCCCGACGCTTGCATCCGGGCAGCCGATGTTTTCCCACCTGACGGCATGAAACGTCAAGAACGCTGTTCATCCTGTCCTTTAGGCGACATCAGCTGGCTTACTAGCGTTAGTCGGTAATCAGCGGACGGGCTAGAGTCGTGCTCACGTTCCTGGCAAACCCGGATGACCCTGATGACGCGCCCTCGATTCTTACCCGACAACTTCACCCTGACCCTGATCGGCGTCGTACTGCTCGCCAGTGTGTTGCCCGTCAGCGGTCAGGTCGCGGTGGGCTTCGGGTGGCTGACCAACATCGCCATCGCCCTGCTGTTTTTTCTGCATGGCGCCAAGCTGTCTCGCGAGTCGATCATCGCCGGTGCCGGGCATTGGCGGCTGCATGTGCTGGTGTTCAGTCTGACCTTTGTGCTGTTTCCGCTGCTCGGTCTGGCGCTGAAGCCGGTGCTGTCGCCGCTGATCGGTGATGATCTGTACATGGGCATGCTCTACCTCTGCGCGCTGCCCGCGACGGTGCAGTCGGCCATTGCCTTTACCTCCCTGGCGCGAGGCAACATTCCGGCGGCGATTTGCAGTGCGGCGGCGTCCAGTCTGTTCGGAATCTTTATCACGCCATTGCTGGTGACGCTGCTGCTGAATGTGCACGGCGATGGCGGTTCGACCCTCGATGCGATCGTGAAAATCAGCGTGCAACTGCTGCTGCCCTTTATTGCCGGGCAGATTGCGCGACGCTGGATCGGCGCCTGGGTCGGGCGCAACAAGAGTTGGCTGAAGTTCGTGGATCAGGGGTCGATTCTGCTGGTGGTCTTCGGCGCGTTCAGCGAAGCGGTGAACGAGGGCATCTGGCACCAGATCCCGCTTTGGGAACTGGCCGGGCTGGTGGTGGCTTGCTGCGTATTGCTGGGTTTGGTATTGGTGGCTTCAACGGTGCTGGGCAAAGCCTTTGGTTTCAATCTGGAAGACCGCATTACCATCGTGTTCTGCGGTTCGAAGAAAAGTCTGGCCACCGGTGTGCCGATGGCCCAGGTGCTGTTCGCCGGCAGCACCATTGGCGTGTTGATCCTGCCGTTGATGCTGTTCCATCAAATCCAGCTGATGGTCTGTGCCGTGCTGGCCCAGCGCTACGCCAAACGCCAGGAATCGGTTGCTGAGTTGATGGCGCAAGTAGATCCTTGATTGTCTGGGTCCTAGCCTCGTCTGGAGTGATGCATGAAGGTTGGCGTGATTTCCGATACCCACGGTTTGCTCCGCACCGAAGCGGTTGCCGCGCTGGAGGGGTGTGAGCGGATCATTCACGCAGGCGACATCGGTAGCCGGGACATTCTCGATCAACTGGCGTCGATAGCCCCGCTGCATGTGGTGCGCGGGAACAACGATCTGGGCGAGTCTTGGGCAGAACCGCTGGATGATCTTCTGTGTTTTGAGCTGAACGGATGGGGCACATTGCTGGTGCATGACATCGCCGATGTTCCGGTCGTGCTCGATGCAGGCATCAAGCTGGTGATCACCGGCCATTCGCACAAACCACGCATCGAATGGCGCGGTGAGCGGTTATTTCTCAATCCCGGCAGTGCGGGACGGCGGCGTTTCAAGCTGCCGGTGACGCTGGCGTTGATTGAGGTGCTTGAGGGCTCGATTGAGCCGCGTCTGGTTTCGTTGCTGGAATGAATTTTTTCCGCATCGATTCTATTCCACCTCATGTCGGAGAAAACCAGGAGGTAATTCGCCAATGCCTTGCAGTCGGGCTTCGAGAAACTCGCGCAACACGCGAACCTTTGTCGAAAAGCGGCGATTGGGAAGGTAAGCCATGTAAATCTGTCTGCCTGTCAGCGAATTAACGAAACGATAGTCCGGCAGGACAATTTGCAATTGACCGTTCAACAGCAGGTCTCGCACTAGCCAGATTTCGAATTCCGCTATTCCCAGCCCCCCACAAACTGCTTCGAGCAACAGTTCCGAGTTGTCTGATTGAAGATTGCCTTGCGGGAAAATCGAATGTTTTTCCTCGTCCCGGACAAAATACCAATGGGGGTCGCTATCCGGGTGTACGTAGACCAGACAGTTATGGGCGCTCAGATCGCCAGGCGTCTGGGGATGTCCATGCTGTGCAAGGTATTCAGGTGTGGCGCAAAGCAGCGAATCGTTGCGGGAAATCGGGTAGGCGATCAGGTTCTCCAAATGGTTTTCACCCTCATGGATATCCAGATCAAAGCCCCCGACGATCATATCGTTGTGATTATCTGTCAGGCGCAGATCCATCTGGATGCCGGGGTACATCTTTAGAAAGGGGGCGATCAGCGGCGCGAGGAAACGCCTGCCGAACGCCACGGGTGACGTGAGTTTCAGAGGGCCACTGGGTGCAAGGTTGAGATCGCTGACCACGCGCAAGGTGTCATCCAGGTCGGCGATCATCGACAACGCCCGCGCGTGATAGATCTGCCCCGCCTCGGTCAGCGCGACGATATGCGTGGTGCGATGGAGCAGGGTGGTGTTCAGCGATTTTTCCAACGCCGAAATGGTCCGGGTCAACGTCGAAGGAGAAACGTGCATCTCTCGGGCGGCCGCGGAAAAGCTGCCCAACTCAACGACTTTCACCAAGGCCCTCATCACCCCAAGATGATCGATGCGTGCAATTTCGGAGCTCATTTCAGGTTGATGCCTTTGCGCTGGGTGCAAAACCGAATTCCTTTACTCGATGTTCCACCGGTTTTTATCGGAATATAGACTCAAACCCATGCCGTGCGCACATCCTTGTTGCCCGTCAACGAATATTCCCCGTTGCAAGTCGGAGTTTGAAGAACCTCATGAATTTTCCTGCCCATGTTCCAATCGCCATTGCCACTCGAAACGAACATGTGGAGCGAATCCATTGGGGGTCAGTGGCCGTGGTGGATAGCGAGGGCGCGTTACTGGCCTACGCTGGCGACCCGGCCTCCATGACATTTTCCCGTTCTACGCTCAAGCCCTTTCAGGCCGTTCCTTTTGTCCGTGACGGCGGCCCCGAGCGTTTTGGCTTTACCGATGATCAGGTAGCTTTGATGTGCGCCAGCCATTCCGGGGAAGCGTCGCACGTCGATGCAGTGAGCAACATGCTGACGAAAATCGGTCACGAAGTTCATGACCTGGGATGCGGCTGCCATTTGCCGGACTTCTACAGTGGCGACAATCTGCCGCCCCAAGGTTTCCACTTTGATCAACGCCACCACAACTGTTCCGGAAAACACACCGGATTTCTTGCCTACTGCCGCCTCCACGGATTAGAGAGTAGTTCCTACCTGGCGCCCGAACATCCCTTGCAACGCGATATCCAGCGGGTCGTCGCAGGGTTGACGCGGATGCCGCAAAATCAGCTTTGGACGGGGACTGACGGCTGTAACGCGCCCAACCTGGGAATGCCGCTCTCGCGACTTGCGCTGTTATGGGCACGTCTGGCCAGTGGTGATGCCGGGAACGACACAAGCCTC
Source organism: Pseudomonas sp. GM21 (assembly GCF_000282215.1). GTDB lineage: Bacteria > Pseudomonadota > Gammaproteobacteria > Pseudomonadales > Pseudomonadaceae > Aquipseudomonas. Next base: position 60,702 of record NZ_AKJS01000187.1, read on the forward strand.
AGTCCTGTTTTGCAGCGGCTGTTCGACGCCATGCGTCGTCATCCTCAGATGGTCTCCGGTACCGGTCGATCCGATCTGGGCATCACCCTGTCCTCCAATGGTGATTGGGTCGCCAAAACGGGGGCTGATGGCGTACAGACGGTGGGTATCCGCAGTCGCGGACTGGGCGTGGCGGTCAAGGTCAGCGATGGTGATTTTCCCAGTGTGTTTGCCGTCACCATCTCAGTGCTCAAGCAGTTGGGCGTGTTGGAAGGCGAGAATCAGTTATTGGCAACTTGGGCAGATCCCGCGTTGAACAATTGCAATGGCGCCCCGGTGGGGCAATTGAAAGCCACTGTGCAATTGAAGTTCGTCTAATGCACAGTGCCGGCAGACACGAATCAGACATCTAACGCAGAGCTCAAGCCATGCAATCGACGCGCTCACTGGATCAGAAACCCCCAGCCATTTCATTGCGGGCAGTGAACAAATTTTTCGCCAGTCAACAGGTGCTGTTTGATGTAGACCTGCAAGTACAACCCGGTGAAGTGGTGGTGATTATCGGCCCCTCCGGTTCGGGTAAATCGACGTTGTGCCGGTGCATCAATCGTCTGGAAGCGATCGACAGCGGCGAGATTTTTCTGCACGGTGAACGCCTTCCGGAAGAGGGCGGTGCGTTGGCGAAGATGCGTGCCAAAGTGGGCATGGTCTTCCAGAACTTCAATTTGTTTGCCCACCGGACAGCGATGCAGAATGTTGCGATGGGCCCACGCAAAGTCCTCGGCATGAGTCGTCAGGATGCCGAGGCATGGGCCATGCAACTGCTTGATCAGGTCGGCTTGGGGCACAAGGGCAAGGCGTATCCCGCAGAGTTGTCGGGTGGACAGCAGCAACGCGTCGCGCTCGCTCGTTCGCTGGCGATGAAACCCAGTGTCATGTTGTTTGATGAGCCCACCTCCGCGCTTGATCCTGAAATGGTCAACGAGGTGCTGAAGGTGATGGTCGAATTGGCCCGCAGCGGTATGACCATGGTGGTGGTCACGCATGAAATGGGCTTCGCACGCTCGGCCGCTGACCGGATCGTTTTCATGGACGCCGGTCGCATCGTCGAAAGTGCGCCCCCCGAGATTTTTTTCAGCGCTCCGCGTTCAGAGCGTGCTCGCGATTTTCTTTCCAAAGTACTCGCACACTGAATCAATTAGTCGAAACCACAATAACAAGAGAAATACACCATGCGCCCAAACCGATTTGCTGCTCTAAGCCTTTCCCTGCTGACGTCCTGCATATTCGCCGGCCTTGCGTCGGCCGATACGACAGAGAAATTCGCGGCCGATTCGACGATGGCCAAGATTCACGAGCGAGGCAAGCTGGTCGTTGGCACCTCGCTGAACACGCTGATGTTCTCCTCACGCAACCCCATGACCGGGAATGTCGAGGGCTTCGAGGCTGAACTGGCAAGGATGCTGGCCAAACGGCTGACAGGATCGGAAGACAACATCGAGTGGGTCAGCACGACGCCGGAAAACCGCATTCCGTTGGTGCAGAACAAACGCGTCGACCTGGTCATCTCGACCATGACGGTGACGGATGAACGCAAACAGGTCATCGGGTTTGCCGGTCCGTATTACCTCGCGGGGCAAGATTCGCTGGTCCGGGCGGATGACCATTCGATCAATAAAACTGCAGACCTCGACACCAAGACCGTCTGCGTCCTGAGCGGCACCACCGTTGAACGCAACCTCAAACCGTTGGCGCCCAATGCCAAGATAGTCACCTTTAGCGACGCCTCGGCGTGCGTGGAAGGGCTGATCGATAAACGTTTCGATGCCTATGTCGACGACGGCGCCACGCTGGTCGGCGAGTCGATGCGTCAGCCCGGCAAATTGCGCGTAGTCGGCGCCCCTTTCACCGAGGAGCCCTACGGGATTGCCGTCGCCAAGGAAGACAAGACCTGGCGTGACTGGATCAACACGCAACTGAGCACGTCGATTCGTGATGGCCAGTGGCAAAAAATGTATGACAAGGAACTCGAAGCCGGTTTGGGCGCGCCCCAAGTGCCCGTCATCCAATAAGAAAAAATCCACAGAGGGTGACCTTGATGCCTTATATCGAACGCTTTCTTGGGGGTATCGCGATAAGCGTCGAGCTCACCCTGCTGTCCTTCGCCATAGCCATTGTCCTGGGACTGCTGCTGGCGGTCATGAGGGTCAGTCCATGGCCGACGTTTCGCTGGTTCGCCAGCGGCTACGTCGAACTCATGCGGATGATGCCGCTTCTGGCGCTATTACTGCTGTTTACCTTCGGATTGCCCAAGCTCGGTTTCATCTATTCGCTGTTCACCTCCACGGTCCTGGTGCTGGGCTTGTATAGCGCTGCCTGGATCTGTGAGGTGGTGAGGGCGGGCATCAATACTGTTTCTCTGGGGCAGATCGAAGCCGCTCGAAGCATCGGGATGCGCTTTGATCAGATACTCAGCGAAGTGGTGTTACCGCAAGCGGTGCAGTCGGTCATCGCACCGCTGGGAAATCTGTTCATCATTCAAATCAAGGCGTCTGCCATTGGCGCTGCAATTGGTGTCGCGGATATCACCTACACCGCGCAGAGGATCAACTTCGATACGGCCTTGGCCGTGCCGACTTTCCTTGGCGCCATGGCTGCCTATTTACTGCTGACCCTTCCCGCCGGCTGGTTCTTTCGCTACCTGGAGCAAAAAATGGCGGTGATCCGATGAGCTTCGATAATGTGCTGTACGAACCACCGGGGCCACTTGCCAGAAGGCGTAACCGAATCATCTCGGCGTTCGGCGCGATACTCCTGGTTGCTGGCCTGATTGCGGTGGGGCTGAGGCTGGACGAGAGCGGTCAGTTCGACGCCAAACGATGGGAGATTTTCCTCCACCCGGGGACGCTGCGCTTTTTGTTTGATGGGCTGGTGGCGACCTTGCTGGCCGCCGTGATCAGCATGATATTGGCGTTCAGTCTCGCGGTGCCATTGGCCGTTGCGCGGTTGTCCGACAGGCTCTGGTTACGCACGCTGGCAGCCGCCTATATCGGCTGTTTTCGTGCCGTACCGTTACTCTTGCTGATTCTGTTTACGGTCATTCTCTTGCCTTCCATGGGGCTCAATTGGTCGGCCTTGGGGTATCTGGTGTTCGGCATGGTGCTGCACCACAGTGCAATGACCGCGGAAATCGTGCGCACCGGGATTCTTTCCTTGGGCCGAGGGCAGCGGGAAGCTGCACTGTCTATCGGCATGCGAGAGCATCAGGCGATGCTGTGGATTGTGCTGCCGCAGGCGTTGAAACTCATGTTGCCGGCCTTGGTCAGTGCGGTTCTGGCGATTGTTCAGGATACGTCACTGGGCTACATCATTCCCTACGAGGAGCTTTTGCGCCGTTCACAGCAGATATCCAGCTTCGCGCCGCAAACACTGCTCCAGTCCGCGTTTATCGTGACGGTCATGTATGGCTTTGTCAGTGCGCTGCTGTTGGCACTACGTCGCTGGATCGAACGGCGGCAGGCCTATACTTCCCGAGCAGTGAATGGGAGTGACGGCATTACAGCCTCGGCGGTTTTCACAGAAACGCTGGGGGGTATTCCTGGTGTAACGCCGGCGTTGGGGAATGTGTCGGCGCAAGCGTCCACTCGTGATAAATAGTGAAGTTATGGGTTTTCGGGTGAGCTGTCATCTAGCTACAAGATGTAGCTAGATAGTTCTTTGTCAATCTTGAGAAAATAATTTCGTATAATTTCAAAAGCCTGTTCTGTAGAAGGAACTAGCGTGCGCAGGCCTAATCTCACAATGCCTAGGGTCATATCTAAATTAAGTTTTGGATTTACATCCAGGGCTACAACGGTGCCACTGTTTAGTGGTTGAAGCATCGCGTTGTAGGTAGAAGGAGAGACCATGTTTGAGAGCGATAACAGCTTTTGTATGGTTTCAAGGTTGTTTATATTTACAGAAAAGTTTTTTTCAAGGGGTAATTTCCAGCCATATAGCTGCGAAATGTTGAATGCCAAGGTATCGCTAATATAACCCGATCCTATGATGGGGTAATTTTCCAGTTCGTCTATTGTTATGTTCTTTTTGGTGGCAAGCGGATGACCCTGTCTTGCAAACCAGCCGTAAGTACATTTATAGAGTGGCTCTGACAAAAGATCCGCTGAGCTCGCCGCCGAGCTGACGTCTCCGATGAAAAAATCCAGTTTTTCTCTCCGCAGTGAATCCAGCAAAACATCCGTGCTTTCCACCTGAGCCTGAACTCTCAATTTGGGGCCTTTTGCAACCAAATCATTAATCATGGGTGCGAGCAGGTCTATTGCTATGGAGGACCCTAGACCAAAAGCCAGGGGGCCATAGGCGCCGTCCTTCATCAAGCTCAGTGCGCGGGCTCCTTCGCGCTCATCAAAGACAATACGGCGTGCTCGCTCCAAATACTCCAAGGCATAAGGAGTAGGGCGCAAGCGGCGATTGCTTCGGTCAAACAGCGATACCCGAAGCTCGTCTTCCAAGGCTTTGAGACTTCTGGATAGCGCAGGGAGGCTCAGGTGCACAGCCTCGGCAGCAGCGCTGAGCGATCCCGTCTCCATCACCGCCACAAAATGGTGAAGCTGCCTGGTGTTCATGTGTGTCGCCTTGAGTTGCAAGTTCTGCAAGATTTTAAGCGGAAAATTGCAATTTACCTAAATAAAGGTGAGTCCTTACACTCGATGCCTACTACAAACCAACGGCACGTACATTTCATGAACAACGCATTGCCTGTCTCGCCAATCAAGCCGCTGGTAGCTATCGCCGCCGACCGAGTGGAGCGTTACGGGCATCAAGCCCATACCTTACTCCACGGCTACGTGAACGCTGTGGCATTGGTGTCTGGTGGGTTACCGCTTGCGCTGCCTGCTGACGAAGCAGCCATCGATATTGCCAGTTTGATTGCGCATGTAGATGGAATCGTCCTGACGGGAAGCCCATCTAACATTGCCCCGCATCATTACGGAAAGGAATCCAATCCAGAAGGCTCGATGCTTGACCCGGCCCGCGATGCGACGGTTTTACCACTCGTCAAAAAACTCGTTGCAGCGGGTGTTCCCGTTCTCGGGATTTGTCGCGGGTTTCAGGAAATGAACGTTGCATGGGGGGGGACCTTAAACGTTGCTGTCCACGAGCGGCCAGGGGCCATTGACCATCGGGAGGGCGATCAATCCAGGCCTATTAAGGATTGGTATCAAGACAGTCACTCGATAGACATCATTCCTGGTGGCGTTTTGGCAGGGCTGTGTGCCGAACAAAGCGTTCTAGTGAATTCACTTCACCACCAAGGTGTAGAGAATTTGGGTAAAGGATTGAAGGTTGAAGCGATTGCCCCGGATGGGTTGATCGAAGCTTTTTCGGTGGAGGGAGCGCCGAGCTTCGCATTGGCTTTGCAGTGGCATCCGGAAATGCGAGTGGAAGACAGTGACTTTGCAAGAGCGATATTTGAAGCGTTTGGTGAGGCATGCCGACAGCGATCAAATATTCGTGCTGAAGCATGTAAAGCAAGTCGGTGAAAAACGAGAGTCTAATGAACACAAAAACAATATCTCAACTATTCAGTCAGACGTACGCTGAATCGCGAAAAAAATTCCTGACGGCTGCGCAGTCGAGAGGCTTGGCCGTCGAAAGTTATGAACTCGACCTGGAAGGTGCAGAAGGTGAGGCGCTCGCCACCGATGTGGTGGTCGATGGTCCACTGGATGCTTCCAGAATGCTCATTGTCATCAGTGGAGTTCATGGTGTTGAAGGGTTTACGGGCTCGGCCGTGCAAACCGGCTTGCTTGGTTTGAATCTGTCAAAACCTGACGATACGTCTGTTTTATATGTACATGCGATCAATCCGTTTGGCTTCTCGCATCTGCGTCGCGTCACTCAGGAAAACGTCGACCTCAACAGGAATTTTATAAATTTTAATTCTGACCTGCCGCAGAACCCGGGTTATGAGCAGATTCATGACGCCTTGCTTCCGCAGCAGTGGCCGCCAGAGAGTGACAAAGTATTAGAGGAATATCGTCTGCTACACGGTGACAAGGCGCTGCAACAGGCTATGTCCATAGGGCAATATAAATCTGAAAATGGCATGTGGTTTGGCGGCAAAGCTCCAACCTGGAGTAACGACACGATCAGAAAAATTCTGCGCAAGTACACCGCGAATATCAAAGTACTTGCCTCAATCGATGTTCATACCGGGCTCGGACCCTACGGCTACGGTGAAAAAATATTCGCCGGTTTTGATAATGGTATTTTCAATCTTGCGCAGGAATGGTGGGGCGAACTGACCAATGTGCACACAGGCACGTCTACCAGTGTGCCAATGAGCGGGCCGATTCAGACCGCAATAATTCAAGAGTGTGAAAACGCTAAACACATCGGTATTTGTCTTGAGTATGGTACCTACCCGCTGGAGCGCGTGATCACTGCACTCAGAGCGGATCATTGGGCCTACCGTTATGATATGCGCATGACAGCACAGGGATTAGCAATAACAAGTCATCTCAAGGAAACCTTTTACCCTGACGAGCCCGAGTGGCAGATGAAGGTTTGGGAACAGGCGGAACAGGCCGTCGTACAGGCGCTTAAAGGTCTCGCGGTTTAGGGCTTTAATGCGGCATTCAGATAGCCGGGTGATTTTAAATTTTAACTATCCTGATGATCATAATATGAATAATCAAATAATATCTCCATCGATGGATGTGAACCTTTCAGTTGCTGACACTGACGCAGGTCATACGGCAATAAATAAAAAAGCGATTGCGGCGGCTGTGGCGGGTAATGCGCTTGAGTTTTATGATTTTGTTATTTATGCCTATTTTGCTATATACATTGGCAAAGCGTTTTTTCCGGTAGCTGGCGAGTACGGCAGCTTAATGGCAGCCGTTGCAACTTTTGGCGTTGGTTTCTTCGCACGCCCGTTGGGTGGCATCCTGATCGGAGCCTACGCTGATCGGGCAGGGCGTAAACCCGCCATGATTCTTACTGTAGCGATGATTACGATTGGTACGATTGGGTTGGCTATGACGCCCAGTTATCAGTCGATCGGTATTGCCGCACCGATTATTGTCGTTATCTGTCGTTTGATACAGGGCCTCGCGCTTGGTGGTGAAGTCGGACCTGCGACATCGCTATTGATCGAAGCAGCTCCCCCTCATCGTCGTGGGTTTTACTCCAGCTGGCAGATTGCGAGCCAGGGGATCGCTGTAGCAGTGGGAGGAGTGCTGGGTGTCGCTCTGTCCTATTGGTTGAGTGCAGAACAGCTTGAAACCTGGGGATGGCGGATTCCATTCTTTCTCAGCCTTGTGCTGATCCCTATCGTTATCTACATGCGAAGAGCGTTGCCGGAAACCCATGAAACGGCCCAGGAGCGGACAAGCAGTGAAATCGTTGGTGTTGTCCTGCGCGAGCATAAAAAGGTGCTGCTGCTAGGCATTCTGTTGTTCGCTTCGATTGGCGTTGCGTCGCAAATCGGCAACTACATGGTCAGTTACGCTGTACAAGTACTTAAACTGTCTGCGCCGGTCGCGCAAGGAAGTGTTCTGGTCGGCGGGCTGGTTACGTTTGCTTTTGCCCTGATAGGCGGTTTGCTTAGCGATCGCTTGGGAAGAAGGATTACCAATTTTATTCCCCGGGTTATTTTGACGTTGGCCATCGTTCCGCTCTTCATGTGGCTGGTAAGTGCGCCTACTTTGCTCACGCTGTTCACGGTGAATACTGTCATTGCGGCGCTAACCGCAATGTTTGCCACCGCCGGGCTTGTGCAGATTCCAGAATTGTTACCAATCGCAGTTCGCAGTACGGGTTTGTCTTTGGTGTATGCGTTCGGCACAGCAATTTTTGGAGGGACGACTCAGTTTGTCGTGACTTGGCTTATTGCGGTGACCAACAGTCCCATGGCGCCTGCATGGTATTTGGCTGGGGTCAGTGTTGTGAGTCTGCTTGCAATGTTGTTCTTGCCTGAGTCGAAAAATGTAGATATTCGAAAGTGATTTTGTAAGTAGCGGAAAAACAGAACTCGATAGGGTTTTATGCGAATTTGTTGTCTGCATACAGACATGGTTTGGCTGCAGGTTTGAGGCAATTCAATTTGGTTAATATGGCGCTTATGTCCGATCAGTTTTCTGTAGGCTGAGCGCCATTGATATCGATGTGTTTTTGTTTGCGTCGCACTTGGTTTCGACGAGAATATTTTTCCTCCTCATCTAATAATAAAAACTATTGGTGATAAGTAATGTTTTATATACAGCGCACAATTTTGCATGTGTTCTTTCTTTTCGCGACACCAGCGGCCTTGGCTGAAAATGCCAGCCAGGATTTTCCAGTTCCTCAGCTTAAATCCAGTAGTGCTCAAGATGAGGCGACTGGATTCATTGCAGGGCAATCGCTGTCCGGAACTACCAGGAACTTTCTATCCAAAGAACTGGCAGAACGCGGAAGCACATTCTTCATCAAAAAAAGCGGGCGCCCACCGGAGCCTACTGACCGCCGTGATACGTGGGTTCAGGGTACGATTCTGGATTACCGTTCCGGCTTTACCCAAGGTAAGTTTGGATTCGGAGTTGAGGTCGCTCCGTACAACGCTACAGCACTCGAGCGGGGCAAGGGGCGCATCGCCGGCGGTGGCAATCGGACGTTAACTGACAGTGCCGGAAATGCGGTAGATCAATGGAGCAAACTGGGGCTGGCTAACGTAAAGGCGCGAGTTTCAAATACGACGCTTACTGTCGGTCGCCAAAATATGCAAACCCCCATGATTGCCGACAACACTAACAGAGCGCTGCCGTCAAGTTTTCAGGGTGCAAATCTGAATAGTACTGAATTCAATAATTTGAGTGTCGACTTGGGTGCATTTGATCAGGTTTCTCCGCGCACGGAGCAAAGCACCACGGATATCGTATCTGAATATGGTAATCGTAACGTATCGAGCGACATTGCTTATATCGCGGGAGCTGTTTACACGCCGTATAAAAGTGTTAAGGCGAGCGTGTATACGACTCAGGTAGAGGACTTTTGGAATCAATACTATCTCGGTTTTGTGCACAATGCAGGAGATCGGGCAAGTCTTGGCTTGGCCACGTCCTTCAATTACTATAAAACCACCGATCAGGGCTCAGCTAAAATGGGTCCAATCGATAACGATGCCTATAGCCTGGCTTTCAAATTAGGTCATGGGGCTCATACTCTAGTGTTCGCCTGGCAACAGGTTAACGGAAATGAGTACTTCGACTATATTCATGAAAGCAAAGGCACAACGCTGGCCAACTCGTTTTTGTCGAACTATAACGGGCCAAACGAAAAGTCTGTGCAGCTAGCGTATATCCTGGATACGGCACCTTACGGTCTGCCTGGGTTGACATTCTATTTATATAACGTTCGTGGCTTTGGCATCGATGGCACTCATTACCAAGGTAATAGCTACCCTGTAAAACGTCTGGACGGTGATAAACATCAGGAGTCGGGTCTTTTAACTTCTTACACTGTACAGAGTGGCAGGTTAAAAAGTAGCAATGTCCAAGTGGGCTATGTGGCGCATCGCGCCACGCCGAATGAAATTGATGGAAACGTCAAAGAGTTTCGCATGGTTACAACGATTCCGTTCAACGTATTTTGATCTTCTTTGGGCCGCCCCAACCCTTAGCACTAGGGGCGGGGCGGCTCCTTCAAGGTCTCACAGATTCAAAAATCACCTCACATCAAACCGATCCAGGTTCGTCACCTTGGTCCATGCCGCCACGAAGTCCTTAACAAACTTCTCCTTCGCGTCACTGCTCGCATAAACCTCCGCCAACGCCCGTAACTGTGCATTCGAACCAAAGACCAGATCCACACGCGTCCCGGTCCACTTCACTGCGCCGGTTTTGCGATCACGGCCTTCGAACTCTTCAGCCGCCTCGGAGGTGGGTTTCCATTCCACGCCCATGTCGAGCAGGTTGGTGAAGAAGTCGTTGGTCAGCGCTTCCGGTTGTTGGGTAAAGACGCCGTGTCGGGTTTGTCCGACGTTGGTGTTGAGCACGCGCAGGCCACCGACCAGCGCGGTCATTTCGGGCGCGGTGAGCGTCAGTTGTTGCGCCTTGTCGATCAGCAAATGCTCGGCCGATACGCGGTAGCGGGTTTTCAGGTAGTTGCGGAAGCCATCGGCAATCGGTTCCAGGAAGCCGAAGGAATCCACGTCCGTTTGCTCTTGCGACGCGTCCGCCCGCCCTGGTGTGAACGGCACTGTGACGGTTTGGCCGGCATTTTTTGCCGCTTGTTCGACGCCGGCGTTCCCCGCCAGCACGATCAGGTCGGCCAGCGAGATTTTCTTGCCGCCAGCGCTGAACTCGCTCTGGATGCTTTCCAGTTTCGCCAGCACGCTCGCCAGTTGTTCAGGCTGGTTGGCTTGCCAGAATTTCTGCGGGGCCAGACGCAGGCGTCCGCCGTTGGCGCCGCCGCGTTTGTCGGAGCCGCGGAAGGTGGAAGCGGCTGCCCACGCCGTCGATACCAGCTGCGAGACCGACAGGCCGGAGGCGAGGATTTTGCCTTTGAGTGCAGCAACGTCGCTGTCGTTGACCAGGGGATGATCGACCGCCGGGATGGGGTCTTGCCAGAGCAGCACTTCGTTCGGCAATTCCGGGCCGAGGTAGCGGGAGAGGGGGCCCATGTCGCGGTGGATCAGCTTGAACCAGGCGCGGGCGAAGGCGTCGGCCAGTTGATCGGGATTGGCCAGGAAGCGTCGCGAAATCGGCTCATAGATCGGGTCGAAACGCAGGGCCAGGTCCGAGGTCAGCATGGTCGGATTACGCCGTTTGGACGCATCGTGTGCGTCCGGAATGGTGCCGGCACCGGCGCCGTTTTTTGCCACCCACTGATGCGCCCCGGCTGGGCTTTTGCTCAGTTCCCAGTCGAAGCCGAACAGGTTTTCCAGGTAGTTGTTGCTCCATTTTGTCGGCGTGGTGGTCCAGGTCACTTCCAGGCCGCTGGTGATCGTGTCCGGGCCTTTGCCGGTGCCAAAACTGTTTTTCCAGCCAAAGCCTTGCTGTTCAAGACCGGCAGCTTCCGGCTCGGCGCCGACATTGTCGGCAGGTCCGGCGCCGTGGGTTTTACCGAAGGCGTGGCCGCCAGCGATCAGGGCCACGGTTTCTTCATCGTTCATTGCCATGCGGCCGAAAGTTTCGCGGATGTCCTTGGCTGAAGCCACAGGATCAGGATTGCCTTCAGGGCCTTCGGGGTTGACGTAGATGAGGCCCATTTGCACGGCGGCGAGTGGGTTTTCCAGATTGCGGCCCTGCTCGGTGCGGCTTTCCTCGTTTTCTCCGGGCTCAGCAACAAGAGGACCTTCGCCGGGCTCTTGCATGGGCTGGTTTTCTTTGCCGTAGCGAGTGTCGCCACCCAGCCATTTGTTTTCGGAGCCCCAGTACACATCTTCGTCAGGCTCCCAAACGTCCGGACGACCACCGGAAAAACCAAACGTCTTGAAGCCCATCGACTCCAGCGCCACGTTGCCGGTGAGCACGATCAGGTCAGCCCAGGAAATGTTGCGGCCGTATTTTTGCTTGATCGGCCAGAGCAGCCGACGCGCCTTGTCGAGGCTGACGTTGTCCGGCCAACTGTTAAGCGGTGCGAAGCGTTGCTGGCCCGAGCCAGCACCACCCCGACCGTCACCGGTGCGATAGGTGCCCGCAGCGTGCCAGGCCATGCGAATGAACAGCGGCCCATAGTGACCAAAGTCCGCTGGCCACCAGTCTTGCGAATCGGTCATCAGCGCCGTGAGGTCTCGCTTGACCGCTGCAAAGTCCAGTTTTTTGTACGCTTCGGTGTAGTTGAAACCCTCATCCAGGGGATCGGACAGGGACGAGTGCTGGTGCAGGATTTTCAGGTTCAGTTGGTTCGGCCACCAATCGCGGTTCGTCGTGCCACCGCCAGCGGCGTGGTTAAACGGGCATTTCGATTCATTTGCCATGTGCGAGCTACCTTTGGTCGTGTTCATCCGGGCTATTCGGCCCTTTGTGGGTTCTGGAATAGCGACGAGCGAAAGCAATGACACAGGCTGCTGGGCCAGCAGTTCGATTCACTGATTATTTTGATCACACGGAAATCGGTACTGCAGAAAACGAGGTGCAATCACGGTGGCCCACGGCAGGCTTAGTCATGTTTCTGACTCATTCCTGTCTCCTTATCAGCTCAAAACCGGCTGGCTGACGCCAGCGCTGGGATAATGTTAGACGCCTATCCGCAAGTCAGCTAATAGGTGGAGTATTCGGGGCTCATAGGCAAAAGCTTTTGCAGGAGACTGCCGGCACAACTTCGGAACCCCTGTCATCCCGGCGAATCAATGATTCACGAACTGGGTGTTCATTACTCCTGCGTCGGCCATTTATGAACGGGTGGAATGGATCGGTGGGGCGTATCTGGGCGACGACACTTCACGGGCGTTTAGACATGGCGCTGGCTGTGGCCGGCGCCTGTATCAGTCTGTCAGTGATGTTCCTGATCAAGCTAAAGAAGTCGCAGGCATGAGCGCGATCATTGCGCCCCAAACACCATCGTCCAATACACCCCCTTATCACTGCGCGCATCCGCCGCGTACCCTGCGCCAACCTGAGTAAACATCGGGCTCATCAGGTTCGCACAATGCCCGGGGCTGGCCAGCCATCCTGCCATGGCCTTGCTGGGTGAACTCTGCCCGGCGGCGATGTTCTCGCCGACCTGCCTGCCACGAAAGCCCGCAGACCTTGCTCGATCCGCTGGCATGTCGCCGTCGGGATCCTGGTGCGCGAAGTAATTGCCGTAGGCCATGGCTTTGCTGTGTCCTTGTGCGGCGACGCCGAGCGCGGGGCTCCAGCCAAGTGGTCGTGCGGCGGCGAAGCGCCGGCCGCCACACATCCGTGGTTTGGACCGCGCGGCGTTGACCTGTGCCAACAACGCTTTGCTGACGGATCGCGAATCGCCGGTCTGACTATCGAGCACCGGCCGCGCCAGCACCACTTGCCATTCGGTCCTGGCGCGACTGACACCAATGTCAGCGTACTGGCCGTCCAGCAACGCCCCGCAGTAATCGTCCTGCAACATGTCAAAAGCTTCATCGGCATCCTGTGCGCCGACCACCCGAATGCTGCGTACCGTCACCGCTGAATAGCCGGACGCTTTCAGCCGATCGCGCAAACCACCGCCATAGCCAATGGGCAATGCGAGATTGGAATTCAGCGCCAGCGGTGCCAGGCGCTGGGCCGGGCGTCTGTCGCAACGTTGTGGATGGGCGCGATAGTCGTTGATCGCCGCCACCAATTGGCGTTCGCCATTGGCATGAGCGGGGGCGGCGGATAGAGCAAGCACAGACAAGAAACACAGCGAGGCGCAGCGCGAGGCGAGGACGGTCGGGTGCATGAGGCGGACAGCTCTGATAAGAGGACAGTGGCAATGGGAATTCACGGCGGGAGTAAGACTGGGGTTTGCACACTAGGTTCAGGAGAGCGAGGTGCAAAAAATGCGGCATTGCCTACCGTATGTCGCAAATTGCTAAAAGCCCCGGTCCTCAAGATGATTGGGCAGACCGCGTCGACGACAGATGAGCTATCCGAGTCTGGCGGGCAAGCTGTCGCAATCGGTGGATCGGTTCAGGCTGTGAACTGATGCTGTCTGGTAAGGCGCCATCGCGAGCAGGCTCGCTCACAATGGTTTTATGACTACCTGAGTTCAACTGTGTTAGCGAGCCTGCTCGCGATGGCAATAGGCCAAACAACACAACATCCTGACTCTAGAGATACTTATCCGTCACAGCCCCCTCCGAAGCGCTGGAAACAGTCTTCGCATACTTCGCCAACACCCCGCGCTTGTATTTGGATTCCGGCCGCACCCAACGGGTTTTACGCTCGGCCAACACTGCATCGGAAACATCCACCGTAATCTGTCGGGTTTCGGCGTCGATGGTGATTTTGTCGCCGTCTTCAATCAACGCAATCGGCCCGCCTTCAAAAGCTTCCGGCGTGATATGCCCGACAACAAAACCGTGCGAGCCGCCGGAGAAACGGCCATCAGTGATCAGCGCGACATCCTTGCCCAACCCCTTGCCCATGACCGCCGACGTCGGCGAGAGCATTTCGCGCATGCCTGGCCCGCCCTTGGGCCCTTCATAGCGAATCACGATGACGTCGCCGGCCTTGACCTCGCCGTTGAGGATGCCGGCCAGCGCACCTTCCTCGCCATGATAGACGCGGGCCGTTCCTTCGAAGCGCAGGCCTTCCTTGCCGGTGATCTTGGCCACTGCGCCGGTGGGCGAGAGGTTGCCGTGCAGGATCACCAGGTGCGAGTCCTTTTTGATCGGCTTGTCGAAGGGCAGGATCACGTCCTGGCCTTCGGGATAATTGGGTACGTCTTTCAGGTTTTCAGCCAGGGTCTTGCCGGTGACCGTCAGCACGTCGCCATGCAGCATGCCGGCATCGAGCATGCGTTTCATCAGCGGCTGGATGCCGCCAATGGCCACCAGTTCGCTCATCATGTATTTGCCGCTGGGGCGCAGGTCGGCCACCACCGGCGACACCTTGCCCAGTTCGACGAAGTCCTCCAGCGTCAGGTCGACATCCACGGCGTTCGCCATGGCCAGCAAGTGCAGTACGGCGTTGGTTGAGCCGGCGAGGGCAATGACCACGCGGATCGCATTTTCAAAGGCTTTGCGAGTCATGATGTCGCGCGGCTTGAGGTCCAGCTTGAGCAGTTCCATGACCTGCTGACCGGCGCGGAAACTGTCTGATGCCTTATCGCTGCCGACTGCGTCCTGAGAACTGGAACCGGGCAGGCTCATGCCCAAGGCTTCGATGGCCGAGGCCATGGTGTTGGCCGTGTACATGCCGCCGCAGGAGCCAGGGCCGGGAATCGCCACTTCTTCGATCTGCTTGACCTGGATCTCGCTGATATCCCCCCGCGCATGCTGCCCCACGGCCTCGAACACCGAAATGATGTCGGTGTGGCCGGCACCCGGACGGATGGTGCCGCCATAGACAAAGATCGACGGCCGATTGAGCCGCGCCATGCCGATCAGGCAGCCCGGCATGTTCTTGTCACAGCCGCCCACGGTCACCAGGCCGTCAAAGCCTTCGCAACCGACCACCACCTCAATCGAATCAGCGATCACTTCACGCGACACCAGCGAGTACTTCATGCCTTCGGTGCCGTTGGCGATGCCGTCGGAAATGGTGATGGTGTTGAAAATGACGCCTTTGGCACCGGCCGCGTTGGCACCTTTTTCGGCCTCAAGGGCGAGCTTGTCGATGTGCATGTTGCACGGCGTGACCATGGCCCAGGTGGACGCGATGCCGATCTGCGGCTTCTTGAAGTCGGAATCGGTGAAACCCACGGCGCGTAGCATGGCGCGTGCGGGGGCCGCTTCAACGCCGTCGATGACTTGAGAGGAGTATTTGCGCAGATCGTCTTTGTCGCTCATGACGTTTCCTCACATAAAAAGGCTGATCGATGGCTTCCAGGCCCGGGGTTTTAAGTCTAGCCCGGGTTCGCAGAACCGGCCCGATAAGAAAAACCGATACCCCCTTAAGGATTTCCCAGAGGCGGGGCGGGCGCCTGCGGCTTTAGAGTCACGCCCAACAGAGTGACTGTCGCGCATCGACTCCACGCCTGCCGCAATTTCAAAAAAATAAGAAGGTGAATGCATGAGTAACGAAACAGTCGATATCAAGGCGTGGATCGACAACCGACCGGTTGCGCCTTACCAATGGCTGATCATGGCCCTGTGTTTTTTTATTGTGCTGTTTGACGGTTTTGACGTCGCCGTCATGGGCTTTATCGCCCCTTCGCTGATTCAGGAGTGGGGCCTGTCCAAAGCCGCCTTTGGCCCGGTAATGAGCGCCGGCATGGTCGGCCTGGCCATCGGTGCCTTGACGGCCGGGCCTTACGCCGACCGTCTGGGACGCAAAAAGGTGCTGCTGTGCGCCGTGACCGGTTTCAGTGTGCTGAGCCTGGCCTGTGCGTTCGCTCGCAACCCTTATGAGCTGGCGGCACTGCGGTTGTTCATGGGTGTGGCGCTGGGCGCGGCCATGCCCAATACCACCACCTTGCTGTCTGAATACCTGCCGCAGCGCAATCGCTCGCTGTTCATCACCATCATGTTCACTGGCTTCAACATGGGCTCGGGCTTGGGTGGTTTTGTCGCCGCGTGGCTGATTCCGAGTCACGGTTGGCAATCAGTGCTGCTCTTTGGCGGGATCATGCCGCTGTTGCTGGTGCCGTTCTTGTGGTTTCTGTTACCTGAGTCGGCGCGTTTTCTGGCGGCTAAAAATGCACCTGCCAGCCAGATCGCAAATGTCTTGAACAAGTTGGGCGGGACGTTCACCAACGCCACCCGATTCATCATGACCGAGCCCCAGGCTCAGCAAAAAGCCCCGGTGCGCATGCTGTTCTCCGAGCGCTTCCGCCTCGGCACCTATGCACTCTGGCTCACCTATTTCATGGGCCTGCTGGTGATCTACCTGACCATGGGCTGGATGCCGACGCTGTTGCGTGAAGGCGGTTTGTCGATCGAACGCGCGGCGACCATTACCGGGCTGTTCCAGATTGGCGGCACCGTGGGTGCGATCCTGGTCGGTTGGGCCATGGACCGACGCAATCCGAACGCCGTTATCGCGACCTCTTATGCGCTGGGCGGTGCATTCATCCTGCTGCTGGGCGCCTTCAGCCTTGAGTCGAGCCTGCTGGCATTCGGCGTGGTCGCGGCGGGGTTCTGCATGAGCGGTGCGCAAACCGGGCTCAACGCCTTCGCGCCGGGTTACTACCCGACCGAATTCCGCGCCACCGGGGTGAGCTGGATGCTGGGCATCGGACGTTTCGGGGCTATCTTTGGTTCTCTCATCGGTGGTGCGGTACTCAGTCTCGGGTTGGGTCTGCCGTTGCTGTTCGCCCTGTTGAGCGTGCCGGCCTTTATCGCTGCACTGGCGATCCTGGCTAACGGTCATGCACGACGCCGGGTGAACCAGGCCTTGCTGACGCAATAATCTTTTTTAAACACAGGAACTCGTTATGGCACGCATCATCGGTGGCCTCGCCGTCTCACATACACCCACCATCGGCTTCGCTGTCGATCACGACAAACAGAACGAGGCCGCCTGGGCGCCGATTTTCGAAGGTTTCGAACCGATCAAGGTCTGGCTCAAAGAGCAGAAACCGGATGTGCTGTTCTATATCTTCAACGACCATGTGACCTCGTTTTTCTTCGACCACTACGGCGCGTTTTCCCTGGGCGTCGATGAGCGGTACGAGGTCGCCGACGAGGGCGGCAACCCACGCTCGCTGCCTGCGGTCGGCGGGCATGCGGTGCTGTCGCGACACATCGGTCAAAGCCTGATGACCGATGAGTTCGACATGAGCTTTTTCCGCGACAAGCCACTGGATCACGGCTTCTTCTCCCCGATGTCGGCGCTGTTGCCGTGTGACCCGGCCTGGCCGGTGGAGATCGTGCCGCTGCAAGTGGGTGTGTTGCAGTTCCCGATTCCCAGTGCGTTGCGCTGCTACAAGCTGGGCCAGGCCCTGCGCCGAGCTATCGAAAGCTACCCCGAAGACTTGAAGGTGGCGATTGTGGCCACTGGCGGTGTATCCCATCAGGTGCATGGCGAACGCTGTGGTTTCAATAACCCGGAGTGGGATGCGCAGTTCATTGATCTGCTGGTCAACGACCCGGTGCGCCTGACCGAAATGACCCACGCCGAGTACGCCACGCTGGGCGGGATGGAAGGCTCGGAGGTGATCACCTGGCTGATCATGCGCGGCGCGTTGTCGGCCACGGTGAAAAACCTGCATCAGGATTATTACCTGCCCTCGATGACCGGCATCGCCACGTTGCTCCTGGAAAACCAGGATCGACCGGTGCCTGCCGACGTCACTGCGCGCCACTTGCAGCATATGCAACACCAGTTGGCCGGGATCGAGAAACTGGAAGGGACGTACCCGTTCACCCTCGAACGCAGCGCCAAGGGCTATCGCCTGAACAAGTTCCTGCACCGCATGATCGAGCCCCAGTGGCGCCAGCGCTTTCTGGATGCACCCGAGGCGCTGTTTGAAGAAGGCGGCTTGAGCGAAGAGGAGTGCGATCTGTTGCGCCGTCGCGATTGGCGCGGTTTGATCCAGTACGGGGCGATCTTCTTTGTCCTGGAAAAACTCGCGGCGGTGCTGGGCATCCCCAACTTGCAGGTCTATGCGGCCATGCGTGGGCAGAGCCTGGAAGACTTCATGAAAACCCGCAATCAGCAGGTGCTCTACTCGGTGGCGGGCAAAGCACCGCGCTGATCGCGCCCACATTCACGCGGCTCTTGCCGGGCCGCCCATTCCATTTTTCTGTTTGACCTCACTGTGCCCGGCATGACCGGGCGCAGGGACTTTTATTACCCAAAAATCGGAAAACAATAACAATGAAAATCACGGTCAACCCTCGTATCGTCTGCACGTTCGCCATGGTCTCCGCGTTTCCTCTGGCGGGCTCGGCGGCCGGATTCCTGGACGATGCCAGCGCCAACCTCAACCTGCGCAACTTCTACATCAACCGCAATTTCACCAACCCGGCCAACGCGCAAGGCAAGGCTGAAGAGTGGACGCAGAATTTCATCCTCGATGCGAGGTCCGGGTTCACTCAGGGGCCGGTCGGTTTTGGCGTCGATGCGCTGGGCCTGCTGTCGGTCAAACTCGATGGCGGTAAAGGCACGCGCGGCACCCAGTTGCTGCCGGTTGGCAGCGACGGCAGCCCCGTCGATGACTTTGGTCGTCTGG
>NZ_AKJS01000188.1 GCF_000282215.1 Pseudomonas sp. GM21
TCGGCGGCTGCCACGGCGCCGCCGTTCGAGCTGGCGCGTTTCCTGCAAGTCCCCTGAAAATCGCCATAAATCTAGCATGTGCGACGCCCTCAGACGCTGATGGGGGCCGCCGCATGCGATTTATCCAGATGGTCGCAAAGCCTTTTCAGGCTTGGGCTGGCCCTGTGACGAACAAGAGGGGAAAAGATGAAGGCAGTTATTCTGGCGGGTGGTCTGGGCACGCGTATCAGCGAAGAGTCACACCTCAAACCCAAGCCAATGATCGAGATCGGTGGCAAGCCAATTCTCTGGCACATCATGAAGCAATATTCCGCCCACGGGATTCACGACTTCGTGATTTGCCTTGGCTACAAGGGCTACGCAATCAAGGACTTCTTCGCCAACTACTTCCTGCACACCTCCGACGTCACATTCGACATGTCCAACAACCGCATGGACGTTCACCAGAACTACAGCGAGCCGTGGCGCGTGACCCTGATTGACACCGGTGAAGACACCATGACCGGTGGCCGCCTGCGTCGTGCCGCGCGTTATGTCGAAGGCGAGCGGGCGTTCTGCTTCACCTACGGCGACGGTGTTTCGGACCTGAACATTGGCGCCCTGGTGGACTTCCACCTGACCCACGGCAAGCTCGCGACCGTGACTGCCGTGCAGCCACCCGGACGTTATGGTGCTCTGGAGCGCGACGGTGACAGCGTCAAAGGGTTCGTTGAGAAGCCACGCGGTGACGGTGGCTGGATCAATGGCGGCTTCTTCGTGCTGTCGCCCAAAGTGCTGCCATACATTGCCGACGACCAGACTTCCT
This sequence comes from Pseudomonas sp. GM21, assembly GCF_000282215.1. Classification (GTDB taxonomy): domain Bacteria; phylum Pseudomonadota; class Gammaproteobacteria; order Pseudomonadales; family Pseudomonadaceae; genus Aquipseudomonas. The sequence goes on from NZ_AKJS01000188.1 coordinate 806, forward strand.
GGGAAGCCGAGCCTTTGGCCGCACTGGCCAAAGAGCAACAGTTACAAGCGTTCCAGCACGACGGCTTCTGGCACCCGATGGACACCCTGCGTGACAAAAACCACCTTGAGCACCTGTGGCAGAGTGGGGAGGCCCCATGGAAGCAATGGGACTGAGCCCTGCGTTCTGGCGCGGCAAGCGGGTTCTGCTGACCGGCCATACCGGCTTCAAGGGCAGTTGGTTGACGTTGTGGCTGCAGAGCCTCGGTGCCGAGGTCAGCGGGTTTTCGCTGGACCCGTCCACCGAGCCGAGCCTGTTCGAATTGGCGCAGGTTCACGAAGGCATCAACGATCAGCGCGGCGATCTGCGTGATCTGGGCGCGCTGCTGGAATTGATCGCCGAGACCCAACCGGAAATCGTCCTGCACCTCGCGGCCCAGCCGTTGGTGCGTGAAGGGTATCGCGACCCGCTGGGGACTTACTCCAGCAACGTCATGGGCACCCTCAATCTGCTTGAAGCGATCCGTCAGGTCGGTGGCGTGCGCGCCTGCGTGCTGGTGACCACCGACAAGGTCTACGCCAATCAGGAATGGCTGTGGCCGTACCGCGAAAACGAAGCCCTCGGTGGTCACGATCCCTACAGCAGCAGCAAAGCCTGCTGCGAGTTGCTGGCGCAGTCTTACGCGGCGTCGTTCTTCCCGGCTGAAAAGTACGCCGAACACGGGCTGGCCCTGGCCACGGCCCGCGCCGGCAATGTGCTGGGCGGCGGTGATTTTGCCCCTGAACGTTTGATTCCCGATGTGCTCAAGGCCTGGTCCGCCGACGAACCGGTGACCCTGCGCTACCCACAAGCCGTGCGCCCCTGGCAACACGCGCTGGAGCCGCTAGCCGGTTACCTGCAACTGGCGGCCGGCCTGTATGAACAAGGTCCGAAGTTTGCCGGTGCGTGGAATTTCGGCCCGAGTGAAGCGGACATGTGCAGCGTCGGCGAAGTCGTTGAATTGCTCGCCAACCGCTGGCCGCAAGCCCGTGGCTTGCGCATTGAACCGAGTGAGTTGCATGAGGCAGGGCTGTTGCGCCTGGACAGCAGCCGCGCCCGTCAATTGTTGGCCTGGCAACCGCGCTGGTCGTTGCAGCAGTGCCTGACCCAGACACTGGACTGGCACCTGGCCTGGCAAAATGGCGACGACATGCGCGCCTTCACGTTGGGCCAGTTGAACCAATACCGAGGCGCGCTGTGAGTGAGTTTCTGTTAAAGCCATTACCGTTGGCCGGCCTGTTCAGCGTGCAGCACAAACGCTTCGAGGATGAGCGCGGACACTTCGCCCGGCTGTTCTGCGAAGGCAGCCTGAGCGCGTTCGGTCAGCCATTTCATATCCGTCAGATCAATCATTCCTGCACCCGTGAGCGGGGCAGTGTGCGTGGCCTGCATTATCAAACTGCAAGTGCACCGGAAGCCAAGTTGATCACCTGCCTGCGCGGCGAAGTCTGGGATGTGGCGGTGGATTTGCGCCCGGATTCCGAGACCTTCCTGCACTGGCACGCCGAGCATCTGCGCGCCGGTGATGGTCGCAGCCTGCTGATCCCGGCCGGTTTCGCCCATGGCTTCCAGACCCTGACGGACGATGCCGAATTGCTCTACCTGCACAGTGCCGATTACACGCCTGCGCACGAGGGTGGGTTGAGCGTGAACGATCCACGGCTGGCGATTGCCTGGCCGTTGCCTGTCAATAATCTGTCGGTGCGCGATTCCAGCCATCCCTTGCTCGATCAACACTTCGCTGGAGTGCGTGTATGAACTGCCGTGGTTGCGGGACTTCTCTGGACTTGCCACTGATCGACCTCGGCACCTCGCCGCCGTCGAACGCTTACGTGCGCGCCGATCAGCTGGAGCAAGCCGAGCAATGGGTGCCGCTCAAGGTGGCGGTGTGTCAGCAGTGCTGGCTAGTGCAAACCGAGGATTACACCCGAGCCGACAGCTTGTTCGACGCCGAGTACGCCTACTTCAGTTCGTTCTCCAGCACCTGGCTGGCCCACGCCGAACGCTATGTCGCCGAGATGACCGAGCGCTTCGGTCTGACGACGGACAGCCGAGTGGTGGAAATTGCCGCCAACGACGGTTACCTGTTGCAGTACGTCGCCGGGCGCGGTATCCCGTGCCTGGGCGTCGAGCCGACTCGCAGCACCGCACAGGCGGCGCGGGACAAAGGCCTGGAGATTCGCGAACTGTTCTTCGGTCGCGACACTGCAGCGCAACTGGTCAGCGAAGGCTGGTCGGCGGACCTGATGGCCGCCAACAACGTGTTGGCCCACGTACCCGACATCAATGATTTTCTCGGCGGTTTTGCAACCTTGCTCAAACCGACTGGCGTGGCGACGTTCGAGTTTCCACAACTGCTGACGCTGATGGCCGGCCAGCAGTTCGACACGCTCTATCACGAACACTATTCCTACTTGTCGCTGACCGCCGTGCAAACCTTGTGCGAGCGCAATGGGCTGCACGTATTCGATGTCAGTCAGCTGCCGACCCATGGCGGTTCGCTGCGGGTTTTCGTCCAGCGTGCCGATGGCGTGCGTCGCGACGTGCAGCCAGCGGTTGCACAACAACTGCAAGCCGAACTCGCCGCCGGGGTGAAAACCGCCGAGTACTACGCGACCCTCGCGCCCGCCGCTGAACGCATCAAGCACGAATTGTTGCGCTTCCTGTTGCAGGCCAAGGCCGATGGCAAGCGCGTGGTCGGCTACGGTGCTGCTGCCAAGGGCAATACCTTGCTCAATTACGCCGGGGTCAAACCGGACCTGCTGGCCTGGGTAGCCGATGCCAACCCGCACAAGCAGGGCAAGTACCTGCCGGGCAGCCGCATTCCGATTATGTCGCCGGCGCAGATCGACATTGAGCAGCCCGATTACGTCTTGGTGCTGCCATGGAACCTGCTGCACGAAGTCAGTCAGCAATTGGCTCAGGTGCGTCAGTGGGATGGCCGTTTCGTGATCGCCGTGCCTGAGTTGACCATCCTGTGAAAGTCCTCGTGACCGGTGCCACCGGGTTTGTCGGCCGTCATTTGGTTGAAGCGTTGCTTGCCCGTGGTTGCGAAGTCCGGGCCGTGGCGCGTAATGCCGAGACCGCCGCGAATTTGCCGTGGATCAATGCGGTGGAGTTCATTGCTGCGGATATTCACGCTGACGATTTGAATATCGCGGCACTGACCGATGGTGTCGACGCGCTGGTGCATCTGGCTTGGCCAGGGTTGCCGAACTATCAGGCATTGTTTCACTTCGAGCACAACCTGATGGCTAATTACCGGTTCATCAAGGGCGCGGTCGAGGCGGGCGTCTCGCAAGTCCTGGTGACCGGTACCTGTTTCGAATACGGCCTGCAGAGCGGTCCGCTCAGCGAGCAAACAGCGCCGCAGCCGAGCAATCCCTACGGGTTGGCAAAAAACACGCTGCGTCTGTTTCTGCAAAATCTGCAGCGGGTTCAACCCTTCACCCTGCAATGGGCGCGGTTGTTTTACCTGCACGGCGAGGGGCAAAACCCGAACAGTTTGCTGGCGGCACTGGACCGGGCAATCGATGCCGGCGATGACAACTTCAACATGTCGGCCGGCGAGCAGTTGCGTGATTACCTGGCGATTGAAACGGCGGCCGGTTACCTCGCAACAATCGTGCAACAGCGCGAATTCGATGGCGTGATCAATTGTTCCAGTGGCCAGCCGGTTTCGGTGCGGGCGCTGGTCGAGCAGCGCCTGCGTGAGCGCGGCGCGTCGATCCATTTGAACCTCGGTCATTACCCATACCCGACTCACGAGCCAATGGCGTTCTGGGGCGTGGCGGATCGTTTGCAACAGCTATTGGGAGCAGAGCATGAGGCATGAGTTGTATCGGGCCGCCGGCCTGCCGGTGTTGCAAAACCGCACCTTTGCCGATGCCGCATCAGCCAGGGCTTCGGCGTGTGCCGACATGGTCCTGGTGCAGGATGAAAAGAGCGGGTTGATCTTCAACCAGGCTTTCGATGCCAACAAGCTTAGCTATGACGCCGACTACCAGAACGAGCAGGCGCATTCCGGTCAGTTCCAGAGGCACCTGGGTGATGTCGAGGGCATCATTGCCCGTCACTTCAAGGGCCAGGAGCTGATCGAAGTCGGCTGCGGCAAGGGCTACTTTCTCGAACTGCTCAAGGGCCTGGGCTACGCCATCACCGGCATCGACCCGGCCTATGAAGGCGACAACGCCGACGTGATCAAGGCGCCGTTCACTCGCGGCCTCGGTCTTGCTGCGGATGCCATCGTGCTGCGCCATGTGCTGGAACACATTCAGGATCCGGTGAGCTTCCTCGCCGAGATCGCGGACGCCAATCAGGGCGGGCAGATCTACATCGAAGTGCCGTGCTTCGACTGGATCCTCGAACACCGTGCCTGGTTCGATCTGTTCTACGAGCACGTCAATTATTTCCGTCTCGATGACCTGCGCCGGATGTTCGGCACCGTTCACGAGGCCGGCCACCTGTTCGGCGGCCAGTACCTGTACATCGTTGCAGACCTTGCGACCTTGCGCCTGACCCCGGAACACCCGGTGCCACGCCTGGACCTGCCTGAAGGTTTCACCGCGAGCCTTGCGCGTGCGGTGCAGATTATCCAGGACGCACCCGAGCAAGGTTCTGCGATCTGGGGAGCGTCGTCCAAAGGCGTGATCTATTCGCTGTTCCTGCAACGGGCCTGTGTGGCGGTAGACCGCGTGGTGGATATCAACCCGGCCAAACAGGGCCGGTATCTGCCGCTCAGTGGCGTGCGTGTTTCCTCGCCGCAAGAGGCCATGGACGCACTGCCCGAAGGCGCCAACCTGTTCGTGATGAATTCCAACTACCTCGAAGAAATCAAGCGGATGACCGATGGACGCTACGTCTATCACGCCGTCGACAGCGCTTCGTTCCAGTGACTATTGAGATTAGAAAAATGACTGACAACACCATCAATAAAGCCTTCGAAGCCGAATGTGCAGAACAAATCGCAGCTCAGGGCGACGACCAGAAACTCACCGGCCTGGCCCAGGATTTCTTCAATCAGTCGGCCAAGCACAAGTACAGCTACCACTTCTCGTGGATGGGCCGTCCGATCATTCAGCTGCCGCAAGACATGATGGCGATGCAGGAAATCATCTGGCAGGTCAAACCAGACCTGGTGATCGAATGCGGCATCGCCCACGGCGGCTCGATCATCTACTACGCCTCCTTGCTGGAGTTGCAAGGCCACGGTGAAGTGCTGGGCATCGACCTCGACATTCGCCCGCACAACCGCGAAGCCATCGAAAGCCACCCGATGAGCAAGCGCATCAAAATGATTGAAGGTTCGAGCATCGACGCGGGCATTGCTGCGCAAGTGCGCGCTGCCGCCGAAGGCAAGAAAGTCATCCTGGTTCTCGATTCCAACCACACCCACGATCACGTGCTCGAAGAGCTGCGCCTGTACGCACCACTGGTGTCGGTGGACAGCTACTGCGTGGTCATGGACACCGTGGTTGAGGACATGCCGGCCGATTTCTTCCCGGATCGTCCATGGGGCCCGGGCGACAACCCGAAGACCGCCGTATGGAAATACCTGGAAGAAAACGCTGACTTCGAAATCGACCGTCAGTTGCAGAACAAGCTGCTGATCACCGTGGCGCCGGACGGCTACCTGCGTCGCGTTCGTTAAGCAACAACATCATTGTTGAGTTCATCGGGCGTTAGCCGGTAGTGGGGAAGAAAATGCAAGGCAAGTACGGTACTGAAAGCGGATTACCACTGAACGAGTTGTTGACGGTGGTGCTGGTCACCCATAACCGTCCGGCCTTTGTGCGCCGGGCAGTCAAGTTTTACAGCGCCTTGCCTTGCAGGATTGTGCTGCTGGACTCTTCCTCCCAGGTCACCGATGGCATCGATGGCGTGTTCCCTTCGGTCGACTATCGGCATGTACCGCAGTTCGGCTATCAGGGCCTGCGGGCCAAGCTTGACTACGGCGTGCAACAGGTCTCCACGCCGTACATGGTGTTCGCCGCCGATGATGACTTCATAGTGCATGACGCGATCCAGGCTTCAGTTTCGTTCCTGGAGTCGAACCCGGATTACGGCATGTGCCACGGCTACTGCCTGATGTACCTGGCGTTGGCGAACAGCGTGAGTTACTACCGTCGGGACAAGAAGGTCTGTGAAGACTATTCGTCCGAGCGTGCTCAGGACCGGGTCATCGACTTCATGCAGCAGTACATTCCCCCGTTCTATGCCGTCCACCGTGTCGAGTTGTTGCGCGACTGGTACGCGGTCATGCCGGAGGACACCAGTTTCGAATGGCAGGAAATCGGCCATGCGTATTACATGCTGGCAAGGTCCAAGGCGCGAATGCTGCCCATTCCTTACGTTGTGCGTGAAGCCAATTACTTGGCTTCGGAGCACAAGACAGAGGTCTATATCACCGTCAGCGCCCGCGATGCCAAATCGGTGGCGGAGCGTGAGGAATTTGCCGAGTTGCTTTCTACATTACCAAGTGCGCAAACCGGACTGGAGCCGGCGCAGGGCAGGCAGCTGGCTCTGGACAGTTTTGAGGCCATGGCAGAGTGCCTGCGCTCCGGTTGCTCGTTGACCGCCGAACCGATTATCGAGTCGCGCTGGACCAACGTACAGGAGGGGCCGGATCGCCGCTTCGGGCCCTTGCAGTACGTTGAATTGCCATTCTACAACCAGTCGTTTTTTGATTTGCTGAGTCAGTATGAGTTCCTGTTGCATGCCATGCCCGCCGGCCGCCTTCAGCTTCAAAGGCTCGAAGGAATTTGGGCGGGCCAGGAAGACAAGATGCGGCCACGCAACAACGACACCGCCGAAAGCGTCATCGATCGGCTGTGGCGCGCATTTGACAGCAACCCATTCAACCGAAAAGTGGTCAAGCGTCTGGCGCAGCAGATGGAACTTCTGGATGCAGCCGACGAGGCGCGGAACATGTTCGCATGGGGCGAGCGCCTGGACGCAGTATCGACTCTAGGTCATGAAGAGGTGTTCGGAGCCATGCGCTCCGGACGCCTGCTCAAGTGGTTGGCAGCGCGCACGCCGGACGCCGACGAACTCGCCGCGACTTCGCGTCACCTGGCAGAACATAACGGAGGCCCGCAATTTGGCATTCTGATTTTGGATCTCGACAACGACGCGGCCAAGCTACAGATCACCCTCGATAGCCTGCTGGAAGGTCACAGTCATGCCTTCAGAATCGCGGTATTTACCACGGGCGAGCCGTCGGTGGCGACGACGGTGCATAACACCCTGCACTTTGTTCGCGTGACCCAGGCAAACTATGCCGACAAACTCAATCAGGTCGCGCGTCAATCGGCATGCGACTGGTTGATGCTGACCAACGCCGGTGATGAGTTCACCGTCGGCGGTCTGTTGCGCGCCGGTCTGGAGTTGCACGCCGCGCCCGACTGCCGAGCGGTGGCTGCAGACGAGATTCATCGCGATGCCTATGGTGCACTGGTTGACGTGTTCCGTCCCGGCTTCAACTTCGATTTGTTGCAAAGCCTGCCCGCATTGATGGCCCGGCACTGGCTGGTCCGCAAGGACGTATTGCTGGAGGCGGGCGGTTATCAAGCTGACTTCAGCAAGGCGCTCGAGTTCGACCTGTTGCTGCGCATCATTGAACAGGGCGGCCTGGCCTGGCTGGCTCATCTGGACGAACCGCTGCTGATCGCCCCTGCACCCGTGCTGGAGGAAAATGCCCACGAGCGACAGACGTTGATCCGTCATCTCGCAACCCGTGGCTACAAGGCGCAAGTCACTTCGGACGAGCCGGGTACTTACCGCATCGACTACCGTCACACTGAGCGTCCGCTGGTGTCGATCATCGTGCCGAGCCAGGACAATCTGGCGCAGTTGCAACGTTGCGTGACCGCCATTGTGCAACGCACCCGCTACACCCGTTACGAAGTGCTGATCGCCGATAACGCGAGCCTGTCCGCCGATATCCTGCAGTGGCTGGACGGGCTGGGGCAGCCGGGCGACAGGGTCCGCGTTCTGCGGGTACCCGAACGCCTCAGCGCGTCGGCCTTGTACAACGAAGCCAGCCAACAGGCCCAGGGTGAATACCTGGTGCTGTTGGCGGCAGACAGTGAAGTGGTTAACCCGAACTGGCTCGAATCCCTGCTCAACCAGGGCCAGCGCCCGGAAGTCGGCGTTGTCGGTGCCAAACTGCAGGACCGTGACGGCAACGTCACCCAGGCCGGGCTGATTCTGGGCATGAACGACGGCGTCGGTTCGGCCTTTGTCGGTGAGCCGAAAGATGCCAAGGGCTACCTTAATCGTTTGGTGCTGGAACAAAACTACTCAGCCGTATCGGCCGTGTGCCTGATGATCCGCAAAGCATTGTTCGACGACTTGGGCGGGCTGGACGAAGGCGTATTCGCCGATGCCTTCAGCGATGTGGATCTGTGCCTGAAGGTCGGTCAAGCGGGATATCTGGTGGTGTGGACGCCACAGGTTCAGGTCATTCACCCCGGCACCATGCCAGAAGCACCCCAGGCCCTTCAGGCCTTGCGTGATAAATGGCCCGGGCCATTCCAGCACGATCTGGCGTACAACAAGAACCTCGCCCTGACCGGCAAGGGTTTCACCCTTGGCAACGCGTCCAGCGTGGATTGGGCGCGGTTGCTGGCTTAAGTTGCCTGATCGGCAAAAGGACTCATCACATGTACAACGGCAAAATGATGTTCAAGGACGCTCATGCGTGCTCGCTGGTTGGGCGTTGTGTCGAGTCTCGGCCATGATGCCCTACCGGATTCCTTACGGTCGGCAAAACATTGATCAGACCGATATTGACGCGGTCATGGAAGTGCTCAACTCGCCCTGGCTGACTCAGGGGCCGACGATTGAGCGCTTCGAAAAAGCCTTGGCCAACCACTGTCAGGCCGAGTACGCCATCGCCGTGTGCAACGCCACGGCGGCGCTGCACATTGCCTGTCTGGTCGCCGGGCTCGGGCCGGGAGACTGGCTCTGGACCAGTCCCAACACCTTCGTCGCGTCGGCCAACTGCGGTCGTTACTGTGGTGCCGAGGTCGACTTTGTCGACATCGATCCGCGAACGCTCAACATGGACGCACGGTTGCTGGCAGAGAAACTCGAAATGGCCGAAGCCGCGGGCAAATTGCCTAAAGTGGTGGTAGCGGTGGCGTTCGCCGGGCAGAGTTGCGACATGCGAGCCATCTCGGCGTTGTCCGAGCGCTACGGCTTTACGCTGATCGAGGACGCTTCGCACGCAGTGGGCGCCTCGTATCTGGGGCGGCCGGTCGGTTGTGGCCAATACGCCGACATGACGATTTTCAGCTTTCACCCGGTCAAGATCATTACCACTGCCGAAGGTGGCATGGTACTGACCAATCGCCCGGAGTTCGCCGAGCGTTTGCGGCGTCTGCGCAGTCATGGCATTACCGGTGATCCGGCGCAGATGAACGTGCCGGAGACGGGGTTGTGGTACTACCAACAGCTGGAGCTGGGCTTCAACTACCGCATGACCGATCTACACGCGGCGCTGGGGTTGTCGCAAATGGCGCGCCTGGATACGTTTGTCGCCAAGCGTCGTCAATTGGCCGCGCGCTATGAAACACTGCTGGCTGGTATCGCGGTGACATTGCCGGTGGCTCAGCCCGGTGCCGAGTCTGCCTGGCACCTGTTTGTGGTCCGGTTGCAGTTGTCACAGATCACGCTCAACCAGACTCAGGTGTTCGAAGCGCTGAGAGCGGCCGGGCTGGGCGTGAACCTGCACTATATTCCGGTGCATTTGCAGCCGTATTATCGTGAGCAAGGTTTCAAGGACGGCGACTTTCCTCAGGCCGAACGTTATTTTTCCGAGGCCATCAGCTTGCCGCTGTATCCCGACCTGACGGACGCAGAGCAAGAGGAAGTGGTGGCGCATTTGAGGCGAATTCTGGGTTGAACAGCATGATTTATCCTCGCGTGTCGGAATGTGGGCTGTGAGCAGCGTCGCCATCATTCCTGCGCGTGGCGGCAGCAAGCGCATACCCCGCAAGAACCTCAAGCCGTTCGACGGCGTGCCGATGATCGTTCGCTCGATTCGTACGGCGCTGGATTCGGCGCTGTTCGATCAAGTGATCGTCAGCACCGACGATGACGAAATCGCCGAGGTCGCGTGCCAACACGGCGCTCATGTGCCGTTCATGCGTCCGGCATCGTTGGCGGATGATTTCACCGGCACGGCGGCGGTGATGGTTCATGCCTTGCGCGAACTGCCGGCGTTCGATTATGCCTGCTGCATCTACGCCACCGCGCCGCTGTTGCAGGCGCGGTATCTGCGTGAAGGACTGGAGGTGCTGGAGCGCCATCCGGACAAGTCGTTCGCGTTTTCGGTGGCCGGTTTCGGCTTCCCGGTTCAGCGCGCATTGACCGTCGACGAAGAGGGTGCCTTGACCTCGCTTTACCCGGAATTTCGCAACACCCGTTCACAGGATCTGGCCGAAGCGTTTCAGGACGCCGGCCAGTTCTATTGGGGGCGTAGCGAGGCCTGGTTGCGCGGGGATGTACTGTTTTCCCCAGTGAGCCTGCCGGTGATCCTGCCCCGGCATCTGGTGCAGGACATCGACACCCTCGAAGACTGGACGCGCGCTGAATATTTGTACGCTGCGTTGAAAGCCGGTGGTGAATTGCAATGAGAGTGCTGATTCGTTCCGACGCTTCGCCGACCATTGGCAGCGGCCATATCGCACGCTTGTTGCCACTGGCCAGGATTTTACGCAAGCAGGGTTCGCACGTGGCGTTTGCCTGTCGCCTGCTGCCGGGACATCGACTGGATGTCCTGGCGAGCGAAGGCTTCGAAACGTTTGCGCTGCCGGCTCGTTATGCCGATGAAGACCCGCAACAAGCCATCGAGTCGATGCTGCCGTGGCAAGCGGATATAGACGCGTTGGCACAGGCGCTGGAACACCAGCCGGCGTTCGACTGGATCATCGTCGACCACTATGGCCTCGACCATCACTGGCAGAGCGCAGCCCGGCGCTGGGCACCCCGGATCGCTGCGGTGGATGACCTCGCGACGCGTACCTACAACGTTGATTTGCTGCTCAATCAGAACCTGTCCGGTACGCCTGAGGCTTACACCTCGTTGCTGCCGCCGGACTGCCAGACCTTGCTCGGCCCGCGTTTTGCGATGTTGCGAGATGAGTTCTGCTGCCCGGCCATCGAGATCAGGCCGCAGGCCAAGCGGGTGCTGGTGAACTTCGGTGGCTTCGATGCCGCGATGCAGACCCACCACGCGATGTTGGCGCTGAAGGATTTCCATCACCTGGAGGTCGATTTTGTTGCCGGTGCCGATAACCCGGCCTGGGAGCAGATGCAGGCGCTGGCGGCGACTCGTGCGAACTGGCGCTTGCACAGTTTTGTCAGCGACTTCTATCGGTTGATGACCCAGGCCGATCTGTTTGTCGGTGCTGGCGGCGGCACCAGTTGGGAGCGGGCGGCCCTGGGGTTGCCGACGATTTGCATTGCGGTGGCGAATAATCAGCAGGCCAATGGCGAAGTGATGGCGACGGCGGGAGCGCATGTCTATCTGGGGCCTCGTGAGCAGGTCAGCGTTGAGCAACTGCGCCAGGCCGTGGGTTTTGTCTCGGACAATCAGGGCTTGCGCCAGGGTCTTGCCGAACGCTCTCGGCAATTGGTCGATGGCCGAGGCGCGCAGCGCGTGGCCGCCGCATTGGCCGGTGCCGTTTTACACATGCGCCCGGCGACCCAGGCCGATGCGCAATTGTTGTACGAGGGACGCAACGCCGAGGCCGTACGACGCTGGTCGCTGGAGACCCGCGTCATTGACTGGCCCGCCCATCAAAACTGGCTGACCGCCAGCTTGAGTAATGACTATCGCTTGCTGTTGATCGCCGAGGCGGATGACGGTCCGGTGGGTGTGGTGCGTTATGACCTGCGCGGCTTTGAAGCCGAAGTGTCGATTTATCTGTTTGAAGGCCGTTTCGGTCTGGGCTGGGGCAGGGCGCTGCTGGCTCGGGGCGAGGCGTTCGTATCCGCCCACTGGCCACAACTGACGGCCATTACCGCTCAGGTGCTACCGACGAACCAGCCGTCGCTGAAGGTCTTTCGCGAAGCCGGTTTCACCCAGAGTGCCTGCGCGTTCACGCGCGTATTGAAGGATCACCGCAATGACTAGTTTCAAGATCGGCAACTGCTTGATCGGTGCTGACGCGCCGCCCTTCATCATCGCCGAGATGAGTGGCAACCATAATCAGTCCCTGGACATGGCACTGCGGATCGTCGAAGCGGCGGCCAAGGCCGGCGCTCATGCCTTGAAATTGCAAACCTACACCGCTGACACCATGACCCTGGACCTGTCCGAAGGCGCGTTCTTCATCAAGGATCCCAACAGCCTGTGGGCTGGAACGTCGTTGTACGCGTTGTACGAGAAGGCCCATACACCGTGGGAATGGCATGCGCCGATTTTCGCCCGGGCCAAAGAACTGGGGATGCTGGCTTTTTCCACGCCGTTTGATGACACCGCCGTCGACTTCCTCGAAAGCCTCGACGTGCCAGCCTACAAAATCGCCAGTTTCGAGAACACTGACCTGCCGCTGATTCGCCGGGTTGCCGCCACGGGCAAGCCATTGATTATCTCCACCGGCATGGCCAGCATTGCCGAACTCGATGAAACCGTACGCGCCGCCCGTGAGGCCGGTTGCCAGGACCTGGTGCTGCTCAAGTGCACCAGCACTTATCCCGCGACTCCGGCCAACAGCAACGTGCGCACGATTCCCCATCTGCGCGAATTGTTTGGTTGCCAGGTTGGTTTGTCCGATCACTCCATGGGTGTCGGGGTTTCCGTGGCGGCGGTGGCGCTGGGGGCTACGGTCGTGGAGAAGCATTTCACCCTCGACCGTGCCGCGGGTGGCGTAGACGCCAGCTTCTCACTGGAACCGGCCGAGCTCGAAAGCCTGGTGATCGAAACAGAACGGGCCTGGCAGGCAATGGGCCAGGTGCATTACGGGGTCACTGACGCCGAGCGCAAATCGCTGGTGTACCGTCGCTCGCTCTATGTCACCCAGGACATGGCCGCCGGTGAACCTTTTACCCCGGCCAATCTGCGCGCCATTCGTCCGGGCCTCGGGTTGGCCCCCAAACACGCTGAAACCCTTCTGGGCCGCCATGCCCGCCACGCCATCGTGCGTGGAACCCCTCTGGATTGGTCGCTGGTCGAGTAACACCTTATCGGGTTGATTCGGCAAAATAGAGTGACCTGCGAGTCATAACGCGCATCTTCACTGTATTGTATTAATCGGGAAGGTGGCGCCCGGCCTGTTTCTGGTCCAGTGATAGCCTTTTATTCTTCCCGCCGTCGTCGCTAAAGGCGACGTTTTTCTTTGTTTGTCGGCGCCCCTCGAATCATTGCGAGCGGTGGTATTGGGCTGTTTATTATTGGGAAGCCGTAATGATTGGCATAAAAAGCATTGCGAGCTACGTTCCTGTAGCCGGCATAGACAATTACGCACAAGGTGCAAAATTCGAAAAGGATGAAGAATTCATCCTCGGCAAAATCGGCTCGGCCTTCCTGCCGCGCAAAGGCGCCGGGCAGGAAACGTCGGACCTGTGTGTCGAAGCCGCTAACGCGCTGTTCGCCAACAACCCTGATCTGAAACGTGAAGCCATCGACGTGCTGATCGTGGTCACCCAAAACGGTGACGAAGAAGGCCTGCCACACACCGCTGCCATCGTTCAGGACAAACTCGGCCTGCCAACCACCGTGGCGGCGTTCGATATTTCCCTGGGTTGCTCTGGCTACGTCTATGGGATCTACGCGATCAAGGGCTTCATGGAAGCCGCCGGCCTGAAGAATGGCCTGCTGATTACTGCCGATCCGTACTCCAAGATCGTCGACCCGGAAGACCGCAACACCACCATGCTGTTCGGCGATGCCGCCACGGCGACCTGGATGGGTGAAAACGCACCCTGGCAGTTGGGCAAAGCCAAGTTCGGCACCGACGGTTCCGGTGCGCCGCACCTGAAGGTGACCGATGGCGTGTTCTTCATGAACGGTCGTCAGGTGTTCAACTTTGCATTGCTCAAAGTCCCGGCGCATTTGCATGAGCTGCTGGCCGATTCGCAGCTGACGGCTGACGACATCGATGCCTTCTGCATCCACCAGGGCAGCGCGGCGATTGTCGATGCCGTGGCACGTCGCTTCGAAGGCGACCCGGAGAAGTTCATCAAGGACATGGTCGAGACCGGTAATACCGTGTCGTCGAGCATTCCGTTGCTGCTGGAAAAACACGTTCTGGATTCCAGCTGGAGGCGTGTTGCGCTGAGTGGTTTCGGCGTTGGATTGTCGTGGGGTTCGGCGATTCTCTATCGCCCCTGACCGGAACTTTGTGGCATAAAAAATAGCGCTCAGGGTGTAATCTTGAGCGCTATTTTTTTATAGGGTGAGCGAGGCGATATGAGCGACAGCTTTGACCACAATGCTCAGGTGATAGAGCGACGCTGGCCGGCGCTGTTTGCGCGGTTGATGACCGAAGGCAGCCTGCAAGAGCAAGTTGAACTGGTGGAAGGTTTGGGGTCGACCCTGAGCATTGCCGGCATTCAGATTACCAGTCGGCACGACCGCACGCGTGAAGCGCAACTGCAGGCCGCCAGCCTGCCATCGGCCAGTCCAATCGTGCATGTCTATGGCACAGGGTTGGGGGACTTGCAGTGCGTCTTGCTAGAAGGCACCGATCTTCAGCGTGTGTACGTGCATATCCTCAACGGAGCTATTTTCCTGTTGACGCTGCAGTTACTCGATCAGCGTCACTGGCTAAGCGACCCACGGGTCGAATTGAGGTACGCCGGTGATTCGCCGGACATCCACTTCCCGTTTTTTGCATTGCCCTCCGAGATGCTGTTGGCTGATGACTTCAATGCCAAAATCCGCGACCGGCTGATCAGTGAAGTGCACCTTGCTTTCAATAATCGCGAGTTCGATCCGCAGTGCCCGCAAATCATCCAGCGGCTGGAAGAGAGTGTTGAGCTTGTCCGCCACGACGCCGATGTCGCCGAGTTGTTTGCGACATGTCCGGGGCGGGAAGTGTATGTGATTGCCACGGGGCCTACCCTGGAACAGCATTTCGAGCAACTTCGGACTGTGCGCACACAGGAACCGAGACCCTTGTTCATCTGCGTCGATACTGCTTATCGACCCTTGCGCGAGCATGGCATTAAGCCCGACCTGGTGGTTAGTATCGATCAGCGCATCAGTTTCAGGCATTTACCGCCCGAGGACACTGGCGATATCCCTCTGGTCTATCTGCCCTTGAGTGACCCTCAGGTCCTGGCGGCCTGGCAGGGACCTCGTTACGTCGGGTATTCCGCCAGCCCGGTCTATGCCGCTATGCGCCAGCAAATCAGCAAGGCTGAACTGTATGTCGGTGGCAGTGTGATCCATCCGGCGGTGGATCTGGCTGTGAAGTTGGGCGCGGACCGGATAACGCTGTTCGGTGCCGACTTTGCGTTTCCCATGAACAAAACACATGCCGGCTGGGGCGACGGCGACCTCGGGCCAGGGGTGAACCAGGCCAGGCATTGGGTAATCGACGGGAACAACCAGCGCGTGCGCACGCAGCTGAATTTTCGCAGTTATCTGTGTGAGCTGGAGCGCTACATTGCCGGGCATCCACAGGTGCGTTTTTTTAACAGCAGTCGAGCCGGCGCGATGATTGTGGGTACGACATTCAATCAGGAGTTCGTGCGGTGAGCGAGTTTGCACAATGTGTCATCGATTGCCGTCAATGCGCCGGACTGTTTCGTCTTGGGCGGGATGTTGAGGCGGCGCTAAATATGGTCGATATCTTCGAAAAATCCCAAGCGCTGTTTAGTCAGACGCCTCAAGCGATCCAGCAGCAGTGGGCGCAATTGCTCCTGTCGATGTTCGCTGCTCAAGAAGCACAGGACTGGCTGGGGCTGGCGGATTCGATGGAGTATGAGTTGATCGATTTGCTGGAAGCGGATCAGTCTCATCGCTAAGCGGCCATCTGCTGGCCAGCACGATTTATTCGTTCGTGTTGCGAGCAGTTTTCTGACGTCATTTTTCTCTCGTTGGTGTTATGCAAGCCTTTGTTTTCGTAGGGGGTGGCAGTGTGATGGCATTTTTTTTCAAAAAAGCCCTCAAGCAACCTGCAATCGCGACGATAACAATTACGAAGGTTCTCTAGGCCATACCCGGCGGTTGCCAGGGCCGGAAGCCAGTACCCAACCAACGAGGAATTCACCATGCCATTAGGCGTAAACACCAACGTTGCATCCCTGTCTGTTCAAAAGCAACTGGGCAAGGCAACTGACGCGCTGTCTACCTCCATGACTCGTCTGTCTTCCGGTCTGAAAATCAACAGCGCTAAAGACGACGCCGCCGGCCTGCAGATCGCTACCCGTATGACCAGCCAGATTCGTGGTCAGACCGTAGCCATCAAAAACGCCAACGACGGTATCTCGATGGCTCAGACCGCTGAAGGCGCGATGCAGGAGACCACCAACATTCTGCAGCGTATGCGTGAACTGGCTGTTCAGGCACGTAACGGTACCAACATCACCGCTGACCGTACTGCAACCAACGCCGAATTCGCTCAGTTGTCCGATGAGCTGACTCGTATTGCTCAGAGCACCAACCTGAACGGCAAAAACCTGCTGGACGGTTCTGCTGGCACCATGGTCCTGCAAGTCGGTTCCAACACCGGCGCCGCTAACCAGATTTCCCTGGTCCTGAGCAGCAGCTTCGCCGCCTCCAGCTTGAACGTTGGCACCGGTGCCGTTGCTCTGACTGGTGCTACCAGTGCTACCGCTTTCACGAACATCGACGCTGCAATCACCGCGATCGACACCGCTCTGAACACCGTGAACGCCACTCGTGCCAACCTGGGTGCTTCGCAAAACCGTCTGGCCAGCACCATCTCCAACCTGCAGAACGTCAACGAAAACGCCACCGCTGCACTGGGTCGCGTACAAGACACTGACTTCGCTTCTGAAACTGCCAACCTGACCAAACAGCAAACTCTGCAACAAGCTTCCACCGCTGTTCTGGCTCAAGCCAACCAGTTGCCTTCCGCTGTACTGAAACTGCTTCAGTAATTTCGGATGAGTTTTGGCGGGGGAGTGCGCTGGTCGTGCTCTCTCGCTTTTTGCTTTAGGAGGTGATGGAAATGGACGTGAGCGTAAAGCTGAACTTGTCATATCTGGCCGCTCAGCCTGCGAGCGCAGTTGGCGCTCAACCGGCTGGCGTTCCCCGCCGCGCAAGCGATACCGTTCAAGCGGTGGCAGAAAGTAAAGACTCGGATTCGACCAAGCTGAAACTGGCCGTGCAGGAGATCGAGAAATTTGTTCAGTCGATCAAGCGCAATCTAGAATTCTCGATAGATGAGACTTCCGGCAAAGTGGTGGTGAAGGTGATTGCTACGGAGTCCGGTGAAGTGGTGCGACAAATCCCTTCCGAAGAAGCCCTGACGCTGGCGGAGAGTTTGGCGACGGCGAGCAACGTGTTGTTTCACGCCAAAGCCTGACTGCTGGCATGAATCGTGGTTGTGCGTTGAAGTGACGGCGTAATCGGTCAAAAGACCGGCGGCAGACATAAAGGGAGATGTACATGGCAAGTCCAATTACACCAGGTTTGGGCCTTGGGTCCGGCATCGATATCAACTCGATCGTCACAGCGTTGGTCAACAGCGATAAATCGGCCAAGCAGACCCAGATCACGACCCAGACCAAGCTCACTACATCGAAAATTTCTGGTGTGGGCACACTCAAAAGTGCTCTGGCTGCCTATCAGACCGCCATGACCAAGCTCAGTAGCGCAACTAGCCCTGCGTTCAGCGGTTTTGCGGCCACTTCGTCGGCAACGTCAATCCTGACGGCGACCTCTGACAACACCGCCGTAAACGGTACTTACACCATTAAGGTCAACAACCTGGCTACGGGTTCCAAAGTTGCCAGCGCTTCCTTTGCAGGTGGGGCGACCAGTGCCATTCCGACTGGGACTTTGAGCATCAGTCAAAATGGCACTGCCTATAGCGTTGCGATACCGACCGGTGCGACCTTGCAGTCCACTCGTGACGCGATCAACTCAACGCTCAATGCCCAAGGCATTTCGGCCAACATTGTCACAGACAGCAATGGTTCGCGTCTGGTGATCGGGTCGACCACGACCGGCAGCGGCTCGGATCTTGTTGTCAGTGGCATTGCCGGTCTTGCCATCGACGGCAAGCAGTTGATGGGGACTATTCCTGATCCTGCGAACCCGGGGGCAACTCTGCCTGATCCGAACAGCGCCGGTACCATTGGAGCGCTGGCTACTGATGCGAGCCTGACAATCGATGGTCTGGCAGTGACCAGCAAAACCAACACCATCAACTCGTCAGTGAGCGGCTTGAGCATGACCCTGGTGGCAGCGGGCACTTCGACGGTGACCGTGGCGACCAACACGACGGGGTTGCAGACTTCGATACAAGCCTTTGTCGATGCCTACAACACGTTGGTGAAAACGATCAGCTCGCTGACTCAGGCCACTCCCGATGCTGATGGCAAGCTAACCGTTTCCGCTGCAATGACCGGTGACTCCATGCCGCGTTCGTTGCTTGCCGATATCCGCAAGGAGTTGACCACCCCAGGCCCAGGTGGGCAGTTGTCGGTGCTGGCGCAGTTAGGTATCACCACCGATCAGAAAGCCGGCACGTTGAACTTTGACTCTGCAAAATTCACTACGGCAATGACCAACAAGTCGCTGGGTGGTCAGGTTCAAACGCTTTTTACCGGTACGAACAGCACGAATGGCCTTTTGGCCCGGATGAGCGCGGCAATCAAACCCTACTCCCAGACCGGTGGCATTCTTGATCAGCGCACCACCAGTCTGAACAAGCAGAAAAGCGATCTGAGCACTCAGCAGGTGGCATTGGACTTGCGCGTGACCACACTGACAGCGACGCTGACAGCCAAGTACAACGCCATGGATCTGCTGGTCGGGCAGATGAAAGCGACGGCGACTAACATCACCTCGTTCTTCGATAGCTTGAATGCACAGGCCTCCAAAAGCTAATCGATGAGCCCATGACAAAAACCCGGCTGCGATTTTAAACGCGCCGGGTTTTTGTCTTCTGTTTTAAAGTTTTTTGACTCTATGACGATATATTGGTTAGGCGAGCCCTAGAGTTGTGATGAGGTAAGAACATGAATCCGATGATGGCCCTTCGGCAATATCAGAAAGTTGGAGCGCAAGCTCAAGTCTCCGAAGCCAGTCCGTACCGCTTGGTACAGATGCTGATGGAAGGTGGGCTGGATCGTATCGCCCAGGCCAAAGGCGCCATGGAGCGTAAAGATATTCCGAACAAGGGTGTTCTGATCGGCAAGGCCATTGGCATTATTGGCGGTTTGCGCGAAGGTCTGGACCTTGAGAACAAGGCGCAAGAAGTAGAGAGACTGGATAATCTCTATATCTACATGATGAAGCGTCTGGCAGAGGCGAACATCAAGACCGATCCAGTGATTCTTGACGAAGTCTCCGACTTGCTTCGCACCGTAAAAGACGGCTGGGATGGCATTGCCGCGCCGGGTCCGCAATTTTAAGGGGGTCACCATGAGTCTTGTATTGCAGCGAATCGAACACACCCGTGAAGCGTTGGTCGGTGCATTGGCCGAACGCAACTGGGAGGCCATCGGCGAGTTGGACCTGGCGTGCCGTTCCTGCATGGAAGATGTCTTGAGTGAAGCGTCGGTGGACGAGGCCGCGTTGCGCGACAATCTGGAGGGGTTGCTGGGGGTGTACAAGCAGCTTCTGGAAGCCGCAACGGGGGCGAGGCAAGCGATAGTTGATGAGATGTCGCAGATCCATCAAGCACAGAACGCGGCAAAGGTTTACCATCTGTTCGGTTAATTAATCCTCAGTTAATCCAATGATAGTGCGCCATAAATTTGACTGTGCACGGTTTTTTGACTTAACTAGTGGCTGGTTCCAGATTTCAGGCCTCTGCGGGCATAAAGTGCCTGCAAGCGTCTAGCTTGCCCCATTATTTTTGGGCATTGAGTTGACTAGGGAAGTTGCTATTGCATGTGGCGTGAAACCAAAATTCTGCTGATTGATGACGATAGCGTCCGCCGCCGCGATTTGGCGGTGATTTTAAATTTTCTCGGTGAAGAAAATTTACCCTGTGGTAGCCATGACTGGCAGCAGGCTGTCGGCTCTTTGTCATCAAGTCGTGAAGTGATCTGTGTCCTCATCGGGACGGTCAATGCTCCTGGCGCACTTACGGGCTTGTTAAAGACACTCGCTACCTGGGATGAGTTCCTTCCGGTTTTGTTGATGGGCGATAATTCTTCCGTTGACTTGCCTGAAGACCAGCGTCGTCGAGTGCTGTCGACTCTCGAAATGCCGCCCAGCTACAGCAAGTTGCTCGACTCCCTGCACCGTGCCCAGGTTTATCGCGAGATGTACGACCAGGCCCGCGAGCGCGGTCGCCACCGTGAGCCCAATCTGTTCCGCAGCCTCGTCGGCACCAGCCGGGCGATTCAACACGTCCGTCAAATGATGCAGCAGGTGGCCGACACTGACGCCAGCGTGCTGATCCTGGGCGAGTCCGGCACTGGCAAGGAAGTGGTTGCGCGCAACTTGCACTATCACTCCAAGCGTCGTGACGCGCCGTTCGTTCCGGTCAACTGCGGGGCGATCCCGGCCGAGTTGCTGGAAAGCGAATTGTTCGGCCACGAGAAGGGCGCCTTCACCGGGGCGATCACCAGCCGTGCCGGGCGTTTCGAGCTGGCCAACGGCGGCACCCTGTTTCTTGATGAAATCGGTGACATGCCGCTGCCGATGCAGGTCAAGTTGCTGCGTGTCCTTCAGGAGCGCACCTTCGAGCGCGTGGGCAGCAACAAGACCCAAAGCGTCGACGTGCGCATCATTGCCGCGACCCACAAGAATCTCGAAAGCATGATCGAGATCGGCACGTTCCGCGAAGACTTGTATTATCGCCTGAACGTGTTCCCGATCGAGATGGCACCCCTGCGTGAACGTGTCGAAGACATCCCGTTGCTGATGAACGAGTTGATCTCGCGCATGGAGCATGAGAAACGCGGTTCGATCCGTTTCAACTCCGCCGCGATCATGTCGCTGTGCCGTCACGGTTGGCCGGGCAACGTTCGCGAACTCGCCAACCTGGTGGAGCGCATGGCGATCATGCACCCGTACGGGGTGATCGGTGTGGTCGAGTTACCGAAGAAATTCCGCTACGTCGATGACGAAGATGAGCAGTTGGTCGACAGCCTGCGCAGTGATCTTGAAGAGCGGGTGGCCATCAATGGTCATTCCACGGACTTCACCACCACTGCCATGCTGCCCCCGGAAGGCCTGGATCTGAAGGACTACCTTGGTGGTCTGGAGCAGGGCCTGATTCAGCAGGCGCTCGATGATGCCAATGGCATTGTGGCGCGCGCTGCTGAACGCCTGCGGATTCGTCGCACCACGCTGGTGGAAAAAATGCGCAAATACGGCATGAGCCGTCGCGACGGTGATGAACAGGCAGATGATTGACGCCTGTTTTTCAAGTCCTTCATTTTTGGGCGGTTTTTTTTAGGCACGGGTATTGCTAAGTCCTCGCAACGTTCCGTTTAACTGACGGTCAGCCAAGCGAGAGAGCACAATGCCCCAAGCCGCCCAGTTGTCTCCTGTCCCTGACGCTTCGGGACAGCCTTCGTCCGTAGAGCAGGCAAGCCGGCTTGGCCTTGAACAGGCGTTTGCGCTGTTCAATCAGATGTCGAGTCAATTGACCGACTCCTACAGCCTGCTTGAAGCCCGGGTCACTGAGCTCAAGGGCGAGTTGGCGGTAGTCAGTGCTCAGCGCATGCAAGAGCTGGCGGAAAAAGAGCGCCTGGCCAATCGTCTGCAAAATCTCCTGGATCTATTGCCCGGCGGCGTCATCGTTATTGATGCCCAAGGCATTGTGCGCGAAGCCAACCCGGCGGCGTGCGAATTGCTCGGCCTGCCGCTGGAAGGTGAGCTCTGGCGCCAGGTCATCGCCCGTTGCTTTGCACCTCGCAAAGACGACGGCCACGAAGTCTCACTCAGGGACGGTCGGCGTCTGTCGATCGCCACTCGTTCGCTGGACGCTGAGCCGGGGCAGTTGGTGCTGCTGACCGACCTGACTGAAACCCGTCACCTGCAAGATCAACTGGCCCGTCACGAGCGCTTGTCTTCCCTCGGTCGAATGGTTGCCTCGCTGGCTCATCAAATTCGCACACCGTTATCAGCCGCTTTGCTTTACGCCAGTCACTTGACTGAGCAAGAGCTGCCGGTCGCGACGCAGCAGCGTTTTGCCGGTCGCCTGAAAGAGCGCTTGCATGAGCTGGAGCATCAGGTTCGCGACATGCTGGTGTTCGCTCGCGGCGAGCTGCCGCTGACCGACCGCCTCACGCCCAAACAGCTGATGCAATCACTGCAGGCGGCGGCACTGACGCATGTTCAAGAGCTGCCCGTCCGTTGGCAGTGCGACAGTCACGCTGGCGAGTTGCTGTGTAATCGCGACACGTTGATCGGGGCGATCCTCAATCTGGTCGAGAATGCGATTCAGGCGAGTGCCGGCGATGTCCGGTTGAAGGTTCACTTTTACACCCGTGAAAACACCCTGCGCGTGTGCGTCAGCGACAGCGGCAGTGGCATCGACAGCCATGTGCTGGCGCGTCTGGGTGAGCCGTTTTTCACCACCAAGACCACAGGAACCGGCCTGGGTCTGACCGTGGTCAAGGCGGTGGCGCGTGCGCATCAGGGAGAATTGCAGCTGCGCTCGCGACCAGGTCGCGGCACGTGTGCACAGGTGACTCTGCCGCTTTTTTCGGCTGAAAAGCCCAGTGCCCAGGAAGCGGAATGAAAGGCATGGCCATCAAGGTTTTACTGGTCGAGGATGACCGCGCGCTACGCGAAGCATTGGCCGATACGCTGATGCTGGCGGGGCACGATTTCAAGGCGGTCGGTTCGGCAGAAGATGCGTTGGCGGCGGTGGCGGTCGAGGCGTTCAGTCTGGTAATCAGTGACGTCAATATGCCGGGCATGGACGGGCACCAGTTGCTCGGAGTGCTGCGCGCGCGTCAACCGCAATTGCCGGTGTTGCTGATGACGGCCCATGGCGCCGTCGAACGGGCGGTCGATGCAATGCGCCAAGGGGCGGCGGATTATCTGGTCAAGCCATTCGAGCCCAAGGCATTGCTTGATTTGGTGGCGCGTCACGCGTTGGGCAATCTCGGTACGGTCGAAGGCGATGGGCCTGTCGCGTTCGAACCGGCCAGCGCGCAGTTGCTGGACTTGGCCGCGAGAGTGGCGCGCAGTGATTCCACGGTATTGATCTCGGGCGAATCCGGTACCGGCAAGGAAGTCTTGGCGCGCTACATTCACCAGCATTCCCATCGCGCCAGTCAGCCGTTTATTGCGATCAACTGCGCAGCGATCCCCGACAACATGCTTGAAGCCACGTTGTTCGGTCACGAAAAAGGTTCGTTCACGGGCGCCATTTCGGCGCAGGCCGGCAAGTTCGAACAAGCCGACGGCGGCACGATTCTGCTCGACGAAATTTCCGAAATGCCCCTCGGCCTTCAGGCCAAGTTGCTGCGCGTTTTGCAGGAGCGTGAAGTCGAGCGGGTGGGTGCCCGTAAAACCATCACGCTGGACATTCGGGTCGTGGCCACCACCAACCGCGATCTGGCCGGCGAAGTGGCGGCGGGGCGTTTTCGTGAAGACCTTTACTATCGGCTGTCGGTGTTTCCGCTGGCCTGGTGTCCACTGCGCGAGCGCACTGCCGACATCCTGCCGCTGGCCGAGCGACTGTTGGCCAAACACGTCAATAAAATGAAGCATGCAGACGCACGACTGTCGCCCGAGGCGAGGGCGTGCCTGATCGGTTACCCATGGCCGGGCAATGTGCGTGAGCTGGACAATGCCATTCAGCGGGCCTTGATCCTGCAGCAGGGAGGGGTGATCCAGCCCCAGGATTTTTGCCTGTCCGGGCCGGTTGCGTGTGCGCCGCTTCCGGCATCGGTAGCTGCGCCGGTACGAGCAGTGGAAGTTGACGCGCAATCGACTGGCGCTTTGGGTGATGACCTGCGGCGCCGCGAATTCCAGATGATTATCGATACCTTGCGATCCGAGCGTGGTCGTCGCAAGGAGGCTGCCGAGCGACTGGGTATCAGCCCGCGCACGTTGCGCTACAAGCTGGCGCAGATGCGTGACGCCGGAATGGATGTGGAAGCGTATTTGTTTGCCACCTGAAAGCAGGCTCGCTCCCACAAGTGTTTTGCGATGATTCCAAATGCCTTTTGTTCAGAGCCATCACGGAGCTGGCACCCTTGTTGCTAACACCTCACTACCCGCCGAGTGAGTGTCAAAAAATTGCGGGTCGCCAACGAGAGTAGATCATGAGCCAAGGTATTGAATTTAATCGGTTGATGCTGGATATGCGCTCCATGCAAATGGATGCCATGTCTGCGCCTAAATCGACTGCCGCAGTCCCTGAACTGGGTGGCAGCAGCTTTTCCGACATGCTCGGTCAAGCCGTCAATAAAGTGAACGACACTCAGCAGGCATCCACTCAGTTGGCCAGTGCTTTCGAGATCGGCAAGAGCGGCGTCGACCTGACGGACGTCATGATCTCCTCGCAGAAGGCCAGTGTCTCTTTCCAGGCGTTGACGCAAGTGCGCAACAAGCTGGTTCAGGCTTACCAAGACATCATGCAGATGCCGGTTTAAGGACGAATTGAGTCATGGCAGAAGCAGTCGCCGATAACGTTCCGGCCAAGGTCACTCCAATTGACGGCAAACCGCCGCTGTTCGGGTTGTCCTTCCTGGAAAACCTCTCCGAGATGACCATGTTGCGTCAGGTAGGCCTGTTGGTCGGCCTGGCTGCAAGCGTGGCGATTGGCTTTGCCGTGGTGCTGTGGTCTCAGCAGCCGGACTACCGGCCTCTGTACGGCAGCCTTGCCGGTATGGACGCCAAACAGGTCATGGATACCCTGGCCTCCGCCGATATTCCTTATACCGTCGAACCGAACTCTGGCGCCTTGCTGGTCAAGGCCGATGATTTGTCCCGTGCGCGATTGAAACTCGCGGCGGCTGGTGTCACTCCCAGCGACGGCAACATCGGTTTTGAAATCCTCGACAAGGACCAGGGCCTCGGGACCAGCCAGTTCATGGAAGCGACCCGTTATCGTCGCGGCCTCGAAGGCGAACTGGCACGTACCATTTCCAGCCTGAACAACGTCAAGGGCGCCCGCGTGCACCTGGCGATTCCGAAAAGTTCGGTGTTCGTGCGTGATGAACGCAAGCCAAGCGCTTCGGTTCTGGTTGAACTGTATTCCGGTCGTTCGCTGGAGCCGGGTCAAGTGGTGGCGATCATCAACCTGGTCGCGACCAGTGTTCCTGAGCTGAGCAAATCGCAGATCACCGTCGTCGACCAGAAGGGCAACCTGCTGTCGGATCAGGCGGAAAACTCCGAACTGACCATGGCCGGCAAGCAATTCGATTACAGCCGCCGCATGGAGACCATGCTCACCCAGCGCGTGCATAACATTCTGCAACCGGTGCTGGGTAACGATCGCTATAAAGCCGAAGTGTCTGCCGACGTCGATTTCAGCGCTGTCGAGTCGACCTCCGAGCAGTTCAACCCGGATCAACCGGCGTTGCGCAGCGAGCAGTCGGTCAACGAACAACGCACCGCCAGCAACGGCCCGCAAGGTGTGCCGGGTGCCCTGAGCAACCAGCCGCCGTC
Source organism: Pseudomonas sp. GM21 (assembly GCF_000282215.1). GTDB lineage: Bacteria > Pseudomonadota > Gammaproteobacteria > Pseudomonadales > Pseudomonadaceae > Aquipseudomonas. Next base: position 26,562 of record NZ_AKJS01000188.1, read on the forward strand.
GCCAGCCTCTGCACCGCAAACCACTGGCGGCACGACCGCCTCGGCCGGCATGGTGCAACCGGGCCAGCCGTTGATCGATGCCAACGGCCAGCAAATCATGGACCCCGCCACCGGTCAGCCAATGCTGGCGCCGTACCCGGCAGACAAGCGTCAACAATCCACCAAGAACTTCGAACTCGACCGCTCCATCAGCCACACCAAGCAACAACAGGGCCGGTTGAATCGCCTGTCAGTGTCGGTGGTGGTGGACGATCAGGTCAAAGTTAACGCGGCCAACGGTGAAACCACCCGCGCACCGTGGACCGCCGATGAATTGGCACGGTTCACACGCCTGGTACAGGACGCGGTCGGTTTCGATGCCAGCCGTGGCGACAGCGTCAGTGTGATCAACATGCCGTTCTCCGCGGAACGCGGTGAAGTGATTGCCGATATTCCGTTCTACTCGCAGCCGTGGTTCTGGGACATCGTCAAGCAATTGCTGGGCGTCTTGTTCATCCTGGTGTTGGTGTTCGGCGTGCTGCGTCCGGTACTCAACAACATCACCGGTGGCGGCAAAGAGAAACAGCTGGTCGGCAGCGACGCCGAGTTGGGTGGCATGGGCGGCCTGGACGGCGAACTGGCCAACGATCGCGTCAGCCTCGGCGGCCCGCAAAGCATCCTGCTGCCAAGCCCGAGCGAAGGCTATGACGCACAGTTGAATGCAATCAAGAGTCTGGTGGCAGAAGACCCGGGTCGTGTGGCCCAGGTCGTGAAAGAGTGGATTAACGCAGATGAGTGATAACCGAGCCGTTGCCGCCAAACTGTCCAAGGTCGACAAAGCCGCGATTCTGCTGCTGTCCCTCGGTTCGACCGATGCTGCCCAGGTATTGCGTCACATGGGGCCTAAAGAGGTCCAGCGCGTGGGTGTCGCGATGGCCCAGATGGGCAACGTGCACCGCGAGCAAGTCGAGCAGGTGATGAGCGAGTTCGTCGACATCGTCGGCGACCAGACCAGCTTGGGCGTCGGCTCCGACGACTACGTGCGCAAAATGCTCACCCAGGCCTTGGGCGAAGACAAGGCCAACGGCCTGATCGACCGCATCCTGCTGGGAGGCAACACCAGTGGCCTTGACAGCCTGAAATGGATGGAGCCGCGCGCCGTTGCCGACGTGATCCGTTACGAGCACCCACAGATCCAGGCGATCGTGGTGGCGTACCTCGACCCGGATCAAGCCGGTGAAGTGCTCGGTAACTTCGACCACAAGGTACGACTGGACATCATTCTGCGAGTGTCCTCGCTGAACACCGTCCAGCCAGCGGCCCTTAAAGAGCTCAATCAGATTCTCGAGAAGCAGTTCTCCGGCAACTCGAATGCCTCGCGCACCACCCTGGGTGGCATCAAGCGCGCGGCCGACATCATGAACTTCCTCGACAGCTCAATCGAAGGTCAGCTGATGGACTCGATCCGCGAAGTCGACGAAGACCTGTCCGGTCAGATCGAAGACCTCATGTTCGTGTTCAACAACCTGTCCGATGTCGACGACCGCGGGATTCAGGCGTTGCTGCGCGAAGTGTCCTCCGATGTGCTGGTGCTGGCCCTCAAGGGTTCGGACGAAGGCGTCAAGGAAAAGATCTTCAAGAACATGTCCAAACGGGCGGCCGAATTGTTGCGCGACGACCTCGAGGCCAAGGGCCCGGTGCGCGTCAGCGACGTGGAAACCGCGCAGAAAGAAATCCTCACCATTGCCCGCCGTATGGCCGAAGCCGGAGAAATCGTTCTCGGCGGGAAGGGCGGCGAAGAGATGATCTAAGGTCACTATGTCGTCTAAACATGATGAGTCCCAGACCGACCTGATTCGTGGCAAGCAGGTTGCCGCTTTCGACGTCTGGGCGCTGCCCAGTTTCGATCCGTTTGTCCCGGAGCCCGAGCCAGAACCTGAGCCCGAGCCGCCGGAAATGGAAGAAGTGCCGCTGGACGAAGTCCAGCCACTGACCCTTGAAGAGCTCGAAGCGATTCGCCAGGAGGCCTACAACGAAGGCTTTGCAGTGGGCGAGAAAGAAGGTTTTCACAGCACCACGCTCAAGGTTCGTCAGGAAGCCGAAGCGGCGCTGACACCGAAGATTGCCGGTCTTGAGCAGTTGATGGTCAACCTGTTCGAGCCTATCGCCGAGCAGGACACCTTCATTGAAAAGTCCATGGTCGACCTCGTGCAGCACATCACCAAACAAGTGATTCAGCGCGAACTGGCCATCGACTCCACGCAGATTGAACACGTCATGCGTGAAGCACTCAAGCTCCTGCCGTTGGGTGCAGGCAATGTGCGCTTGTACATCAATCCGCAGGACTTCGAACAAGTCAAAGCGCTGCGTGAACGCCATGAAGAAACCTGGCGCATCGTCGAAGACGAATCGTTGTTGCCCGGTGGTTGCCGGGTTGAAACGGAACACAGTCGCATCGACGCCACCGTCGAAACCCGCGTCGCCCAGGTCATGGCCAAGCTGCTCGATCAGTTGCACGATCAGGCGTTGCACCCGTCTGCACCGGATTTGAGCCTGCAGGTGCCTGTCGACGAAAAGCCTGCTGTCGAGCGGGATCGGGACAACTCCGATGCGTCTTGATCGCACCAGCTTCGCCAAGCGCCTGAGCGGTTACGCCGAGGCTACGGAACTGGCCGGTGCGCCGATCCTGGAAGGCCGCTTGCTGCGCATGGTCGGCCTGACCCTCGAAGCCGAAGGCCTGCGCGCTGCCATGGGCAGCCGCTGCATGGTCATCAACGACGACAGCTATCATCCGGTGCAGGTTGAAGCCGAGGTCATGGGCTTCTCCGGCAGCAAAGTCTTCCTGATGCCCGTCGGCAGCGTGGCCGGCATTGCACCGGGTGCCCGTGTGGTTCCGTTGGCCGATACCGGCCGCTTGCCAATGGGCATGAGCATGTTGGGGCGGGTGCTTGATGGCGCCGGCCGTGCGCTGGACGGCAAAGGCGGGATGAAAGCCGAAGACTGGGTGCCGATGGACGGCCCCACCATTAACCCGCTCAAGCGCGAACCGATCAGCGAACCGCTGGACGTGGGCATTCGTACCATCAACGGTTTGTTGACGGTCGGTCGCGGCCAGCGGCTCGGGCTGTTCGCCGGTACTGGTGTGGGTAAATCGGTGCTGCTGGGCATGATGACTCGATTCACCGAGGCCGACATTATCGTCGTCGGGCTGATCGGTGAACGGGGTCGCGAAGTCAAAGAATTCATCGAGCACATCCTCGGTGAAGAAGGGCTCAAGCGTTCCGTGGTCGTGGCCTCGCCGGCGGACGATGCGCCGCTGATGCGTCTGCGTGCGGCGATGTACTGCACGCGCATTGCCGAGTATTTCCGCGACAAGGGCAAAAACGTCCTGCTGCTCATGGATTCCCTGACCCGTTTTGCCCAGGCCCAGCGGGAAATCGCCCTGGCCATTGGCGAACCGCCCGCCACCAAAGGTTACCCGCCGTCGGTATTTGCCAAGCTGCCAAAGCTGGTGGAGCGGGCCGGTAACGCCGAGAAGGGCGGTGGTTCGATCACGGCGTTCTACACCGTGTTGTCCGAAGGCGACGATCAGCAGGACCCGATTGCCGATGCCGCGCGCGGCGTACTCGACGGTCACATCGTGTTGTCCCGCCGATTGGCTGAAGAGGGGCATTACCCGGCCATCGATATCGAAGCGTCCATCAGCCGAGTCATGCCATCGGTGGTCAGCCCAGAACACATGACCCGCGCGCAAATGTTCAAACAGTACTGGTCACGCTATCAGCAGAGTCGCGACTTGATCAGTGTCGGTGCTTATGTGCCGGGTGGCGATCGTGAAACCGACACCGCGATTTCCCTCCAGCCAGCCATGGTCACTTACCTGCGTCAGGGTTTGAACGACAACATCGGCATGGGCGCCAGCGTTAACCATCTCGCGTCCATTTTTGCCCCGGCAGCGGGCGGTTAACCCGCCATGGCTGTAAGTCGAGCCGCGCGCCTGGCGCCGGTGGTGGAAATGGCCGAAAAGGCCGAGAAAACCGCCGTCCTTCGCCTCGGGCATTTTCAGGGGCAGGTGCGTGTGGCAGAAAGCAAGCTCGCCGACCTTGAAGCCTTCCGCCTCGAATACCAGGAACAATGGATCGTGCGCGGTAGCAGTGGCGTTTCCGGTCAGTGGTTGCTGGGGTATCAGGGTTTTCTGGCGCAATTGGGCACTGCCATCGATCAGCAGCGACAGAGCCTGAACTGGCACCAGAACAACCTGAACAAAGCGCGCGACACCTGGCAACAAGCGTTCGCCCGTGTCGAAGGTTTGCGAAAACTGGTACAGCGTTACCGGGATGAGGCACAGCAGCTGGAAGACAAGCGCGAACAGAAATTGCTGGATGAATTGTCGCAGCGCTTGCCCAGACATGATCCGTATTGAACAATCGTTGCGCCTTGCTCCCCTTTCTCCCTAGTGCTAAACCTTGTGCAGCACGTTAGCCCATGACAAGGAAGCCGTTTAATGACAGTCACAGCAGAACTATCCCGGGATGGGAAAATACTTACGATTTCGATAAAGGGGCGATTTGATTTCGCCAAGCATCTTGCATTTCGTGAGTCTTACGAGCGCAAAGACGGCAAGATGCCGAAATCGGTGGTCGTCGACTTGAAAGACGCAACCTACCTCGATAGCTCGGCGCTGGGCATGTTGCTCCTGCTGCGGGATCATTCGGGCGGAGACAGGTCCGATATTCGTGTGGTCAATAGCAGTTCAGATGTGCGGAAAATCCTCGCTATCTCCAATTTCGACAAGCTGTTCGACATCAGTTGACGGGCATGCAGTCACTCGAACCCCTGACCATACTCATCGCCGAAGACAGTGCGGCCGATCGCATGCTGCTGTCGCGCATCGTCCGCCGCCAGGGCCATGAAGTGCTGACCGCCGCCGATGGTGCCGAGGCGGTCGAAACCTTTCGCCAGCAACGACCGCACCTGGTGTTGATGGACGCCATGATGCCGGTGATGGACGGTTTCGAGGCTGCGCGACAGATCAAGCTGCTGGCCGGGGAAACCCTGGTGCCGATCATCTTCCTGACCTCGCTCAGTGAAAGCGAAGCGCTGGCCCGGTGCCTGGAGGCTGGCGGTGACGACTTTCTGGCGAAGCCCTACAACCCGGTAATTCTGGCGGCCAAGATCAAGGCGATGGATCGCTTGCGCCGCTTGCAAAGCACTGTGCTGCAGCAGCGTGACCTGATCGCCAGGCATCACGAGTATTTGCTCAATGAGCAGCGGGTGGCCAAGGCCGTGTTCGACAAGGTCGCGCATTCCGGCTGCCTGAGTGCGCCGAATATTCGCTACCTGCAATCGCCTTATGCGCTGTTCAATGGTGATCTGTTGTTGGCCGCTTTCACCCCGGCTGGCGATATGCATGTGCTGTTGGGGGATTTCACCGGCCATGGGTTACCAGCGGCCGTGGGGGCCATGCCACTGGCCGAAGTCTTCTACGGCATGACGGCCAAGGGCTACGGCCTGGCGGAAACCCTGCGGGAGATGAACGCCAAGCTCAAGCGCATCTTGCCGGTCGACATGTTTTGCTGCGCCACCTTGCTGTGTCTGAGCTTTCAGCGACGCTCGGTGGAGGTCTGGAATGGCGGAATGCCGGACGGCTATTTGCACAGCATCGCTACAGGTGAGCGCAAGCCGCTGACAGCGCGTCACTTGCCGCTGGGCGTTCTGAGCTCGCAGACCTTCGATGACCGCACCGAAGTGTTCCCGATGGCCGTTGGGGATCGAGTGTTCCTGCTGTCCGACGGGGTGATCGATACCTGCGATGGTCACGAGCAATTGTTTGGCGTTGAGCGGTTGCGGCAGGTGTTTGCGGCCAACCGTCAGCCTGACGCACTCTTCGAAGAAATCGAACAGGCTCTGCGGGATTTTGGCGGCGAAGCCCGCGATGACGTGAGCATGGTCGAGATCAGACTGCTGGAGGCGGCGCAACTGAGTCCTCCTGCGTTGGTGTACTCCGACAGCGGCCAGTCCTGTCCGCTGGACTGGTCAGCGAGTTTTGAGTTCCGCGCCGCGACCCTCAAACGTTTCAATCCGCTGCCCTACCTGTTGCAGTTGCTGCTTGAGGTTCACGGGTTGCGGGCTCAGAGCGGCGCGCTCTACAGTGTGCTCGCCGAGCTGTATTCCAATGCGCTGGAGCACGGCGTGCTGGGTCTGGATTCAAGCCTCAAGCGCGATGCATCGGGTTTTGCGCGCTATTATCTTCAGCGCAATGAGCGCCTGGATGCACTGCAGGACGGTTATGTGCGAGTGCATTTGCAGGTCTCGCCAGAAGGCAAGGGCGGTTGCCTGACTGTTCGGGTTGAAGACAGTGGCAAGGGGTTTGACGTGGCTCGGGTACAGGATCGGCCGCTTGATGGTGCCCGCCTGTCGGGCCGTGGCATCAGCCTTATCCGCCAGTTGAGCCGTAATGCGAGCTGGTCTGACAATGGGCGCAGTGCGTGCGTGGAGTTTTTCTGGGAGGCTCTGGCATAATTCACGCATTCTTGATCAAGGAGTGAGCAAGTGGTTGACACACATCTGGACCCAAGCGTGCTGATCGCGTTGCAGGAAGTGATGGAGGATGAGTATCCAGAGCTGCTGGATGTATTTCTTCGTGATTCCGAAGAGCGTTTGCTGACGCTGCGAACGGCTGATAATGCCTTGCTGCTGATGAATACAGCCCATAGTTTCAAGGGCAGTAGCAGTAATATGGGCGCCGTTCGCCTGGCTGAGTTGTGCCATGAGCTTGAACAGCGCGCCAGGCAAAAAAGCCTCGCCGGCATTGATAAACTATTGGGAGAAATCGACGGTGAATTTGCCATCGTCCGACCGCTTTATGAGGCGGAAAGACAGCGCTCTCTCTCCGAATAATCCGACCACTTGGCGCTTTTAGCGCCGGTTGGTCATGCTGGCCCGTCCCTTGCATTTAACTCGCTCAACTGTACCTACGATCCCAGTGCAGCGGAGACCGTTTAATGCCCGTTACCCCCAATTCAATTTCTCAGGCCAGCCCGGCGGCCAAGACCGTCGCCACGTCCGCCAATACCCCGGCGGTGGCTGCTGAGCCCGGGGATAAAGCCTCCAGCTTTGCTGAGGTTTATGCCAATCAGTCTCAGGGCAAACCTGCTGTGGACGCGGATAAATCCGCCACGCCGGCGACTGATACCGCGGCGCAAGGCACGGCAAATTCCGACGTCAACAGCGATACCGCTGCCGTCCTGGAGCTTTTGGTTGCCGATAGCGGCAATTCCTTGCCCGCCGAAAAACCGGCGCCGATCGAGGATGCGCTCACCGGCAATGTCGCACCGGTTGCCAGCGAGACGCCGGTGGTCGACACCCTCCCAATCGATCCGTCCCTTGATCCTGCCTTGATGGCGGTCGTGCAGCCATTGGTCACGGTTCCTGTCGAGCACGCCGTGCCCGTTGTTGACACTGTGCAACCGCAGGTCGCGGTGCCGGTCGCGGCGCCTGTGGCTGCCACTCCTGCGCAAGCCGCCGCAATCATCGTCAGCGACTTCGATCCTGAAGCCGATCCACTCGACGCACTGCCAGCCGTGCGTCTGGCCATGGAGCAAAGTGGTCACATTTCCGCTTCCAGCCAGGCCCGGCCCATAGCAACTCCGACCCAAACCCAAGCCCAAGCCCAAGCCCCGGCCCCGGCTGACAGTGAACCGACCTTGACGCAGAGCTTTGCCGCCGGCATGGCGGGCATGGTTGATCTGCAAACCGATAAAGACAGCACCAGCCAAGGCGGCGAGAAAGCGTTCAGTGGTCTGATCGATGACGGCCTTAAAGACCTGAAAAGCGCCAGCAGTGATACCCGTGTCGATGACTTCGCCAACCGTCTGGCGGCATTGACTCAAGCGGCCACCCCTAAAACGGCTAACACGTTGCCGGTGAATCAGCCGATTGCCATGCATCAGAGTGGCTGGACCGAAGAGGTGGTCAACCGCGTCATGTACCTCTCCAGCGCCAACCTCAAGGCGGCCGATATTCAGTTGCAACCCGCCGAGTTGGGTCGCCTCGATATTCGGGTGAATATGGTTCCGGACCAGCAGACCCAAGTCACCTTCATAAGCGCCCATCCAGGCGTTCGCGAAGCGCTGGACAGTCAAATGCATCGCTTGCGTGACATGTTCACGCAGCAGGGCATGGGGCAGGTCGACGTCAACGTGTCCGATCAGTCTCGTGGCTGGCAAGGTCAGGGGCAGGATCAAACTCAGCAGGGGCAGGGCGGTCGCTCCAATGCCGCTGGTGGTCGCGTCGACTCGATGGAAGAAGACCTCGCGACTGCTGTGACTGAAGCCGCCGTCGACACCACCAGCGTGATCGGCTCCAGCGCCGTCGATTACTACGCCTGATAAAAACGCTATCCCCTGTGGGAGCGAGCCTGCTCGCGATGAGGCAGTAACATTCAACATTTTCGTTGACTGTTACACCGCTATCGCGAGCAGGCTCGCTCCCACATTTGTTTTTGTGGTCTCCCTGAAACCCCCGCCCAGCGCCCTCCCGACACTTCTGGCATAACACTTGCTCTTGCCTTGCCGTGCGACTGTGAAAACCCGAATAGTGACGGATTATTGGCATGGCGAAGAGCGAAGCAGCAGTAAAAGAGCCCGCAACCAAAGGCAAGATCAAGCTGATCATTTTGATCGTGGTGGCCTTGCTGCTGGCGATCGGCATGTCCGTGGGGGCGACCTGGTTCTTCATGCACAACGCCCAGAGCAAACCTGCCGCTGCGGAAACCGCAGTGGTCGGCAAGCTGCCCGCGATTTTTGAGCCGATGGCACCGGCCTTCGTCGCCAACTACAACCAGAATGGCCGTCAGCGCTACATGCAGGTGAGTATCACCATGCAGGGTCGCGATCAGGCCGAACTGGAGGCGCTCAAAGTGCACATGCCGGTGATCCGCAACAACCTGGTCATGTTGTTTTCCGGCCAGGATTTCACCGCCCTGGCCACGCCGGTTGGCCAGGAGATGTTGCGTCAGAAGGCCACGGCCAGCGTTCAGGAAGTGGCACAGAAAGAGCTCGGCAAAGTGGTGATCGAACAGTTGCTTTTCACTAATTTCGTACTGCAGTAGGAACACGACATGGCCGTGCAGGACCTGCTGTCCCAGGATGAGATCGATGCGCTGTTGCATGGCGTCGACGATGGTCTGGTACAGACCGATAACGTTGCTGAACCCGGCAGCGTCAAAAGCTACGACCTGACCAGCCAGGATCGCATCGTCCGCGGACGCATGCCGACCCTGGAAATGATCAACGAGCGTTTCGCCCGTTACACCCGCATCAGCATGTTCAACATGCTGCGTCGCTCGGCGGACGTTGCCGTCGGTGGTGTGCAGGTGATGAAGTTTGGCGAGTACGTGCACTCGCTGTACGTACCGACCAGCCTCAATCTGGTGAAGATCAAGCCATTGCGCGGTACCGCGCTGTTCATCCTCGACGCCAAGCTGGTGTTCAAGCTGGTGGACAACTTCTTCGGCGGCGACGGCCGTCACGCCAAGATCGAGGGGCGTGAATTCACCCCCACCGAACTGCGCGTGGTGCGCATGGTGCTGGAGCAGGCCTTCATCGATTTGAAGGAAGCCTGGCAGGCGATCATGGAAGTGAACTTCGAGTACATCAACTCGGAAGTGAACCCGGCGATGGCCAACATCGTCGGCCCGAGCGAAGCTGTTGTGGTGTCCACGTTCCACATCGAACTCGATGGCGGTGGCGGCGACCTGCACGTGACCATGCCGTACTCGATGATCGAGCCGGTGCGTGAAATGCTCGATGCCGGTTTCCAGTCGGACCTCGACGACCAGGACGAGCGCTGGGTCAACGCCCTGCGTCAGGACGTGCTGGATGTCGACGTGCCGATCGGTGCCACGGTTGCCCGTCGTCAGTTGCGCTTGCGCGACATCCTGCACATGCAGCCCGGGGACATTATCCCGGTCGAGATGCCGGAAGAAATGATCATGCGCGCCAATGGCGTGCCTGCCTTCAAGGTCAAGATGGGCTCGCACAAAGGCAACCTCGCGTTGCAGGTGATCGAGCCGATCGAGCGCCGTTGACCAGCGCTCAAACCCCTTTGTTTCAACAGACTGCTACTCACTGAATTTTTGCCCGCCGAGGACAAATGATGAACGACGATATGAACGCCCAGGACGACCAGGCGCTGGCTGATGAATGGGCTGCGGCCCTGGAAGAAACCGGAGACGCCGGTCAGGACGATATCGACGCCTTGCTGGCGGCCGATAGCGCTGGCTCGTCGTCCAACCGTCTGCCGATGGAAGAGTTTGGCGGCGTGGCGAAGAGCAACGATCCGGTCAGCCTGGAAGGTCCGAACCTGGACGTGATCCTCGATATCCCGGTATCGATTTCCATGGAAGTGGGCAGCACTGACATCAACATCCGTAACCTGCTGCAACTCAACCAGGGTTCGGTGATCGAGCTGGATCGTCTGGCCGGTGAGCCGCTGGACGTACTGGTCAACGGCACGCTGATCGCTCACGGCGAAGTGGTTGTGGTCAACGAGAAGTTCGGCATCCGCCTGACCGACGTGATCAGCCCGAGCGAACGCATCAAGAAGCTGCGCTAAGTGAAAAAGGTTCTGGGGTTTGTGCTGGCGATGCCGTTCAGCGTGCTCGCTGCCGAGCCGGTAGCGACCGCTGCTGCGGCTGCCGCGCCGGCGGTCAGCAGCGGGGTGGCTGGGCAATTGACGCAATTGGTGTTCGGCCTGCTGCTGGTGCTGGGGTTGATCTTCTTCCTCGCGTGGATGTTGCGTCGGGTCCAGCAGGCCGGGCCGGCCGGCAAAGGGCAGGTGATCGAACTGATCGGTTCCCGTGCGCTGGGGCCTCGCGACCGTTTGATGCTGGTGCAAGTCGGCAACGAGCAGATCCTGCTCGGCCTCAGTCCTGGCACCATCACTGCGCTGCACGTGCTCAAGGAGCCGGTGCAGGTGCCGGGCGCAAGTGAAAAAGCGACTCCGGAGTTTGCCCAGCGTCTATTGGAGATGCTCGGCAAGGATCAGAAGGATAAGAAGTAATGGGTGCGTTACGCATCGTCTTGACGCTGGCCCTGATGCTGGCCGCGCCGCTGGCGTTCGCCGCCGATCCGTTGTCGATCCCGGCGATCACCCTGGGCACCAATGCCGATGGTGCTCAGGAATATTCGGTCAGCCTGCAAATCCTGCTGATCATGACCGCGCTGAGCTTCATCCCGGCGTTTGTCATGCTGATGACCAGCTTCACTCGGATCATCATTGTCTTCTCGATTTTGCGTCAGGCCCTGGGTTTGCAGCAGACGCCATCGAACCAGATCCTCACGGGTATGGCGCTGTTTCTGACGCTTTTCATCATGGCGCCGGTGTTTGACCGAGTGAATCAGGACGCGTTGCAACCGTATCTGGCGGAAAAACTCACCGCTCAAGATGCCGTGGCCAAGGCTCAGGTGCCGATCAAGGACTTCATGCTGGCACAAACACGCAGCAGCGATCTTGAGCTGTTCATGCGCCTGTCCAAGCGTACCGATATCGCCTCGCCGGATCAGGCGCCGCTGACCATTCTGGTGCCGGCGTTTGTCACCTCCGAGCTTAAAACCGCGTTTCAGATCGGCTTCATGATCTTCATTCCGTTCCTGATCATCGACCTGGTCGTCGCCAGTGTGCTGATGGCGATGGGGATGATGATGCTCTCGCCACTGATCATTTCCCTGCCGTTCAAGATCATGCTGTTCGTGCTGGTGGATGGCTGGGCGTTGATCATCGGTACCTTGGCGAGCAGCTTTGGCGGTGTATCACCATGACGCCGGAAGTGGCGGTAGACATCTTCCGCGAAGCGCTGTGGCTGACCACCATGATGGTCGCCGTGCTGGTGATTCCCAGCCTGCTGGTCGGCCTGTTGGTGGCGATGTTCCAGGCCGCCACGCAGATCAACGAACAGACCCTGAGCTTCCTGCCGCGCTTGCTCGTCATGTTGGTGACGCTGATTGTTGCCGGCCCGTGGCTGGTGCAGACCTTCATGGAATACATCCTGCAGCTGTACGGCAGTATTCCTCAGGTCATCGGCTAAACCATGCCGTCGTTGCTTCAGCTGACCGATCTCCAAATCAGTACCTGGGTGGCGACGTTCATGTTGCCGCTGTTTCGTATCGGCTCGTTGTTGATGGTCATGCCAGTGTTCGGCACGTCCCTGGTGCCCACGCGTGTGCGCTTGTATTTTGCGCTGGCAATCACCGTGGTGATTGCGCCGGGTCTGCCGCCGATGCCGCCGGTCAATGCGCTGGACTTGAGCGGGCTGCTGCTGATTGCCGAGCAGATCCTGATTGGCGCGTTGCTGGGTTTTTCCTTACAGTTGTTCTTTCAGGCCTTCGTGATCGCCGGGCAGATCGTCTCCATTCAGATGGGCATGGGCTTCGCTTCGATGGTCGACCCCACCAACGGCGTGTCCGTGGCGGTGATCGGGCAGTTCTTCACCATGCTCGTGACGCTGTTGTTCCTGTCCATGAATGGCCACCTGGTGGTCTTCGAAGTGCTGACAGAAAGCTTCACGACAATACCGGTCGGTAGTGGTTTGCTGGTCAATCATTTCTGGGAGCTGGCCGGCAAGCTCGGTTGGGTGCTGGGTGCCGCGTTATTGTTGGTGCTGCCCGCAATCACAGCGCTGCTGGTGGTCAACATTGCGTTTGGCGTGATGACCCGGGCGGCGCCGCAACTGAACATTTTCTCTATCGGTTTCCCGCTGACGTTGGTGCTCGGGCTGTTCATCGTCTGGGTCGGGCTGGCGGACATCATCAATCAGTATCAACCGCTGGCCACCGAGGCCTTGCAGTTTTTACGCGAACTGGCACGGGCGCGCTGAGTCATGGCTGAGAGCGAAAGCGGTCAGGACAAAACAGAAGACCCCACGGAGAAACGCAAAAAAGACTCCCGGGACAAGGGTGAGGTTGCGCGCTCCAAGGAGCTCAACACCCTGGCGATCATGCTCGCGGGTGCTGGCGCCTTGCTGATTTTCGGCGGTGCCCTGGCGCAGGAGATGATGGAGCTCATGCGCATGAACTTCACGCTCTCGCGGGAAGTGATTATGGATCAGCGCAATATGGGCAGTTTCCTGCTGCATTCGGGGCAGATTGCGCTGGTGGCGATTCAGCCGGTGATGATCACCTTGCTGCTGGCCGCGTTGATCGGTCCGATTTCTCTCGGTGGCTGGCTGTTCGCAGCGGGCTCGATGGCGCCGAAATTCAGTCGCATGAACCCCGGTGCGGGGCTCAAACGAATGTTCTCGACCAAGGCCCTTGTCGAACTGCTCAAGGCTCTGGCAAAGTTTCTGATCGTGTTGTTCGTGGCGCTGGCGGTGTTGTCTGCTGACATCGACGACCTGTTGCGCATCGCGCACGAGCCATTGGAAATGGCGATCATTCACAGCCTGCAAGTCGTAGGCTGGAGCGCTTTGTGGATGGCCTGCGGGCTCATGATCATCGCCGCTGTCGACGTGCCGGTGCAGCTGTGGGAGAGCCACAAGAAACTGCTGATGACCAAGCAGGAAGTGCGCGACGAGCATAAGGATCAGGAAGGGCGGCCAGAGGTCAAACAGCGAATTCGCCAGTTGCAGCGCGAGATGTCGCAACGGCGGATGATGGCGGCAATCCCCGAGGCCGACGTGGTCATCACCAACCCGACGCACTATGCCGTCGCCCTCAAATACGACCCCGACAAAGGTAGCGCGCCGGTGCTGCTGGCCAAGGGTAATGACTTTCTGGCCTTGAAAATCCGGGAAATCGCCGTGGCCAACGACGTGCTGCTGCTCGAATCGCCAGCGCTGGCGCGTTCGATCTATTACTCCACTGAGCTGGAACAGGAAATTCCCGGTGGCTTGTATCTGGCCGTTGCCCAGGTATTGGCCTACGTCTACCAGGTCCGCCAGCACCGCGCGGGCAAAGGCAAACCGCCTGAACCACTCAAGGATGACCTGCCGATTCCGCCGGACTTGCGCCGCGACGCCTGATTCACCCCTGTAGCAGCTGCCGAGCCTGCGAGGCTGCGTCCGG